>CAZQHM010000004.1:0-115052 GCA_964593355.1 uncultured Myxococcales bacterium
TCCCCACGGCCGGGAGAACCCCCCCACCAGAAACAGGCGAAAAATCCCTTGTTGCGGAAAGAGGCCAAAACGGGGCCCCCCCCCCCCCCCCTGAGAACACGACCCCTAATCGGAAGAGAGGTGTTTGGTAACTGGCACAAATGCTTTCGTCCTTCGCCAGAGGCAAAGCGACTCTTCGGCTTGGTTGTGGTTCTGCTCCTGTGGCTCACGGCCGCCTCGCCCGTGCAGGCGGATTGCCCGGCAACGGTTCCCGAATCGTGGGAATTCTCACCATCGAGCACCGTTGATAGGCTGTCTCCATACATTCGAGCCAACCGTCGTGGGCAGGATCGGTACGTTATCGCCCATGAACAGAGGGCCGACAACTGGCAGTACCGAGGAATACTTGGTGTGATCAGGCACACCACTAATCATGTATTGGAGAACATGGTATTATTTAATGAGCCTCCACGTGATCAATGGACTACGTTTCATTTTCCAACTGTATCGCCAATGTCGTCCAGTGCCAACTACCAATGGTTTGGCAGCTGGTTGAGAAGGCATTACCTGAGTTGGGATCTTTGGGACAGCTTCGGGCGCCTGTTGTCAAGCACACTAACCCCTGTTGCGGGCGAGGCTAGAATTAATGATGATGGTCAATGGATGCAAGATCATGTATCCTCTAGCGTGATGCCCAGCTCTGATCGTGTTGTGGCCGTGTGGAGGAGTCATAACTATGTTTATAATATATCTAGCATCAATAGACAGGTTTATGATGCCAATGGGACACCGCTGGGGCTGAATTATACAATTGACTTAACCAACGTGCAAAATGAAACGTTGCAAAACCCACGTGTTAGCGCTTTCTGGGCAAATGAAGATCGATATGTGATTGTTTGGACAAAGAAGCATTGGTCAGGAACCTGGTCTTTGCGGTATGCGGTATTTAGGGCTAATGGGAATCCTGTGAGCGGTATGGAAGAACCTGTGATTGGTCTGCCTCAGGCGCCTTGGGCAGATGTTGCCGCAGTCGGAAGTGGCTTTATGATAGCCTACTCATATTCCGGTTCCGCTGGTGTGAGTTTTAGAACGTTCTCGGCGGATGGGGTGCCCCAGGCGCTTTGGCACTACATAACGGTTACCGAGAGCCACACGCCGACTCTGCCAAGGGTCAGTGCAGGCACGTGGGCGCCTGCCAATCCTCCGCAGAGAGGCCAGGCCTATTTTGTGGTGTCCTGGGGCGCCATCGATTCGCAGAATGTACAGCGAGCCATGTACATGGTGGTACGTGGCGTGGCCAGCCCCGTTGTTCTGGTTTCTCCGCAATGGCTCTCTACGACCTGGGTAGCCCACGACATGCACCCCATAAGCTCAGAATTGTTCACCGGTTGTGACGCCGATCTTCGGATTGGTTTCGCCTGGGCTGCGAAGAGCACATCAGCACCGACGGGTCGGTCTGGGATCAAGAAGCAGATTCTGGCTCTTGTGCCAGGACGAATGTCGCAGGACTACCAGGAGAGTGCCGCTGAGATGTCTGAAGAGGTGTTTGGCTTGTCGTCAGAGGATGATTCCTGCATCGTCGTCGTACCAGAATTGGGCTTAGAGTGCCCGGAGGAACCGGACGTGCCAGTGCTGGAGGAGTGGTGATGCACACGGGAACTAAGTTGCCTAGGAGTGTCGACCGTCGTGGCAGTCAATGCCCAGAGTTGCCTGCAAAGAGGCCTTGGTCTCTGGACCCCGTCTCCGCTGGGCGTTCGCCGGCCCACGCTGCCCTGCATGGGTATCGGCTCATGGGGGCATCCCTGGCCTCCGTCGTGGCCTTGGCTCTGCTTCTGACATCTTCCTGCAGTTCAGGGACGCCGCCCCTTGGTGATGCGTCGGGGCGTTCAGACGAATGGTCCGAGGAGGACCAAGGCGGTTGCGTGCCAGATTGCGGCGAACGACAGTGCGGTCCGGATGGTTGTGGAGGAGTCTGCGGTAGTTGCTTGGGAGAGTGTCTCATGGGGTCTATCTGCTTCGTGTGGGTGCCAATTCCAGCCGGCGAGTACGAAATGGGATGCGAGGAAGGTGAACCCTACTGTGAGAAGAAATCCAGGCCTAAGCATCCCGTGCGGGTCGCCAAGTTTGAGTTGATGGAGACCGAAGTAACGGAGCGACAATGGGCCTTCTTCATGCCTGATTATCCGCAGCGACCATGCCCACTGGGCCGCCTGGGTAGCGGCGAGTTTCCCGTCTTCAGCGTTCCGAACTTTGATGCTGCGAACGAGTTCTGCGCTCGTGTCGGAGGCCGCCTGCCCACAGAGGCCGAGTGGGAGTATGCTGCCAGAGCTGGCAGTTCGTTGCCTTTTATGTGTGGTGAAACACACGAGTGCCTTGACGAGTACGAGTGGTGGATGTGGGAGGGCCGGGTCGAGCCACCATTACCTGACGGTAATCTTCGTCCGGTCAGGCAGAAGAAGCCAAATGCGTTCGGGCTGTATGACATGTTGGGCAACGCAACTGAGTTTGTCTCAGATTGTGCATACGAAACATACGATGGAGCGCCATCAGAGGCTTATCCACCATGGGGCCCTTGTGAAGGGGTGATAGCCAGCAGTCGCATCGCTAGGGGTACGAGACCTTTTTTGGACTTTGAACCTCGCCCCGTCTATCATAGAAGAGCCGCGCCTAGGCACTGTTTTCACGAGGAATGCTGCTTGGGTGGTGTTCGTTGCGCCAGGCCTGCCGCAAATTGATGCCAGTGGGGCGATATGGGCAGGGCGGAGACCACCCTCGAACGCTTAGATACGCATATTACAAATACAAAAATATTGCGAAGAAATGAAAGGCAGACCCTGCCATGACGCACAGGTGCCATACGGCATGACTGAAGTAAAACCGTTTCTTGTAGTAAAAATACACACCGCCTGTGTAAAATACGCCCCCGGTGAAAATCAGCACCAGGGCCATTGGGTGCATCAGTTGTATCATCTGGCCCAAAGGTATTACCACCAGCCAGCTCATGGCCACATACATTACCGTCATTGCCGTTCGAAAGCGGCCAGGGAAGGCCACCTGCATGAAGATTCCGGCAGCGGCGATGGACCAGATAACGGCCAGGGTGGACCATGCCAAGGGGCCGTTCAGCCCCAGTACCGCTATTGGGGTGTAGGTGCCTGCAATCAGCAGGTAGATGGCCGAATGGTCGAAGATCTCAAGGATCCGTTTCGCCTTGGGCACCATCACCCCGTGGTATAGGGCCGAGCAGAGATAGAGCAGCACCATGCTGCCACCGAAGATGGCCATGGAGGCCACCCGCTCTATCCCTCCTTGCTGCAGCGACGAGCGGACCAGCAGGACCAGCCCCACAGCAGCAAGGGCTGCGCCCAGCCCGTGAAGCGTTGAATTTGCTGCCTCTTCCCTTGCGTCTTCGTGAATCTCCCAGGTCATCTGGCATACCTCCGGATTTGTGCCATGCGAGGTTCGGAGTTCCGGCCCCGCCGCAATCGTTGTAGCGCCGAATCGTCACGGTTGTGTCACGGGTGGGCGGAAAGAAGACCCTGCTCATCATCTTCGTGGGAGCCAAATCTACACATATTCGAATTGACCGTTTGCCAAAGTGGTTTTTTTTGTATTATGTCGGCGTTCGGCGAATATCGCCAATTCGGTCGGGCTCGTCACGAAGGAGGCAACATGAAGGTTCTGATCCTGAACGGGAATCCAAACCCCGAGCGATTTGGGCTGGATTCGTGGTTGGAGGGGCTGACTGGCGAACTTGAATCGGCTGGCCATGATGTCTCTCAGCTTCGGATTCGAGAACTGGACCTTCATGCCTGCACCGGGTGCTTCCACTGCTGGACCAAGACTCCGGGCATCTGCACCTTGAAGGATGATGGGGCTGAGGTGTGCAGGGGCGTGGTGGCAGCGGACCTTGTGCTCTTCGCATCGCCCGTAATCATGGGCCACGTCAGTGCATTGATGCGTCGGGCCAACGAACGCTTCCTGCCCCTCTTGCTGCCCTACATCCAGGTGGTGGAGGGTGAGTGCAGGCATGCTTCTCGGTATGACAAGCGGCCGAAGCTGGGCCTTGTGGTCGAACCGGGGGATGCCACAGGTGAAGACCTGGAAATCATCCGGGACACCGTGGGATATACGGTGAAGAACTTCCGCACCGAGCTGGCAATGTTTGTAAATACCAATCAAAGCATAGGAGATGTTTGCCATGCGATTAACAATAATTAACGGTTCTCCACGGGGAATCAAGAGCAACTCCATGCTGCTGCTGGACCGATTCGTGGAGGGGTTCACATCAACCCCCGGGAACACTACCGAGGTGCACCACCTGGCCCTCAAAGGGGGCCAGGAAGCTGCCACGCTGGCCTACTCCGGTGCCGAGGCGGTGCTGCTGGCGTTCCCACTCTACTCTGATGCCATGCCCTCCATCGTCAAGGCCTTCATCGAGTCTCTTGAGCCGTTGCAGGGCAAGGGGGGCAATCCTCCCATGGCTTTTCTCATCCAATGCGGTTTCCCCGAGGCCTTCCATCTGCGCACCCTGGAACGCTACCTGGTCCGTTTGACCCAGCGCCTGGGCTCGCGCCATCTTGGAACTATGTTACGCGGCGGTGTTGAGGGCATCAGGTTCATGCCGCCCCGCATGACCAGGAAGCTCTACGCCCAGATGAGGCAGTTCGGGGTGGAGTTTGGCAGCACGGGAGCTTTCGATGCCAAACAGTTGCGCAAGTTCTCGGGGAGGGAGCGGTTCCGTGGTCTGGGCCAGGTGGTTCTGCGCCTGGTAATTGCTGGTGGAATAGCGAATTCTTTCTGGAACAACCAACTTAAGAGGCATGGAGCGTACGATAAACGTTATGATGCTCCATATTGATACGTCTCCGTTAATGCATCGTAAGTCGTTTGTCATACCATGACCAATGGCCATGCGCCTGCCTAGTTGAGGCGAAAGGCCGGAAATGGGGCATTTCTGGTCTCGGAGGCAGATACACCCCCGTTAACTTGCTGGTATTCCCATTGATACCCCCCATAGCTTGAGCTAGTATCCGCCCGTTTTTTCGGGATCCGAGGAGATCACATGTCAAAGAAAGGTTGGGTAGTGACTGGGGCCGGGCTGGGCCTGAACCTCGCCCTGGGCATATTGTATGCCTGGAGCATGTTCAGCAAGCAGTTGACGGAGCCCGTGGAGGCAGGGGGCTTTGGCTGGCTCCAGACTCAGGCGACGCTGCCGTACACCGTGGCTATCGCCTGCTTTGCGCTGATCATGATACCGGCGGGCCGACTTCAGGATCGTGTTGGACCCAGGGCCATAGCAACCGTGGGCGCCGTGCTTTGCGGTCTTGGCATGATAGTGGCCAGCTTCGGCGCCCCCGACCTTGCGTGGCCCCTGCTGGTTGGGTTCGGGCTCATGGCGGGAACTGGAATCGGGCTTGGCTATGCCGCAGCTACCCCTGCCGCGGTCAAGTGGTTCGGGCCCGAGAAGAAGGGGCTCATAACGGGGATCGTTGTAGCAGGGTTCGGTCTGGCCCCGGTATACATCGCCCCGCTCTCCAAAGCCATGCTGGGCTCCATGGGGGTCCCAGGTGCCTTCCGAACCCTGGGCATACTCTTCTTGTTCGTTGCCGGTATTTCTGCGCAGTTCCTCGTCAATCCCAAGCCCGGCGAGGTCCAAACCGGCGCCGCAACTGCCAACAAGAAGGTCACTAAAGCAGCGCTGGCTGATGCTACCTGGCGGGACGTCATCAAGGCCCCATGGTTCTGGTCGCTCTACGTGCAGTTCGCTTGCGCAGCGACGGCGGGCCTGATGATTATCGGCCACGTTGCGAAGATAGTCTCGTTCCAGTCCAATGGCTCCATCAAGGCCGGGTTTCTCTTCGTGGCACTTATGGCTCTGTTCAACGCAGGCGGCAGGGTGGTGGCAGGGCTGGTCTCTGATGTCATCGGCCGAGTTGCCTCCATGGTCAGCGTCTTTCTCATGCAGGCAACGGTGATGTTCTTCTTTGACCAGTTCTCCACTACCACGGGCTTTCTTGTGGGCGCGGCCCTGGTGGGATTCAATTATGGCTCCTGTCTCTCCCTCTTCCCGGCATCTGCCGCAGACCTATGGGGCACCAAGAATCTGGGACTCAACTACGGCATCTTGTTCACGGCATGGGGCGTTGGAGGCGTCTTCGGGCCATACCTTGCGGGCCGAATTGTGGATGCCACCGGAACATACACCGTGGCCTATCAGGTTGCCGGTGCACTGCTGCTCTTTGCTGCTTTGCTTGGCGTGCTGAGCCACATTGTGCTGTCTGCCAGGATGGATTCGGCCGCTGAGAACAGGGCCGCTTGAACAGACTTCTCAGATCCCCCCCCGCCCGACGCAGACGCACTGCCAGTATACCCAGTCTCGTCGAACCATCGTTGAGCTGAAAGATACGTTAGGCTATGTTACATCCGTTGCACCAATTGGAGGTCTGCCGTGGGGCGGTTCCGGGCAGGACCCAAGGCTGTAGAAGGAGTTCCGATGCACCGATTTGCGAGCTTGCTTTGCGTAGTGGTTACCACACTCTCTTGTGGCTCCAAGGACGCTGCGGCGCCTGAGAAGGGAGCTCCGGACCTGGTTCGGGATGGGCGCGTGGGCGTGGCCGTTGTTGTCCCCGATGGTGCCGGGCTCGGGCTGAAACTGGCGGCGCAGGATCTGCGGGACACCATGGCGGCAGTCACCGGAGCTGATCCCGAGACGGGAGGGTCGCCCCATGCCACCGTCAGCGTTCTGCTGGACCAATCGCTGGATTCGGTGCTTGGCCAACAGGGGTATCGCATCGAGTGCGTCGAGGCGGGGCAGGAGGTCGCAGGGCTTGTCGTCATGGCCGCCTCTGAGACAGGTGCGGCCTACGGCCTCTACAAGATAGCCCAAGACCTTGGCGCCTTCTGGATTCACCCCGAGGAGGCCCACTTCCGTCCCCTCACCCAGGGCAAGCTGCCTTGGATCTACACGGGCAGCGATGATGTTCCCTCCTTCGATTGGAGAGGTTTTCACGAACACACCCAGCACCCGATTCCTGCGTCGGACTTCCTGCTGCGGCCCGAATATCCCAATGCCAGGCAGTATGCATCGAATCTGCTGAAGTGGATGTTTAGAAACCGACAAAATGCTTTGACGTTTCATATGCTGAAAACAGTTAATCTTGAACAGTGGATACCTTATATCAAAGATGTAATGGATGAGGCCAGGAGCTACGGCATCCATATGGGCCCCCTCATCAGCTACGCCGACCAGCAGCAGAACGCCTTCAAGCTGATCAGGGACCCCTCGGAGCTGGCCGGCCAGTCGTTGACCGACGAAGAACAGATTACTGCCGGCATGGACCAACTGCTTGAGGCCGGGTTCGATGTTCTTGGCTTTCAGATAGGCTCTTCGGAGTTCACCAAACCCGACGATCAGAGGGTGCTGGACTGGATGCAAACCACGCTGGATTGGCTTGGCGCCCACCATCCCAATGTCCAACCCTACGCCTGGATCCACATCACCTGTGACCTGGAAGCCGATGATGGCGGGCACTTCTACCATCTGCCCCTGAAGGCCGGGTTGGGGTTCGGCGCTTATGTTCACACGACTATGTTCTACACATTGGAGCACCCTGCCCCGGTCTATTCTTGTCAGGATTTCACCCACCAGTTGGAGTTTCTCGAGACGGCATCTAAACAGGGGCGTCCGCAGGTCTTCTTCCCGGAGACGGCCTGGTGGCTGGGCTTCGATAACAACATGCCTCTGGCCCTGCCGCTGACCGGCTGGACACGAGAGTACGATATCCGCGAGGTGCTGCCGCGCTACACCAGCAACGAGGGCAAACCGGCAGTACATGGTCACGCCACCTTCACCACGGGCAGAGAGTGGACCTATTGGCAATACGATTTCTTCCTGAATCGAATAACCTGGGACGATACTCTCACCTGGGAGAAGTTCTTGACCGACCTTGGCCCACTCTACGGTGAGAGCGGCACGGCCCTGGTGGCTCTGCTGAACCAGTGGACGAAGCTTCAGAAGCAGAACTTCCTGGACGAGAATCCCGAGATCTACTTCTACCTGGCGGGGGAATTGCCACAGGACGAGATGGGCCTCATGGCCGGCATCATCGCCCGGCCACCAAAGATTCCATTCCGTACGGTCTTGAAGTATACGCAGGAAGAGTTCGACGAGTGGTATTCCAGGGATCTTATGTATCTGGATGAGATGGCATCCGCCTATTCTGAGCTTATGCAGACCATGCCCGCAGCACCGACCAGTGGCGACGGTGATATGGATTTATATTCTGAAGTGGCCGATCTACTATATATTTACGTGAAGCGCATTGAACACGCCAGGCTGCTGTACGGGGCCGTGGTAGATGCCAGAACGTGGGACCTGGAACGGCAGAAGGCCGAACCCGACGCGGCAGTGAAGGAGGCTGCATCCCAGAGCGCAGAAACGAAACTGGCCTCATGCAGGGCTATCTCCGCCGAGGTAAAGGCGCTGCTGGAAGCGGCCGAGTCGAGGTATCGGTACCCAATAGAGATGGTGGCGAGGGCCAAGCCCGACAGCCTCACGGCCTACAAATTCGGATACCTGGCGGAGACCAGCACGGCCTATTTCTGGACCCGCCGAGACGACCAACTTGCCACGCTCTTGCAGGAGGTCTTCGGCGGTATGGAAGAGTCCTGGAGCAATGAGCCGGAGCTTCTCTACGTTTCGACCAGCAAAGGAACCAGGCTGACAACACCGGACAATCCTATCGCTGCAGCGGCGCTCTCCCCCTTTGTCCCGCAGATGTTGTGGGGCCTTTCCGGCTTCGACGCCGACCAGCCCACCTTGACTGTGGCCATTGACTACGATGACACGGGAGTGCCCGACCCGGGCACCGAGGCTACGGTTGCCGGGCAACTGGTGGGCAAGACCTGGAGTGGACAGACTCAGGAGTTCGGCATCGCCGTGCGTGATGCGTCGGGCGTGCCCCTGGGTTCTCTCACCGTGATGGACCCCGTCTTCACCGTTGAGCTCTCAGAAGTCTCCCCAGCCAAGGCGGTCAAGTCGTCGGTCTCGGGTGAGGTTCCATCCTCGGTGTTGGTGGATGTGGTGGTGGCCGTTACCGCTGGGGGCATAGATGTGGAGGGCATAACCAGCATCCTCAAGGACGTCTTCGAAGTTCCCGACGACCAGCCGCTGCCGGCGATGCTGCCCATGGGATTCGAGTTCCAGCTGAAGCCCAGGTAGCCATTCGTCGCCAGGGCCGCCCTTGCCCGTCGGTACCCTTTGCATCTCCGGCGACTCTTGCTTCATACTGGCCCGGTACGATTTGCCATGCGAAAACGGGGGCGAACATGAGGCGAGATGCAGGCAGCACTCCTCTGCTGGGAAAGGAGACTAAAGAGGCGCTTGAGGCCAGGTTCATGCGATACATCAACCGGGGGCAGGTGGCCTATCTCAAGGCGGGGCACCTCGATGTCATAGAGACTCAGCGTCGAGGGGCCGGGTTCGTCGATGGCGGTTCGGGCCGGCCGATGTTCGACGCCTTCAGCTCTGCGGGCTCATTCAACGTCGGCAGGCGAAATCCCGAGATAATGGGGGCGCTTGAAAGGGCTCTGCGGCACTTAGACATGGGCTGCTACGCCCTCTCCTCCGGGCCAAAGGAGGCTCTGCGCAGACGCCTGGCGGAAGTGGCACCCGGCGACCTTGACGAGGTGATCCTCACCAGCGGCGGCGGAGAGGCAGTGGAGTGCGCACTGAAGCTGGCCCTTGGCGCCACGGGGCGCACCGAAGTTATCAGCACCGTCAAGGCGTACCACGGCCACACGGGGTTCGCCTTGTCGGCCAACGGCAAAGCCCACTATCGCCACTACTGCGAGCCCCTGGCCCCGGGCTTCCACTTCATCCCCTTCAACGACCTCGATGCTGCCAAAGCGGCCCTTGGCCCCAACACCGCTGCCTTCATTATCGAGCCCGTTCAGGGTGAAGCCGGCATCTTCCCGGGTAACCACGACTACCTGAGGGGTCTGCGAGAGCTCTGTTCCGCCAACGGAACGCTGCTCATATTCGACGAGATCCAGACCGGATTCGGACGGACCGGAGCCCTCTTCGCTTGTGAGCACAGCGGTGTCGTTCCCGACATAATGACCGTGGCCAAGTCCTTGGGCGGTGGTCTCTACCCAAGCTCTGCCATGCTCCACAGGCCAACACCTCTGCTCATGCGCTTCCGAGAATCCCACCCGGCCTTCCACACCAGCATATCGGGCGGCACGGACCTTGGATGTGAGGTCTCCCTGGCCGTTATCGAATTCATTACCAGAACGAAGCTGTGGGAGAACGCCGGGCAGCAGGGGAAGAGACTAAAGGATGGCTTGGAGGAGTTGCGCCAACGCTTCCCGAAGATCATTCGGGAGGTGCGCGGCATCGGCCTCATGGTGGGCATCGAGTACATCCACGAGTTCTTGGGCCCCATGATGGCCGACGCCCTTGCCAAGAACGGCATCTTCGCTGCTTACTCGGGCAACGCACCCCAAGTGATGCGCTTCATGCTGCCTATCACCGTATCCACAGAGGAGTTGGACCAGGTGCTGGCCGGCATCACCCGTGCCGTGGAGGATATGCAGGCCCTGTTGCCTCTTGCCCTTGTTGCGGCCCGGAACAAGAGGCTGCTCAAACTGCTCAACGATGAGGGTGTTCAGACCTTCTTGTTCGGGTACATTAGAAAACTCGAAGACCTCTTGAGCAGGCGTGCTCCATCCCGGTTGAAGGCGGCCGAAGGGTCGGGGACGGAGCCTGGGTTGGGGAAGGAGCCTGGGTCGGGGATGGGGACTTCGGGGGACGGAGCCTGGCCGGGGGACGGAGCCTGGGTCCGGGGGACGGAGCCTGGGTCGGGGACGGAGCCTGGGTCGGGGACGGAGCCTGGGTCGGGGACGGAGCCTGGCTCGGGGACGGAGCCTGAAGTGGTAGCGCTTTCCGGTGCTGCCGGCGACAACGGTGCTGCCGGCGACAATGAGAATGGGTTCTTCGACGCCGTTGGCGGTGCGGGAACTTACAACCTTGGTCGGCACCGGGGCGAGCTGAAAGCGGCGCTGGTTCGGGCCATGAGGGAAGCAGATCAGGGGAATTTCCCAATGATTTCGGTTCAGAAGACCGACTTGGCCGAAGCGCTCAGCAGCTTCGTGGGCCACGGGCTGGAGTGCTCGCTCTTTGCCGTGACCCGTGGAGAAGCGATGGATGCGGCTTGCAAGGTTGCCCGTGGCGTTACCGGGCGCAGCAAGCTGGTGGGGCTGAAGGGGGCATGGCATGGAGAGACGGGCTTTGCCATGGCACTGTCGACCCGGGAGGACAAGCACCTCTATGGTCCGGGCATCCCAGGGGTGGTCCAGATAGCCCCGGGTGACTTCGGCGAGGCTTCGGTGGTGGTGGATAAGAATACGGCGGCGGTTATGGTGGAACCAGTGCAGGCGGAGAACGGGGCGTTGTCGGTTTCGCAGGCCTATCTCAGACACCTTGGGCGGCTCTGTAAGGCGGTCGGAGCGCTGCTGGTGGTGGACGAGACCCAGACGGGCTTCGGTCGTACGGGCACCCGCTTTGCCTTCTCGAGGCTTGGCCTAGACCCCGACATCCTGGTGGTTGGCGAGGCTCTTGGCGGAGGCATCTTCCCCATTGCGGCCACCATGATGACTCAGAGGGTCAACGCATGGCTCAACAAGCACCCCATGATTCATCTATCGACCTTCGGGGGCTCCGACGTCGGGTGCAAGGTGGCCCTCGAGGCCCTTGGGCTCTACGAACGGACCAGGCCGTGGGACAACGCCTTCGTGGCTGGCAAGAGGCTGGCCCAGGCGTTGGCTGAGGTTGGGCGAAGTGCCCCAATACCGTTTGTCGTGAATGGAGAGGGGACCTTACTGGCCTTGGGCTTCCACAACGCTGATGTGGTCCGCCAGGTGCTGGCCAGGCTGAGGCAGAGTGGAGTTCTTGCGGTAGAAGCCAGGGTGGATCCCAGCTACGTAGTGCTGAGGCCGCACCTGATGCTCACGGATTCGGAGATCAAGAGGCTGGTTGACGCTGTGCGGAGAGCAGTAGCTGGGCCGGCGGTAAGGGCCAGGAGCGGTGCTCGGGGCAGGAAGCCGGGAAGCGGGGTAGCGGGAAGCGGGGTAGCGAAATGAAGGCCCTCTATTTCGAGAACGATTTGCTTCGAATCATGGCTCTCAAGGCGACCTCCAAGCTGAACAGGCTGGCGGCCCTGGGCCCCCTTTCACCCTTGCGTTATGAAGAGGTTCCAGAGCCCTCGTTGCCCAACGAGCGCTGGGTGAAGGTTCGAAACTTGGCCTGCGGTCTTTGTGGTACGGACATACACTTCATGTTCATGGAGATGGACCCCAAGTCCTTCCCTGCTGCTTTGCCCGGTATCAAGAAGAAGTACCTGGGACACGAACTTGTGGGACGGGTGGTGGAGGCTGGTACGGAGAGTGGCTTTGTGGTGGGAAACAGGGTGGTGATGCGGCTGGATTGGCCATCGTGCGCCCAGTTGGAGATTGAGCGGCCTTGCCGGCAGTGCGCTGAGGGGAACTACATGATCTGCGAGAACCTTGGCATCGGAAGGTTGCCCGACGGTGCCGTGGGCGGAGGCTTTTCGCCCTTCATGGTGATGCATCGAAGCCAGCCCTGTCTGGTACCGGACGCTCTGAGCGACGATCAGGCGCTTCTGCTGGAGCCAACGGCTTGTGCCGTGCACGGTGTGGGCAAGGCGTCGTTTAAGGCCGGTGACAAGGTGCTGGTAATTGGCGGCGGCACCATTGGTCTGCTGACGGCTTCGGTGATTGGTCACAGACACCCCGAGGTCACTGTTCACTGCCTCGTGCGTTACCCGTATCAAGCCGAAGCGGCGTCCAAAGTGGGGGCAAGGGCGATTCTCAGCGGCAAAGGCAACTACCAGACCGTGGCCAGCGCCACGGCGGGGCGTGCTCTTCGTGGCTACTTCGGCAACGAGATTATCTTGGGCGGCTACGATACCATCTTCGACACGGTTGGGAACGACGCCTCGCTGCACGACGCCCTGAGGTGGGTCAGGGGGCGTGGCAGAGTAGTGCTTATGGGTATCAACTTCATGCCGGGGAAGGTTGATTATACAACAATATGGAACCAAGAAATAGAATTATCAGGTATCAACTGCCACGCCACGGAGAGCGACGGCCGCAACTCCTTCGAGCACGCAGCGGAGATCCTGCAGGCTGGCCGCCTGGACCCCAGCTTGATTCTCACCCACCGCCTGCCCATGTCTCGGTGGAAGGAGGCCGTGAAGCTCTTCCTGAACAAGGGGGCATCGAAGGCCACGAAGATAGTGTTGGAGCATCCATAGGCCGGCACAATGTGGCGCGTGCCCAGGCGGTCCGACTCACCCACAATCCCATCTCTCTGCCCGGAGCGTTTTGGAGGCTGGCATGTCCAAACCGCAACAGCTTCCAGAGCCTTGGTCGCGCTGACACATCAAGGTGCCAGGGCTTCGTTCACCGCCCCAACCAATTCGACCGACACCGCTGGAATTGTCTGACCGGAGAATCTGGCCCGGAGTATCCCTTTGCCATCAACAACAATGTAGCTGTTATACACAACCCCCAGGGTATTCCATACATCACCATTGCTGTTGTCTTGCAAAAGAGGCAGGGTGGCCATCTCTGAGCATCCTGGCAGGCCGACCTCGGCTGTGTTCTGATTGAACATGAGGCCCACAACCGCCCCCGACCACCCGGGTTGCTCGCTTATCAGTGTCTGAAGAGCAGCAAACTGCTGCTGACACGAGCCTCAGGTGCAGCCCCCGGTGTAGCCCACCCACACCTTGCCCAGCAGCTGGGTCTCCGAGTATCCCTGCTGAAAAGTTGGGGAGTTGGGGTTTCTGTCCATGCAGAGGAAGTGCGGAACCTTCTGGCCCGGCGACACCAGACTTCCCGTCTCAATCTGGCACGTCTCCTTGAGTTCGAAGTCTGGGGTAGAGTCTCCGCCAGAATCCACCAGATCTTCGGAACCGCCGTCGTCCACCAGGTCGATCAAGTCTGGGCCTGAGACGTCTGTGTGGAGTTCCTCGATGTCAGGCCCCCACTGGTCATCGCCAGGATTCCAGTCCTGGTCGGGCAGGGCATCGGGGATTTCGGGAAGATCGCCGGGGTTTTGGTCCTCGGGGGCATCGACGCCCACATCCTCAGTCTCCGCTGTCTCATCACCGGTCACATCCGGAATCTCTGTCACGACATCCCGGCCCGAGTTGCACTGGGCCTCAGCCGCTGCCTGCCAATGCGCCCGGATTCCGTCTCGCACATCGGCGTCCGAGATGGTTCCCGCCAGCGGGCCCGAGTGCCAGGCAAGGCACCCATTCTTGTCCACGATTACAATCTCGTACCAGTCGGCCCCCAGGGCGTCCCACAAGTCAGACTCCTCAGTGTCCTGCAACACTGGTTCGGACACGTCGGGCATCATGCTTCCCACCGCAGCGGGGCCCAGGGCAACACTCTTCAGGTTGACGAAGACAAGCTGCGAGTCGGTTCCTTGGGAGAGCAGCGATTCGTGAATGTCGGCCAGGTGGCTGAAGACCACGTGGCAGGTGGGGCATGCCACTGACCCGAAGAACATCACAAGGGGAGCCCCATCCATCTCCCTCAGGCAGAGACTCTTGCCCGAAAGGCTTGAAGAGGGGTTGATGTCCTCCAGGCAGAGGTCGGGCACGGCGGGACAATCACATCCTTGTGCCACAGCGACACAGCGCCTGGAACTGCACATGAAGCCGTCGGGACACTGGCCTGCATCGATGCACCCCTCAACGCACTGGTGCTTCTCACAGACCTGCTTCTCTCCACACTGGGTGTCGGCAGTGCATTGGGGGGTCACGCACTGGCCCGTGTCGGAGCAGACCTTGCCCGACGGGCACTCCGAATCGCCGAAGCAGACCTGTTTCACGCAACCAGCAAGAGTCACTATTACCAGCACCAAAGCAAGCCAGACACGCATTGAGCGTTACTCCCCTCACTATCACAATAGCATCTTCTACATTTGCCATGAGCGGTTGCCCGACAAAGATCCACCCCTCAGTTTCCGCAGGAGCATCCCTTCTGGGCATCCTCATCACGGCGAAGCAAGTCCCTGAGCCTGTCGCCGTCAGCATGGATACTATCTTCCAGTGCATAAGGCAAAGCTCTGTGGCCCTGGGGCGCCTGGGACGGGGGCACCCATGGGTCCGTCCGGAAGTTCCAGGAGAGACCCGCCATGATGGTGTGCGCCGAAAAGTCGTAGCTGGCAGCGGTGGAGTCTCTGGTTGTCCACTCGTACCAGAGTGACGCCCGGGCCGAGTCGAACAGCGGCGGTGAGGTTACGGACAGGCGAGCCCGGGCCAGGACCTCTTCCCGGCCGCCGACCTCATTGAAGGCTTCGACGCCGGCATCTCCCTTGGAGTTGGGATAGACATCGGCCATGGCCGTTACAACCAGCCGAAGCACCCAGTGTTGAGCAGTGGTCATCGCTGCCGAGGCCAACACAGTGGCCCCGAACATGTCGAAGGCCTCGAACTGCGCCTTCTGGTATCGGGCAGAGAGAGCTACGGCGCCACTGAAGGGCCCGCTGGCGGCCCACAAGAACCCCGCCCCCAAGTCGGCTTCCCAGCGGGTACGCCCCATTTGCCTGAAGAGCCTCCGCCCGCCTCCCCCAAAGAGTGACAGCCCGCCCTGGAAGTCGGCGTCGAATTCCGCCCTGTGGGCAGTATAAAAGAGGTAGGGGACTTCGCCGTAGCGGTCTGCCCCGTTGAGGACCAGGTACTCATATCGATAGGCCAGTTGAGCAACAAGGCTATCCAGTGCCAACTCGGCGCCGGAACGGATTGATTGCTGAAAGTAGCCATGTTCCGAGGCTACCTCGGCGTAAAACGACGTGATTCTTGCGTCGCTTTCCAGGAAGCTGCCCAGGGCAGAATTGCCCAGCCGGACCCGACCCCAGCCTCGAAGGTCGCTTCTGGGGCTCGCAGGGTTCTCATCCGATGCCGTGGGGTCTGCTGGAGAGCCAAGCAGGGCATTGGACGTCCAGCCGGCCTCCCCGGACAACGAGACCTGAATCGGAGCCTGTCGCAGAGGCCACAGCGCTGACCTGGTGTTGACCAGCAGTGCCACGTCCTCGGGGTACAAGGCCGGCGTGAACTTCATGCGCCGCACCAGGAGGCGTGCCGTCTCCAATTCACCGGCCTGGAGAGCCACCACGCTCTTCAGAAGGATCCAGCGCGCCAGGTCCAGCTCTGTTGCCGGACAGCGCTCCGGGGACCAGGAAGCATCTTCGGCGAATAGCCAGCGTTCGGCTTCTACCAGATTCTCCTCGGTCACCTGTACCGCTGCGCCGCCTTCAGGTGTTCCTTGGGCCTCCGCCATCAACTCAGACAAGATGGCGTCCGCCTCTCTGTAGTTGCTTTGGGAGAGAAGCACCCAGACCAGCCAGGCCCGCACCTCACAATCAGCGGGATTCCTGGAGAGCAGACTCTCCAGAGTGCGGCGAGTCCAAACAACGTTTCCCATGCCCTGGTACACCCGGGCCAGGAGGTAGGCATTCTCGGATTCATCCATGGCCCCTGGGGGAAGGGCCTTGAGGCACAACATTGCCTCCCGGAACCGGCCATCCTCCACAAGAGCCTCACAGCTCCCCATCTCCAGCCCCCCGTCACCCGCTGAAGCGGGCAGGGCGGTAGCAAGCAGGCTCAGCGCAACGATGCAAGCGAAAGCCACAGCTGGCGGGGACCAAACAGAGGATGCTCGAACCGATGTCACGATGCTCCCCCAACAAAAGAAGCTCACAATCTGTCGCTGTAGCACGCCCGAAACAACCAGTCGAGGAAATCCGCCTCCCCCGGGGGTGCCCCATGATAGTCGTTGCCCTGGCCCCGCACGGGTAATAACGTTAGGGCACTGTTAGGAGGGTGCCATGCTTTCGCTCCGTCTGCTTTCCGTTCTTGTTATTGTTACGGCCAGCGCAGGATGCTCCAACTCGTCGGAAGGTTCGGCCTCGGACGTGCTGCCTGATGAAGAGACGGGTTCGGATCTGGTCAGGGCCGAGGTCGTTGGGGAACTGCCCGGCGATGATGTGGCGTTGGACCTCGTTGCCGATGAAGTAGGCGTGGAGCTTCCTTTCGAGTTGGAGGGTGGCAACCGGGGTTGGGTCACCTTGCGTGGGCTCATCCACATGCACTCCGCCTACAGCCACGACGGTTGCAGCCCCGACGGCTATGAGGACAACGGTGGCCCGGACCCCCAGTGTCTGGCCGAGCTTCGGGCGGCGCCGTGCGGCCAGGATATCCAGTTCATGTTCATGACTGACCATCCAGGACACGCCAGTGAGCACAGCTTCGAAGAGTTGGCTCAGCACCGGCCCGAACTGGGCGATGAGCTGGTTCTTGACTCGCAGCAGCGCCCCTTCGCCAACAAGGTGACTTGCCCCAGCGGTGCCGGACAAGGAGAGTACTACTTCTTCGTCGGCACCGAGGGTCACAAGAACATGCCCATCGGCATGGCCGGCCCAATACCCCTTGCTGTCTTCAACACCGACTATGGGGTCGAGGCGCCGCTTGAGCCCGGCATTGAAGCCGTTGCCATGGCCCGAGAGCTTGGGGGCATGGCCATGGCAGTGCACACCGAGCAGGACAACATATCGGCGCAGCGGATTATCGATCTGGATCTGGACGGTATGGAGATATACAACCTGCACGCGAACCTTATGGATATGCTGAAGGGGACGCTGACCTCGCTGTTCGCCATGGAGAATTTCATGGATGAGACAATGGTCGATCCCCCGGCAGATTTGAGCCTGCTGCTCTTCCTTGCCCCGCTTGAGGCCAGCGTGGAAAAGGTGAACATCGTAGCTGCTGTGAAGCACCTCGTAACCTTCATTGCAACGGATATCCACAGGAACGTGGAGTTCCCGCTCTTATGCCCGGCGGGGCCCGATAAGGGGATGTGCGCCAGCCTCGTGGAGGAGAGTCCCAACTTCGCAAAGCTACTTGCTACAGGCGGGCCGGTGATGCTGAAGGACGGAGAGCGGATGGACTCGTACAACAGGGCCATGCGCTGGTTCTCCAACAGGGTCCTGGCAAAGGATGACTCTGCCCATGAGATCCGTGAGGCCGTCAGGGCCGGTCGCATCTTCTCCGCCTTCGACACCCTGGGCAACCCAGAAGGCTTCGAGTTCCTGCTCTGGACCGGCGCTGAGGTCGTTGAGATGGGCGGAGAGGCACAGGCGGGTCAAGGCTCGGTCATATTCGTACGGACGCCCAAGGTGGGCCCTGCCCCCTGGGACCCGGCCCGGCAGCTTGACTTCGGCCTCGCCCAGATGACCACCCGCATTATCAGAATGACCCCCGAAGGGGCCGAAATTGTGGCCGAACAGTCTGGCCAGGGGGTAGTTTTGCAGGCGCCGGCAGACAAAGCAGGGGCCTACCGCGTCGAGGTCTGGATTGTTCCAAAGCACCTCAAGAGCGTCCTGAAGGGCGTCGAAGCCAAGGCATCAACAAGCTTCCCATACATCTACGCTTCGCCTATATTCGTGAACTGAGCGTTTTGTTGGAGGACAACGGAAGCGGCTTAGGTACGGTCCTGACCCCTGATCTTAGAGGTATGCGAGTACCTGCCCCGCCAGGGTCCGTCCAACCGGGCCGGGCTGAATGACAACCAGCATTGAAGCAATGGGGGATTGCCATGGGTTTTGCCGAAGACTTACAGAAGCCTGAAGGTGTTCCAGTTAACTATCCTCTCAAGAGTGGATGTCTGTTTACTTTCGGTTTTGGCATATTTTTTAGTGCCATATTTGCTGTTTCGGTTATCATAGGTCCAACGCCATCCGGAATCAAGGTTCTGATTATGATGGTTGCCGGCACGGTGGCGAGTTGGTGGATAAAAAGAAGCATTAAGAAAACAATCAAATTTGATTCCGAAGGGCTTATCGTGACCACATGGTTTTTCGAGAGGAAGACGGAGGAGCGGGTTCTCTCCAAAGATATTGCATTGGTGCGGGGTGTTGGAGAGTCTTTGGGGGGCAGGGTGGCTAGAGTAAGATATCGTATAGAAGTGGAAGCAAAATCTGGAAAGATTTTCAAGCCGGAATTTAAAGAATTTGACTTCGAAGAGATAAATACCAACATAGAGTCATTGGCTAATCTGATGGGAGTGGAGTGGTATTCGTGCAAAGAATACGTTTTTGATCCCAACTGACGGCCGAACCCCCGAATCCCCGAACCCCCGAATTCCTGGGTCATTAACCCCTAGACTCTCCCTGCCCGGGGTGGCAATGTTAGGAAACGGTTAGGAAGGGTGCCTGACCCTGCCTGGCGTTTCTGACAACCTGGACCAGCGAGCTGTTGGGTCGAGTCGTGGAAGGGTGAAACCATGAGAGTTGCGTTTTGGGGTGTGCTAGTGGCTTTGTTCGTTGTTGCCTGCTCGGGGGATAGCGGGGAATCCGCCAAGGATGTCGTTGCTCACGATAGCGCAGAGGACAAGCAGAGCCAGGATGTGGGGATGGACACAGTGGGCGATGTGGCTGACGACCTTGGAGTCGACGCCAACTCCGAGGACGTGCCCGGCGACCTGGCCGACCAGGTCGGGGACACCACGGTTGTGCAAGGCAAAGCCACGGCTTTCGTGGCGGCCTCCGAGGAAGACCTTATTAAGGGACCGGTGAGCGCTGGTGTAGTTGGCGACGTGGTCATCAGGAACGACCTGGTTCGGTTCGTAATTCGGAACCAGGAGAAGAGCCTCTATTCACCTTATGGCGGCGCTCTGGTCGATGCGGACCTGGTGCGGGCCCCTGGGGAAGAGGCGCAGGACCACTTCTTCGAGATGTTCCCCATGACGGGCACTGCCCGCATCTTCAAGCCCACGGAGATGAGCATCGTGGACGACGGTTCAGAGTCGGGCACGGCCATAGTCCGGTTCAAGGGCAATGACGGCGGCATGGCGTTGGTGGATTCGGCTCTGCCCACCCCTCCGCTGGGTATCGAGGTTACGGTAGACTACATCCTTGAACCAGGCGTGCATCACCTCAAGATCATTACCAAAATTCACAATCCTAAGACGACCCCTCGCTCGGTGGATGTTGGTCAGTTCTTGCAGTTCAGCAGCCGGACCACACCCTTCTATGACGACTGTGGCCCGGTGAGCGAGTGCCCGCTGACAAGCTCCAACGTGGGGTGGCTTGCGACGGCAGCAGGCAGCGTTTCTTACGGCGCAACGGTTCCCAAGGGCAAGAACGCAAAGCTGCTGCTCTCCTTCGACAAGCTGACGGTGGTCTCGGGCGGCAACTTCTCCATCCCTGCGGGTGGGGACGCCGAGTCCTTGCAGTACTTCATCGTGGGCGAAGGCACCATTGAAGACGTCAGGGCGAAGGCCAGAGCCATTCGTGGTGAATCTGCCGGAGAGAAGGTGGTGGTGAAGGTGACCCTCGGCGACGAGCACACAAACATGGCCGATGTGGGAATCAGCGTGAAGAAGGCCGGGCAAGAGGACGCCCGAGGCTGGATCACGGCCGCAACGCCTGACCAGAACGGAGAGGCTCTGCTTCACCTTGAAGAGGGCTCTTACGACTTCCACCTCAACCTCCCTGGGGCACCCGAACTTGTGGTCAAAGGCACTGCGGTGAAGGCGGGCGAAGAGAACGTTGTAGAGCTGGCAGCGAACCCCGCCGGTTGGATTCGGGTGAAGGTCACCGATGATGCAGATGCACCTGTTCATGCTGCTTTGACCCTCCAGGGGGGCAAGGATGCGGCCTGGACTGCCGGGGTTACGAAGTACGCCGCTGTGCTGAACGGTGAGAGATTGATCCCGGTGCTGGCAGGAGACTACACCGCAACGGTGGCCAGAGGGCTGGTCTGGAGCATCGACCGCCAGAATATCACCGTCACGGCCGGTCAGGTGACCGACCTCACTGCCAAGATCCACGAGGCTGTTGATACCACGGGATTCATTATGCTGAACAGCCACGAGCACAGCGAGTGGAGCATCGACAGCGCCGTGCTCGAAGAGGACCGAATCGCCAATGCCCTGGCCAACGGCATCGAGGTGATGACCCCCACGGATCACGACTATTTCGGCACCAGACAGCCCAAGATCGAGGAGATGGGGTTGGCCGGCGACATCAAGGCTTCGCTTGGGTGCGAGGTCTCCCCGCTTTGGGGCCATACAACGGCAGCACACTGTTCAAATCCGCCTCCTTACGAGACCTACTTCGCCGTTGAGTACATGCTCTACGACGAGAACGGGAAGTCTATCAGAGCCACAACGGCCACGGAGATATACACTCAAGCCAGAGAGGAACTGGGCTGCGCTTTCTTGGCCGTCAACCACCCCTACCGAGGCGGTGCAACCTTCTCGACTTACGGCGTGACCGCTACCTCCAACCCTGCCGATGCCGAACCTAAACTGAATCTGCACCTGGTTGATGCGCTTGAGGTCGTCAACAAGGATGACAGCTTCGACTCAATCCTTACGGAGAATCTGCCCGCCTGGTACAACCTCCTGAACCGAGGCTACTCCATTGCGGCCATTGGCGGATCCGATGAGCACCACTACCGTGGCAACTACGGCAACCCCAGGAACATGGTGGCCTCCTCCACGGATGTTCCTGGTGACGTGGATCTGGACGAGGTCTACGACAACATCAAGAAGTACAAATCCGTTGTGCTTGCCGGTCCGGTGTTGCGCCTCACGGTGGATGGCAAGGGCCTTGGCGAAACCGTTGTGGCAGCGGGGGCTTCCGTGGAGGTGAACGTCGTGGTTGAGGCACCCGAGTGGATGGGTCTGGAGTTCGTGCGGGTGGTGATGAACGGAGAGGTCATTAAGGAGTTCGTGCCCGTGGCCTCCGGCGCCGTGGCTCGGCTGGATGAGACATTCACCGCCGAGTTGCAGTCCGATGCCTGGATCGTCTTCATGGCCGGCTCAAGTCTTCCCGAGCACGAGATGGAGCCTGTCTCGAGCAAGCAACCATTCTCTATCACCAACCCCGTCTTCATTGACGCCGATGGGAACGGCTACGAGGCCATCCATGCCAGCGGCGCCCCCTGGGACGACCAGTAGACCACGCAGAAATCCATTAAGGCCAGGCCATTTCCATCGCTGAAAACCCCGACATCCCAGTGCTACGGTCAGGCCGTTTCCGTCGCTGAACATCTGACATCCCTGCCACTGGCATTCCTACCACGTTATGCTCCTTTGTCTCTCTTCCAGCCGGCCCGAACCTCTTTGTGGTCTCTCTTCCCAGATTTTTGCATTCCCCCCCAAAAAAAGCCGCGCCTCTGTTGATCTGCTACTGGCCACTGGTTAGCATGTTGCGTTGGCACTGAGGAGCCATGGGGTTCTGTTTATTTGGGCGGTTTCCCCACACGAGTAGACCATGTAGTTTGACTTCGTGGAGCAGAGGAGGTGAGCATGCGCTGTCTATGCAGATGCGCCCAGGCCTGGTTGGTTGTAGCTCTATTGTCGGCCGGTGCTGTGGCCTGTTCCCAGGAGCCCGCCGCAGTTGGGGATGACCTGATTGCCGAAGGTGACCTGGCAACCCAAGCCGATGTTGGCAGCGCAGAGGAGATTAGCACCTGCCCTGATTCGCAGACTCTCTGCGATGGGCTGTGCGCCAGCCTGGACCGGGACCGCCTGAACTGCGGCCAGTGTGGCAATGTCTGTCCTTTGGCGCATGAGTGCATCGCCAACAAATGCAGATTGGTCTGCCCTCCTGGACAGGCCGCCTGCCAGGGGCTCTGCTACGACTCTAAGAGCGATCCCAACCACTGCGGTGGCTGCACCACCGTTTGTGGTGAGAATATGGTCTGCGAAAACTTCCAGTGCATCTGCCAGCCTGGTTTCTTCCTGGTGGGAGACCAATGTGTTGAACAGGCTGGATGCTCCCTGGTGACTCCGGAGCTGCTGGACTTCGGGGCCGTTGCCGTGGGCCATGCCAAGCAGATGCATGTGGCCGTTGGCCCCTGCCTGGCGGCGAAGTGGCCCATGACGGTCACAAGCATCTCCATCATGGACGGTGCTGAGGAGTTCGATGTCGTCGTCAAATACCCAAACGTTGAGATGCCAACCCACGAGCAGCCGGCCACACTCCAGCCGGGCGAGCTGCTGGGATTGCTTGTTGAGTTTGCGCCAACCAAGGCGGGCGGAGATCCCTCGGACCCGGGAACGTTCTCGCCAAGCTTGGGCACCATTCTCATCGAGACTGCCGATGTGGATAATCCCCTGATGGTGCCATTGGCGGGCCGGGCTCTCCCGTCGGAATGCCCTGTGGCAATCATCACCCCGGTGCCGGACCTCCACCTTTTCTCCAGCGAAGGGAGCTACTCTGCCAACGGCGAGATCACTGAGTGGGAGTGGTCGGTCACTCTACCCTCGGTTTTCGAGGAGCCCATTCCGCCACGGTTCACACCAGAGCTAGCTTTGAGTACGAGTGTCGTAGGGGAGTACGAAGTCAGCCTTGACGTGCGAGACTCCACGGGAGTGCAGTCCTGCGAACCAGCCACCTTCTCCTTCACTCGGGTGCCCTCTACCAACGTTCATATCGAGCTTACCTGGAAGACGCCAGGTGACCCCTTCCCCTACGATACGGGGCCCGATGCAGGCTCAGACCTCGATCTTCACTTCGCTCACCCCTGGGCCACCCAGCCGGACTATGACAAGGATGGTGAGCCCGACCCATGGTACGACAACCTTTTCGACTGTTTCTGGTTCAACCCTTACCCCAACTGGGGTAGTTATGTCCCGGAAATAGATGATAATCCAAGTCTGGCAAGCAATGATTTGGACGGCTTCGGACCGGAGATTATAACATTACAAGTTACGGAGGATGTTACATACCGTGTTGGTGTACATAATTATAGCTCGAAAGGGTATGGAGCAAGTGAGGCTCGGGTTAGGATTTTCATATATGGAGAGCTGGTGGCGGATCTTGAAGGTGCGATTCTTGATGACAAAGATCTTTGGTACGTTGCAACGATAAAAATGCCAGAAGGAATAGTTACCCCTGTCGAAGGATTCGAAGGCGAGCAATTCCGAATAATAGAAAACTACCAAAACGGCTATTTTTTCAACCCTTGAAAACACCAAATTGTCTTGAATGCCATAATGAGCGAAATGGGAGGGGCCAAATGACAGATATGAACCGATTGCTTCTTGCTGCATCGTTGTTGATTTTTGCGTCAGTTCTACAATCATGTTCGGCCGAGTCAACCACCGGAGAGTATCTCCAGGATTCTATCGCCGAAGACCTTCTGGACGTTCAGGGGGCTCCTTTGGCCTGCCCTGCGGCTCAGGAGTACTGTGATGGGCTCTGCGTCTCCCTTGAGAGTGACCTGGAGCATTGCGGAAGCTGCGGCAACCCATGCGCCCTGGGGCTCTTCTGCATCGGGGGGGAGTGCCTGGTGCAGTGCCCCGAGGGGCAGGAGGAGCTTGAGGGGCGTTGTCTGCTCACGTGTCCCGAGGGGCAGGAGCCGAGGGACGGAGAGTGTCGGCTGGTCTGCCCCGAGGGAGAGCACGAGGAGAATGGGGTCTGCGTGGAGGACCCAACGCTGCCCGGTGAGTGTCCTGAAGGCAGCAAGGTGTGTGACGGTAGCTGCACGGACATCATGAGCGACGAGCAGCACTGCGGCGACTGCAATGTTCCCTGCTTTGGCGGACGGGCTTGTCTTGAGGGCAATTGCCTATGTCCGGTGGGCACAGGTCCATTGGGCGACCAGTGCACGGCTGGGGCCGGCAAGCTCAGTGTGTACCCCGAAGAGATCGACTTCGGAGCCCGCCTACCGGGCTTTGTGTCAATGGAAACTCTGAAGTTGTACAGCACCGTTGGCGGCGTGGGCGGCGCCGAAATCACAGGAATACGGATTATCGAGGGCGAAGAGATGTTCGAAGTAGATTTTGAGAAGAGCAATCTTGCTCCCCCCACCAAAGCGGCGCCCCTGGCCATGCCCAGCGGTACCAGCCTGACCATTTCGCTCAAGTTCGCACCCAAAACCACCAGCCAGAAGGATGCCAACGGTGAGTACATCAAGGAGAAAGGAATCCTCTACATTGAGAGCAACTCCGACACCGAGCCCATGCTGATTTCTCTGTGGGGAATCGGCTGGGAAAGCTGATGAACTACGCCCCTCACCCCCCGCCGCAAATGCGCCAATCTCCTTGACAAAGTGCCAATCTTCCGGTTATAGCTGCCCACGTTGTTTGCGGGCGAATAGCTCAGCGGGAGAGCGCCGGTCTTACACACCGGTGGTCACAGGTTCAATCCCTGTTTCGCCCACCACAAGCCGCATTAAAGCCCTTCCCGAACAGGTTGACCCTGGGACCTGGAGTGTAGCAACTCCCCATGCCCCTGCTGGCGCCCGTTATTGTCTCTGCCACTTCACGCTTGACCCGAGTTCAATATTGGGTGGCACTGAGTGGGTGGGCAATGGGTGCGGAACCGTTGCCGGGGAGTTGGACGTCCAGCGTGCGTATTTCGTGGCCGTAGTCCCACCGAAGCGACAGCGAAGGTGGGTTGACGTCGCCGTCGCCGTCGCCGAAATGCCCAGCCATCGTCAGGCGAGATGTCTTGGATAGAACAGAGTACAATTGCTCCCCGTTTGGCGAACCGCACCCGTGGGCAATCTACGGGCTTGACGGATGGCCATTTTGACGCTCAAATCGCAGCCGGCCTCAGCGCTTCCTGCCGAGCGCCCGGAATATTGACGGTTATTGCCTTGAACGATAGACCCCCAGAGACTGCCCCCGTGGAAGCAGGCGACCAGCAAGGTTCGGCCTCCCAGCGCAGGTTCTCGGCGTTCTCGGGGGTCTTCACGCCCAGCATCCTGACCATTGTGGGCGTCATTATGTACCTCCGCTTTGGATGGGTCGTGGGCAACGTCGGCCTGGCCGGGGCGCTGCTCATGATTCTCCTTGGGCACCTCATCACCGCCAGCACAGGGCTCTCTATTGCCAGCATTGCCACCAACCGCATGGTCCGCACCGGTGGCGCCTACTACATGATCAGCAGGTCGCTGGGAGCCCCGATGGGTGCTGCTATCGGCATTCCACTGTTCCTTGCCCAGGCCCTGTCTATTACTTTCTATGTCGTAGGATTTGTGGAATCTATATCTCCATTTTTCCCCCAACTGGATATGCGACTGATTTCTGTCGGCGTTCTGGTCATCGTTGCCGGTATCTCCATCAAGAGTGCCGAGGCAGCAATCAAGATACAGTATGTCATTATGGCTCTTATCGGCGTGTCGCTGATCTCCATCGCCGTGGGCTCTGGAGCGCCTGGCCCAAGCGAGGTGGTCTGGTTTCGCTCCGACGGCGAGTCTTTCGCTGCGGTCTTCGCCGTCTTCTTCCCAGCCGTCACGGGCATCATGTCGGGCGTGAGCATGTCGGGAGACCTCAAAGACCCGCGTCGGGCCATCCCCATGGGCACTATGGCCGCCATTGGAACCGGATTCGTAATCTACATCGGCGTAGCTGTACTGCTGGGTCTTCGCGTTCCCTTGGCCGAGCTTGACAACGACAACCTGGCCCTGATCAACTCCTCCTGGCTGCCTCAACTTGTCTACGCCGGGCTTTGGGGGGCGGCGCTTTCAAGTGCGTTTGGAAGTATGTTGTCGGCGCCGAGAACGTTGCAGGCTTTGGCGTGGGATGGGCTTGCGCCACGATGGCTGGGTAAGGGTTCGGGGCCGAAGAACGAGCCCAGGTTGGGGCTGCTGTTCACCTTTTCCCTGGCATTGGTCGGGGTTCTGCTGGGCGACCTCGATGCTATCGCCCCACTGCTGACGATGTTCTTTCTTGCCACCTACGGAATGATCAACCTTGCGTGCGGGCTTGAGAGGTGGGCCGCATCTCCCAGCTTCCGACCCTCCTTTGCCGTATCGAAGTGGATAAGCCTGGCCGGGGCCGTAGCCGCATTCTATGTAATGAGTATTATCAATCTGCCAGCCATGCTCGGGGCCATGGTGCTGAGCGTTGGTATCTACATATATGTAGAACGAAAAGAGCTTGGCGAGACATGGGGAGATGCAAGGCACGGTATATGGGCAGCAATGGTACGTTGGGCGATACTGAGGCTGAGGTCGATATCGTACCATCCTCAGAACTGGAGGCCCAATCTGGTGATATTCGGCGGGGATCCCGAGAAGCGGGCTTACCTTCTCGAGATAGGGTGTGCGCTGGTGCAGGACCGGGGCATGGTCTCCTACTTCGTTCTGCTTCGGGGAGAGGTTCGAGAGCGCGCCGAGGAGCGGCGTGAGCTTCTGGAGAAGCTGAGACGACAGATCATGTCGACGCACCACAACGCCCTCACCAGGGTTGATGTGGTTCCCGATGTCTACTCCGGGGTGGTGACCGTTGCGCAAACCTACGGTATTGGCCCCTTCGAGATCAATACGGTGATGTTGGGATGGCCAGGCAAGCCCGAGAGGCAGGATGGATATGTCTCGATGCTGCAAGACCTGGCGGCCCTGGACCGCTCGATTCTTATAGTAAGGCCCAAGCCAAGGCTGGGGTTCGAGCGTTGTATGAATGTTCACGTCTGGTGGGGCGGCTTGAAGGGCAACGGGGCATTGATGCTGCTGCTGGCCTTCTTGCTCAAGGCCCACGACAGGTGGCGCTCGGCTACCTTCTCAGTGATGACCATCGTCAACGAGAAGCAGGACCAGGAGCAGGTTCGCTCCAGCCTGGAGCAGACGCTGCAACAGGCCAGGATTGAGGCGACTCCGGTGATTATCCGCCGCGACGGCCGCCCTGTGAGCGACATTATGGCCGAGCAGAGCAAGGGCGCAGACCTTGTTATCATGGGACTGGCCCTTAATCGCATCTCCACGCCGCAGAGCTTCTTTGACCGGACCGACGCCATGCTGAAAGAGCTTCCTACCACAATCATGGTCCACAGCGGACACCACTTCCAGGGCGAGCCCGTCCTCTTCGACGATCCTCCGCAGCAGGGTTGAGCGGCCCCTACTCTGGAGCAATCCGGCCCGCAACGAGCAGAATGGGCATTGAAACCGGGCCCGTGTCGGGTTATAAAGTGTGGCGTCAATTTATGCCCGTGAGGTTGTGATGAAGACTCCAAGACTGGTGCTTGCGCTTTTCTTCGTTCTGTCGGTATCGGCCCTGCTTGATGGTTGTTCGCTGAAGAAGAGCCCCAAAGGGGGCACCACCTGGGACCTCGTCGAGGTGGGCGATGGTGCCGGCCAAGGCGACGGTGAGGTGCCGGCCGACGTGCCCGTGATGGACCTGGTGGATACCAACAAGCCGGACTCCGGTGAGCCGGACTCCTTTGAGCCGGACTCCTTTGACCTGGACTCCGATGGGCGAGATGACCATACCGACCCGCCAAAGGACATTGAGCAAGACATCCCCCCCAACTGCCAGCCTGGCTCAGGTCAATCCTGGTGTCCGTGCACCACTGGTGCAGATTGCCTCTCGGGCTTCTGCGTGCTGCACTTGGGAGAGTTGATCTGCTCTGCGGGCTGCGTTGACGAGTGTCCCGCCGGGTTCAAGTGTGAAGAGACGGGCTCTTCTTCGGGTGACATGATGGTCTGCGTCTCCAAGCACCCCTCCATCTGCCTTCCCTGCGTTGGCGATGAGGGCTGTCAAGGCGACGGGGCAGTCTGCACCCCCTACGGGTATGCTGAAGGAGCCTTCTGCGGCTACCACTGCCAGAGCGCTGCTGATTGCCCATCGGGGTACGACTGCTTCACCATGAATCCAGGCGGTGGACAGGCGATCTCAGTCTGCATGCTTGCCGAGGGTGAGTGTGCATGCACCGATTTTGCCACCGAGAATGCCCTCAGCGGCTCCTGCATGGAACTCAATGAGTATGGCATGTGCCAGGGCGAGCGGGTCTGCGGCCCCGGCGGCTTGTCCGCCTGCTCCGCTGCAACACCTGCCCCCGAATTGTGTGACGGCCTCGATAATGACTGCGACAGCCTGGTTGACGAAGGAGAACTCTGCCCCGCTCCCAACCCGTGTGTGACAACCTGGTGCGACGCCTCAGAGGGCTGCAAGAGCAGCCAACTGGAGGATGGCCAGCTTTGCGATGACGGCGACCCCTGCACCACCGGCGACGTGTGTCAGGATGGCGAGTGTGTCTTCACGGGGGTTGCCCCCGGCTGTGAAGAGTGCGGAGACGGATTCTGCTCTGGAAACGAGGATTGCAGCTCCTGCCCCTCGGACTGCGGGGCCTGCTGCGGCAACGGAGTCTGCCAGCCCGAAGTTGGTGAGACCTGCGCAAGCTGCGTGCAGGACTGCGGCTGCATTCTCTGCGGCGAGGAGTGCCTGGGCGGCCTCTGCCTCTTTACGGCATGCGAGGGTTTGCAGTGCGGCAGTGACGGATGCGGTGGTTCCTGCGGCATATGCGGGCCGGGTAAGAGCTGTGATGCGGGGACCTGCGTGGGCAGCGGCATCTCCTCGGGCTATGTGAAGCTTCCCGCTGGCAGCTTCTGGATGGGAAGCCCCGACGGGGTGACCTGCCCGCTGGGGTACGCCGCAGGGGGCTGCGACGGAACCGGGGCGGGAACCGGCGTTGCCGAAAAGGGGCGCTACTCCGACGAGAAGCTCCATTACGTGGTCCTCACACACGCATTTGAGATTAAGACCCACGAACTCACCCAGGGCGATTGGGCCACCTTCTGGAGCAGCTGGAACCCCAGCAAATTCCCTGCCTGCGGCGCCACCTGTCCCGTCGAATACATGACCTGGTACGACGCTCTCGCCTTTACCAATAAGATGTCTGCCGATTATGGCTTGGAAGAGTGCTATCTCCTCTCCGACGTGGTCTGTTTCGACGGCACTTCGGTGGGCAGTGCTTACCTTGATTGTTTCACTGATACGCGTGGAGGAATCTCCGCTGCAGTGGTCGCCGTAAATGCCACGGGCGGCAACCCCTACCTCTGCGAAGGTTATCGTCTGCCCACCGAAGCCGAATGGGAGTATGCGGCCCGTGCAGGCAGCTACTCGCCACTCTACCCCAGCCCCGGCAACGACGGATCGATTACACAGACCGATAGAACGCCTCTTGACCCCAACCTCGACATGATCGGCTGGTACGGCGGCAACTCCTCTGTCTCCTACGGCTCTGCCACGGACTGCACGGGCTGGTTCACTGGCTCCTCAACCTGCGGCACGCTCCCAGTGGGTGGCAAGGCTCCCAACGTCTGGGGGCTGTTCGACATGGCAGGCAACGTCTGGGAGTGGACCTGGGACTGGTACGTGGAAGCATATCCCGATACGACCATGGCCGCTCCCGACTCGGATCCAGTGGGACCCGGCACCGCCACAGGCAAGGTCATCAGAGGTGGAAGCTGGTTCAATACTGCTCGAAACCTCCGGTCCGGCAACCGAAACAAGAGCGGCACCCCTGCCAGCCGAATCAACAGCCTTGGCATGAGGCCCGTGAGAACCATCCTCGACTGAGTCACGGCCTCCGCCCCGCTTGCCCTGCTTGTCGAGGCGGCTCCCCTATCAATTCCCCCGAACTCATGGTACAAGAACACCCATCAATTGGCTGATCGGCCTTGCTGAGGGGTTGCCGATAGTCCCGGTTTGGAGTCTGGCTTCATGGTTGCGACGGGGTTGGCCTTTATTATCGGTTGGTTGTTGTTCTCCCTTGTGGAGCTGGGCTGCATGCTCTCCAAGCCGTGGGGGCTGGCCGGAGAGGCTCCCCTTGGCGACCTCCTTGTCCTGGTTGCATCGGTAGGGGGGCTGGCGGCCCTGGCCATGATGCCCATGCTCGGCGCCCTACTGGGGTCAGGCAAGCTCGAGCGAGCCCTCCTTGCCCGGGGACGTCATCGCCTGGCCACCCTGCTCCTCCGCTTGCTGCTCCCGTCTCTGCTCTTTCTTGTGCTTGTGATGATAGCGACCATCAGCGTAAGAAAGCCTGGCGTTACTCCCATAGTCCTGGTGGGGCTGGGAGCAGGTGCCTCCGTTGCTGCGGCTCTGGTGCTGCAGCGGCTTCAAGAGGGCCGCATCTCCTTGTGGTTAATGCTGATAATCGGGAGTGGAGCGGTATTGAGTGGAGTGCTGCTGCAAATTCTTAACAACGAATATTATCTGCGTCTATTTCATAGTGCGCATTTCTCTGTATCAATTATGGCTATTGTTTCTATTATTTACGGTATCCACTTTCTCCTCTCCACACTTCGAGTGCCTGACCGGCTGGCCAAGAGGATGGCCATTTCCGGTGCCGTTGCTGCAGTGGCTTGTATTGCTATTTCGCTATTGTTTCTCCCATCTTCGAACCTTGCTAAATATATTATCACCGAGAAAAGTGCTGGTAGCTATCGTTTTTTAACCGCCTTATTGCTTGCTACCGACTTCGACGGGGATGGCTATTCGGCTCTTCTGGTCGGCGCCGATTGCGATGGACTTGACCGAGGCGTCTCGCCGGACGTGGGAACGATCTCCGGCAACTGCCTTGTGCGTAGGTATCTGCCCCACAGGAAGTCAGAAGCAGAGGTGGCGAAAGAGGTTGCGGCGCTGCTGAGCATGGTGATGTCAGCGGGGCATGGGGCGTCAGGTGAGGGCCTGGGTGCTCGGCCGCCCCATAGGCAGGGAGCCAAATCACCGAACATCCTGCTCATCTCTGCCGACGCTCTAAGGGCAGACCGGGTAGGGCACTTGGGCTACGGCAGGGAGACCACTCCGAACTTGGATGCTCTGGCGGCGAACTGCGTGGTGATGGAGCAGTTCTACGTGCACTCCTCGGCCACAAGACCGTCGATGCTCTCTTGGGTGATGATGCAGCATCCTGACCTGGCAGTGCAGAGTGCCTCGAAGAAGAGCACTATTGGTAGCAACGCTCTATCGATGTTAGAACAGGCCGGGTATTCGGTCAACTTAGTGATGTGGATGGATGACATAATGTTGCCTTTGCGCAGAAGCGGGGTTGGTTCGTGGACCCTGGCCAAGGACAACAAATCAGCTATTGACTCAGTGATCGAACTTGTTGATAGGGAAGATGACAAAAAATTTGTGTGGGCGCATATGAGAGGAGTGCATCATCCTTATGGCGGCGTGGAGGGCCAGAGTTCGTTTGGTGCTACAGTCTCCGATAAGTACGATGACTCCGTTGTCGCTTTCGACGCCGAGTTGGGGCGTCTATTAAAGCATATGGAGCAATCCGGTATGATAGATGATTATCTGATAATAGTAACCTCAGATCATGGAGAAGAATTGGGCGATCATGGCAGCGGGTTTCATGGGCAGACTCTGTATTCAGAGTCAATTCATGTACCAATGGTGCTCTGTATGCCGGGTGTGGCGCAACAGAGGATATCGGCATTAACCAGGGCGATAGACTTGTTTCCAACATTATTGGATTATTCCGGGATTGCTGTGTCAGATGACAAGTTTGAAGGTCGCTCATGGTTGCCGTTCATCGGCGGAGGAGCAACCATGCCCGAGATGCCCCATTTCTCGCAACTGCTGCCTGGAAGCACTAACAGCCGAATTGCCGTCAGGTTTGACGGATGTTCGTTGCTTTATGATCTTAAGCATGGTAGCTATGAACTATATAATTATGCCGTGGATCCGGGTGAGAAGCGAAATTTGGCCTCCTTTGAGAATGCTGAATGTGGGTTCGACAGGCTTGCTGCATTTGCAGCATGGTTTCTCACTAGAACAGATAACTGGTCAGAGCATGCAGGTGCAACCAGTAGGTAGTTGATGCAAGGTGGTGCCATGTCGATATTGCGAGAGGGGTGGTCTGGTGGAAGTTTGTGGCGGCGCTGGGCCGGTGGAGTCTCCCGGGGCGTGGCCGGCGCCATAGGGCTCTTTGCATTGGCCAATGCCGCAGTCTCGTTGCTGCATGGATGGACCCCGCTCGACCGCAACATCTGGTGGATCGACAGCAGACCCCTGCCTTCGTGGCTGGCGAATCCAATCGTGCTGCTTTCCGGTGGCCTCTTGTTGGCATTCGCAGTGAAGCCTCTTATGACTGCTTGGCGCCGAAGGGCCACACGAGCGGCCCTGGTTTTGCTCTTCGCAGCGTCGCTTTGGAATACCTTTTCTTACTGGGGATTGCTTGCCTTGGGCACCATAAGCAGTCCAGTAGTGCTGCCTCTATCCTTCTGGGTTGGGATTGTGCTGGCCTGGGTCTGGTTCGGAGTTGGGCGCAGCCTGGGGGCCAACGATGAATCTCCGGGGGCAGGTCGTTGGCGGCGCTTTCTTGACCGTGGGATGGTGGTTGTGGGGTTCTTGATGGTTCCCGCACTCTTTCCGTTGGCCCAGATGTACAGTTTCGGGCTGACGGACTACCGTCGACCGGCGGACGCCGCTGTGGTTTTTGGAGCGGCGGTTTGGTCCGGGGACAGGCCCTCCCATGCGCTGCTGGATCGTGTCAACACGGGGATAGAGTTGTACAACGAGGGCCTGGTTGATCTGCTGGTGATGTCCGGCGGCCCCAGCAGCGGCCCTGAGATTGCCCATGAAGTGGACGTGATGCGCCGCCTGGCCCTGGATGCCGGTGTTCCGGATGAGGCCGTTGTGCTGGACTATCGTGGCATTAACTCTCAGGCGACGGTGGATAATTGCGCTGACATTTTTTTGGTACACGGCATACGCAAAGCGCTGGCAGTTAGCCACTTTTATCACCTGCCCAGGGTTAAGATGACGTTCGAGCGGGCCGGACTGGATGTATACACCGTTCCTGCCCGTGAAACCTACATCCTCTACGCTCTACCATACTACATGGCCCGGGAAGTTGCTGCCATTTGGGTCTACTATGTTCGACCGATTCTTGGTTTTTAGACAGCCATCCTGGAGGCCGGCGCACACCGGTTGAACGAATACGCCAGTGTTTGGGAGCCTCTGGAGAGATTTGACGGGAGGAGCGTAACTTCCGGTAATCGTGAGGCTATCCTCACACTGTCCTCTGGCCTGTGTGGCCCCAAAGAGTACCATCAAGCCCAACAGGATGGAGAAACCCCTTGCCAAACAGCGGTTCAGGCTCTAACATGCGCTCCACAAAGGTAAGTCAGCCCCATTTTTTAACAAGGAGTGTCGATGAATAGCTCGAAACGAAACTGTGTTGCCTCTTTTGCTGCTGCTGTGGTTGTGGCTCTGATGATCGTACCTGCTGCCGCTCAGCAGCCGGAGATCAACGTCCAACGATTCGAGGCGTCACCCCACGAGGGAGACATAATGTCCATCCGGACTGCCTCGCAACCCGGAGAGGATGGCTTCTCCGGTGGTTTCTTCATCAACTACGCCAGAAACCCCTTGCGTCTCTACGACAAGCGCTTCCCACAAGCGCAGACATTCCAATTGGTCGACACCCTGGTCATGGGCGACTTCTTTGCTGCCTACTCTCTCTGGAAGAGCCTCTCCATCGGCGTGAACATACCCGTGGCCATGCTCTCCGAAGGCTCCAGCGGCTTCCCGGGCACGGCCCCCGCCGATGGCGGTGGGCTTGGTGACGTGAAGTTGTCGGTTCGATACCTGATAATCCCCAGGGCCCAGGAGGGCTTCGGCCTGGGCTTCGAGGCCCTGGTGGGCTTCCCCACGGCAACCTCGGGTGCGTGGGTCGGCGACGCCAACCTTACGGTAACACCTCGGCTCATCGCTGACTGGAAGGTCTCAAACCTTCTGCTAGCTGCCAACGCCGGCTACCGAATCCGTGAGAGCCAGGCCCTTGCTGCCTACGATGTGGGCGGTGAACTGCTCTTCGGGCTGGGTGCAGAGTATCGACTGCTGGAAGAGCGCCTGGGACTCATGGCGGAACTTCAGGCCGCTACCAACCAGGAGGACTTCTTCGGCTCAAACGGCACCAGCGTCGAGGGCCAGGTCGGCGCAAATTACTGCGTTGCAGGAATCAGTCGGCTCTTCCTGGCAGGTGGCGGTGGTCTTACCAGCGGTCTGGGTGACCCATCGTTGAGAGTAACCGGCGGCGTGCGCTTCGAGTCGTGCGGCAAGCCCGAAGTTGAAGCACCAGTGAAGGTGCTGGACAAAGACGGCGACGGTGTGCCCGACCAGGAAGATGCCTGCGTGGACGTCCCCGGCGTCGCTACCAAGAACCCCAAGACCAACGGCTGCCCCTCGGACAAGGACGGCGACGGCATCTATGACAAAGACGACGCCTGCGTCGACGTTCCCGGCATCGCCACCAAGAACCCCAAGACCAACGGTTGCCCCTCGGACAAGGACGGCGACGGCATCTATGACAAAGACGACGCCTGCGTCGACGTTCCCGGCGTGAAAACCGGCGACCCCAAGACCAACGGCTGCCCCTCCGACAAAGACGGCGACGGCATCTATGACAAAGACGACGCCTGCCCAGACGTTCCTGGTCCACGCTCGGAAGTAAAGGAACTCAACGGCTGCCCGCCGCCCAAGGTGACCGAGAAGAAGATCGAGATTCTCCAGCGCATTGAGTTCGAGGTGGACTCCGACGTTCTGCTGCCCGCTTCCGAGCGCATTCTCGATGAAGTGGCCAGGGTCATCACCGAGAACCCGAAGATCAAGTCCGTAAGCATCGAGGGGCACACCGACAACACCGGTGCGGCGGCACACAACAGGACCCTGTCCCTCAAGAGGGCCAAGTCCGTGAGGGAATACCTCATTAAGAAGGGAATCGACGGCAAGATGCTGAAGACCGTAGGATTCGGACCTGGTAAGCCTATCGCCGACAACGATACCGACGAGGGTCGCCAGAAGAATCGCCGTGTGGAATTTAACATCAAGCTGGATAAATAAGGGAGCATAGGAGATAACAATGAAAAACATTAAGATCTTTTCTGTTGTTTGGGCAATGTTATTGCTCCTTGGGGCCTGCACTGGAGGCGAGGTTGAGCTCACGGGCAACGGTGGTGAATGCCTTGTGAACGCTCAGTGTGGCGAGGGGCAGTCGTGCGTGGCCGGTGAGTGTGTGGGCCAGGAGGCCGACATAAACGGTGAAGATATAACCGAAGATACAACTGGCGATGTTAAAGAAGAAGTTACCGAGGAAGTCAAGCCTGATCTTCCCACCTGCGTACCCTCTGACGAGGTATGCGACGGTATCGACAACGACTGCGACGGCGAGACCGACGAGGAGTTGGGCAAGCTGACCTGCGGAGTCGGGGCTTGCGCTGCGGAAGTTGACGCCTGCGTCGACGGCCAGCCGGGCACTTGTGTTGCCGGTACCCCCACCGATGAAGTGTGCGACGGCATCGACAACGACTGCGACGGCGAGACCGACGAGGAGTTGGGTACCACTACATGCGGCATTGGGCTCTGCATCATCACCGTGGACAACTGCGTGGGCGGTCAGCCCCAGAACTGCGTTCCCGGCGAGCCCGAGGACGAGATCTGCGACGGCCTGGACAACGACTGCGATGAGTCCATCGACGAGGAGCTGGAACCCATCACTTGCGGTGTTGGTTTCTGCGCCCGGTCCGTTGAAGCCTGCGTCGAAGGCGTACCCCCGGAGTGCGTCCCCGGTCAGCCCGAAACTGAGGTCTGCGATGCTGTGGACAACGACTGTGACAGTGAGGTTGACGAGGACCTTGGCACCTCGGCGTGCGGAGTTGGCGCATGCGCCGTTGTGGTCAACAACTGTCAGGATGGCGTCCCTCAGCAGTGCGTCCCAGGAATGCCCAGCGACGAGGTCTGTGACGGCATCGACAACGACTGCGATGAATCCGTCGACGAGGAGCTTGCCGATATCAACTGCGGTGTGGGCGAGTGCGCAGCCTCTGTGGTAGCCTGCGTCGAGGGAGTGCCCCAGGAGTGCGTGCCTGGTCTGCCCAGCGACGAGATCTGCGACGGCCTGGATAACGACTGCGATGAGTCCATCGACGAAGAACTGGGCACTACGGCCTGCGGTGTGGGAGAGTGTGCCACGGTAATGGACAACTGTGCCAATGGTCAGCCCCAGCAGTGCGTCCCCGGCCAGCCCAGCGAAGAGATCTGCGACGGCCTGGATAACGACTGCGATGAGTCCATCGATGAAGAGCTGGGCATTATCACCTGCGGCGTCGGCGAGTGCGCTGCCTCAGTAGTAGCCTGCGTAGAGGGAGTACCCCAGGAGTGCGTGCCCGGCTTGCCCACCGATGAGATCTGCGACGGCCTGGATAACGACTGCTCCGGAGCAGCCGACGATGTATACGAGTGCGTGACCGTGTACGGGTTCATTCTGGATGAGCTTGGACAGCCGGTACCGGATGCCCTTGTCTCCCTCCACCGAGGCGAGGGCGAGTGCGCTGGCGACAACGTGGTGGATGGCACCATGTCCGATGAAAACGGCTGGTACATCTTCTACGTCGAACGAGAGGGAGACTACTGCATAGACGCTGTCCCGGTGGAGTTCCCGCCGGCCCAGAGCGAGCCCTTCTTCGCCGACGTCACGCGACGCATCGACATAACCGTGGTCTCCGATGAGAGCCCAATGGCCTCCATCTGCGGCGTAGTGTTCGTAAGGGATATGGACCAGGTCAGCCCAACCATTGATGCCCTGGTCAGGTATTTCATTGCCTATTACGATGAGTACTTCATAGAAGGCGACACATCAACCGCTTCCGATGGAACCTACTGCTACCAGACCATGCTAATAGATATGGATTATATTGAGACCGTGGCATCACAGATAGGCGCAACATATGATGAAAAGGCCACCTACAATGAGGACTTTGTGGTCAACGGTGGAACGACGACTATAGTTGATTTCTACCTGGATATGTGTTACTCAACTGTTTGTTTTAATCTGGTTACCTATGATGCCGAAGGCAATCAGATTCCCGTGATTGATGCATCTGTGGTATTGTATGTCAATTGGGATTTCGATGGATATTGGGAAACGACCACATCGGATGAGAATGGTCGAGCATGCTTCGGTTGTGTGATCTCGCCTGACTCTGAGTTTGGTTACTACTATGCCGAGGTCAGTGTTTCGGGCAAGGGAGTCTACCCGCTTAGCGTCTGGACCGAGTCAGGCATGGAAGAACCCCCATTCACCGTCAGCCAGACCTCCGCTACCGAGAGTACACTGGAGTTGGAGCCCGAATTCCCGTACGGAGTCTGCGGAACCGTCACCGACTCAGTAACCGGACTGCCTCTGGTGGGTGCTTCGGTTCAGGTCGCTATTGAGGACACCACCAACGTTGTGGCCTCGACCAACACGGGGCTCTTCGGCGAGTATTGCCTGCTCAACATCAACTCGCGGGGATCCGATTACTTCCTCACCGCCCGATTCCCCGGCTACTCAGCCATGACGCTGCTGGACACCGATGGTGATTTCGAGTTCGTGCTCGCCCAGGAGATCACTGTGGACTTCCCGCTCATGCCTTGGAACGCCTCGGTCTGTTTCGGCGACGACTTCGAAGTTGATACCGGCTTCTGGACCGCTTCGGGCAGTGGATTGGTCTCCTGGTATCGCCGGGAAAACGGTCTCCTGCTCAACGCAGCCATTCCTGAATGCGTGGCCCTGATTCCCGCTGAACAGTGTCTCCCCGGCGAAACGGGCTGCCCCTTGTGCCAGGGTGTCTCCGACCCAGGTTGCATCCCAGCCCCGGGAGCCGTTCCCAACTCCTGGGACGGTCAGTACGCCTGGTGGATGGGCAACCCCGCAACGGGTAACTACCTGGAAGCGCTGGATTCGTGTGGAGAAGACAATGGCGGCGGCGGCTACACAGCGGATGCTTCTCTCCGCTCCTCGTACTTCCTGGTGCCCCCTATTGGTACAACGATTCTCCAGTTCCGATCCTGGTGGGAAATCGAGGGTGTAGACGCCGCCGGTCCTGAAGGCTTCGACACGATGCTTGTCATCGTCGACACAGGCGATGATTCCCAACTCCTTGGGTGGATGAATCCCAGCATCGACTACGATGCGCAGCAGAATGAGAGTTGCTCATCCTCAGGTCTGATGTCGCCGCCGTTATGGGCACTGTACGAATTCGATCTTACCCCATACGCTGGCCAGACAATACGTCTCAATTTCTCGTTTGACACCAACGACGATGCCTACAACGGCTTCAGAGGCTGGGGTATCGACAGCGTGGCCGTTATCGGTGAGGCCTGCGGACTGTAAGGCGTAGCCTCCATTGACCTCCTCACTCATTGCCCATTGACATCACTTCACCTGCCGGGCCACTCTTCAGGCCCGGAGGTGGAGCATGATAGAGAGCCCCCAGAAACCCCAGAGAAGCCGATTCCCCAAACTCTTCTGGCTCGTCGTGCTCTTCGAATTCTTCGAACGAGGCTCCTACTACGGCATGATGAGCGTCTTCTCCGTCTACCTGACGGACTACCTGCAGTTCTCCAAAGAGAGCGTGGGAGTACTAAAGGGCACCATCCAGCCTCTTCTCTACTTCCTGCCCATAATCACCGGGGCCCTTGCCGACCGCTTCGGCTACCGCAGAACCCTCACAATCGCCTTTGCCCTGCTTGGCACCGGATACTTCCTCACAAGCCAGGCAACAGAGTACGCTACGGTCTTCCTGGCCCTGGTCGTCATGGGAATCGGCGCAGGGACCTTCAAACCCGTTATCTCCGGCACCATCGCCAAGTGCACCGACGAGACCAACGCAACATTGGGTTTCGGCATCTTCTACTGGAGCATCAATCTGGGCGCCTTTCTCTTCCCGCTCTTTCTGGTCCCATTCCTCAAGAACAGCCTGGGATGGGACTGGGTCATCATGGCATCGGCCATAGGCACCGGTGCCATGATTATCCCGACACTGCTATTCTTCCGAGAGCCGGGAGGGAACAAAGCCCCAGCATCGTCCAAAGATCTGCCACAGGGGCAGGCAGGGAAGTCCGCTACCCCCAATGAACCCACCCCCCGTAGTGATGCCAAACCCAGCCGACCTGGGCTGCTGCTGACCCTGGCTCAGGCCTTCGAGATCATCTACAGCCCCCTGGCATTGCTCCACGGTTTCATGCAGCGCTCCTTGGGCGGTACAGTGGTTGTCCTTCTCTTTTCCGCGGGGCTGCTTTCTGCCGGGCTCTTCTCCTACGCCTCCCCCAAAGCCACCTCCACCACCCTCCAGCAAGCCCAAGTGCAGGGCCAGAGCAAGCCCCTGACCCTGCGCCTCCAGCGCAACCTCTGCAAAGCCGAGGTCTTTGCCCATGCCGACAATACCCTCACGGTCTACCGTCCTGATGAGTTCCCAGACCATGCCCAAAGGGCCGCCGAACACCTCAATCACCTGGGTCTCGACGTGGACGCCGAAGCCCTTGTGGCGGCCCTGGGCCATGCCTCCTCAAGGGTCTCTCTGGAAGTACGAACAGTGCCCGAAATGTCAGTGCCATTTGCCCTGGAAGAGGAGAGGCGAGGCAGCGGTGAGTACGTCTTGAAGGTGCAGTCAGCCGATACTGTGGAGCGGTGGCAGAGCGATGTTCTGGCGGCTCTGGAGGGTGCCAGCCCCAGTCTGGCCACGCTGGATTCTGCGGCCCTGGAGAAGCTGCAGAAAGGGTCGGGGGCAAGGCCCTTCTTCCTGCTCTTCGTGGCGATTCTGGTGGCAGCGGCGCTGACTATTCAGCGCATAGCTCCCCGGTTTCAGCGGCTACCCTCGCCGGGTTCCAAGGCTCTCTGGCTTCTCTCCTCGCTCGCTGCCATCCAGTGCATAATCTGGCTGCTGCCTGGTCTCAGCCTCTTCGCTCGTATTCTTACTTCGGTAATCGGAATTACCCCATTGTCTCTCTATGTCATCGAAATCGGTAACCAATCTCGCTTCAAAGATCATTTTCGCTTCCTCTCGATGATATTTATTTATGCCGGATTCTGGGTTCTGTACTTTCAAATGTTTGATTCGGTGCTCTGGTACGTCCAGGGCTATGTGGATGCCGGCGCCCTCAACAATGCCGTCAACTCCGCCGTGGGAGCCCTGGGCCTGGATCTGCAGTGGCGATTCGATGTGGAACATGTGACCGTTATTAATGCCGGCACAATAATAATGCTCCAGCTATTCATATCGAATATAGTGAAAAATACAAAGGCCCTGCCCACAATGATCGTTGGAATAATGATGGGCACAACGGGTATGGCTATCCTCTCCCTCTCTACCAGCATCTGGGTGTTCATGCTGGGCACTTTCATCTTCTCCATTGGCGAAATGACAGCTCACCCCAAGTTTATAGCATACGTTGGCCAGACGGCTCCCAAGTCCAAGGTGGCAATGTATATGGGGTATCTTTTCTTGTATGGAGTTATTGGAAGCTCGATAGGTGGTGTGCTAGGAGCAAACCTTTATGTTACCTACGTTGATGAGCTGAACCAGCCAAGAACCCTCTGGCTCATATTCGCCGGCATCGGGGTGGCCACAGTAGTCGGCCTACTTCTGTTCAACCGATTCGCACCCAAGCCGGCACCAGAGCGTGCATCCTGAGTCGGCCGGCCGACTCTCTAAATGCAGCAGCGGAACCTCAGGGTCCTGGGACTTCAATGGGCTATCACTGTGCTGCCGCGTCAATTTCGATTCGCCTCTGCATAGCCTGCAGCGAATCGGGATCCGCCTCTGCGCTCACAGGAACCGAGCTGCCTGCTCCACGGGCCTCGATGCGTTCGCCACTTATCCCCAGACGAATCAGCCGCGCTCTGGCCAACCTGGCCCTTTGAAGCGAAATCCTCAGATTCAAGGCGTCGCCACCAGAGTCGTCGGTGTGGCCGGTTACTACCACCTTCATTGTCCCCAACTGCCGCATTAGCTCCGCCAGCGCCGTCAGCACCGCCTGGCCCTCGGGGGGAAGGTCCGCCGAGTTGGCCTCATAGCTGAAACCTCGTATGATTGTTCCAAGCCTCATTGGTACAGGGGGAGGTTGGTCAGGGGCGCCGTCTTCATCCTCGAAGCCGTTGAAGGTCTCGGCAACGTCTCGGGCTCTGTCCTCTGCATCGAGAATCCCGTCCATGTCGTTGTCCTGGTCTGGGCATCCATCCTCATCCTCGAAGCCGTCGTGGTCCTCTGGGTCGCCTGCGCAAAGGTCGAAGGGATCTTCGATGCCATCAGCGTCCTTGTCGCCACGAACTACCTGGGCAAGTCTTCCCCACTCGTCCGAGGGCGGCGGTGGAAGGGGAGGCCCGCCAAAGCTTGTGGCCCAGAAGAGCCCGAATCCTCCTTCCGCTGCATCGCCGAAGCGAGAGTCGACGGTCCAGTGGGAGTTCAAGCGGTATTGCACGCGCCCCTCCCTGCGGTTGGCGTCCGGTGGAGAGTTGTGCCGGTACACGGTCTCCACGTACAACGACCGGGTTATCTGCTTGCCCACCGTCAAGATGGGCTGGGATACCGAAGAGCCGAAGCCCATGCCCAGATTGTCTACCCCCATGCGGTCGAAGAGCTGCTTCTTGAGCCCAGGGCTGTGGAACCGGCCCACCATGGACTCCACCACCCTCCTGACCTCCCCGTCCCGATGATCTTCGGCATCCACCCGCCCCATGATCAGCAGAGTCAGAATCTGGTACTCGGGCAGTGGGGGAACCGACGTCAGCATCAGCTTGGGCCGACGCCCGGGACCAACCAGCCTGACCAGTACATGTGTGTCCACCACATAGGCTCGTGCGGCCAGATCCACCACAGGCTCCAGGGGCGCAGCAATCGGGGCCCTGTCCGGGTCCGCAAGTACCCCGCCGGATTCATCCCCTGATGCAGCTCGCCCAAGGTGCCCCTCCCCAAGGCTCATCCGACCGCCGACAATGTTGAACCTGTTGTTGAACAAACCCATCTCGCCGCCGGGCCCCACATCCAGACCACCCTCCACCCTGACCACCTGACCCAGCCTCTCAACCCGCATCGCTCCGCCCACTTCCAGCGCCACACCAGGGCCTGTCACCTTCATCGACTCAGCGAATTCAACGTCGAACACCTCATGCTCCACTGCACCTCTGGAAAGTGGAGCGATGCTGCCAGCTTGCTCGTCGTCCACAACGAAGACGGCGTCGTTGGCCGGAATGGCTTGAGCCCCAGGCAACTCCTCATTGGTCAGGCGCAACTCGGAGCGCTTCACAACGAACCCGAAGGAACGCTCTCCCGGGCCCGCTTGGGCAGTTACCAACACTGAAGCGTCCAGCAAACCCACAGGTAGTCCCTCGGTGACCATCGGGAAATCCTCAAGTCCGATCTGCCAGCGGCCATCAGCACTCCAGGTGCTCCATAGTGGGCCCTTGGGGTCGGAACCGGATGAAGTCGGAACCCAGTTCAATATTCCTGTAACAGCCAACTTACCCTTGGCACTGCTCCCGTCCAGTTGCCGCAACTCCAACGTAGTGCCTTTCAGTTCTGCCTGTGCGGTGAACCCACGAACCCTCCTGTTGAACGGAACAATGGTCACCTCACCCTCCTGTACCACTACCGTACCATCGAGCAGTGGCTCCCCCACAGTGCCGCCAAGTTCAACCTTGCCCGCAAGCAGACCCTCAGGGTTCGCAAGAAAGCTCGGAACGTAGGGCGCCAACAGAGAGAGGGGCAGGCCAAGCTCGACCTTGCCGGACAAGGGTGATGGCGCAACGGGAGCCCCGTCCCTCCTCACCGCCACCAGGGGAATCCTCGACTCCATGGCCAGAGTCGCCAGGCCCTCTCCAAGACGGGCCCGAAGAGTCTGGCTCGAGGGCCCGATTTCCACCGCTACCTGGGCCGCCACGGGTTCGTTGCCAAGCTTCTCGAACCAGCCAGTCAAGGTAGCTTTCAGCGCCATGTCATCAAGCCGGCCCTGCCCCTGCACACTCAGATCCAATAGAAACCGTGAGTTGCCCGGCGCCTGCCACAAAGGCCGAACTAGCTGAGGCGTGATGCCCTTGGCCGTAAGACTGACTCGCCCCGGCTCCCTGTCCAGCCACCTTATCTCCCCCAAAGAGAAGTCCACCAGAACCGGCAGTTCGGCCTTCAGAGCACCGTATGCCTGGGAAGTAGGGGACGGAGCCTGGTCAGGGGACGGAGCCTCGACAGGGTGCGGCTTGATTACAAGGCCGTCCAGCGTCGCAATCCGTCCCTCGTGTTTCCAGGAGAACTCAATGTCACCCACGGGTTCACCACGCCATGAGACCCCCTTCGCTTGCGCTCTAAGCTCAAACGCCGGGTTTGATGCGGGGCCCGAGAGCGTCACGGTTGCGGTCAGGTTTCCTGTCAAGTTCAGCCAAGGCCATGCGGCCATGAACCCTGCAAGGTCGGCCGACTCAATCCGGACGCTTCCGGTGACCTCCTGTGAGCCCCCCATCAGCGCTCCCGTCGGACCTTCCAGTCCAACGGCTAGATTCAAATCAGCCACGGCCTTTATGTACTCTCCGGCCACCTGGGCCCGTAGCCGCTTGGTCACTCCAGAGCCGTTGGACTCAACGCCTATATCAACACTGCCCAGGGGAAGAGGGCCAAGAAAGGCCTTGGGGCACCTGGCTTGGATGCTGGTTGCGGGCCCGTCGGGGCCAACTTCAACACCGACGGTTACCGAAGTAAGCCCGTGCAGTTCGGCAGCGGCATCCCAGTTGCCCAAGAAGGTATTGAGGGCGAGGCTGTAGTTGGCACGTGCGTGGAATCGGTCTGGTTGGCCACCACCTCCCATTTGTTGGGCGATGGATAGCTCAGACACGTATAAAACAGAAATGAATATAAAAAGTTTCATTATATTGGTTGTTTTCATTAGAAGGTCTCTCCCAACCCGAAGTATATGGCCCATACTGGTTCATCGGGGAAGACTCCTGGGTCGTTGAGTCGAAAGCCGGCGTCGAGGCGGGCCAATCCGATGGGGGTGTCGGCCCGAAGCCCGGGACCGGCCGCATAGTTCCATTGCGAGGTGTCGAAACTGAGCTCGCCAGACTGAACGTCGCCCATGTCAAAGAAGCCTACCAGGGAGAGCGGGCCGAAGAGTTCCAAGCGCACTTCGAAGTTTCCTTGCACCATGGTATAGCCACCCACGGGGATGGAGCTGCAGTCGCCGGTCAGGTCATCGCACTTCTCCAGTCTCGGGGAGAGGTGTCGTGATCCCCACCCTCGGACGGAGTTCGCTCCACCGAGGTAGAAGCGGCTGTTGATTGGCGCGCCGGGGCTGTCGCCGTAAGTAAGAATCAATCCGCTCTGGAGTCTGGCGGCCACCTGGAGTCTAGCTGCGGGTTTCCAGAAGGCGCGCATGCCGGCTGTGACCTTGTGGTGGTCGTAGTCGCCGCCCAGCACTCCTCCGGCAAGATCGTAGATAGCCTCGAGTATAATACCATCAGTTGGTTTGCTGATATTATTGACAAAGTAGGCCTCTGCCCGTAGCTCTACATAGCTGAGCCAGTAGGGGTCCCGGAAATCGAGGCCAAGAATAGAACTGGACGAATCGAGTTCGGGGCTTGTATTAAAGAAATCAACGTATGCGATATTATGTGAAAGCCCGATATTATATCTGCCTTGGAACCATCGGCTAACCCCGATCCTATTAGAGCCTTGATAGTACTGGTAGCCCTCCTGGAGGTTCATCTGAAATGCCGGACCGAGGGTCCAGAGGAGGTGCTTTTCCAGAAGGCCCTTTCGTGAGAGCAGTGGTTCTACCGCCACCACCGGTCCGTGTAAATCCGGGGACCAGGGATTGGGCATTTCTGCCCAGCCGGCCACGGTGTGCAGGTCTAGTCTGGTGAGATTTCCGAAGAGGTTGGTGTGAACGTAGTCAAGGCTGACTTGCTCTTGCCATCGAACAGTCTCCATGGAGAGTTGAGCGCCCAGGGCGATGCTCTGGGGGTCTGCCTCGCTGAGCCTGATTGTTGGATTGATGAGACCCTCGTTCACCTGGTCTGGCATCCTGGTAGCGACCCAGCGGAAGACCCTTGTGCTTTTCACGGCCTGCTCCATCTGCTGAACCAGGGCAGGGCAGTACTGTTTTCCCAGGGCGAATTCGACCTCTACCTGTAAGGGTTCTTCAGGCACCTCTACCAGCCCCTCGAATGATACGGAGCCGATGCGTGCTAAGCTGCCGGGACGAAGGTCGAAAGAGACTGCACATGAGCGCTGTTCTTTGGTGATCAAGACCTTGCCGGAGACTTGAGCCAGGGGGAAACCTCTCTGCATGAGCGTCTGGCGCAAGGCCCCGAGGCTGGCGTTGAAGAGGGCCGTGTCGCACGGCCCATCCACGGCCATCTCGCAGCTCTTCTGAACCGACGCACGCTCATCATCGGCAAGCAGCTGGTCGGAGTGCCAGTGAAAATCCACGGTAGATACGGCCGCCTGGGGGCCTTCGTCCACGGTGATAACGATGTCAACCTCTTTGCCGTTCTTCTCCGGGCGAACCTGCACATCGGACACCCTCGCCCAGAGGTACCCTTTTGCCGCGTAGGCCTCCTCGATGCGACGCAGGTCAACATCGAGCAGTGCCTCATCGTTGGGGTAGTCCGGTGACATGGGCATCCACCCCGACTCACCAATGTGGAGGTATCCAAGCAGCGCCCCCTTGGAAAACGCCTTGACCCCTCGAAACTCAACATCGTCAATCTTCTTGCCATCGCCCAGCAGCCGTGGCCCGGCAGTCTGGCAGGCGGTTGTCAAGACCATACAGCAACCAATGAACAAATATAAACACTCTTTTTTACCATATAAGCACATGCCTGGTTTCACCCAATATCTCCATCCAATTGTGCCGACGCACTACCCCTAATCGGCGTAGAATCATTGCGAACTTAGCTCACGAATCCCCATTTTGGCAAGGCGATACTGGCGATGCCCCCCTTGGCCCCCCTCATCCGAATGGTCCGAAACGTCCGCGTCCGAAAGGTCCGAAACGTCCGCGTCCGAAAGGTCCGAATAGTCCAAGTCCTCAATCCAGCGCCAACCCGTTGGTTGACAGGAAAGGGGCTGTGTAATAAGAGTGTTTTGCTGCTTCGTTGCGGTCGATGCCGAGGTCTGTGGAGTTTTTGGGACCTTCGAGTGGTTGTGGCCGTGGGGCGGGGCATGTTTGACTGGATTCGGTGGATGAATGCGTAGCAAAGGCATTATTTTCCCGTTGTTCCTCTTTCTGGCAGTTGCAGTTGCTTCGGGGTGCCGCCCTGAGAAGCCCGACGCTCAGCGATTCCGCATTGGTGAACAGGGGCTGGCCGAAGCCGCAGCGGCGGACCGTGAGGCGGACGAATTGCTCAAGGGGGCCACAGTAGCCACGGTGGGTGGCGTTGAGATAAACGGGCTTGAAGTCAAGAAAGCCTTGGGGGAGATTCCCCCTCCGTCGCGCTACTACTATTCCAACCCCGAGAAAGTAGCTCTTTTCACGCAGAGCTATGCGCTCATTCTGGTGTACGCATGGTTGGGCGCCAGCGCAGGGAAGGTTTTTGACCCCTACGTCAAGTTTCTTTGGGAGGAGGCTCTGGTTGCCGCCTACCGGAGCGATTACCTTCAGGGGAAGGTTGACCCGGCCCAATTCACCGACCAGGAGGCCGACGCCTGGCTGACGGGAAATGCCGACGACGTGGCCAAGGCCCTTGGGACGGAGAAGGTGGAGCCCGAGGAGGCTCGTCGTTACGCTCGTCTGCGGATGACCGAGGCTCGTGAGAATGAGATCTGGCAAGGGCATTTGGCCGAGGTCTCCAAAGAGTTGGGGTTCGAACTGCCTCCGGTCAGATGGATGGACGAGAATATGGTTGTTGAGAAAAATCAGTAATTATTTGGAGAATCAATGAAAAATATCGCAGTGTTGTCTTTGTCGTTATTCTTTGTCGTTTCGGGTTGTGGAACTGACCCTGCCGAGGAAGGCAAGAAGGGCAAGGAGGCTGGGGCCGGCGAGGCCGCCAAGGCCGGTGCCGAGGCCGAGAAGGCCGGTGCCGAGGCCGAGAAGAAGGTTTTGTCGGCTGAGGGGACGGAGCCCAAAGCGGCTGCGGGGACGGAGCCCAAGGGGTCTGCCGACGTAGCGGCTGGTGCCGAGGCCGAGAAGAGTGGCCAGGCCGGTGGAAGGGGGCATGTCTCATCTGAAGAGCGTGAGCGTCTGGCGAAGCTGCCTAAGGGCGGCTTGCCCGCTCCGGACGAAGATGTGGTCGCCTGGACCGAGAACAAGAAGGTCTCCTCCGAGGAGTTACGGCGATACCTTGAGCGGCTGCCTGCCCACCTGCGCAGCGAGTACGGCACGGTGGAGAAGAAGCTGGACATGCTTCGGAATCTGATTCGGCTGGAGGCCTTGGTTGAGATGGCCACGAAGGAGGGCCTCGATAAAGACCCCGATGTTGTCCTTGCCATGAAGATGGAAATGGCAAAACGGTACCTTATGATGAGATACGGCGATGCCGATAAGATGGAAGTCTCTGATGAAGAGATTGCTGCTAGATATGAGCGTGATACGTTGACCTATAATAAACCGGAGCGGGTGAGGGCCAGCCAGGTGGTTCTGGCAACCAGGGCTGAGGCTGAACAAGTGCTGGGGGAGATGCGGGAGGAGATGTTGAAGCCCGGGGCCGAGGTACGGCGGGTCTTCAGGGAGTACGTGAGGAGATACAGCGTTGACATGAAGACCAGGCGCCGCGGCGGAGACTTGCTCTACTTCCAGCGTGACGGGAAGACCGACGGCGACACTCCAATAGACCGAGTGGTTGTTGATGCGGCATTTGCAACTAGGGTTATGGATCAGATTTCTTCGGTTATAGATGGGAGCGACGGACGGTATTATATCATTACGGTAACAAGCAGACGAGAGGGTGTAAGCAAACCACTGTCCCAGGTTTCGGATCAGATTCGGCGTGAGATTGCTTTGGAGAAGTTGGAGGCAGAGCGGAAGCTCTTTGCCGAGACGGTGGTAGACTTCGATGCATGGAACTTCGACTCGTCGAGGGTGGCTGCTGTGGCCGTCGAGGGTGCTTCTTCGGCGGGGGACATGGAGGCCCGTGTCAAGGCTACTGAGAGGGCCGGTGCCGGGCTGGAGCAGAAGAAAGAAGAGGTCGGTTCTAAGGTGCCGGAAGAGGCCAAGCCTGACAGCCCTCCAGCGGACAAGGCGGGTGATGATACGAAGGTCGAGGGTGCCCAGTAGTATCGGGTGTCGGGTGGTGACGAGGTCTGCTCAAGAGTTCACTCCAGGCCTATTGGTGTTGATGGTGTGGCCAGCCGGGTAGAGCGGCTGAACGAATTGGGAGCGTACATGAAGCAGCTGTTTATGACCCTTGGCCTCTCTGTGGCCGTGATGTTGGGTGTCGGCGGTGTGGCAGCGGATGAGGTGGATGCGGAGAACTCGGGAGAGGATTCCGAGGCCCAATGGGATCTTGTAGACGGCGTTGCGGCGGTAGTTGGGGGGAAGCCTGTGCTTGCCTCGGAGCTGGCCCTGGCGCTGGACATGGAGGAGGCCAAGGTTGCGGCGAAACAGCGCGCCGGGCTCTCGCAGGAGGCTGTGGCCAAAGAGCGCATGAAGACGCGCCTCACGGTGCTGAAGGCCCTGGTGGAGAACGTCCTGCTGACGCTGGCAGGAGAGGAGTGGTGCCCGGACGATTCTGAGTGTGGGGAGCACCTCAATGCCGAGGTCGAGAAGCGCATGACAGCTTTTACGGAAAGCGTGAAGGCAGACCCAAGCCTGCTTGACCGTGTGCTCAAGGCCCGAGGCTACACTAACATCCAGCAGTACCGACAGAGCATGAAGGATGAGATGGTGAGGCAGTTCTTCGTGGGAATGGAGATGGGCAGGGGGCTGGAGATCTCCGAACAGGAGGCAAGGTCGGAGATGGAACGCCGTTTTGGCGGCAAGAGTGTCCGGGATGCGGGCTGCGACGGTGTCATGGTGCGTGAGATGGGAATGGAACACGTGCAGTTCCTGGTTGAACCTACGGCCACATATGCTGACCTTCTTGAGCGTTACGAGGAGGCCTACAAGTGCTATCTGGGCCTGGCCAAAGGTGAGATTGAGCCCAACGAGGTGGCGGATCTCTGTGGCGTCGACGTGGAGGTCAGCCAGAGTGGTACAGGCGAGGGCAACAGGTTGAATGAGACGACCAGCTTCGCCCCGGCCTACAGAGAGGTGTTCGACAAGGCGCTGGCCAGCGACAGCAGGGAGTTTTCGGAGCCCTTCGTGTTGGGAAAGGCCATCTTGATGATCCGCCTCATCGATGTGCGAAAACGCTGCATCGAAGAGAAGTCGGAGCAGGATGAGATAGTCGAGAACCTTATGGGCCGCATGGCCGAGCAGCGGCAGATCAGAAGGCTAGAGACGCTTCTCGACCAACTCCGTAGTCAATATCCCGTGGAAGTACGACACTGAACAGGCTCGCTCTGACCGTCGATCATCCCGCTGGGCTGCGTTGGGCTTGGCAAACGGTGGATGCGAATATGTGTATTCCGGGTCATCTCGGCCAGCGAACATCTCCGTAGTAAGTGCCATGTTTTAAGATTTCTGACAACAAGAGGCCGGGGTCCTCCCTGCCTGGAAAGCCACTTTTTTACTTTGGCCTGCCGCTCCCGAACGACACATGGGGGGTGATGAACGCAGGAGGTCCGATATGCGAAGAGAGGTCTACTTTCTGGTCTTGCTGGCAGGGGGTTGTGGGGGTGGAGAGGGAGCTGAGCGGTTGTGGTATTCGGCAGGTTCGGATGCAGATGGAGGCGGGTACCTCTTCTGGACCGGAGGGCCCTTGGATGAGGCCGGAGGAGGTCCGGTGTGGGGTGAGGAGGCCGACTTGCTTATGGAGGAGGATGGCGTGGACGGGTTGCAGCCCTGTGCGGCACATTCGGAGTGTCAGTCTGGGTGGTGCCTCCTTGCAGCGGGGGTTTGTGCCGTGGGGTGTGAGGAGAACTCGTGTCCCCTGGGGGCGCTGTGTAAGGAGGTAATGCTGGCCGCACCGGACGTCATGCTTGTCTGTATGCCAGATACCACTCCATTATGTAAACCGTGCTGGACTGATAGTGATTGTGAAATTGACAAGAGCATTTGTCATCGCACATATGGAGGCATGGGCAGTTTCTGTACTAGGGAATGCAACCGCCTTCACCCGTGTCCGGCAGGCTACTGGTGCGTCGGTGGGCTTTGTCTTCCCGAAGACGGCGAATGCGACTGTCTAGAAGGGGACTACATTGGCGCTACTACGCCCTGTGTGGTGAGCAACGAATGGGGCGTCTGTGCGGGTGCAATGGGATGTTCTGCTTGGGGTCTTGGTGGGTGCAGCGCAGAAGTGCCCCAGCAGGAGGTGTGCGACGGTCTGGACAACGACTGCGACGGAGAGAGTGACGAGGGAATCGGGGACGAAGAGTGCTTTCTGGGGAACGCTCTGGGGATATGTGCCGGGGTTCTCTCGTGCCGGGATGGTAAGCTGGTCTGCAGCGCCGTGGAGGCCGAGCCCGAGGAGTGTGACGGCCGTGACAACGACTGTGACGGGGATGTGGACGAGGATTGGGCGTTGGGGTGTCTGCTGATGTTCGCCGACAACGATGGAGATGGTTGGGGCAGCGGTGAGGCTGTGTGCCGGTGTGGGTCAGGGTCAGGCTGGGTCTTCAATGGCATCGACTGCAACGATGGCTCGGCTGCGGTCCATCCAGGTGCTGATGAGCGATGCGACGGGGCAGATAACGACTGTGACGGCAAGGTCGACGAGGGATGCGACCAGGACGGTGACGGATACTGCGGCAACTGGCCGGCGGTTACAGCGGGCTCTCCGTGTTTCATGGGCCCTCTTGACTGCAATGACTTCGACGCCCAGGTGAACCCGGCGTTGGAGGAGGTCTGCAACGCCGTGGACGACGACTGCGACGGCCAGGTAGATGAGGGGTGTGACCAGGACGGTGACGGCTACTGCGGCAAGCCAGCTTTGGCGGTGGGGGCCGATTTCGCATGCAGGCACTGGGAGCTGGATTGTGACGACGCCAACTGGGCGATCAATCCCGGAGCCGTGGAAATTATCAACGGACTGGATGATGACTGTGATGGCGCATCTATTTGAGTGTTGTTGTTGGTGGTGGTGGTAGTTGGTTGGTTGGCTGGCTGGCTGGGTGTTGGGGGGGGCTGGGAAGCCTTGGGAAAAGGTGGAGCTTACTGAGCGGCTTCTACCGGGGCTTCTTCGGGCTTGGCACCTTTGCGCTGATCGAACTGGGAGACCAAGGCAGCGCGGAAGGCCGCATAGTCATCGGTGCGTTTGATGCGTCCGTCGGCCATGGCGTTGTTTCGGAGGCCATTGAGGAGGGCCGTGAACTGGGACATGAATCGAGCGGCCCGGATTTCATCCTCTTTGGACTTGAGGGTTTCTTCGTCGAGGGGGTCAGTAGAGACCTCTTTCTGAGCCAGAACGACGACGAAGAGCATTTCGTCGGGGTTGAGGAGGGAGGGCTTGCGCTCGTAGACCTGGGGTGCCACGGGGTTGGCCATGGTGAGGGAGGCGATATCCTTGCTGAGCGCTTCGATGGTACCGATACCGGGTAGGCCCATGAGGAATTCGTAGGAGCCCATTGCCGAGACCCCCACGGCCTTGGCGAGGTCGAACTTGCCGGTGGATTCTACGCGAAGGGGTTTGACTTCCGGAGCGGCCTGTCCAGCGAGCAGTTCATTGAGCTTCTCCTCGACGATCTTCTCGATGTCGGCGCCGTTAGCTGCCTTGGCCTTCTCCAGGATCTCTGCGGCCACCTTCTTGGCGAACTCGGGGGCCAGCTTGTTCTTGGCCACGACTTCGGTGACCTGGGCCTTGGCCTCTTCGAAGGAGGCAGCGGCGGCGAAGTCTTCTTTGTGAGAGTCGTACCAGGTGCGCAGGTCGGCTTCGTTGGCGGAGACTTCCTGAATGGTCTTATCATCGGGCTTCACATAGGAGGCCAGGGCCCGGTGATCGATGCCGACGTACTTGAGGTCGAACTTGGTGTTGGCCGCCTTGAGTGCAATCTCCAGTTCGAGGGGGTCTGGCCTGGTGTTGGAGAGGGCGAACTGCTGCAGTTTGTCCGCAAGGATGATGCGGGTTACGAAGTCTTCATATTCCTGAGGGGAGGCCTTGAGGGTGTGGTTGACCCAGTTGAGGAAGGCAGTCTCATCGAATTCTTTCTTCTTGGTATCCAGGCCATCCTCGCCGATGACTTCTTTCTCTCGGAAGAAGCCGCTGTACATGGCAAGGGCCAGTTCTTTCTCATCGACCCGGAAGCCCATGCGGGTAGCCTCGTCGCTGGCGAGGTAAATGAGCTCCATGAGGTTAAGGAAGGCGTCGGCCTGCTCGGGGAGCAGCTCATCTTGCGCCGTTCCTTTTGGAAGTGAGTCAAAGCCTGCAGCAAAGGTGTAAGGGTCGAGGCGCTCGGCCCTGCTGCCCAGCAGGGTCATCCCCATGAACAGGTTGTCTCTGGTGATCTCGTTTCCGTCCACGCTGGAGAAGAGGGGCACATCTGCGCCACCGCAGCCGGCGTCCATGTCTCCGCCCATGTTGAACGTAAAGACGAACACCACGATAATCATGGCGAACAGTAGATAGATGAGGAAGGATTTCGAATGTTGTCTAAGTGCCGAAAGCATTAAGTTCCTCTTCCCAAAGTGCCAGTGGGCTAAAACAGCCGCTGCGATTACTTGGGGCTTTGCCAGGGCGACCAGAGCCCAGACAGCCTGCAAGGCAGGGCATGGTAGACCATGAACTACCTGTTTGCAAGGGATAATTCGCCCCCAGAGTTGGGCCGGAATCGTGTTCAAAGCGCGGTGCCACGGGGGATTGAGCGGCTTGAGTTGAGCCGTCGGGGCACCCCGTTTCGTTTCCTCTATTGGACCGAAAAACACCCCACCCAGTGGTCAACGCGGAACTCTGCGTCCAGCAGCACGGCAATGAACAATCTCTTGCCGTCGGGGGCAAGCCAGGCAGCGGCGCCCATGCGGATGTAGATCTCGGAGAGGGGCAGGCTTGTGGAGAAGAGTGTTTCTTCCTGCTTCCTGGCGGCGATCTCGAGCTCCATGGTGCGGGCCACCTTCAGGGCCACTGAGACCGAGGCTTTCCCTGGCACAACGACGGTTTTTGCATCGTCATCTCCTTGGACCACTTCAAGTGGGCTATGGGTGAAGCCGTGGCTGTTGAAGTGTTTTATGAAGTTCACTCCCGTGAGCCTTCGCTCCTCCAGCCGCTGCCGGCCCAAGCTGCCGTGGATGGTGCGCATGTAGAAGAACCGCCTTGGTTCTCCGCCGATCCCGGTGCTGCCGGGGCACTTGACCACGGCATAGCCCAGGGTGGAGGAGTCTGGCGTGAAGCCATAGAACTCTACGAGCTCGCAGAGGCGGTCACCGCATGATGCCTTGCAGAGTTGGGCGGGGTCTTGCGGCCGTGAGTGGAGCTGAGTGGGTCTCTGTTGCGCTTCGCCTGCCTCGGCTTCGTCAGCTTTGTTGGTCGGCTCCTGTGGCTCTGGTTGGGAAAGAGCCGAGGCGAACAAGATGAGGAGGGGTGTGAGTGGGAGGCTGAGCACTTTCAGTAGACGCCGTTGGAGACCTCGACCTGGTATTCCTCGCAGGTGGGGGCCTTGCCCGGGGCCTTGTAGACTCTGACGAAGAACTGTTTGCTGTTGTCGGTGCAGCGGTGGCTCATGGCATCGGTGTCATCGCCGTAGTTGGTGGGGGTGAGTTCGTGGTTTGAGTCAAAGCGGCAGTTCTTCTCGCCGCCGCCCATGGTTGTGGGGCCTGGGACTGCGGGCCACGGGGTGGTCTTGGATGGGTCATTGAAGTCGGTGAACCACTCGGCATCGGTGGCACCGCCGCAGATCTGTAGCGATGCGCCGCATCCACCCCAATAGAGGTCAAAGACGAAGTTGTTACCGGAGTTCTTGGTGAAACGGACACGGACATGGAAGTTGTCGGTGTTCGTTTCCTGGACGTCGGTGGCCATGAAGCGGTACCAGTCGCCGCCACCGTCGGGGTCATTGCCGGAGAAGGTGGTGCTGGTGCCAGCGCCGGTATCGGTGAAGCTGCCAACGTTCATGGAGTTGCTGCACGAGGCGGTGACGCCTTCATTGACGTCGTCCTTACATTCGCAGCCATCGTTGAGATTGTTGTTGACGTCGTGCCACCCGGCCTCGCAGCCCGTGGCAATGCACTTGCCACCGATGCAGGCGACCTGCTGGACGTGGGGCAAAGCCTGGGCGCACAGGGACTGCGGAGAGCCTTCGTCGACCTGTCCGTTGCAGTTGTCGTCGGTGTTGTTACACACCTCGGGAGCAGCGGGGTTGATACTGGGCACCAGGTCGTTGCAGTCGGGCACAACCTTGGTGACGTACTTGCCGAAGCCTGCGCAGAGGCACTTGGAATCCGACGGGTTACCGTAGCCGTCGCCATCTCCATCGGCGAACCAGTATTCGCAACCTATGGCGTTCTCATCGTTTTGGGTGCCGTTGCAGTTGTTGTCCAGGCCGTCGCCGCAGATCTCCAGCTGGGCCGGATTGACCGTCCACTGGCTATCGTTGCAGTCGCCGCCCTGCACAGCCGTGTAGCTGCCGAAGGGGGTGCAGAGGCAGAGGGAGTCGGTGGTGACGCCGTAGCCATCTTTGTCGGCATCCCTGTAATAGGTGATGCAGCCGATGGCGTTGGGATCGTTCTGGTCGCCGTTGCAGTTGTCGTCGATGAAGTTGCCGCAGATCTCCGTGGAGCCCGGGTTCAGCAGGATGTCGTTGTCGTTGCAGTCGCCCGGTGAGGAGGCCGTGTACTTGCCCTGGCCGGCGCACAGGCACTTGAACTGGTCGATACCGAAGTTATCGCCATCCTGGTCGAAGTAGAATGGCAGGCAGCCGATGGCATTCTCGTCGTTGTCCGACCCATTGCAGTTCTCATCCTTGGTGGAGTTGCAGTCTTCCTGCATTCCCGGGTTCACCGTGGGGTCCAGGTCGTTGCAGTCCCCCTGGTTCTCGGCCTGGAAGAGCCCCTGCGGGCCGCACATGCACTTGGAGGACTGGGCGCCCCAATCGTCGCCGTCCTGGTCGAGGTAGTACTCTTTGCAGCCCACGGAGTTCAGTTCGTCCACGAGGCCGTTGCAGTTGTTGTCCTTACCGTCGCAAATCTCCATGGCGTAGTGGTTGATGAGGGGGTTGGTCGGGGCGCAGTCGGTGAGATCGAGTTCGCCGTCGTTGTCGTCGTCGGGGTCACAGGCGTCGCCAAGCTGGTCAAGATCTGCGTCCTCCTGGAGGGGGTTGAAGATCATGGCGCAGTTGTCCTCTTCGTCGGCCACGCCGTCACCGTCCTTGTCGCCCTGGCAGGCGTCGCCGATGCCGTCATCATTGGTGTCTGTCTGCAGCGGATTGGGCACCGTGGGGCAGTTGTCGTTGGTGTCCACGTAGCCGTCGTTGTCGTCGTCCCAGTCGCAGGCATCGCCGCCATCGGGGGCAGCATCGGAGTTGAGCTGGTCGGGATTGTAGACCGTGGGGCAGTTGTCCATGGTGTCGAGAACGCCGTCGTTGTCGTCGTCGGGGTCGACGCAGTCGGCCTTGCCGTCCTGGTCGAAGTCCGGGTAATTCTCGTCGACCACGCCGTCGCAGTTATTGTCCAGGCCGTCGCAAACCTCGTCGGCGTTCTGGTTGATCTTGTGGTTGTAGGGCTCGCAGTCCACCAGGTCGGGCACCATGTCGTTGTCATCGTCCTGGTCGCAGATGTCGCCCATGCCATCGAAGTCGAAGTTCTCCTGGCCCGGGTTGAAGTGGTAGGGGCAGTTGTCATCCCAGTCCTTCACGCCGTCGCCGTCAGCGTCCTCGGACATGCAGTCTGCGATGCCGTCGCCGTTGGTATCGCTGAAGTCCTCATCGATGACGCCATCACAGTCGTCGTCCACGCCGTTGCACAGTTCGGGCTTGGGCTGGGGAGCATCGCACGACATGCCGCCGTCCACACACTGGAAGGTGCCACGGCAGATACCGTACGCGTTGGAGACCTCGCAGTCTGTCTTGGTGATCTCTTCGTCCACCGCTCCGTCGCAGTCGTCGTCCTTGCCGTTGCAGGTCTCGGGCTTGGGCACCAGCGCATCACAGTCGGTCATGCCCGCAGCGGTGCACATCTTCTTGCCGTTGCATGTTCCGAACTCGTTCTGGCGGTAACAGGTGGTGGTCTTTCCCATCTCGATGGAGAGCTGCGAACACTCGCAGACGCCGGACTGGGGTACACACTGACCGGCCCAGATGCCGCCAATGTCGAAGTCCTTGCACTCGAAATCCTCGGGACACTCCGAGTCTGCTATGCATGAGCCACCGCAGAACTTGCCGAAGGGACCATAGTCGATGCAGCGGTCCGAGGTGTTAACAAGACCGGAGCCGCAGTCGTTGTTGTCGATGCAGGGCTGGCAGAGGTGAACGAACTTGGGGATGCAAACGTACTTGCAGTCAGGGCAGGAGTTGGCAATGAGCATGCAGCTCCAATTGGGGTCTGGGCACTCATCCAGGCAACTAACGGTGCAGACTTTGCCCTCCCAGGTCTCAACGCACATGCCCGAAAGGCAGTCGGCGTTGCTCTCACAGGGCCACCCGAACTCACCCTCCTTGGGGCCGGTATCCTGACCAAGGTCAAAGGTCTGGAAGTCGGTCTCACCCCCATTCGTTCGGTCGTCCAACTCAATATCTTCAACCTCGGCGGTGTCGCCAGGACCAATCTGGATATCGGCATCTCCGCCAGAACCATACTTGTCCGTTAGCGAATCCGGAACGTCGCCGTTACCCGTCACGCTGCCACCACCGCACGCCCCAAGAAACAAGGCTATGGCCAATGACGACATTGAGAGATATGTAGATTTCATGCGGTCCTCGCCAGCAAAGGAACTTGCCCAAAACGCCGACTGAGTCTACTGTCCCCTGCTGGGTGTGTCAAACAGATCCGTTTAAGTCACGCCCAGTGCGCCCGAGGGCGCCGCAGCCCGGCTTTCACCCCGCCGCATGGGGATGCGTGCAAGGCGGCGGAAACGAGAACATACACGGTCTTTTTCTGAGGTTATCGGTATGACCAGAGGAGTGCCAGTAATAATTCTAGCGCCAATTCTTGTGTATCTCTCCTGCTGCTCGGCCCCCGAAACGGTGGGCCGCCGAGAGAAGCCGGCGGAGGCTGCTGTGGTGAGTGAAGACCCCTTCGCTGAGGTTCGCTTGGCCCTCAAGGGTGGCGACTGCGCCACAGCCGTCGCTCTCCTGGAAGGAATGGGCAGTTCAAGAGGAGAGCGTGGCCAGTGGCTCACCTGGATGGGGGAGGCTCAGGCCGTCTGCGGCAACTTCGAGGAAGCGGCGGAGACGGCCGAAGCAGCGGTGCGCCAGGCACCCGGAAAGCCGGGCCCACTGCTGCTCAAGGCCAAGCTGTACTGGATCGACGGTCGCTTTGATGAGGCAGCGGAGATGTATGCTGCTGCGCTCGATGCACAGCCCGAAATACCCGAGGCGGTGAGGGGATTGGGGCTCTGCCTGATCCAATCGGGGCTATACGCCCGGGCCGTGGGGGTGCTGCGCGACGCCGCTGCCTTGTTGCCCTCGGACGTGCAGGTTCTTAACAACTTGGGTGTTGCGCTTGCCTCGTCGGGGCAGTTGGAAGAGGCACGAGGCGTCTTGCAGGATGCGGCGACACGGGCCCGGGACGATGCCACGGTTGTTAACAACCTGGCCGATGTGCTTCTGCGGCTTGGTGACGTGGAGGAGGCTGGGCGCCGCATCGACGATCTTGTGCGTCTTGACCCTGCCCGGGCCAACGCCGCCAGGCTGCAGAAAGACCTGGTGACCGTGAGCGTGGTAGTGGCCGAGGCGTGCCGCAAGGAGCGGCGTGTAATCACCCGGGTGGAGGAGGCTTTCCTTTCCCGTGGGTGGACCAAGCAGGAAGCATCCGATTCGCTGCGTCGCGTCTCGGGAGATCCGATGTTTGATGCCATGGTGAGGCGCGCGGCAGCTGAGTGTCCGTAGCGCTTCGACTACGAGTGTTATGTTCTGGCCCAGCAGCGTGTTTGCGCAGGGAGGTGCCATGTCCGTTCTGAATGCTGAGAGTGTCCAGAGAGTTGGCCCGGGTTCCCAGGGGCGGCAGGAGCTTGCGGCGGTGATCGCAGAGGTTGAGAAGGTGCTGGCCGGAAAGCGTGGCGCCGTGGAGATGGCCCTGACGGCCCTGCTGGCCAAGGGACATATCCTCCTTGAAGATGTGCCCGGTGTGGGAAAGACGACCCTGGCCAGAGCCCTCTCCAGGGCCCTGGACCTGCCCTTCGGCCGAATCCAGTTCACTTCGGACATGCTGCCTAGCGATGTGGTAGGCACCATGGTCTATCATCCACAGAACGGTGGCTTCGAGTTCCGCAAGGGCCCACTCTTCGCAAGCCTGCTTCTCGCCGACGAGTTGAACAGGACCTCGCCTAGAACCCAGAGCGCCCTGCTGCAGGCCATGAGCGAAGGAAACGTAACCGTGGAGAGTTCGACCCACGAACTGCCCACGCCATTCTTCGTCATAGCTACTCAGAACCCACGAGAGCTCTACGGTACATACCCACTGCCCGAATCGCAGCTTGATAGATTCCTTATTTCCATCTCCATGGGATATCCCGATGCGGAGCTTGAGAAATCCATAATCCGGGGCCATAACGACTCGAACCTTGACCTGGTGAAGCCGGTGCTCAGCCGGGAAGCGCTGCTGCTCATCCAGAACGAAGTGGCCGCCGTAGCGGCCAAAGATGAGGTGGTGGACTACCTCCGGCGTATCCTGCAGGCTACCAGGGAGTCAACCCGATTCGAGGTTGGTGCCAGCCCAAGAGCCGGTATCCAGCTACTGCGGGCCTCCAAGGCCATTGCATATCTGCGCCAGCGCGATTTCGTCACGCCGGACGATGTGCGCTCGGTGGCAGGCCCGGTGCTGGTCCATCGGTTGGCCCTTCGTCATGTCTCCCAGGGAAGCGGTGGTCGTGGGCAGGTTGAGGCCGTCCTTGAAGAGCTGATGAACATGGTAGCGGTGCCGTAGTGTGCCCGGCGGGTAGTGGAGAAATGGAATGAAGATGGTAACAATTGATTTTATACTTTAATGTATGGAGTGTTGGTTGCCGGGTAGGGGTTTAGATGTCATTCTGGAAGAAGATTAAACCAAAGGGCCTACGCTTCTCAATGACAGGCAGCGTGATGCTGCTGTTCACGGGCATGGTGGCCTACCTGGCGGTGCGCTTTCCGCGGTTCATGGGGCTGAAGGTTGCGTTAGCCATCTTCTTGCTTCTGAACCTGGCGTTCTTCATCCGTTGGAGGGAGAAGGGGCCGACTCTGGTCGACAGGATCATGGAGAGTCGCTTCTTCCCTCGAAAGCTGACTCTGAGCAAGGAAGGCAAGTTTCTATTCATTATATGTGTTGGTGTTGGTTTTGCTGCCGTTAATACTGGCGGTAATTTATTATATCTCTTGTTTGCGATGTCTCTCTCCATAATCGTAGCCAGCGGTATCCTCTCGGAGTTGTCACTGAGGGGCGTGCGGCTGGAGTGCGAGGCGATGCCCGAGGTTGTGGCGGGGCTTCCTGCCCACGTTCCCATGTTGTTGCAGAATGGGAAGGGGCGGTTCAACTCCTTTTCGCTGGAGGGGTCGCTGCTGTTCGAGGGTGGAGAGGTGGAGCAGACGCCGGGGTTCATCCAGCGGGTTGGTCCCGGGCAGTGGGGGCAAGTGGCAGCAAGGTTGATCTTTACGCGCCGCGGCATTTTCCGAGTGCGCGGTTTCCGGATCTCAACCAGTTATCCATTTTCGTTCTTCACGAAGGGGCTCAACGTGGAGCGCACCGAGGTGATGACGGTGCTCCCTAGAGGTGATGGAGGGGTCGGTGGAGAGGTCTTGTTGCTTGCCCGGGGGGCGGAGGAGGAGGATGTGGAACGCACGGGCCGGGGAGGCGAGTTCTACTCGGCCCGGCCCATGGCACCGGGTGATGACTGGCGTGATGTCTACTGGAAGGGCACTGCCCGCAGCGGGAAGTACATGGTCAAAGAGTACCACGGCCTTACGGGGCGTCGGGTTCTCCTTGAGCTGCTGTGGGAGGGCGCCATTCCTGACCTTGTGTCCAAGCCGGGCAGGCGGGGCCGCAAGCGAGGTGCGGGGCTGTCGGATCCCGAGAGGCAACAGCTGGAGGGGGCGGTTGAAGTGGCGGCTTCGGTGGCCCGGCAATTGTTGATCTGGGGATACGATGTCGGGGCAACGGCCCCGCACGGTTGGGTTGCACCATCGGGTGGCGAGGCAGGCCTTCGTCCTGTGTTGCGACTGCTGGCCACCTTCGGGTATGCAGGAGTGGCTTCTTTGCCGGACTCACCGGCGGCGACTGTTGCTCCTGCGGAGGCGCTCAGCGCGGTGCGGGCCATTGTCAGGGTAAACCTGCGTACGGGGGAGTTGAGTGTGGTCGAGGGGGCCTCGCTTGTGGCAGCGGCCGGGGGTGGGGCATGAGACTTGCGTCACTGAACAGGCTTCTTAGCGTGCTGCTTGTGGCCCTGGCGGCCTTCCCGCTGCTGCTGGGCGGGGAGCTGCCGATTCCGGTCTGGCTGGTTGTGGCCGGGGCTCTCACCAGCGGGGTTCTCTGGGGCGACAAAGTGTGGCCCCGTGCTGCCATTGTGGCTGTTACCTCCAGCGTGGTTGCTTTTTTTATCTATCTTATTATCTCAAGCCTTCAGAGCGGTGACTGGCTGCCTAACTCTTTCATCTTCGGACTTGTGGCCACCAGTGCCAGAGCCCTTCAGATGCCGTCGTCCAGGCAGCAGTTTCAGATGCTTGGGCTAAGTTTTCTGTTGCTTATTGCATCGGCGGTTGGCAATCCCGATCTCTCTTTTGCTTTGTTTTTTATGGCGTATACAGTTGTTTTGACCTGGGCGCTGACTAGTGTACATTTCATGGAGAAAGTTGAACTGACCATGGGTGAAGCTGCCATGAGGGTGCCGGCGTCGAAGCTGCTGACCAGGCGCTTCCTGGTGGGTTCATCGGCACTGGCCCTGACGCTTCTGGCCTCTTCCATGGTGCTCTTCTTCCTGTTTCCCAGGATGGGACTGGGTTTCTTCTCGGCGCAGACCAGGAAGGGGGCCGCTGTCTCGGGCTTCAACGACAACGTAGAGTTGGGCCATTTCGGCACCATCAGGGATTCGGATAAGGTGGTGCTGCGCATCGAGTTTCCCGAGGGTTCACCATTCAGCCCTGAATCGATGCACATAAGGGGTATGGCGTTAGACAGGTACGAGAGAGGCTCTTGGAGCCGGAGTCAAACAAAGCAGCGGCCCATGAGGACGGACAGTGAGGGCCATTTCGTGATTCCCGACTGGGTTCTTTCGGGTAACCCCGAGGGGCCCAGGTTCATGATGGACGTATACGCCGAGCCCATGGACATGAGCAACACGGTGGTTTTCACCGCCGGTACTGCCTTGCGCATAAGGCCCGAGGCCAGTCGGTTCGACAAGTACCGTGGGATGGAGAAGCGGTTCACCGTTGATGCCTTCGGAAATCTGTTCGTGAAGCGTGGGCGGCACGACGCGGTAGGCAGCTTTTCATTCAGTGTGGAGGCGGTGGCCCCCACTATCCCGGAGGGAGCCAGGCGTGGAAGCAACGGGGTGCTGCCTGAGTGGTTCACGGAGATGTATCTGCAGCTTCCTTCGGACCTGGACAGCAGAGTGACAGAGCTGGCCGGCGAGTGGGTTGAGGGGCTGGATGGGGAGTACGCAAAGGCAGAGCGAATCACCAGCCGTCTGCGCAGCAGTTTCGGATACTCGCTTGAGGGGTCCGGGAGCGTTGAGGATCCTATCTCCCACTTCTTGTTTGAGCGAAAGGAGGGACACTGCGAGTACTTTGCCAGCGCCGGCGTGATCATGATGCGCAGCGTGGGGGTGCCTGCCAGGCTGGTCAACGGTTTCCTTGGGGCCGGCTACAACGAGTTCGGCGAGTACTACGTCGTGACCGAGAATCGGGCGCACAGTTGGGTGGAGGTGCTCCTGCCCGGGGCCGGGTGGGTAGTATTCGACCCCACGCCGCCAGCGGGAATGGTACCGGTCTCCAGCGGGTTTTGGACGGAGATCAGCAACTGGTTCGATTCTCTCAGGCTGATGTGGTACAAATGGGTTGTTGAGTTTAATCTCGATATGCAGCTTGGTCTATACATACGAATATGGAACACTCTGGCATCGCAGTCTGACCAGGTTGAGATCCGCTCGGATTCATCCATGGCTGAGATGCGAGAGCAGTGGAAGAAGGTCCGTTCGAGCCTTCTGCGATGGGAGACGCTGAGCAAGCCGGCGATGCTTCTGGCGGGGCTGCTGCTCATTGGTCTCGTGGTGCGAATCTGGAAGCGGCGGCGCGGGCGGGATGATGGCCGCGAACTGCACGAGCGCCTTGTGCGGGCAGCGACTGCAAAGGGGATTGTGGTGAGGCCGGGCGAGACTCTGGCTATGGTAGCGGGGCGCCTGGAGCGGGCCGGATATGGTGGGGCGGGGCAATTTGGAGAGCTGGCCAGGCAGTTAGAGGAGTACCGCTGGGATCCGACGGCCAACGCCGGTTCTACGACGCTGAGGCGATCGATTCGGCGTCTCAAGCTGACTCAGCCCGGGTCGGCGGCGAAGTAACGGCGGGGGCCGCTTCGATTCTGCGTTTCTTGTTCACGAAGGCACTTCAAGCAACTCCCGACCCCTGCTGTCTGCGTTGGCGGCCCTCCTTTTGCGCGTTCGTGCGCCGTTACCTTAAACGGGCAAGAATGGTGTTGGAACGGGCCGCTTTTCGTGCTACCCTGCGGACGTTTCTTAGAACCAGTTGATGGGTAAGGGCTGCATGGCTGAGATTGGAAGACTGGTTGGGCAGACGATCAACTCTCGATACGAGGTCAAGGAGCTTCTCGGCAAGGGGGGCTCAGGCCACGTCTACAGGGCGTTCGACATCTCCGAAAACCGCACGGTAGCTCTGAAGATTTTTAAATACATCGGTGTTGACGATTCCGAGAGTATTATTCGATTCGAAAAGGAAGTAGCTGTATATAGCAAGCTACAGAACGAACACTGCGCAAGGTTATATGATCACGGGGTGAGCGAGGAGGGATTCCTGGTTCTGGCAATGGAGTTCCTTGAGGGTCGTTCTTTGAATCACGTGATTGCCCACGAGGCTCCGCTGGAGGCGGGCAGGGCGATTAATCTGGTTTGTCAGGCGCTGGAGGCGCTGGTTGTTGCGCACAGTCTTGGCATTGTCCACCGTGACATGAAACCGGACAACGTGTTTCTTATCAAAGGCCCCGATGGCTCCGAGTTCGTGAAGGTTCTGGACTTCGGCATAGCGAAGTTCCTGGCCCCGGAGTCGACCAACGAGACCCTCTCAAGGGATGGATTCGTTTTTGGCACCCCGCAGTACATCTGCCCCGAGCAGGCGTTGGGCTGGCAGGTGAGCCCCGCCTCGGACATCTATTCTCTGGGGGTGGTGCTGTACGAGATGCTGTGCGGAACACCGCCTTTCCAGTCGGACTCTCCCATGGGTCTTGGCATGAAGCACATCTACGAGCCGCCACCGCTGGAGCGCCTGAGCACCTCGGACTCCTCGCTGCGGGCGGTAAGAGCGCTCATGGGAAGGATGCTGGAGAAGCGGCCTGAGAGGCGTCCGGTGGATGCTGGTGAGGCGCTTCAGGAGTTTCGCAAGCTGGGTGAGGTTCCCTGGGTGAGGTTCGATTTCGTCTCGGCCACGGACTCCCGCTGGCCTTCGGGATCCCCTGGCGTTCCAACGGTGAAGGCGAGGCCCATTTCGGGTGAGATGGCCGTAGCCGGAGAAGAAGCCAAGAGGGCCAAGAGCGAACCCGAGCCCTCTTCCAGCGACGAGCACGTCGTTGAGATAGGCGGGCGGAAGCTGCAGCGCCTCTCCACGGGGGGCTCCCAGAGCGTGGATGAGCCAGGCAGCGCATCGAAACGAGTTGATGCTCCTCCGGCCCCACCACCGTTGCCGTCGTCTGAGAATACGTGGGAGTTCATCGAAGGTGATTCGGGGGGTGTTTCGTCAGCGGCGGGCGATGTGCTCCGTTCGTCGGACAGAATGATGGGTTACGCCAGCCAGAGCAGCGGCCCCTACTACGAAGATGAGGAGCCTGCCTCGCCACAACCAGGAATCCCTGCAGCGCTCTGGATAGTGCTGATTCTCGGCCTCGTTCTTGTGGGCTTCGTGCTCTACGCGGCCATCATGGGGCCAGACCCCGCCACAAGCGGTCCAGAAGAGACCGGCCTTCTCCGCGGTGCGGGCAGGGTTGCGCAGCTTCTGGACATGGTTAACAACCAGCAGCTCTGGAGGTAATAATATGCCCAAGTTCAGCGTGTACGTCCCCGCTCGCAAGGGGACAACAAACCCCGACCTGACCCTTCGCGTTGATGCTTCCAACTGGCTCGTGGCGCTTAGAGCGGCCCTTGCGCAGATTGGCGAACAGGGGGACAACCTCAGCAATATCGTCTGCGAGACCTCCCACGACGGCACAATTCGGGTTGCCGACCCCAATACGAAGCGGGTCTTCCTGCTCAAGAAGCTCACTGAGGCGGAAATCCGAGCGGCCGAAGAGGTCCAGGCCCTTGCAGAAGGGGGCGCCACTGCTCCCCAACGTGATGCGGTGCGTCATGCTGAAGAGGAGGCCCAGGCCAAAATAGCGGCGGAGCGAGAAGCCATTGCCCGCCTGGAAGCCGAAAAGGCCGCCAGAGAGAAATCGGGGCGCGAAGCTGAACTCCGTGAAGCCGAACGTAGAGCCCGCGAGCATGCGGCCCAAGAAACCTTGCGCCGGGAAGAAGAAGAGCGGGCTCGCCTCGAAAGAGAAATTGCTGTCCGACAGGCCGAGCAGGCCGCAAAAATGCAGGCCGAGCAGCGAGCCAAGGACCAGGCCGCTGCCCTCGCCAGAGAGGCCAGGGAGAAGGCCGACGCGGAGAAGCAGCGTCTGGAAAACGCCCGCCTGGAACTGGAGAGGCTCGAGGCCGAGAAACGCCGCCTCGAACAGGAACTCAGCAAGGCCAGGAACAAGTGGGACGATGCCACAGATAAGGTAGCCTACGAAGCCCTGGGCTCTGTGGGCAAGGTCGAGGTCGTCAAGAGCAAAGGCAAGCCTGGCCCAGAGAAGTACTACGACGACCTCGATGACTGGTACGACTCGGCCGATGTCCAGGAGAATTCCTTCGATGACGTCCTCTCCGACATCTTCATGGAGACCCAGGGCCTCCACGAACAGCACCCCAACGACGCAGCAGGCGTCATCATACGCCTTCTGGACAGACAGCTCGATTGCGAAGCCTCTTCCGTCTTCCTTACCGATAACGACTCTGCTCTGAAGGACCAGGTCATAGTACATGCCAGGGGTCCGGTGGCAGCGAGGATCACCGGTGCGAGGGTGCCCCTTGGCCAGGGCATCGTTGGCTTCTCAATGACTAACCGCGTCAATATGACAGTAAATAATGTACAAAACAATCCTAATTTCTACGGTAAGCTGGACGAGGAACACGGCTTCCAGACCCGCTCCATCCTTTGCGTTCCCGTCATGCACGAAGGGAGAGTCTACGGCGCCCTCGAGGCTCTCAATAAGAAGGACGCCAATTGGACCCAGCAGGATGTGGGTATCATGGAGTCTCTGGCGGGCATCCTGGCCCGTGCAGTGAACATGTACGGTATGATCCATAATAAGTAGATCTGGTGCATGGTATGTCTGAAAATCAGTGGCAACGTGCCGAAATAGAATCTCTCGAAAAGCAGATAGAGTACCATAATTATCGATATTTTGTACTGAACGACCCGGAGATCTCCGACGAGCAGTTCGATATGCTGGTGCGCCTTTTGAAAAAGCTGGCACCAGACTCGCCCGTGTTGCACCGAGTGGGGGCAGGCGCCACTGCAACATCCGAGCCGGGGCAGAAGGTGGTACATGACATCCCCATGCTCTCCCTTGACAAGTGCTACAACGACCTGGAGTTTCAGGCCTGGGTAGCTTCGGTTCAGCGGCAGGTGGAGGAGTCATGGGACGGCATGGTTACCCTGACTCCCAAGATTGACGGGGTAGCGGCCAGCTTGCGATACGGTGCCGACGGTGAGCTGCTTCTGGCCGCAACTCGTGGCGATGGCGAGGTGGGCGAAGAGTTCACCTCCAATGCCAGAATGATCTCCGGTGTTCCATTGAGAGTAGCCGTGGGACCTCTTGAGGTGCGGGGCGAGGTTCACATGCGCCGAAGCATCTTTCAGGAGAAATATGCCTCTCAGTTCGCCAACCCGAGGAATCTGGCAGCAGGCAGCCTCAAACAGAAGGAGGGCAACCTCAAGCAGCTGCTGGACCTGGACTTTCTGGCCTACGACCTGCTGATGCAGGGGCGCAGGCTTGACGAGACAGAGAAGAGCGTCCTTCTGCAGCAGTGGGGGTTCAAACTGCCGCCCATATGGATCGGCAACGCTGCCCTGGTCCCCGAGCGCTATCGCTCATCCCTGGAAGAGCGCCAGGGCTGGGAGTTCGAGACGGACGGCATTGTTATTAAGGTTGTCGGCGCTGAGCTTCAGGAAAAGATGGGCTCTACGGCGCACCACCCCCGATGGGCCATCGCATACAAGTTTCAGGGAGATGCCGGGCTCACTACCCTGGAGGGAGTGGAGTGGAGCCTCTCCAGGACTGGCTCCATCACCCCCGTGGCACTCATCGCACCGGTGTCACTCTCCGGCGCCACGGTCAGCCGCTGCTCGCTGCACAACATCTCAATTTTCCGACAACACTCGTTGCATGTGGGCGACCAGGTCGAGGTCGTGCGGCGGGGTGGTGTTATTCCCAACCTGGAGCGCTCCCTGGGTGGCGGTACCGGGGGCGAGGTGGCTGTGCCCCTGGCCTGCCCATCTTGCGGTGCGCCGACCCTTCTTGCGGCGCCAAACCTCTTCGTCGGCGGCTTTCGAGTGCCTCGATGGGAGAGCAGAATTCCACCAGCCGTAGTGCAAAGCCGCCGAAGCATAGCCCAGGCCAAGGCCTTCGGGCCTGTTCTTAGCCTGACGGAAGACGTGGTCCTCTTTACAGGCGATCTCTTCGAAAACACCAACAGCATGCGTTCGCTGCCCGACCAGTTGCGGGGGATGGGCGCTGCTGTTGACCAGGCCTACTCGAGAACCCTTGGTTGGAGCAGCTTCAGTTTTGAGCAGGGCTACTCGGCACAAAGGGCAAGAGCAGCGCTGCGAGCGGCCCCGAGAGCGAGCAGTTCCAACCCGGGGCTGATGGTTGTTGCAGCGGGGGACACCCGAGACCGCCACTTCCGAGAGAGGCTGGAACACCTGGCGAAGTTCGTCGAGGCCGATGCACTGGACCTGCGGCTCTTGCCTACCTTCCCCGTGGATGCTCAAGGTGCACTCAAGGCAGACGGACTCAAGAAGCCACAGGGCCGGACCCTCTTCGACACAGCTCCACCAAGCAAGCCCGATGATGAGCAGCCCTGGTGGATTCTGGCCGACCAGACACAGAAGGAACTGCTCAAGGAGATGGCCCAGGAGTTGGCCGGTGGAGGCAAGAGCGGATTTGGCCGATTCTTCCTCTGTGGCATCGACGTCACCCCATGGGTCAAGACGTCTGGTCCATGGTGGTTGCCCGACTGGATGAGGCCCGAGCTGGAATCCCTGCAAGAGGCCCTCGTGACCGGCGACTCCCATGAGCCCGACGAGGAGTCCTATGAGGCATCTGCATCATCGGCGGGGCTCTTCGAAGAGCGCATCGCCATTGCCGTAAGGGCCTCAACGGAGGCCCGGAGGCTGCGCATAATGCTGCCTCCCGACGAGGCCCCCTCTCCAACTCGCAATAAGCGTCATGTAGCAACGGTGTACAGAGAGCTACTAACCTGGTCCAGGGCGCTTTCGGAAGAGAACATCCAACGCAGCCAAGCCATCCAGGCGCTGCTACATTCCCTCCCCAGCTACTACCCGCCCAACGCAACCTATGCCGCACTGTGCGTCATTGACCCCCTCGTTCCGGCCACTCTCTCAGGGCTTCGAGAGGCCCTGGCCAAAGCCCACGAGGGTCACTTCGCTGTTGCGGTCTTGCCGGCTGGGGCCAGTCGTCTGGAGAACATTGGGCCTCAAGAGAGCTGGCCTTGGCTCTGGGCACCATGGGATGGAGAGTTCTGGCGATGGCTTCAAGCGACCCACGGAATTGACCTCCCAGCAGCGGAGGGCCTGCCTGTGGACGGAGAGCTTGTTCCCGATAGTTTCCAACGAATTCAGGATGTTGCTCTCTCTCTGAGCGATGGCGTGCTTCAATGCTCGCAACCAGAAGGCTGCCCCGCTGCTGTCATTGGAACTCTCGTCTACTTTGCCAAGACCCTCGGCATGGAGGGCTTCGGCCCTGAAGTGGTCACGGCCCTTTTCCAGAAGGGGCTCCTGCTGAACCGAAGCGATTTCTTCAAGCTGACCAGTTCAAGTTTCACCGGCATCGAGAGATTCGGGGAGATCCTTGCGGCGAAACTGGTGGCTCAGGTGGAGTCGGTTCGCAAGGTTGGGCTAGCGCTCTTCCTGGAATCTTTGGGAGTTCCTGAGCTTGGCAGGCAGTTCTCCAGGCTGTTGGAGAAGGAGTGCCGCACCATGGAAGCGGTCCTTGGATTGACCGAACAGGACCTTCTGGACAAGAAGCGCTTCCCCGGCATCGAGCTTACCACGGCAGTAACGCTGATTGCCGGCTTACGCAAACAGGCCGCCTCAATCAGCGAGCTGTTGGAGCACATCGAGGTCACAGCCCCCGCAGCACCGCCGGAGCTTGTATCGGATGCTGCCGGTCAGGCCGAAAACCAGGTCAGGGGTCGCAGCTTCGTCTTCACGGGCACCCTCAAGAGGGCCGGCCGCCGTGAGGCTCAGGCAGTGGTGTTGAAGTTGGGTGGCACGGCCCCGGCCGACGTGACCAAGGAACTCGACTATCTGGTGGCGGGCGAAGAGGAGCGAGTCTCCTCAAAGCTCACCAAAGCACAAGCGAATATCAAAAAGGGGTCGGCAACAAAGATTATCTCAGAAGAACAGTTCTGGGAGATGGTGGAACCGCACGGGACCAGGGAGCCCTGAACATCAGGTCCCAGGCCGCCCGCTGCGCCCGCTTGGCCAGGCACTGGATCCGCAGCAACGTGAGGGCCTTGTTGACCGTGGGATGGCTCTTTGCTACGGTGCGCCGCAATTGGAGGGAGTGCAGTGAACTTTCAGGAAGTCATTTTGAAATTGCAGCAGTTCTGGGCCAGGCAGGGTTGCGTGGTGGCGCAGCCTTACGACATGGAGAAGGGGGCCGGCACCTTCAACCCCAATACCTTCTTGAGGGTTCTGGGGCCAGAGCCGTGGAACGTGGCCTTTGTTGAGCCATCCAGGCGTCCCACTGACGGGCGCTATGGCAACAATCCATACCGCCTCCAGCACTACTACCAGTTCCAGGTCATAATGAAGCCCAGCCCGGCCAACATCCAGGAGCTCTACCTCCAGAGCCTCGCCGAGCTTGGAATTCGATCCGACGAGCACGACATACGCTTCGTGGAGGATGACTGGGAGTCTCCGACCCTTGGCGCCTGGGGCTTGGGCTGGGAGGTCTGGGTCGATGGAATGGAGATCACCCAGTTCACCTACTTCCAGCAGGCAGGCGGCATAGATATCGACCCTGTGGCAGCAGAGATAACCTACGGTCTTGAACGTATTGCCATGTATCTCCAGGACACCCAGAGCGTCTATGATGTTAAATGGGTTGGAGACGTCAAGTATGGCGATATTTTTAAAGAAAACGAGCTTGAATTCTCTATTCATAACTTTGAAAAGGCCAATGTGCCACTGCACTTCACGCTCTTTCAGGAGTTCGAGAAGGAGTGCCTGAGGCTCTGCGAGGAGAATCTGCCTCTCCCTGCCTACGACTACTGCCTGAAGTGCTCCCACGTATTCAACATTCTGGATGCCAGGGGGGCCATCAGCGTTGCCGAAAGGCAGTCGTACATTGGTAGAGTTCGAACCCTCGCCAAGGCCTGCGCTCAGAAGTGGCTTGAGCGTCGGGAGGCGTTGGGATTCCCGCTGTTGAACAGGACTTTCAGGTAGGGGGCGCAGATGAGCGAAGTAGCCAGGCTAGATTTTCTGCTTGAGATAGGAACAGAAGAGATCCCGGCCAGGATGGCCCCCGGTGCGATGGCTGACCTCAAGGCGCTGTTTGCCAAGGAGATGGAGTCGCTGCATCTGGAGTTCGAGAAGCTGGACTGTTGTGCCACTCCAAGGCGGCTCATAATGGTGGCCAGGGGTATCCCCGAGCGCCAGGCCGACAGGCTGGTTGAACGCAAAGGGCCCGCACGCAACCAGGCCTTCGATGCCTCCGGAGCGCCAACCAAAGCGGCCTTGGGGTTTGCCCGAAGCGCCGGCGTTGATGTTTCTCAACTGACTCTGGCCGATGTGGGAGGGGTTGAGTACCTCCTGGCTCGCAAAGAGGAGAAAGGTGAGGTGACGGCGCAACTCCTTGAGGCCGTGATTCCAAGAATTCTCTCGGCGCTGCGCTTCCCCAAATCCATGCGTTGGGCCTCCCAGAAGCAGCCATTCGTCAGGCCAATTCACTGGTTCGTGGCCCTTTTCGGAGGAAAGGTCATTCCTTTTGAGTTCGCCGGAATCAAGTCGGGCAACATCACCAGGGGCCACCGATTCATGGGAGCACCCGAAATCGAAGTGGATAGCCCTGAAAGCTATGTCGCAAAGCTCAAAGAGAACTTCGTCATGCCCTGCCCCTCGGAGCGCAGAGAGTTCATCCGCAACGAAGCCGAGGCGTTGGCAAAGTCCAAGGGCTTGACCCTGCTGCATAGCCCCGAGCTGCTGGAGCAGGTGACATTCCTGGTCGAGTATCCGGTTGTTCATATGGGCAGTTTCGAGGAGAAGTTTCTTGAGATGCCCGCAGAAGTTCCGATAACCTCAATGAAAAACCACCAGAAGTACTTTGCTTGCATGAAAGATGGCAAGCTTTCAAACCATTTCGTCGTGGTAAGCAATACTAGAACTAAGGACCAGGATGTCGTCAGTCGTGGTAATGAGCGTGTGCTCAAAGCCAGACTTGAAGATGGAATGTTCTTCTTCTCCGAAGACCGCTCCCGCCCTCTGGACGCCTATGTCGAGAGGCTCAGCGGGCAGACCTTCTTGCACGGCATGGGATCTATGCTGGACAAGACCGTGAGACTCGAGGCTTTGGCCGCTCTCATCGCAGACGTCATAGCGGCCGATTCCAAAGCTGACGCCGTTCGGGCCGCACGCCTGGCCAAAGCAGACCTGCCTACCCAGGTAGTTGGCGAGTTCCCCGAACTGCAAGGAATTATGGGCCGCGAGTATGCACGCATGTCGGGTGAACCCGATGCCGTGGCCGTGGCCATCGACGAGCACTACATGCCCAGGTACGCCGGGGACAGGCTACCAGCGACCCCTGCGGGCACGGTGCTTGCGCTGGCAGAGAAGCTGGACCTCATGGCCAGTTGCTTCGCCCTGCGTCTGGTGCCATCGGCTACCAAGGATCCCTACGGCCTGCGAAGAGCAGCTCTGGGAATAACCCGAATCCTCGGCGAGGGGCGAATACTGGTGCCCGTCTCCAAGCTTGTGGGGCTTGCCGTGGGCAACCTTGGGGAGAAGGCCAAGAACCCCGACGCTCTCACCACTGAGATCACCGAATTCGTGGTTGGAAGACTGCGCAACAGCCTCACGGGGCAATACTCCACCGAGGCCGTGGATGCAGTGTTGGCGGCAGGCGCGGACTATCCCTTTGATGTCGAAGCGAAGGTCAAGACCGTAGAAGAGCTGCGCTCCAGGCCCGACTATGAGTCCCTGATTCTCCCCTTCAAGCGAGTCATCAATATCACAACGGGCCGTGTTGCCGGCTCCGTTGATCCCTCGCTGCTTACCGACCAGGCAGAGCTGGACCTGTGGGCAATCTTCTCCGGCCTGCAAGGGGAGATCTCCTCTGCCTTGGATGAGCGCCGGTTCGCTGACGTGTTGGCAGCGTTCGTGAAGCTTCAGCCCCCCATTGATGCCTACTTCGACCAGGTGCTGGTGCTCTGCGAGGATGAGTTGGTCAAAGCGAACCGTATCTCCATGCTGGCGGCCATCGGGGCCGCTTTCCTGAAGTTCGCCGATTTCACGAAGATAATGGCTGGGGCTAAGTCTTGAATTGGATTTGCTGCGTGCCGAATTGAAACTATTTTAAATAAGTAATCAGCTATTTTGATGCGATTCTGTAGCGTCCTTTGCTCAGCTTGAAGGTCCTGGTGGCAACAATCTTCTTCTCCAGCGGTGTGCGATAGAGGGTCTCGTCCACTTCGAAGCTCTGCACCCCCTCCTTCACCACGATTTCGTCAATACCGTCCTTGTTGGCGTCCTTGAACGAGACATCCTTGAACCGAGCCTCCTGAGTTGGAACTCCGGGGCCGTCTTCCAGGGTCCGGGCGGTGAAGAGCACCTGGGTTCCCGCCCTGCTGTATCGGTGGATGGCGAGATCCCTCTGCACGTATCCCCCAGGAGAGTGCGATTCGATTTCAAGCACAAGCTCTGCTGTGCCGTCGCCGTCCAGGTCTCGAGCCTCACGACGGGTGAAGCGCCCTTTGGGGGCCTGAAGCGCGGTGGCTCCCACCACTCGCCCCGGTTTCTCCGGTGTTCCCGTCAGCAAGACGGCCCCAAGATAGGTGCCGGTCCATTCGGGTGCGTTGGGGTCCGATACGGAGAGGAAGGCCACGAATCCGCTCTTGCCCTTGGTGAACCGCCCTTGCAGTGTCCTGGCCGCCACGGAGATCTCCCTGGGAGCTACATCGAAAGGCTGCGCACGCTGCCCGCCCTTCCAGGAGAGGTTGTACCACTCGCGATTGCGATTGAGCCCGCTGCGCTCCACCTCTCCACCGAATACCCGGGACGCCACGGTCTGCGCCTGCTTCAGTGTCAGCCCCTCCGCCGCCACGAAGAGTTCCTGGTTGGAATCGTTTGTGGCCCGCCTCTCACTCTTCTTCAGCTCCTTCTCCAGCTTCTTCTCCACCTTGGCCGTGGTCTTTTCATCCTTTCGGAGTTGCGGTTCAGGTAACCTCTTCTCGCCGCCCGAGGCTCCCTTGGCGCTTGCGGCCCCCTCTTGTGTTGCGGCCCGCTGAACGTAGACAGGGACGGGCCCTGCCTCCTCCACAGCCTCGCTTCCACCGCTGCTCACCTGCGGTTCGTGATAAGCAATGCCGGTTGCCGACGAGAGTTCCGTGGGTGCAACATCGGAGGGGGGCCGCACTGTTTCTGACTCTACTTCGACCCGGGGCGCCGGCCCCTTGACCTGGCGGCCGGGCTCTCGGGAATCGACGAATTGCTCGGGCGCTGCCTGTTCCTCGATGGCAACGGCCTGCTGCTCTTCGTCGGAGCTGAAGACCCCTGAGATGGCTTCGCCGCTCTGCTTCACCGAGTCTTGGAAAACGGGACTTCCGTGGTATGCGATTATGGATGTGATGGCCATGGCCGGCAGGGCTACGGCCGCTACCAGCCCGGCACTCCGGATGGAGCCCGAGCTCTTCCCCGAGCGCTTGCGGGGCTTAGATTCGGCCGGGTCCGAAGCGCCCTGTCTTGGCCCCTTGGCCCGGGCGTAGTTCTGCGTGAACATGGTCTTGCCCATGGTACACCTCCACTGGGGTGGGAGGGTAACACGGCGCTGGAACCAATCAAAAAAGGGGGCAAACGGTGATGACCACCGCTACTCGGCTGACACAGGACCTTCAAGGCTCTTGCTCGCCCAGAGGTGCTTGAGCAGAGGAAGCTTCAGGTCCGAAGTAGGCAGGGGAATGGTGTAGTAGAGCCCAAAGCCTTCGAAGAGCGAGCAGCTTCCACCCTCCACGGGGATGTCCCCTGGCAGATAGCTCAGAAGCCACTGCTGAGCCTGGTCGCAAGAAGATTGCGGCCCGAAAGTGATCCGGATGCTGTCCGAAGGGGCCGCAGGCAGCTTCATGCCTGGATCCTGAACCACAAGATAGGCCTTGCCTTCTGCCCAACCGAAGTAGGACCCGGCATCGAACGTAAGTGCCACGCCAAAGGCGTTTTGGGCGTTCAGGGCGTTGCTGGTCCAGGTCCAAGAGAAAGAGTAGTGATGTCCCGGCTTCAGATAGAGAGTCTTGGTACCCAGCTCCAGACGAGAGGTCTCACCCACGGGGAGCACCGAGGCTCTCAGGGTAAGCTGCTCTTCACCGGTCAGGGGCAGTTCATCCCAGTACATCTTCGGCCAGGGCGCACCTTCGGGCGTAGTGGCCGTGCCCACGGGGAATTCGATGCTTCCCACGAAGGCGCCGGATTGGCCCACAAGCTCAAGTTTGATGCTCTCGATGGTGCTCTTGGCGAATTCCCAATCGGCCTTGGGTACCCCCACTGGCATGTCCATGGTGGATAGCAGAGAGTAGCTCTTGCCATAGTCGAGCCATGCGCAGGTAATCTCGTTCTGGCAGCTCCAGACCACGTCCGTGGGGTCAAGGCTCTCGGCCTCCAGGTCAGTAACCTCGGCGGTGTCCAAAGTGGCCAGGTCGGCATCCAGCGTCTCCTCGGCGGCCAGGTCCCACTGGGGCAATTCGGATACCTGCTCAGGGGCCGAATCGACCACCTCGCCCGTGGGTGAACTCTGATCCGAACTGCAAGAGAGAAGCAGCAACTGGGCAGCGGTAAGAATTGGTAATAGTGCTCTCATGGCAACCTCAAGGCAGTCGTTTCCACTCTTCGGTATCCAGCATGATAGTCACGGGCCCATCGTTGCACAGCTCAACCTTCATGTCGGCCCCAAAGACGCCCTCCTCGATGGCTATGCCATGGGAGCGAAGCACCGATGCAAAGAGGGCGACCATCTCCTTAGCGCCAACGGGCTCCATTGCCAGGGAGAATCCGGGCCGGCGCCCCCGCTTGGTGTCGGCGAACAGCGTGAATTGGCTCACCAGAAGAATAGAGCCGCCAACATCCCCAAGGGACAGGTTCATCTTGCCCTGGCTATCCTCGAAGATTCGAAGGCCGGCAATCTTGTCTGCCAGTGCCTTCAGGTCTGCCTGCGTGTCTCCGGTCTTAACACCGAGCAAAACCAGAAATCCTTTGTCAATGCTTCCCGTGCAGACTCCGCCCACTGTAACGCTTGCACGAGTAACTCGCTGAAGAAGAGCTCTCATGGTTCCTCGGGATTCGAAATGGGGGGGCTATGACTCGGTGGCAAAGGGGACGATATCGCTGAACGCCTCATCCATCGTAGCGGTGGCGGTTCCTTCATCAACGCCCATGGAAGTGGCCAGCTCCTGCACAAGCAGCGCACGTGCCATCTCCCACATCTTCTTCTCGCCAAAGCTCAGCACCTTGCGCCCCTTGAGCACTGAGAAGTCCCGATAAACCTCACCAAGCTGCAGCGGATCCCCGCTGCCTATCTTGTCCATATAGCGGCGTGAGCGGCGGTTCCATGTCTCCTGCTCAAACGCAATCTCGCGGTTCCGCAACAGGTCAAAGAGCTCATCGACCTTCGCATCGTCCATCACCGGACGAAGACCCACACGATCCTCTTTGCCAATGGGCACAAGAATCTTCTTCTCGGTGCCAAGCACCTTGAGAACGTAGAAGACGTGCTGAATCTCGCTGACCTCACGGGTCTCAACTGCGATAATCTCAGTAACGCCCTGGGCGGGATAAACTACAAGGTCGCCAACAATAAACCTACTCACCACTTACCTCCAGGCAAGGAGACGGGCCTGCTTACTCTACCACCTTGCAAAAATGGGGGTCAAGACAATTCCAGGAGCCTCTCCGCCAGGGCGCACCACATAGCCCCGAAATCTGAACCCGAGTCCAGAATTTCTGTTGACAGCCACCCGCACTTGGGGGTAGCAACAGCGTGAGCAACACTAACAAGGTCCAAACCCCCGCAATCGGACCGGAAAGGGAGACCGGATGAAAGGGGCACGAGGCATGAGTCCGTCATGGCTGGCTCTGCTAGCCGTTCTGGTCGGACTGACGTCGGGCTGCAGCCGCGTTGAAGATCTTCGTGAGCGCTGCGCAGGAGACCGAAACTGGTCTACCCCCATCAGCCAACAGCGGGACAAAGAGCCCGTCACTAAAGCCATATCCAACGCAATCGACGTCGCCCCCGGCATGGTGATCTGGGACATCGGCGCAGGAACGGGATACCGGAGCCGACGACTTGCCCTGGAAGCCGGGCCCCAAGGACGCGTTGTCGCCACAGATATCAACGAGGCCTGCATGGATTTTATCGAGGCCGCGGCCCCCTCCTGGGGAGTCAGCGACATCTCCTGCCTGGATGCCGTTGCCAACCAACCCATGGACCAGGCAGCACTATCGTTGAAGAACCAAGGCATGGCGAAGCTACCCCCTGAGACCAGGGAGGCCGACAGAATACTCCTGGTCAATAGCATAAGCTTTCGGGCCTCGGACCTTGACAGCGAAGGATTCAATCTGCGACCAGACCCCCGCAATGTGATTGACAATTTGTATTCCGGTCTTAAGAAGGGCGGTAAGCTGGTATATTATATTGACTTCGACGCGGAGGACTGTGTTAATGTTGACGTGTTGTCTGACATATTTGAAGAATCGGGTTTTCGGACTCTCTCGGAACAAGATCCGCACAGTGTAATGCACCCATCAAAAAAGCTGGTTGGTCAGCATGATAGATGTAGAACGCTTAGCGTATTTACGAAATAATCCAAAACATGAGCAATAATGCAAAAAAGACGGGGGCCGAAACACTCATGATTAAGAATTACTCAGTTGTCCTGGCCGCCTCGTCTGCCTGGATTTCCCGATGCTCTCCCGCACCAAGCCTCTCCGGAGCCATCTCCGCTCTCGTCCTCCTTCTGGTGCTTGCCGTTGTTGGTTGCTCCAAAAAGGACCTCCTTAGAGAGCAGTGCTCAAGAGGCAATAAGTGGGGGGAGGCAATCTGCGCCCAGAGAGACTCGGAGCCAGCCACCGCTGCCATAGAGCGGGCGCTGGAACTCAAGCCTGGACAGGTCGTTTGGGATATCGGCTCTGGAGCAGGCTACTGGACCAGGCGACTGGCCTTGGCCCTGGGCCCCCAAGGTCGCGTCATTGCCACCGATGTCAACGACGCTTGTGTTGACTACATCGAGACTGCCAGCGACGCCGAATGGGGAGTGAGCAACGTCTCTGCCGTTGAAGCCAGAGGTGACAACCCCGTGGGCAAGTCAAGCATATCTCGCCACCTGCTGCAACAGGGCGCATTCGACGTCGTTGACCTACCCCAGGCCGACAGAATACTGCTGGTCAATAGCCTGGAGTTCTCTCAACCCGTGGCAGATGGCGAGGATGCTCGGGTAACCGCAAACGAGATGACCTCCCTGGAGATCCTATTCGCCGGCCTCAAGCCGGGAGGCAGGCTGGTCTACTACATGGACCACCAGTTCGACAGGTGCGCCCATGCCGGCACTGTCTTAGACCTCTTCGAGAGTGTGGGGTTCGATGTGGTTGAAGAATTCGACCCACTCTCCCTGGGCCCTAAGGGCGCTGCACCGGCGGCACCAGAGCTGCGCTGCAGAACGTTCGGTGTATTCAGCAAGCCGAAGTAATGGCCCAAACCCAGCCCAGTACCCTCGGTGCCACGCAATTCGGCCTGGGGCAGGCGCTGGGCCCCGAAATCCCACTTCCTACTGCTCCCAGGCGATAGAACCGCTGCAGTTTGCGCCGAAAGTGCTTGACTTCACGGTGCCTGCTGTGGCAAATAGCCCACCATTGACTTTCTGGGCGATTAACTCAGCGGTAGAGTGCCATGTTCACACCGTGGAAGTCACTGGTTCGAATCCAGTATCGCCCACTCGACTCGCTCGCTTTGCTCGCTCGCTCGTGGCAGGCCATCGGCCGCTGGGGGGCGCTGCAGTAACTTCGTACCTTTGCTCGCTCGCTCGTGGCAGGCCATCGGCCGCTGGGGGGCGCTGCAGTAACTTCGTACCTTTGCTCGCTCGCTTGGCTCGCTTGCCTAGTCTGGGCGCTGTCGGCTGGACTTCATTACCTCGTTCAGCAGCACTGTGGCATAGCAACCGCTGGGGGCTATGAAGGATAGCTCGAGGTAGGGGCCGAACTGGTCTTGGGATTGGGTCGCCTGCAGTTCATCAGGGAGATACCTCAGAGCACGGCGGCCGCCGGGCATGGAGACCGAACCGGCTCTTGTCAATAGACGGGGATCGTGGATGCCGTACCGGGCAAGCACGCTGCTCTCAATCTCGCCGGGGAGACCCGTGGCGGTCCGGCAACGTTCTCCGATAATGGGACCCGTGGGGCTTATCTCGAACCGCTCCGCCCTTGGTGCCTCGGCCGCCTCGTCCTCAACCAGGAAGATACCGCCTGAATCCCGCTTCTGCGCCAGGTCGCCAACCATCACCTTGTCCAACGTACCCAACCGGGCCGCCAAGACGTCGTTGAACATCGTGCTCTGAAAAGCACTGACAAAGAGGCGCCTGAGACGCTGGTCTACAACCTCCACTGCCCGCTCCTCACCACGCTTCCCCAACGCAGCAAGCGCAGCCCTCTGATCTCGCATGTGCCGGGGCCATAGCTCCATCGCCCCCTCCACATTGCCCTCATCGTATGCGGCCCTTGCCCTTCGACACTCGGGAGGATCGCTCTCAATGGGGCCCCCGAGAAACAGATCGAGGAAGGCCCTGGCGTTGCCCGATACAAGAGCTCCACCCAGAAGCCCCGTGTCCCCCCGGGCGCCAAAACGCTGCTCACCAAAGAAGTTCGGCACTCCCCTCGCCAACAACACTGAACACACCGCCTCAGCCCTGGCCAAAGCACCCTGGCCTACCTTCCGAATCCTTATAACAAACCGGTTGCCCCTCAGATGCCCCGTCTTCAGCTTGTTGCCGTGACGCTCAACCGAGAGTATCTCCATGTCAGGTAGAACCAGCCCCAGAATCCGCTCAACCGGCACATGCTCTATGCTCACGGTCTGCTCGGTTACAGCCTGCGCATCCTTCAACCCCGCTACCCCAACGTCCCTGCTGCGAACCCCTAACGCCTTAGCCAACCGGTCCACCGCTGCCTGGGTCGGAATCCCACGCTTCCGGAATCGAACGTAGCTGTGGTCCCCAGAACCTGCCGGCTCGTACAACGGAACCTCAACAACAACAAAATCCTCCGGCCGCTCCTTGATAACCCCCCCCGTGCCCTCCAACTCCCCCGTCAGAAAACGCCCCTCTTCACTCCCAAGAAACTCGCTCATAGAAACCTCCCCAGCAGCTCCATCCCGTATAGAGAAAGCCCCGACACAACGCAAGCAGGCAGTGAGATGAGCAGTCCGCACCACAACCAATGCGCCCAGTTCAGGCAGGAACAAGCCCCGTCAAAGGACCCACCGAGGTCAGAACCAGATGGTGCATGGCCCTTGTGCACGCTACGTACAGCGACTTACGATCGTTCTCGGTCCGGTAGTTCTCCACGCCTGCCCCAGGCACAACCACATAATCGAATTCAAGCCCCTTTGCCAACTGGACGCTGCAGACAACCACGCCGTGAACAAAGGCAGCACTGTTGGGAGTCAGAAGATGGATGTCAGTCGCCTCGCGGGACAACGCCCCGTGTAGAGCCTGGGCCTGAGCCGGGGTCTTGCATATGATCCCCATGCTGCTCCGCCCAAGCTCGCAGAAGCGCCCTATGGATCTCCTGATGGCCTCCAACTCCTCCGCCTCGCTGTCGCAAACCACTACGCTTGGTGCCTCACCGTGACGCTCGATAGGAACAAGATCTTCATCGCGCGAAATCTGTTGTGCAAAGCGGGTTATCTCGTATGACGATCGGTAACTTTTGCACAGTTTTACTATTTCCGTGGAGCTAAATTGGTTTGCAATAGTGTCTGCATTGGTCTCGATATATGTGTTTAGGGATTGATTTATGTCGCCAAGAATTGTCTTTTTGCAGTCGAATAGCCTGTTGATAACTGCATACTGAATGGGGGTGTAGTCCTGCATCTCGTCCACAACCAGATGCTTCACCATGGCGTATGCCTTGTGGCCCCGCTCCAGCCGCAGCTTCAAGTAGATGATCGGGAAGACGTCACAATACTCCAGATCCAGGTTCGCAGGCGGCCTGAAGAGATGCTGCGCCCCAAGCCACCGGAAGAACTCCCGGTAGAGAGTCTTCAACCCTGACCTGCGCCCCATCCTTCGAACCTCCGCCTGCACCTCACCCCTCTCCTTGCCCGTCAAATCCATGCGCCAATCCCTGCGAGCCTTGTCCACCGCACACTGCGCCACCCACGAGAGCCGATCAGAAAGGGTCTCCCAGGGACGCTCGTCAAAAGTCTGCGTTAGAAAGTGGGCCGGAATCACCCTATCCCTCACTGGAAGGTCAACCCCCTGAAACTGTCTCTCCTCGACTTGCTCAATGTACCTGTCCAAGTCCTTCACGAACTGCGACGTGCCCTTGACTCGCACACGCTCCAAGAAATCCGGCGAAGGATCCGTTGCCAATATCTCCGCCTGATCCGCCGCCCCCTGGTAGCTGAACTCCTCGTCAAGAACACGCTCGGCCAAAGACTCCATTACGGTCTCCTGGATCTGCTCCTCACCCAGCTCCGGAAGAACGTTGCTAATGTAGTCCGAGAATACTTTATTTGGGGATATGATTAAAAAGTCTCTTGAGCTGAGGGATTTTCGATATCTATATAGAAGAAATGCGATGCGATGCAGCGCTATTGAGGTCTTTCCCGAGCCAGCAACCCCCTGAACAATCAGCACCTCCGCTTCGGTGTTCCGCACTATGGCGTTCTGGTCCCTCTGAATCGTTGCAACAATGGTCTTCATACGCTCGTCTGCCGTGCGGCTCAACTCCTCCTGCAGGATGTCGTCCATGATGTTCAGCCCGCTCTCCAGCATGAACTCCATCCGCCCATACTTGATCCGGTACTGCCTCTTCAGTGAGACCTCCCCACGGACCACCCCCACTGGCGCCTTGTACCTCGCAGCCCCTAGCTCGAACTCATAGAAAACACTGGAAATTGGAGCTCGCCAGTCGAAAATCACTACCTTCTGCAACTCTTCATCGGTAAAAGAGTGAATGCCCACGTAGTACGGCACCGGGTCGCCCCATGCACCTTCCCGCAAGAAGTCGAACCGGCCGAAGTAGGGAGTCACATAGAGCTTCTGCATCCGCCGCTGAGCATCGTGCGCTGCCTTGCCCGTCATCACCGTCTCGAAGATGGTCTGGCGAGTAGCAATCTTCTCCTCCTGATCCATCTCCCCACGCTGCTCCCACATCTGCTCCTTCTGCTCCCTGGCGTCCCGGGCATACCCCCGAACTCGTCTCCCAAGCTTGTCCAGCGCCTCGGCAATCTTGTCTCGTACTTCTTCTAGATATCTTCTTTCATCAGTTTCAGTAGGATTAAACACTTGCGCCTTCCTTGGATGATGTGGCGAACTTGCCACCAACGATTCGTCCCCAGCCTCCACAAGCCCCCGAGCCAAGGCGCCACCTTAGGTTCACCCTAACACCATGTCAACCCGTAAGAGACCGCTGCCCCAAACCGCCATACATAGATGGAACCAATGAGCCCGAGCGACGCCAAGCTTGACTTCCTGGGCCCATGGTTCTAGCCTTCCCGCCATGAAAAGGTTGATCCGCATACTTCTTATCGTCCTGGCCGTCGCTTCCTGCGGAGAGGCCCCCGACGACACACGGTTCGAGACTGCCGCCCAACGCTTCGACCTCTCAGGATCCCATCTCGTGGTGAGCTTCCCTGACAGCAGAAGAGTGGTCGATGAGTTCCTCTCCCTTGTGGTCAATTTCGATGGCCTGCAAGGTGTGCTGGGCATGGCAAGCATGATCGCCGGCGTCGACCTGGGCCAGGAGAACCTCCTGGAATCTTCAGGCATCTCCCCTGACTCCCGCCCTCTGCTCTTCGAACACAAGGGGGCCCTAGTGGCCGTCATCGGCCTTGCCGACCAGAAGCTCTGGAGCAGTTTCGTTCAGGCAGCACTGGAGAGGGCAGGAAAGAGCGTGACACCAATTCCCACAGTGGAAAAGGTGACGTTGTGGCCCATCTCCAAGGGCATCGCCTGGGCAACTCACGGCAACCTCTGGGTGATGCTCTTTGCAGACTCGCCCGACGCCATGAGCCGCATCGCCGCCCTCATGCAGAGCGAGCCACCCCCCATGGCCGAAGAGCTTCCCCATGACCGCATCAGCTTCCGCCTCAAAGTCCCCGCAGCAGATATCTACAATATTGCCCGCCCCTTCCTGGGACAAATGGGCCCGGCCGCCGGTCTCGGCCACTCCGTTGTGCGAATGCTTGAAGGTTGCAAGACTCTCTCAGGCACCATTGAGCCAGGCGATAAGTACAAACTCAACCTGGTCACCCAAGGCTGCTCGTTTCCCTTCGCCGGAGAACTCACCTTCCCCCCGGAAACAGCCCTGGCCGATGATGCCGTAGCCACCATATCCCTGAGAAGACCCGTCGAGACCCTGGCCGACTGGCTCTCCCAAGAGCAGTGGGCCCTGGTCAGCGAAGCGTGGAGGATGCTCTCCGGAGTACCCCCGGCCCTGAAAGACCTCAGCCAGGTGCTCAAGGGCTTCGAACCCGAACTCTCCCTGGCCTTCCTCGGCCTGAGCAAAACCATCTCCGTTACTAACCTAACTCAACCCAAGAAGCCATCCGACCCACTCTTCGCACTTCACCTTCAACTGGTACTCAATGCCAGGGAAGGGGTGGACCTCAATGAACTGCTTGGTGAGAATGGCCTGGGTGCCCTCGTTGCCGACCTCGAAGTAAAAGAACTGCCCGGCGAAAAACCCGGCACCGAGTATTGCCTCAAAGAGAATACCAGCAAGTGCTTCTCCCTCATCGTGGACGGTAGGAGGGTCATCGCAGTCACAGGGGTGGGCGAAGGCGCCAGGCTTCAAAGGGTGCTCACAGGTCAGGCCCCCTCCCTGGCCCAGTCCCTCTTCGTTCAACAGGACAATGGCCCTCTCACCTTCACCCTGAAAACCCGAAGGCTGGTCCGGGACCTTCGGGCCATTGAGTTCCCACCTTACTTCGTGGCTGTTATATCATCTATACTGGAGTCTCGTCTTGTTGTGTCTCCGGTCGAAAATGGAAGCCAACTCCAATTGGAAATTGTGTTAAGATGATCAGATTAGCTGATATTCATAAAACATATGTCCCAAAGACCGAGGCCCCGGTGCTCAAGGGGCTCAACCTCACCATCAATGACGGTGAGTTCGTTGCAATACTCGGCCGCAGCGGCTCCGGTAAAACCACCCTGCTCAACCTCATCGGCGGCCTCGACCGCAACTACAAGGGCCTCGTGGAGGTCCAGGGCCATGACCTCAAGAAGATGGGCGATAGACAACTATCGAAGTTTAGAAATAATACAATAGCCTTTGTGTTTCAGACGTACAATCTTATGCCACACCTCTCCTGCATGGAGAACGTGGCCTTCCCAGCCTACTTCAACAAGGGAATCCCTGCCAAAGAGGTCAAGAGACGCGCCAAAGAGGCCATGGATAGGGTCGGAATCTTCCACAAGGCCCACTCCTATCCCAACAAGCTCTCGGGCGGCGAGCGCCAACGTGTGGCCATCGCCCGAGCCATCTTCCAAGAGCCCCAGGTCCTCCTCGCCGATGAACCAACAGGAAATCTCGACTCGGCCACTACCCACCACATCATGGAGCTCTTCCTGAAACTCAACAAGGACGACAAGGTCACCATCATGTTCGTCACCCATGACGAGGAGTTGGCCAGCATGGCCGACAGAATCGTACGCATCGTCGACGGCGCCATCGTCGGTGGCGGAGGTGCCCAATGACGGTGAGAAAAATGGCTTCTATTGTTTTTCAGAATGTCCGCCGCAATAAGAAGCACTTCGTGTTCGCATCTATAGGAATTACTGTTGGTGTTTCGGTATTTTCGTTCTTTTTAGCGTTGACTTTCGGGGTAAGAGAGGAAATCCTTAATAAGATCTACCCCGTTGATCTTATTGAGGTTGAACCGTCAAAGGTCAATATCGGCGGCTTCAAAAGTCAAGTGGGCCGCATCGCCTTCAACAACGACGGCGTGGGAGAACTCCAGGCCTTCGAAGGCGTTACGGGCGTCTACCCCAAACTAAAATCGAAATTCCAGGCCACCTACAAACTGGGTGGCCAACTCTTCGGCGACAGTGGGGTCCAGTTCGAGGCCTTCTTCGATGGACTCAACGATGAACTGCTTCGCACTGAACTCCGTGAACGTGAGGCCACCCGTGGCCAGACCACCATGGACGAACTAAAAATACGCTACGGCCGGGAACGCAAGTGCTACGACTCCGAAGACTGCAGCCCCGGTGAAGAGTGCGTCCAAGGCTTCTGCAAAACCATCTCCTATTGGAGCCAATTCGAAGACAAAGGCGAAGTCGTCCCCTGTCGCGACGACTCCGTGTGCGTCGCCGGTTCAGGATGCATCCAGGGCGCATGCCGTCCTCTCTGCGACTCCACCAAACCAGACGATGAGCCCGCTTCTCAAGAGACCCCTGACTCAACCTCCGCCGATGCTAATGCCACCTCCACCGACGCCACCCCAGGTACCGTTGCCACCTGCTACCCTGGGGCCAGCTGCACCCAGGTGGCCTGCTCCAGAGACCAGGAGTGCGGTGCAGGAGGATGCGTCTCAGGTTTCTGCTCACGCTCAGTTTGCCTGCGGCCCTGCGCCTCCAGCTCCGATTGCCCCCTTGGCACCACATGTGCACCCAACAGCTGCCTCAACTCCTCCCAATGCCAATCCGGTGAGTGCATCCAAGGCACCTGCTCCCTCTCCGCTACCTGCCAGCACATCCGCTGCCAGCAGAACTCCAAGGAGAACGAAATCGCAGCCAATCCCGTGCTCAGGCGAGGAGAACTTCCCGGCCTTTGCGAAGATGGCACCCCCGTCCCCGAAGGTGGTAGCTGCCCGCCCGCAAGGTGCCCCTACGGTACCTATTGCTCCGTCAGTCGATTCTTTGGCTCTGTTGGCGAGTTCCGCTGGGACCGCCGCGGCGAAGGCTACTGCGAACGACCCATCCCCGCTATCCTCAACCCCATGGTTCTCGAAGTCTTCAACCTCGTCCTCGGCAGTACCCTCGAACAGGCCCAGTTGGGCAGTGTTGAAACCCTCCTCGGCTATGAAGGAAGCGTCTCCTACGGCACCTCCTTCTACAAAGAACAGGTCCGTGACCGCGTCCCGGCCGAAAAACGCATCGTCGTTGTAGGCTTCTCAAACAAGGCCCTCGAAGCCGGCGTAACCATGCCCATCGACTACGTCAAACGGGCCAACGCCCGCTTCAAGGGCGGCGAAGCTACCGATGACTACGACAGCATCATCCTCCAGATTGCCAACGCCGAAGACCTCCCCGATGTCATGGTCAAGATGGAAAAGGCCAACATCGAACTCTCCAGACGAAGCGCCGAGGCCGATAAGTTCAGAACAATCCTTCAGGTCGCTATCGCCATATTTATGATTATGGCATCGATTATTCTTGGCATTGCGGCGATTAATATATCTCACACCTTCCTTATGGTTATCTTTGAACGAAGACGGGAAATCGGAATCCTCAGAGCCCTGGGAGCTACCAAGATGGACGTCCGAGGTATGTTCCTCGGCGAATCGGTGCTCATCGGCGTCACCGGCGGCCTCCTTGGTAACTCTATCGCCGTCGGTATGAGCCTCGTTGCCGACATGCTCGCTAACCGTTACCTCTCTGACTTCCCCTTTGAACCGGAATCGTTCTTCTTCTTCAGGCCCGACGCCATGGCCCTCTCCTTCGGCTTTGCCGTCTTCTTCTCGCTGCTGGGAGCCTTCTTCCCCGCAAACAGGGCCGCATCCATGGATCCCGCAGAAACTCTGACTGCCAGCTGACCTCAGCCCTCTTCTCCTGCTCGGTACCCACCCCCAATTCACCGCCACACTCAAGCGCTTCTGGCCAACGCCAAACGGGCCGCTGGGGCCTCACCCCATGGAAGGAACAGCCACTTTGTTTGCCCAACGGCTACCCAGTGGCTACAGTAGCAGGGCAGGGCCAGGCTAATTGCCTGCGTTTCACCGCCGATCATGTATCTCTGGCCGCCCGGTGGCCGTGTAGAGCCTGACCCTCGCAGCACAGTCCCCAACGGCCACCGTCCCCAACGGTTGCACCGCATGGGTGACCCTGCTGCTACTGGTCTGAATGTGGAGGTGGAAGCATGGAACGGGTCATTATCGAGGTTCCGCCCGAGTCCTTTCTTGTCTCAGTGGCAACGTGCCCCAATGGCCACTCGCTGTTGGATCCGTCGGTGAAGTTGGGCGGTCATGCCGCTATAGCCATTCTGGCCAGGCAGGGTGCCATTGAAGAGACAATCTTCCTCAACCCCTGGTACGGAAACCACGAAGTTCAGGGCGGAGCCGGATTCGTGGTAGGCAGCGTGGTCTCGCTCCACTGCCCGCACTGCAAAGTGTCGTTGACGGCAAATGGCGACCAATGCGTTCACTGCGACGCCCCCATGGCCAACCTCAAGCTGCCCAATGGCGGAGTAGCCCAAGCCTGCACACGAGTGGGTTGCTACTACCACCGCCTGAGAATCCAGGACAGCGGAGAGCGCTTGGCACGATTTCTGTTCGGAGAGTGATTCGACCGAGTGTTATCCCACCCACATCACTCCATGGGCCAAGGATAAGCCTTCTCGCATACATACTGCTTGGCATTATTGCTGCTGGGTGTGTGGTCGTTAGGGCAGCTCATGTCGTTCCATTTATATCCGGAATCCTTGAAGGCCATTACGCAGTCCTGAGTACCGATGTCGTTAGGTTGCCCGCTGGCCCAGTTAGTATAGGTTACTGCCTCTCCAGTAACCCATACGAAGTTGCCCTCAGCCTCCTGGTCCGTAAGCCCAATCCACGCATTCTCGGAAATCACAGAGGCCACCGCTGCCTGTTCACCCGCATCGGTGATGACAACCAGCCACCCGCCCCAACTTCCACAGGATGAACGGGCAGTGCCCCAGTCAACCTCGTCGTTGAAAGCGTAGTAGCAGTGATCGTTGTAAACCGTACCCTCGCAGTCGAGGCACTTGTTGATACCTACTACCTGAGTATTCTCGCCGGGAAGCCCCGGCTTGCCGTCCGATGGGGTCACTCGGCAGGTCCACTCCTGGCAGCCGTCGCAGTCCCAGCGGGGGCAGGGCTTGACCGCCTCCGCAGGAATCGAATCGCTGGTGTAGAGCGGCTGCAACACGCCATCCAGGAACCACTCGTACTTGTACGAAACAGGATCATACTCCGCATCGATAGAGAGAGAGAGCATCTCGCACTTGATGGGCTGGTCGCCCAAAGCACCGATGGGCCGAATCTCCACCACGGGGCTGCTGGGCGGGTAGTTGTCCAGCGGCGCACACTTTGTTGCCACCGTGTCTGCAGAGTAGTAGTAGCTGTCGTAGACCCTGCCGTGGAGATAGTTCTCCGTAGCGTCGAAGAGCGAGTTGAACTGGAACTGGTCAGCCCGGTAGTAGATCACCGTGGCACTGTCCATCATGAACCTGGGCTCGGGGGTGAAGGTCGTGCCGGAATACCTCGGCGTATTCGAAATGCGAATCTCGTCAAGGTAGCCCTTGAAGTACTGCTCCAGGGTGCCGCTGCTGTTCACCCGGGCGCCCATCCGCATCGCCACCGCCGAGGTAGCGATGCCCGCCGTCAGCGCCGCAGACCCCTTCTTCGAGCCGTCCAGATAAAGCCTCGCCTCGGCGCCGTCCACAACAAACGCCACATGATGCCAACCCGACCCGGTGTAGGTGCCCGTAATCGTCTGCACCGTGCTGCTGCCTTGTACCTTCAGGTCCACCTTGACCGTGTTGGACGATGGCGTAACTCCAATACGGAACGCCTGATTTCCCGTGGCCCCCCAGCGGTTGATAATCGCCTTGTCGCCGGTCTGGGACTCAGCCTTGAAGTACAACTCTACCGTGGCGCTGCTACCCAAATCCATCTTGGTACTGTGGCTTGTGCGGACGTACCCCGCTGCCCCGTCGATGAAGAGACTGCGGCAACCACAATTGTCAAGCTGAGTGCCAATACAATACCCACTGGCACACTTGTCGTTAATAGTGCAGACATCAGAGTCGTCGCACTCCTTGAGATTGGGCGTGTGGAGACACAAGGTGAAAGCGCACTCGTCGTCGGTGCATGGGTTGCCGTCGTCGCAGTCGGCCACGGGACCGCCCTGGCAGACCCCTCCGTCACACTTGTCACCCATGGTGCAGGCATCACCATCCTCACACCCCACCGAGTTGTTGCTGTAAACACAACCCTTGGCAGGGTCGCACGAGTCGTTGGTGCACTCGTTCTCGTCGTCGCAATCGATGAGCTTGCCCTTCACACATGCCCCCGCAGCGCAATAATCATCCTCGGTGCAAAAATCCCCATCCTCGCAGGGACCCGTGATGTAGTAGTGGCTGCATCCCGTCATGGGCGAACAGTCATCCTGCGTGCAAGGCTTCCCGTCATCGCAGTTCACCGTCGTCGAGCCCTGACATACCCCCTGGTTGCACACATCATTCAATGTGCACATGTTCATGTCATTGCAGGGCACCTCGTTAAACGCGTGATGACATCCATCCTCCATATCACACCAATCATCTGTACAGGCATTGTTGTCATTGCAGTTAAGACTGGACCCTCCCTTGCAATTACCGCCAATACACGTATCATTCAGCGTACAGGCGTTCCCATCGTCGCAGGGCCCGCTCGTGGGCAGGTTGCGGCAGATTCCCTGCGTGTCACAATAGTCATTGGTGCAGAAGTTGTTGTCATTGCAGTCTGGCTCAGGGCCCGGTACGCAGGATCCATCGATGCACATATCCCCCTGAGTGCATGGATCGTTATCCGTGCATGGTTGAGAGTTAGGTATATATACACATTTACCTGTATCAATATCGCAAGAATCATTGGTGCAGGCGTTGTTATCGTTACAATTAAATAGCGTTCCCCCTGGGACACATTCCCCTGAGAGACAATGGTCGTTCACCGTACAGGGGTTGTTGTCATCACATGGCTTAGTGTTGAACGTGAATTTACACCCAGTCAACGGGTCGCATGTGTCGTCAGTGCATATATTATCGTCGGCACATTGTTTTGCCGTACCAACACATTCTCCACTGACGCAGGTGTCGTTCTCGGTGCAGGCAGAGCCGTCGTCGCAAGCACCCGTCTGAATCTCATGCTTGCACCCCTCCACCGCATCGCACCAGTCCGTAGTGCAGGCCTCGTTATCGTTACAGGTCAGCACAGGGCCGAAGCAGACACCCTCCTTGCAGGCGTCAGGCCCGGTACAGATGTCTCCATCATCGCAGGGCCCCGTCACCGGCGTATTGATGCAGCCCTTGGTGGGGTTGCACGCATCCATCGTGCACTCGTTGTTGTCATCGCAGGTCTTCGCCAGACCAGTGCAAATCCCCCCAACGCACTGGTCCTCCAGGGTGCAATCGTCGTTGTCGTCGCACTCCGTGCCGTCGGCACCGACCACCTCGACACAGAGCCCCGTCTCAGGCTTGCATACGAACTTCTTGCATGGATCGTTCGAGGGCGGACAAGTTACAGAAGAACTGCGCTTAGGAATGCATGTGCCGCCGGCGCAGGTCAGCAACCCGTTGCAGAGGTCACCGTCATCGTACTGCACACAGTCGCTGTCGGACAGACAATCACAATCACTCGGTCCGGAGATACACTCGCCCCCGGAACACATGTCGCCCTTTGTGCAGATGGTGCCATCTTCGCAAGGCAATGAATTGAACTGATGGACACATCCTGCTGTAGGATGGCAGCTGTCATCCGTACAAATATTGTTGTCGTCGCAATTCTTTGGTACGGGCTCCATGCACTCGCCGTTCTGGCATCCGTCCCCCTCTGTGCATGGATTCCCATCATCACACTCCTCAGACCATAGCAGCCCGCTGCCATCATCCTTGCATGCTTTTGCTGTCTTAGCTTCGCACCACGTTGACCCGGCAGTACATACCCACGGCACGCATTTATTGTTTGTGGTGCAATAGTTGCCGGACTCACAATCCTTGGCCTTCACGCACTCCACACACTTGCCGGCATCCTCATCACATACCTTGCCGTCGGCCTCGCACTGTGCATCCTCGGAGCACTCCCCGCTGCCCTTCTGGCAACGATACGTCACGCAGCTGTACCCATCCTGGCACTGCTCAGTCTCGTAACATTCAACGCATCGCTGCAACTCCGGGTCGCAGAAATTGGGGGAGCACTGCTCGTCGCTCTCGCAGTAGTCGCCTCCCATGTCAGCCTGCCCGTCACCGCTGCTGTCTTTCTGCGTAGTGTCCGGTAGGGGCCCGTTTCCTTTACCGCCCGAATCGCTCGAACAGCCCCCAGGCATAACAAGCGCCAGCACCAATAACAGGGTCGGCAGGACGTAACTCTTGGAAATCACCGGAATTCTTGCCATGACGGCCTCCATGCGGCCGCCATTCTAGCCAAGGCGGTCCCATGGCACAACTGTTTACGCCGCGCCTGGCCTGGTTCCTGAAAAGGGGAGTTCAGCTATCGGTGTCGGTGGGAGGTCAAAGTCGGCCCAACTTCTGAAGCGCAACGCAATCAGGGGCGTGCCCGCCAGCGAAATGGCCCTGCCTAAACTTCTTCGAAGTCAGCGTCGATTACATTGCCCTTCTTGCCGTCGCCCTTCTTCTCCTGGGCCTCGCCCTCAGCCTCAGCAGCGCCAGGCCCGGGCTGCTGCCCCGCCGTCTCCCTGTAGATATTCTCCGCTGCCTTGTGTGCTGCCTCGTTAAGCGCCTCTCCCGCTGCCTTGATGGCCTCGAGATCTTCGCCCTTCATGGCCTCTTCGGCGGCCGTAATGGCCCGCTCCAATCCATCGACCACATCAGAGGAGAGCTTGTCTTTGTATTGCTGAATTGTCTTCCTTGACTGATAAATCTGATTATCCGTCCGGTTTCTAATCTCAGCGATTTCTCGCTTCTTTCGGTCGTCCTCTTCAAAATTCTTGGACTCGTCCATCATCTTCTTGATTTCGGACTCGGACAGACCGCTGCTGGCCTTAATAACGATCTCCTGCCTCTTGCCCGTAGCCTTATCCCTGGCAGAGACTGACAAGATGCCGTTTGCATCAATATCGAAGGAGACCTCCACCTGAGGCATGCCACGGGGGGCCGGGGGGATGCCGTCCAGAATGAAACGGCCAAGGGTCCTGTTGTCCCTGGCCATGGCACGCTCGCCCTGGAGCACGTGAATCTCCACGCTGGTCTGATTGTCCGCTGCCGTGGAGAAGGTCTCGCTCTTGGTGCAGGGGATGGTGGTGTTTCTGCCGATAAGCGTGGTCATGACGCCCCCCAGGGTCTCAATGCCCAGCGATAGCGGCGTAACGTCCAGCAACAGGATGTCCTTAATCTCGCCACCCAGCACAGCACCCTGCACGGCAGCACCCACGGCCACCACTTCGTCGGGGTTCACACCCTTGTGGGGCTTCTTGCCGAAGAACTCCTCCACCTTGGCCTGAATCAACGGCATTCGGGTCGCCCCGCCCACCAGGATGACCTCATCGATATCCGATGGCCGCTTCCCTGCGTCGGAGAGCGCCCGGCGAACGGGATCAAAGCTGCGGGCTACCAGATCCTCAACAAGCTGCTCCAGCTTGGAGCGCGTAATCTTAATTGACAGGTGCTGGGGCACACCGTTGATCGCCGTAAGGAACGGAAGGTTCACCTCCGTCTCCATGGACGAAGAGAGCTCAATCTTCGCCTTCTCCGCACCCTCCTTGAGACGCTGAAGAGCAACACGATCCTTGGAGATGTCCATGCCGGTCTCCTGACGGAAGGAGTCCAGCAGGTACTGCATGACTACCTGGTCGAGATTGTCGCCACCCAGGTGCGTGTCGCCGTTGGTGGAGATAACCTCCACAACGTTGTCGCCAACCTCTAGAATCGAGATGTCAAAGGTGCCGCCGCCGAAATCGTAAACGGCGATGACCTCGTTCTTCTTCTTGTCCAGACCATATGCCAGCGCCGCAGCCGTAGGCTCGTTGATGATTCGCTTAACCTCCAGGCCAGCAACCCGCCCCGCATCCTTGGTGGCCTGGCGCTGAGAGTCGTTGAAATATGCCGGTACGGTGATGACCGCCTCGGTCACCGGCTCCCCAAGATAGTCCTCAGCCGCTTTCTTAAGCTTCCTCAAAATGTGCGCCGAGATCTCCGGGGGGTTGTGCTTCGTTCCCCGGATGTCCACGTGGGCATCGTCGTTGTCCGAGCGCACCACCTTGTACGGCACCATCCGGGTCTCTTCGCCGATTTCATCGTAACGCCGCCCCATGAAACGCTTGATAGAGTAGATGGTGTTCTCGGGGTTCGTTATTGCCTGACGCTTGGCAATCTGACCAACCAGCACGTTGCCCTTATCGTCAAAAGCCACCACCGACGGAGTCGTCCTGCCGCCTTCCTGATTCTCTATGACTTTCGGCTCTTTGCCTTCCAACACCGCAACGCAAGAGTTCGTGGTTCCAAGGTCGATTCCGATGATTTTTCCCATGGCTGACTCCTATTCGATAGCCCATCTGCCGCAGCTGGCAGGCGAGTCTGGTTTCACGTCGGCTTCAAAGTAATGGGGAGACCCCCTCTGTCAAGGGCGCTCCCCCTATGAAATCGGCCATCCAGACGGTGACCGAACGACAAGGCAGGTCACACGGGCCGCATGCGAGCGTCGGCTTGTTCTCACAACTGGTTGGCTCCGCTTTTGGGCTCTCTGTGCGATGCCGTGCCGCCGCGCCGCAATTTTGGCAGTTGTTGACACGGAGACAACGTGCTAGGATCGAGGGTCGATTAACGGTCAATACCGATATTGGAGGCGGGTATGAAACGGTTACTTAGCATGGTTCTTATGACAGCGGTGCTCTTCTCGCTGGCGTGCAGCAGCGACTCTGCCACCGAAGAGGGCAAAGATGTGAACGGCGGCGACCAGACGTCCGAGGACGCAGCGCTGGACAACCTGTCCGATGACCTTGGCGTCGACATGGATGACAAGGATGTGGCCACCGAGGACAAGAAAGCCCCCGATGTCACTCCAGACCTCGGAGACGATGAGTGCGAAGATGACAACGACTGCAACATCCTCCTGGGACCGCAGCCCATCTGCAAGCGCACCTACTGCGACACCAACGAGGGCAAGTGCAAGGTGGGCGACGCCGAGGACAACACCGCCTGCGAAGATGGCGACAAATGCACCATGGGCAGCGTCTGCACCGCCGGCGTGTGCGGGGGTGGCGTCGACGCCAACTGCGATGATACAAACCCCTGTACCGACGACACCTGCGACCCTGCTACCGGCTGCGTACACACCAATAACTCCATCGCCTGCGACGATGGCGATGAATGTACCGGCGACGATGTCTGCACTGATGGCCAGTGCGAAGGCGCTACCGACCTGTGCCCCGCCATCTGCGGAGACTCGACCTGCGACGCTACCGAAGACTGCACCTCCTGCCCAGCGGACTGCGGCGCTTGCCCCCCCGTCTGCGGCGATACTGTCTGCGATGAAGGAGAAAGCTGCGAGACCTGCCCCCAAGACTGCACCTGCGATGCCGGGGACTGCTGCCAGGAAGGGCCCGTTGGCCAGTGCACCGACCAGGCCGTAGTAGATTGCGTCTGCGCCGAAGACTCCTACTGCTGTAACTACGAGTGGGACTCCACCTGCATCGGCGAGGTCAACGAATTCGGATGCGGCTTCTGTCCAGCTATCTGCGGCGATTACGACTGCACCGGTGACGAAACCTGCGAGACCTGCCCCGATGACTGCGGTGAATGCGTGGTCTGTGGCGATGGTACCTGCTCCTGGCAGGAAGACTGCGAGGAGTGCCCCGAAGACTGCGGCGCCTGCCCCTTCTGCGGCGATGGCACCTGTGATTGGGACGAGAGCTGCACCTCATGCGAAGGAGACTGCGGCGTCTGCCCCTCCTGCGGCGACGGCACCTGCAACGGCGACGAAGACTGCGCCGATTGCCCCGGCGACTGCGGCGCTTGCGAATTCTGCCCCGGATACGCCGGAGCCAATACCTGCTGCCAGGTGAGCGACCCATGCGAGTGGTTCGACGACAGCACCTGCGACTGCGGTGGCACCTGTGACTGGGACAAAGACGTCTGCCTCCAGAAAGGCTGCGGCGACGCCGTCTGCGATACTGATGAAGACTGCAGCTCCTGCACCGTTGACTGCGGCAAGTGCCTCTTCTGCGAAGGCTATACCGGAAGCAGCACAGGCTGCACCGTCGACAACCCCAAAGGCTGGGACGTCGACGGCTACTGCGACTGCGATGGCACCTGCGAGTGGGACAAACTCGACTGCACCGAGCAGGTCTGCGGCGATGGCGTCTGCTACAAGTTCGATGAAGACTGCTCCACTTGCCCCGCCGACTGCGGTGAGTGCGACTTCTGCGAAGGCTACACCGGCACCAGCCTCGCCTGCCAGAACAGCAACCCCTCGGGCTACGAGTACGACGGATACTGCGACTGCGATGGCGCCTGCGCGTGGGAAGAACTCGACTGCACCGATCCCGTCTGCGGCGATGGCTTCTGCTACAAGTACGACGAAGACTGCACCACCTGCCCCGCCGACTGCGGCGAATGTACCTTCTGCACAGGCTACACCGGCACCAGCACCTGCTGCCAGGAAGGCGACCCCTGCGGCTACGCCGATGACTGGTACTGCGACTGCGACGGCACCTGCAGCTGGGATGCCTATGATTGTGAGTATGAGTGGTATTACTAAGGGTTGCTTTGAGTGGTTTGTTGTTGAGTGCTATCCTGATGTAATCACATCACAGTAGGTTGGTCGGACGATTCGGACCATTCGGACTCGGACGATTCGGACGATTCGGACGCGGACGATTCGGACCATTTGGACGCGGACGATTCGGACCATTCGGACGCGGACGATTCGGACCATTCGGACGCGGACGATTCGGACCATTCGGACGGTTGGGGCACGGGCAAGGCGGGAGTTCCGGACCAAATCCCCTCTCCCGCTCCGGGAGAGGGCCAGGGTGAGGGCAGAGAGGGCCAGGGTGAGGGCAGGGAGGGCCAGGGTGAGGGCAGGGAGAGGGCCTACTTCCTGTTGATCAGGTTGTAGAGGATGCCCTTCTGGGTGTGCAGGCGGTTCTCGGCCTGGTCGAATATGACCGACTGCGGATGGTCACAGACCTCGTCGGTCACTTCGCTGCCGCGGTGGGCAGGGAGGCAGTGCATGAAAATCCAGTTGGGGTGGGCGTGCTTGAGCAACTCCATGTTGATCTGGAAGCCCGAGAAGATTCGCTCACGCTCTTTGGCTTCGGCTTCTTGGCCCATGGAGGCCCAGACGTCGGTGTAGATCACGTTTGCGCCCTTGACACCCTCGATGGGGTCGTTCACCAGCGTAATCTTGGCTCCCGTCTGCGGGGCCAGACGCATGGCTGTCTCAACAACTTCGGCCTTGGGCTCGAAACCCTTGGGAGTGACGATGGTTATGTGAGCGCCAACCTTAACCGCACCGTACATCAGCGAGTGGGCCACGTTGTTGCCGTCCCCGACGTAGGTGACCTTCAAACCCTTAAGATCGCCGAAGCGCTCGCTCATGGTGAAGAAGTCCGTCAAACCCTGGCACGGGTGCAAGAAGTCCGTCAGACCGTTGATGGTCGGTATCGTCGCATACTTACCGAAATCCTCAACCTCCTGGTGGGCAAAGGTCCGGATCATCATGGCGTGGATGAACCTCGACATGACTCTGGCAGTGTCGGCGAGAGACTCGCTCTTCCCCAACTGCAGCTCGTCGGGACGGAACATCAGCGCCGTGCCGCCCAACTCATAGATGGCCACCTCGAACGAGATTCTCGTTCTGGTCGATGGCTTCTTGAAGAGCATGCCCAGCACCTTGCCCTTGCAGGACTCGGTGTACTTTCCGGGGTTCGCTTTCATGTCCTTCACCAAGGTGAAGAGGTCTGCGACTTGCTCGGGTGTAAGATCCGTGATTGCGAGAAGATCTTTGGGCCACATGAGAAACTCCTTCTGGTTGTCAACCGGGCGGCACTATACATCAGGGCCATACCCGCTTCAAGGAGTTTGAAAGGGAGCATTGTCCAAGCCTGAAGGAATCCTGTAACCGCCTGCTGTGTTGTGGCTCCAAGGGGTGGGAGGTGCTCTATGGACCTGGCTTTGACCACGATTTTTGTCAGCGGCCTGCTTACCTTTGCTAGCCCATGCGTTCTGCCACTGATCCCTATCTACCTCGGCGTGCTCCTGGGTGGAAGCATCGACGAAGTGGAGAGCGGAGGCAGCAGGTTCAGGTTGCTGCTGAATGGGACGTTCTTCGTCCTGGGCTTCCTCATCGTCTTCACGCTCGCCGGATTGACCGCATCGGCAATGGGACGATTCCTGGTATCGCACAGGCTGCTCTTCCAGCAGTTGGGCGGGCTTGCCGTGTTCTTCTTCGGCCTCAAGTTCCTGGGCCTCGTCAAGGTGGAGTTCCTCGACAGAGAGAAGCGTTTCCAGCTTGGCCCCAAGGGTAAGATGACCCCCTTCGGAGCCCTTCTCATCGGAATAACTTTCGCCTTTGGCTGGACCCCCTGCGTCGGCCCTATCCTCGGCTCCATACTCACCTTCACCGCCGTCTCGGCTAACAGCATGGCCACAGGCGCCTTCTACCTCTTCGTCTACGGTCTTGGCATTGGCATCCCGCTGCTCCTCGTTGCCTTGTTTGCACAGCAGGGCGTCTCGCTGCTGAGGAAAGTGCAGCGGTTCATTCCGAAGTTTGAGAAAGCAACCGGGGCCGTCCTCGTCGCCGTGGCCGTTCTTATGGTTACCGACAACATCGGCTTCTTGACCTTCGACCCCTCGGGCGGAAGCTCAAGCGACATCTCGCAGAACATCGTGCGAAGCGCCCCACACGGTGCATCGGGAACAGGAAGCTATCTGGCCACGGCCGACGATGCGAACCACACATCTGCCTCACAACCCTCGGAGCAGTGCACCGAAGAGAGCGAGTCGTGCGGCATAGCTGGCTCCGATGACCCATTCGCCCCGGCGCCCACAACCGCCAGCAGCCTCTTTGCCGGCCCAGTTCTGCTGAAATTCGTCCAGCCCGACTGCCCGGCTTGCCTCAAGATGGTGCCCATAATGGACCTGCTACACCACTCCTGCTCGGGCAAGGGCCTACGAATAGAAACCATCGATATCTCGTTCCCCGAAAACCGAAACCTCGCCAGAAGCCTGGCCGTCATGGGTACGCCAACAATGCTCTTCTTCGATGAAAACGGTAACGAGGTCTCCAGGCTGGTCGGCGCCCAGAACGTCGAAGCCCTGCACCAGGCCATGGCCGTGCTCATGGGCGAACAGTGCGCCGAGTTCTCAAGACTGTAGCAGTTAGAAAAGCTATACAATAGCCAAGTTTGACAGAGCGCAGTTCCTTATAAATAATATTCACAAGATTGATGTGACGTGAACCGACTGACGGTCGCCAGCGCAACGCCCCGCACAGGGCACCACCCGTTGTGGCTTCTGTCGGAAGTTACTTCGTCCCTGCGACCGTGTTGTCCGGATTCATGAACAGAATCCTGGGCCGAATCTCCTTCTCTGACATAGCGAAAGCCATGATGATGACCGTTTCGCCTGCGGAGATGACCTTTGCCGCGGCACCGTTCATCTCGATCCTGCGGCTTCCCGCTTCACCAGTCAGGACATAGGTCGTCAGCCGTTCGCCCGTTGTTGAAGAGGCCACCAGCACCTGCTCGCCTTCCCACAAGTCGGCCTGAAGCATCAGGTCACTGGGGATGGTGATTGAACCCACATAATCCACGCTGGCGCCGGTGATAACGGCGTGGTGGAGCTTCGATTTCAGAAGAATACGCTGCATGCCCCCCTCAAAACGTGGTGCAACCTATAAACCGCGCTGCCTCGAAATGCAAGTCACAACGAACCGGAAAGGCCGGTCACGGCCTTGGATGGGTTAGCCAAGCACTGCTCAGGGATTGGGACCGATGCCTCCCGACTTCTTGTAAAGCCCGTCAATAATCTCCTCAACCTTTGCCTTCATCTCCTTGAGCTTGTCTGGTTGGGCCGTCGAGAGATCCGTGCGTTCGTGTGGGTCTGCTTCAATGTCGTAGAGCTCAAACCAGTGGTGCCCTTTTCGGCATGTCTTGAGCACAGAGTGGGGGCAGATGTCGTCCTTCGACGTGTGCCAGATGAGCTTCCACTTTCCCCAGCGCAGCGCCCTGGCGTTCCAACGCTCAGCATAAACAGGGATCTCGTCCAGCGGCTCCCCGCGTAAGAGGGCACCCACAAGGCTGCGGCCTGACATCTGCTCGGGCACGGGCAGGTTGTTCAGTGCCAACAGGGTCGGGGCGATGTCCGGATGAGAGACCGGCGTCTTGACAACCTGCCCCCTGATTGTGCCCGGCAAACTGAACACGAAGGGGACGTGGATCTCCTCATTGTAGAGCGTCAATCCGTGCAATTTCGCACAGTTCTGCTGCTGAGACTCCGACCGGCACTGGTGCCGGCCATCCATCACCTCCCCGTGATCCGCCGTGAGCACCACGATGGTGTTCTTGTCCAGCCCAGTCTCCTTCAGAGCATCCATCAGCTTGCCCACATGGATGTCCACCCAGCAGATCTCACCGATGTACTTGGGGTCGAACATGGGATCGGAACCCTTGAGCGCCTTTCGCGCCTTGGCCACGCACTCCGCCGGAGGGTTGTAGGGTTGGTGCGGTCCAAGCAGATTCAACTGCACGAAGAAGCGCCGCTCTGCGTTGCCCTTGATGAACTTGATGGCCGCATCCGTGAGCAGCGGATGATCCAGCTGATCCTTCTGGCAATCCTGAACCACGTCGAAGCCCGGATCTACGGCATACTTGTAGTCCGCAAAATATAGATGGTTGTTCACTGCTGCCATCGTCCTATATCCTGCAGCGTGTAGTATGCGCGTTATATACGGGGGGCGGGCCTTGTAGAACTCCTGCCGCCTGTCCTTGCCGCTCCACCACAACGCAATGAAACTGGCGGCCCTGGCGTGCGCCCCCGTAATAAGAATGTTCATCGACATCAACGTCGTGTTCGCTGCCGAATGCCCCCACATGAAGTCTGTGCCCGATGCCACAAGCTTGTCCATGTTGGGCGAGACCGATGCCATGCCCGTTCGGGACGCCCCAAGCGTGTCACCACGCATGGCATCCACAACCACCATGACGATGTTATAAGGCGGAGCCCCTCCCGCAACCCTCCTCTCGATCCTGGGCGCATGCCAAATGACATCGCTACGGCATCCTTTGGGCGTCAGGCACTTGGTAGAAAGAGTCACTGAGGTGCATTCGACCGTCACAGCGGCCATGAACTCCTCGGGCCACGAACGCAGCTTGCCCAGACTCTGGGCCCCTACCTTCTTCTGCCACAGGTTCTTCGTACCAGTAGGAGTTGCGCAACTTACAGTCGCTTCCAGTTCCTCCCCAGCCTTTCCCCCCACCAGCAACACCGCAGCGAAGGTGTCTCCAGCCTTGGTGGCCACGGGGAAAGCAGCAGATGACCCCGGGGGCAATACTAGAGCCTCTCGCATGTCCCGAAACTTGTTGGAGCCGTCGTAGAGCACCACTCGCCGGTGCCACCGCTTGGCTTCTTCTGGATGGTACGAGAGGTGAAACGGCTGAATGTGGCGACTGACCTTGGCCGGTGCCTCGCCCTTGGGTATCACCAGCGTGGCCGAATCAAGCCTCTCAAGCAGATGCTCCGCCACCAGCGGTGGTGCCGCAGACTGCGCCGAGGCCGGGGATGGCCCCGCAAGCAAACCCCACACCGCCCCCACAAGTATTACCAACGGCAATTGAACTCGTATGTCAGCCATTTCCCACCACCATCAGTTCCCCTCTGTCGCAGCAGCAGGGTCATCCCACTTGCTCGGATCCTTCACAATCTCGCAATCAACGTAGCTGGCACCCGCAGGGTTGGCGAAAGGCGACCAGCAGGACTCAAACAGCTGCGCCAGATCCTCTACCCCGAACCAACAAGAGAGCTCCTCCCCACTGCCCTTGCAGCTTGGCGGACGGTAGCCGCCGTGGTCGCCCTCGGAGACAGACTCGGCCCATGGATCCCAGAAGGGCCATGCCGGCATCTCCGCAGCAGACCTCTCGTAGTGCTCCATAATCAGCCTGGCCTCAGCGTTGGTCAGCGGGAAGCCGAATGTCGCCGCCTGAACCAGATAGAGAGCCAGATCCCTCATGTACTTGGGCGGGTCCGTCTTCATCTTCTCCGGAGGCCTCGACTTCTCCTGAGTCATTCGCTCGTCAAGGCCATCCAGCAGCTTGAATGCCCCCATGTCGTCCTGGTTTACAAGGGCGTTGGCAACATGGGCCACGTGGAAGAATCGGCAAATCCTCAAGTTGTAGGAGTTGAGCTGAAAAGCGACCTCGTCGTACATGTTCGGCTCCCCACGACCGCACTCCTCCTTCACTGGCTCATGATACCCAATCAGCTCCGCCGAACGCCGTGCGTTGCACTCGCCCATTGGAATCAGACTCTCGTAGTGCACGAAGGAGGCCAAGTCTCCACGCTCCTTGTCCGCCGTGGCATCACCCGTGAAGCCAGGCAGGAACGGCACCCCCTCAGCATCCTTCGTGCGAATCCTCTGCTCAGAATCCACGATGTCCTTGGCAAATGCCTCAAGCAACTGCAGAGTCTCGCCGCATGCCTCCTTCACAGCATCACTGCTGCTGTGCGCAACTGCATATCGAACCATGGGAACCAACCGGAAGATGTGCGGCACGTCGTCCTTGCTGCGCATGTTGGTCACCCACACCGTGCCCCAGTAAGGGTTGTTCTCGTAGGCAAACCGAGAGCAGTTCCAACGCTCGTACGGCGAAAACCAGCCGCTGTAGTCCACCGCCTTCTTCTTGCCGTCGTGAGTCAGAAACTCGTGGTTGAACGCCGCAATGTTGCGCGACATCAGGTGAGGCAGAGGGTCGTTCTCATCGTGCACCATACCCAGCATCGACGCAGACATCCCCTTGCAGAGCTTCTCGGCGGCCAGGGCAATGGTCGCATCCTCCACAAGAACATGGGCTGATAGTATGTTGCCCAAAGCCCTGCTAAACGGAATATGAAGATTATGTCCACCATCATTGAGGTTAACGGGATGGTAGAAGGTAACCAGATCGCCTTCCTTCTTGAAGTGCTCGTTATACCAGAACTGCCAGTCCTTCATCCCCGTAGAAGCGTCAACACCATGCGTGGTGTAAAGAATATAGTCAAAATACTTGATATCTCGAAGGAGCTTGAGTATCTTTCTGGTAAATGCCGCTCGCTCCTCGGCGGTAATAGGCTCACCCTCCTCAGGCCGCGTGAAAGGCACATGCAGGAAGGTGGGAAGCCCCTCTTCCTTGTTGTCAGGCAGCTCGAAGGTGTCCTGTGGCTCCGCCGTGTCGGTGTCGGGGGGGACATCATCAGCAAGGTCCACAAGATCCGGCGAGCCCTCATCATTGACCGTGTCATTGGCCAAATCCGGCGCTACATCGACCACATCGTGGAGCAGCACATCGGCGACATCGGAGGGGAGATCCGTTGTCAGATCGCTCTTGGCGCCGCTGTCGGGTACGAGGTCCGCTGGTCCCACATCATCAGAACCTTTGCTGCTGGACGAGCAGCCCACTGCCAAGGTACTCAGCATCCATACCATTGAAATAGTACCAATAAAGAGCTTCATGATGACACCTCTGGGTCCACGTTAACAACCCGGGCAGCATAGCCTCGGCGCCCCGTGGGCTCAACACAATAGAGTCTGCATGGGGGTTTGGGGGTGGTGCGCAGTGGCTCACCTGCTGAGAGTGGGCCATGGGCAGGTCAGGTTGCATACCGTGGGATGATGGTCAAAAGCTACTGCGTCGGTTACCGGGGGGTGGCCCGGCGAGACCCCCGCCGTCCAGCAACTGCCGTCGCAGCCGTCGCTGATCACATAGTCGATTGTGAAGAGGCCGCCATAGGTTTTCTCAGCGTCGGAGCCCACTGCGTTGACAAAGCCGAACGGCTTACCTACTCCGACGAACTCCAGCAGGCGCCGTGCGCTGGCATCGGCATCGGCCATGGCAGCAGGATCCGTATTGAAATCTCCCATGATGATGTTGAGCCCGCCGTTGGCCCCCGCTTCTCCGTCGCCCAAGTCCACGAAGATCTGGTCGAACTGCCTCACCCGGCACTCCGAATCCTCCTCTTTGAATCCCGACGAGCCGTGCACCGAAACAAGCGTCAGCAAAGGGCCGTTGGGGCCCTCAACCCGTCCCCTGGCCACACGGGCCCCTTTCCCACACCCATCCACCGTATAACCATCAAGACCTTCCAGACAGAAATCAGCTTTGCATGAAGCGAAACGCCCCAGCCGCTTATGCACTGCAGCACACTTGTCGGGCTTTCCCGGGTGACAAGCCACCTGGTACTGCTCTCCGGCCACCATCTGGGCTACCGTCGGGTCGCCGGCCTTCCAGTGCTCACAGATGAAGCCCACCCGGGCCTCCTCGGGAATCCCGGCGCACTCCTCCGGATGAAAGATCTCCTGAAAGACAATGAGGTCGGGCGAAACCCCCTCCACAAACACCCTGGCATCCTCGATGAGGGCCATCCACGAGAGTCCGTTCCCGTAGTACTCATCGCACCAAGCGGCCTGTTGTTTGCCGAAACCCTTGTTGATGGCCCCCGCAGGAGGCACCAGGCTTGTGCCTGTGTTAAAGGTCATGACCACCAGGGGCCTGGCATCGGAGACCTCGTTCCCAACCTCGTCGTGAGCCCCATCGCCACTCACCTCATCCGCTACGTCACCAGGATGGCTTTGGCTATCCACATCCAGCGGTTCAGACCCACGGTCCGTATCCACGGTGCTATCGCCGACGTCGGCGCGGGGCGCTGGGGCAGAACTGCATCCAAAAACAAGCAGAGAGAGCAGCAAAGCAGTCTTCACCATGTCGTGCTCCTGAGGCAAGGGCCAAACCCCCACCCACTATCGCTTCATACGCCTCTTGAGTCCACGCCCGAGGGGCACAATCCACTGGGGAAATAGTAGCAGACCAGCGGCGACAAACGAGACGATTCCCCCACCCCCGTAAAGCGACAGCCTCCAGGCAACTCCGAGTTTGCCCGCACCCTCCCAGGGCAAGGCCCACATGAGCAACATCGCCACCCCGGCCATTACCAACGAAGCTACCAGCACACGGGCAAGAAACAGCCCGTGCCCCCAGCCCCCCAAGCTCATGCCCCCCGACCTCATCAGAAAGTAGAGCACCGCTGCCGAGGCCGCAGCACTTGCAGAGTTGCCCAGCGCTATGCCACCGTTATCCAGGTAGATAGAGGAAAAATAACAAACAGATATATTGACAACGAAGGCGCAAAGGGCGACATACATGGGTCGCTTGAGATCCTTCTTTGCGAAAAAGGACTGGGTAAGGGACCGTGATACTGCAATAAAATATATACCGACCGCATGAAACATCACTGCAAATGATGTTTTCTCCACGCTTATTGCATCGAAGGCCCCCTGCTGAAACAGCAAAGAGACTATGGGCCGCCTTAGCACGATTAGAGCTACCGAAGCGGGAATCGTGACCAGGGCCAGCACCTCAAGAGAGAAGAGATTCGTGCGCTCGAATCCCTTGGAATCACCGGCAAAATGCTGCTTGCTGAGGGTGGGCAGGATTACCGTGGTCATGGAGATAACAAAGACGCCCAGGACCAGCTCCTGAAGCCTGATGGAGTACTGCAGCGAGGCAATAGAGCCCGGGGAGAGCGATGCGGCGATGATCTCCGAGACGAAGACGTTCACCTGGTAGATGCCTGCCGCAATAATGCCAGGGGCGAATACCCGGAAGAGCTCTTTGACGCCAGGGTGGTTCCAGTTGAAGGAGGGCCTGACCTTGAGCCCCCGTTTCCAGAACCAGGGCAGTTGGAAGGCCAGTTGGAAAACGCCTCCTACCAGGAAGCCGATGGCCATTGCGTAGGAGGCATCTCCGAAGAGCGGATGGAGCAGGATCGTCCCCGCAATGGTTGCCACGTTGAGCAGGATTGGTGTGAAGGCCGATGGGGCGAAGACGCCGTAGGTGTTGAGCACGGCCTGCACCAGGGCCGCAAGGCTGGCCAGTCCAAGGTATGGGAAGAGCAACATTGTAAGGTCGGCGGTAAGTTCGATTTTCCCCTCGACCAGGCCGAACCCCGAGGAGAAGAAGGTCCTGATGAGCCAGTCCGAAGCAACCATTCCCAAGCCGCAGATCAACAGCAGCACAACCACGAAGACCGAGAAGAAGGCTGAGAGGAACCGGTTCAGCTCAGCCCTGTCGTCGGCGTTCTGGTACTGGGTGAAAACGGGTACGAAGGCAGCGGTCATGGCCCCTTCGCCAAGCAGGCGCCGAAATAGGTTCGGGATCATCGAGGCAAGGCCGAAAGCGTCAGAGCCTGTGCCGGTGCCCAGGTAGTAGCTCCTGACCTGCTCTCTGAAGAGCCCCAGCAGCCTGGAGATGAAGGTGAGCAGGGTGATGACGGCAGCGGACTTCAGGATGGACCGCTGGGTGGAGCGCTGAGATGGTGCGGGGCTGGGCCCCTGGTCTTCCACATCCGCCATGGAACCCCCAGGCCATGAGCAGCGTTGCTACCCACGGGAGGTCATTGTTGCTCCACGGCATCGTGAGCTGCGGCGCCGTGGAACTCCGGGCATGGGCTCACGTCGAGCTCTTGCGGGAGTTCTCCAGCATCTTAGCCTCGTTCCAGAAGACGTCCATTTCTTCGAGGGTGGCCTCCTCGGGCTTGCGACCCTGCTCGGCCAGCCTCCCCTCTACATGAGAGAAGCGCCAAACGAATCTGTCGTTAGCTGCCTGGAGGGCCGCTTCGGGGTCTATCTCCAGCTTCCTGGCGATGTTGGAAATGGCGTAGAGCAGGTCTCCCAACTCATGGAACCGCTCAGCGCTGGTCTTGGCCTCTACAAGCTCTTTGACCTCTTCGGCCACCTTCTCCAGCGGTCCGACCCAGTCACCCTTCGGCCAGTCGAAGCCCACCCTGGTGGCCTTCTCCCCCAGCCTGTGGGCCTTCTGGAGCGCAGGGAGTTGCCGCGGAATGCCGGCAAGCAGCGGCTTTCCTCCCTTGGTCTTGATGCGCTCCCAGTTCTGCAAGACCTGCTCGGACGTCTCCGCCTGCACCTCTCCAAAAACGTGGGGATGGCGGTGTACCAGCTTGTCGCAGATGGCCCGGGCGACGCCGTCCAGGTCGAATTCTCCTGCCTCTCGGGCCAGTTGGGCCTGGAAGACCACCTGCAGCAGCACATCGCCCAGCTCTCCACGAAGCGCTTCCATGTCTCCGTCGTCTATAGCATCCAGCGCCTCGTAGGCCTCCTCGATGAGGTAGGGCTTCAGGCTGGAGAGGGTCTGCTTCTTGTCCCAGGGGCACCCGTCGGGGCCTCTGAGCAGGTCCATTATGGTTTCAAGTCGACGGACGGGGTCCTGGATGGATTCCACCCGGGCCCTGCGCTCTTGCGGTGTCATTGGTATCTCCGTTGGAATTGGCTGGAACTACTTCGCGAAGGTGACGGTTGCGGCCAGAGTCAGGTCGTGGAAGTCGTTGCCCACGGGAACAAGCGTCCCAGCGAAGGTGCCGCTGCCCGAGAGCCTGTAGAAGTTGGCCTTGTAGGGCTTGCCAGCTTCGGGAACCCCTTGCAGACCGGGTAACGAACTCCAGGGAATGGCCACTTCTACGGTGTAGCCAACATCGGGCGAGGCATCGTTGAGAGTGCCGTTCACCTTGACTCCATGCTTCAAGTCGATGTTGTACGAAGCAGAGGCCGCTTCCCACTTCGGCGTACGGTGGCTATCGAACTTGGCGTCAAAAACGGCCCCAGTGGGAGCTACCTGGATCTCCACGTAGTTGAGCCCATCGCCGTCGGGATCCATGAAGATCTCCACCACGTCCGAGGCCTTCTTCTCGCCACCGCTCCAGAGGGTCTGGTCACGCTTGGTCGTGTCCGTGTACTGGCACTGCACATCCTTGTCGCCAATGCGGAAGGCCACATAAAGATTCTGGTCGTCGTAGAGCAGCCCTACCTCGGACTTCTCGTCGCCGGCCAGGGGCTTACCGTCAAGGGCCACCAGTCCACCGGCCGAGGCAAAGGCCTGGGCCCACTGCGCTTCCGAGAGATCTCCGTCCACGGTGGGGGCAGTGACGGCCTTGGCCACCGCTACGTTCTTGAGCTGCGAGTCGCCCACCATTATCGGGGCTACCATGAGGCGGTTCTCCCGGTCGGGCTTGCCGGCCCCGGGGTTCTTCACCTGCATTCTCACGTTCTTCTTCTGGTCTCGCCAGGCCTTCTCATCGAAGAGCCCCACCCAGATGCGGGCGGGTGCCTGTGGGAATCCCGAGTCTATCTGGAGCAGCACGTCGTCCTTGACCACCTCGCCCGGCTTCCAGTTGGCTACCGGGTAGAGATTGTTCACAGCGTGATGGTCGAACATCTTGCGCTGATTCTTCGTGGAATCCAGATGAAGAAAGATCTTGTAATCCCCATCCACGGGAGCAAGGGCCTTCCAGTAGAGGCTCAGGGTCACGGCTTCGCCCGGCTTCACGGCGTTTTTGGGAAGACCGTAAGCCAGCAGCACCACCTTGTCGTCGAACACGGCGTTCACGGGGTAGATGTTCTCGCCAACGGGCAGGTCCTCCATGACGCTCTCCTGCACCATCTGCTTCTCGCGCTCTGTCAGCACTTTCTTGGGTTCTCGACAAGCGAAGGAGAGGCTCATGGCCAGAACAAGGAACAGAAGTCCGGAGATTCTCATTTCAACCCCTTTGTATGTTGTTTCGTCGATGGCGAAAGTTGCGGTTTCTTACCCGGCGCAGCGCCTCTTGGCGGCGGCTTAACTCTGTAGTCGTCCCCTTGAACCTGCTGGAAGCTGCACATCTCCACAAGCCGGGAATAGATGCGGTCCCCAAGCCTCTGTTGCAGCGACTGGTGCAAGACGGGCCCAGAGTCGGTGTAACTCACAAGCTCGCTTTGGGCCAGCACGGGCCTCAGGTTGCTTGTGGCATGTATTGTACGGTTAGCGTTGTAGCGGCTGGAGATGAGCTGGTCGAGCACCCCAAGCTCCCACTCGGAGTCTTTGCCTTTGCCCAACTCATCGATGACCAGCACATCCACCTTGAGCAGCGGTGCCACAACCTCAGCATCCCACTTCCCCTGGGCATACGCTGCTTTCAGCTCTCCGATGAGCTGCATGAACTCGATGAAGCGGCACGACAGGCCACGCTCCAGGGTCAGGTAGGTCACCAGCCCGCACATCAGGTGTGTCTTGCCAAGCCCCGGTGCTCCCCAAAGCAGGAACCCCTTCTGCCCCCTCTCGAACTCGTCTTGATACCTGAGCAGTTCGTAGAGCACCCGGCCTTGAGAATCGTGCGTCGGGCGAATGTCATCGACCCACTTGTCAGCGAACCGAGCGGGCACCCTGGCAGCGTTGAAGAGTTCAATCCGTCTGCGAAGATCGGTGCAAGAGCAGGCAGCGGCGACGCGGCGGCCATCCTGCTCGACCATCACAACCCTTCGGTCGTTGCACCTCGGGCAGGGAGAGCTGCACGAACAGATTCTGGCAACCGCCACCTCCTCTTTCGCGCCTATGCGATAGCTAGCGCCACCGCACTGCTCACAAACCACCCTGTCATCCGATGATTGCATCACAGCTCACTCGTAAAGCGCTGGAATACCCAGCATTTCCCGCAGCCGCCTCGCATATAGGGCCCTCTGGCGCCCTTGCAGAGCCTTCACCCCGAGACCCCTGTCGGCCCCCAGCTCCTGCTGAGTAGCGTGGGAGAGTTCATGGCGCACCCCGGGAGCCAAGGCAGCATCATAAAAGTCAATAATAGTGGCGTCAAGGCTTCGCAGTCGCGTTGGCAACGAGTCGGGGTCCAGTTCGTCGGCCTGGGTCATCATATCTTGCAGAGCCTCCAGCAGGCGCTTCTTGACGTCGAGCTCCAGGGGCCGCTCTTCCGACTGCACCAGCAGCTCTGCTTCGGCGATGAGGTGATATATCGCTCCCCTCACCCCCGATGGGTCTTGCTCCTGCGTCGGGGCCGTTGGCTCGGTACCCTTGTTCCAGCGCCTCATACGGGGGGTGACGAAGTGGCTGTACCAAGCCAGCGAGTGGGGCACCCTCTGCCCTGGCGCTGCGTTGTGCCGAAAGGCCTTGAGCCCGTCGCTGATCCCCTGAAGCAGCAGGTGAAGCGGAACCCCTTTCAGGTAGTACTGGCGCACCTTCTCCATGTCCTTGGGCGACATCATGAAGCCCGACATTCGGATGACCACGAAGAAGCGTTCGACCTGACAGAAATAGTCTTGAAACGAGCTACCCACCACAGTCACCTGAACCAGCGAACTCCATCAACATCCATGACCTCGTGATAGCATTCAGCCCGCACCAAATGGGTTGGTCATGCGCCTGTCGCCATGACCCCACCCCTCGACTCGGCAGGAGCCTCGCTCCCCTCGAAGGGCCCGAGGGGCCCCTCGGGGCCGTCGAAGGCGGGGTAAACGGCTGGGGGGCGGAACGAGAAATGTGGCCAGCCGTTTAGAAGTCGAGGTTCACGGCATTGAGGGCATTGTCCATGATGAACTCACGCCGTGGTTCCACATCGTCGCCCATGAGCACCGTGAAGAGCTGGTCGGCGCTGATGGCATCCTCGATGCGCACCTGCAGCACCGTCCTTGAGTCCGGGTTCATGGTGGTTTCCCAGAGCTGCTCTGGGTTCATTTCGCCGAGACCTTTGTATCGCTGGATGGTCTGGCCCTTGCGAGCCACGTCCATGAGCGCTGCCAGAGTATCCTCCAGGGTGGGGTACTCTCCGCTGACCTCGCCGTTCTCCTTCACCAGCTTGTATGGCGATCCCCCGAGGGATAGCAGTTCTGTGGCCAGCTCCCGCAGCCGAATGAACATGTGGCTGTCCATCATGCCGTGGTCGATGACCGTGGTTCGGGTGCGGCCGTTTTCGATAGTCTGGGCCACAAGCTTCAAGCAGCCGTGTTCCGTGTCCTCTTCGATGGAGAACGAGAAGGGGAAGATGGTGGGCTGGTTGACCTGCAGGTACGCGTTCATGGCCACAATGGCCTCGTCCACCGTGTTGCGATCCTTGAGCCCCTCTCTGTCAAGCTTGGCCGTGGCCAGCAGCGCATCGAGGATTCGAACGTCAATCTTCCTGGCAAAGAAGGCGATCCACTCCTGGTATCTGATCACCTTCTCCATGGCGTCGATGGTGCGCTCGGGCGGCAACTGTACGGCATCGGGGCCTACGACGAGAGAGACCGCATCGACACCCGATTCGAGCAGGTAGCGCTGCATGGCCGCTTCGTCCTTCAGATAACGCTCTTTCTTGCCCCGCTTCACCTTGTAGAGTGGCGGCTGCGCAATGTAAAGGTAGCCCCGCTCCAGCAGCTCGGGCATCTGGCGATAGAAGAAGGTCAACAGCAGCGTTCGGATGTGGCAACCGTCCACGTCGGCGTCGGTCATGATGATGATCTTGTGGTAGCGCACCCTGGCAGGGTCGAACGAGTCGGGCCCGATGCCCGTGCCCAGCGCCGTAATCAGCATCGCAATGGCCTCGCTCTTCAGGATCTTGTCGAAGCGGGCCTTCTCAACGTTAAGGATCTTGCCTCGCAGCGGCAGGATGGCCTGGTTGCGCCTGTCTCGGCCCTGCTTGGCTGAGCCACCGGCGGAGTCGCCCTCCACCAGGAATATCTCCGCAGCGGACGGATCCTTCTCCTGGCAGTCAGCCAGCTTGCCGGGCAGGGACGCAGAATCCAGCACCCCCTTGCGCCGAACCATCTCCCTTGCCTTGCGAGCGGCCTCTCTGGCCCTGGCAGCATCAACGCACTTGCTGACAACCTTCTTGGCCTCCGTGGGGTGCTCCTCGAAGAACTCCGTCAGCTTCTCGTTGATGACCGCCTCGACCACGCCCTTGACCTCGCTGGAGACCAACTTGTCCTTGGTCTGCGACGAGAACTTCGGGTCGTGCATCTTCACCGAGAGGATGCTTATCAACCCCTCTCGAACGTCGTCGCCCGACAAACTGCCCAGGTTCTTGAGCATGTTGTTGGTCTCGGCGTAGGAGTTCACCGCCCTGGTCAAGGCGGCCCGGAACCCGGAAACGTGCGTTCCGCCGTCCCGGTTGGGGATGTTGTTCGTGAAAACGTAGCTCTGCTCCTGGTAGGTCTCCGTCCACTGCATGGCCACTTCTACGCCGATGTGGTCACGCTCGGCCTTCATGAAGATGACCTTGCTGTGCAGCGGAGACTTGTTCTTCGCAAGGAAGTCCACGAAATGGACAATTCCGCCCTCGTACGTGAAATCATTGACGCGCCCAGTGCGCTCATCCTCGAGGTGAATCGTCAGCCCGGGGTTCAAGAAGGCCAGCTCTCTAAGCCTCTGACTCAGAATATCGAACGAGAAGTCGATGTTGTTGAAGACCTCCGGGTCCGGTGAGAACGTCACCCTTGTGCCCGTCCTGGTCGTCGTGCCGGTAACTTCCAGATCCGTGACGGGCTTACCCCTCTCGTATCGCTGGAAATAAACATTTCCCTTCTTATATATCTCCAGTTTAAGATATATCGACAGGGCGTTCACCACCGAGACGCCCACGCCGTGCAGACCGCCGGAAACCTTGTATGAGTTCTCGTCGAACTTGCCGCCTGCGTGCAATTCGCACATGACCAGCTCTGCTGCCGGACGCCCCGTCTCCTCGTGGATATCCACAGGAATGCCTCGGCCGTTGTCCGTAACGGTCACCCCGTTGTCGGCATGCAGAATCACTTCGACCTTGTCGCAATACCCCGCCAGTGCCTCGTCCACCGAGTTGTCCACAACCTCGAAGACCATATGGTGCAAGCCCGACCCGTCGTCGGTGTCACCGATATACATGCCGGGGCGCTTGCGCACCGCGTCAAGCCCCTTGAGCACCTTGATGCTCGATGCATCGTAAGCAGCACCCGAGGGCGCAAACTCCTCGCTGTCGAATACGGCACGGTTTTTAATGTCGTCGTTCATGTCCTCTTCTCCCAGTTCCACAAACCAAAGCGCGCCGGATAGTAGACCATCGCCGTTAAATGGTAAAGGGAAAACCGGCCCCGGGACGCGGTTTCACCGCTGGAAAGGCAAGGGATTCGCCTCCGTTCAGCCTCCAAAGCGGGGGACTTCGGCCAGGATGGTCAAGAATGCCCGGCCGCCGAATCGAGCCAAAGGCGGGGCCCTCGGGGCCACGCTAACCATAACCTCACAAATCGTTTGCCTGACCAAGTTGAGATACTACATTATCCCCCGTGTCGGGCCGCGCGAAGCGCCGTGGCGCTGAGCATCACCCGCCAGCATACCCTGAGGTCGTCATGAAGAAATTTCTATCGCTTTCATTATTATTGATTTGCTCGTCTCTGCCACTGGTCTCGTGCAGCAGCGACCAAGGGACCGGCAAACAGGATGTCGCCGACATGACACCTGAAGACTCCCAGAACAATCCCGATTCTCATGCCGACATTCCAGACGATACCACGCCGCCAGACCTCCATCTCACCGACGCCGACGGCTACCTGGACCTCGCCCACACAGACCTCACTGCCCAGGACTCCGACCTCTGGGTAGAGCCAGACGGCGGCGAGGATTGGACCGAAGAACTCGATACCGAACAACCCGATATCATTGAACCCACAGAGCCCTCACTATTCGCCGAAGGGTGTCCCATCCCAGGAAAAGCTACCGCTAGAGAGATCAAGTCCACCTTCACCGTTGTAGATGGACCCGACGCCATCGGTACTGTGGGCGATTTTCTTATCATGAATGAAAAAGCTGCCTTTGTTATCCAGAGTCCCAATAACAATAACGCCTATTATTACTATGGAGGCATAGTCGTTGACGCAGTTCCCGTAGAGGGGTGCAACCAGGCAGGCCCCGATAGATTCGGCGAACTTGGCATCAACATGGGAACCCTCGCTCCTGACCTCTACGGCAGTACCCTTCGGGCCTTCAGGGGTGAGAGCGCACAGGTGCTCTCATCGGGCGCCGACGGTTCGCCGGCCGTGGTCAGAGTCACCGGTGTCGACGACCGCTTCTGGCTTATCGAACTGGAACTTGTACGCCAGGCATTCTTCGCCGGTAAGAAGAAGAGCCTTAGCACATCAATGAATCTCAACATAACCGTTGACTATATCCTGGAACCGGGTTCCTCCGTGCTCAAAATAGAGGTGACTTACAACAACGTTGGAACCAAGAAGCTCTACCTCCTCTGTGGTGCTGAGGCCCAATTCGGGCAGACCTCCCGCACCCACTACTGGAGCAGCAGCACCTTCGGAATGGCCGGCTTCAACCTCGAGCAGGGAGTCCCCTGGATAGGCGCAAGCGAAGGGGACGGAGCCGTGGTCTTCGGCCTGCTTGGCGGCAACCTGGGTACCCTCGGCATCTCCGGCGTTACGGCCCTGGTCGACATCAAACAGCTCGAGGGCGATGCCGCCCTGCCCGCAGGCGAAACAAAAACACTCACCTACCTGCTGTCCGTGGGCAACTCCGATCTCTCCTCCGCCGTCTCTCCCCTCTGCGAAGCCAGCCCAGAACCCATGCCGGGCATTAGCTGCCAGAACCAACCCCTTAGCGGCGTTGTGGTCGAGGGTGACGGCACAACGGGCATCGCCGGGGCTCAGCTCTTCGTCGAAGCAAGCGTCGACGGCAGCAAGTGGGGCACCGTAAGCATCCTCACAACTGAAGAGGACGGCAGCTTCCAGGGCCTCGTGCCGGTGCTGGGTCCCGATGTGGCGCAGCGCCTGCGCACCACCGCCCAGGGCCGCCCAGCCCCCGAACCCACCGCCTTACCGCTCCCCGACCCCGACAACACCCTAATCACTATGGCCCCGTCAGGCAGCGTACGCCTAGATATCCGTGATACCATGGGCAACAACGTGCCCGCCAAAGTCATCCTCTGGCAAAACAGCACCGCTGCCTACCGCTTCTACGCCGGCCAACAGCCATCGATACACCCGACGGTGCCCGGCTCATACTCGGTCTCGGTCACCAGGGGGTACGAGTGGGAACCAACCTACTCCGAAGTTGTGGTGGCCCCTGACGCAGTGACCGATATCGCCCTCTCCATTGAACAGGTGGTCGACACCAGCGGCTGGATGAGCATCGACACCCACGCCCACGCCGCCCCCAGCCCCGACAGCTTCGTGGCCGTTCCCCACCGCATTCTCACCGCCGCAGGCGAGGGCCTGGATGCCATAGTAAGCTCCGACCACGAGTTCGTCGGAAGCTGGCAGTGGGGTATAGACCAGGCCGGACTCCAACAGTGGATTGCTACCGTACCCGGCACCGAAGCCACGGCAACACTGCCCGAACACGTCAACGCCTTCCCCCTGGAGCCCGACTTCGAAGCCGACGCCAGAGGAGGATTCGTCCGCTGGTATGGCATGGATATCGATGAGTTCTACGAGGCCCTCTGGCAGCGTGGAGCCGGTGTGGTAAGCCTCAACCACCCACGTGGCGGCGCCTACATGGACATCATCGCATGGGATGCAGTCAACGGCGTTCCCACCATGACCGACCCCACCCTCATCGCTATGCCCCCGGAAGCGGTCCTCTGGAGCTGGAACTTCACTGCCATCGAACTCATGAACGGCTTCCGCTACATCTTCCGCAACACCGCTGTACCCGGCTCCGCAGGCGGCTTCGACGACTGGATGGGCTTCCACAACCTCGGCCACAAGATAACGGCCCTGGGCAGCTCCGACGTACACGGCGAGGAGGGGGCAGGAAGAGTGAGAACCTACTTCCGATCGGCCAACGACCTGCCCTCCCAGTTCGACCAGGACGAAATGGTACAGTCCATCAACGGCGGCAGGGCACTCATAAGCGCCGGCGCCTTCATTCGGGTCACCGTGGACGAAACCGCTGAACCCGGCGACACCCTCCTCTCCGACGACGGCCTCGTCACCCTACACGTCACCGTGGCGGCCCCTGCTGCCATTGATATAGCATATGTTAAGGTTTATATAAACTGCGATGAAGTTCCCCCCATGCTCGCCGATGATCCCGACGGCCTCATCAAGCTGGACAGAACCCTCCAACTCCAGCTCGACCAAGATAGCCACCTCGTCGTCGCTGCCTTCGGCACAAAGCCAATGCCCCTGGGCTTGCCCCAATACACCCCGGTGGGCAGACCAAGAGCTATCACTAACCCCATATTCATTGACGTCGCCCCAGAGGGCTGGACCCCGCCGGGAGCAAAGAGCTGTAGCTACGAAGTGGAACCTTCGCTTTAGGGGGTCGGACCTTTCGGACTATTCGGACTCGGACGATTCGGACTATTTGGACGCTGACGATTCGGACCATTTGGACGCGGACGATTCGGACCATTTGGACGCGGACGATT
>CAZQHM010000005.1:0-104455 GCA_964593355.1 uncultured Myxococcales bacterium
CGGGGGCAAGCCTGGCGGGGGCAAGCCTGGCGGGGGCAAGCCTGGCGGGGGCAAGCCTGGCGGGGGCAAGAGGTTGCCACCGGCGGTTTTCGCTGAGGCGAAGCGACTGGAGGCAGCAAACGGTCTGCCATTCGCCACAGCGGTTAAGGTTGCCACAGGCAAAATCACGATGAAGGATGCTCTGGCCGAGATGCTTCTCCACGAGAAGGTATCGAAGCTAGTAGCCGACAAGATTCTGATGTTGAAGTATGCTACGCTGGTTATCCAAGGCCGATTGACTATTGATAGGGGTCTACTGCTGTCCAAGGTTGCGTATAGAAAAGCATCAGAAGACTACATGAAGTGCCACTTCGATGACTTTGCGGAAAATGGACGCGGTGTCTTTGCTGCGCTGGTCTCCAAGCGTACGGTGACGGGCAAGGTACAAGCCAGTGAGCGATGGGACGTTGTTTTTGCCGGCCCTGATGGGGAGGAGCAGCGGTTTCAGAAGCACGACGTGAAGTTCTACTTCGACATTGAGCACAAGAAGGCAGTTCTCAAGCACCTCGAGTGGGGCCCGAAGGGTACGGTAGTGGAACCCGGATTTCTTTCGGACCGGAAGAAGAGACAGGATGTGCCTGTGGCCGCCATCATGAGTTCGCAGAGCGTGGGGAAGCATGTCAAAGTGGTGGGGATAGAGGGGGACGTCATTAAGGGTGCGGTGCACTGGATTGGCCGTTGGGAGCTTGTTCTGGACCTGGGTGGTTCTGTTCTGGTGGTTATCCCGCGCCACGCCATTTCTTCGGTGCTTTAGGCCCGTTATCTCAGTACTGACGCTCAGTTCAGAAGGGGCTTTCGCTTCGGTTGGCGGTTTGTTGAGCTTACCTGTTTGCGAAGAGCCCGGCAATCGTGGTAGAAGAGCGCAATAGTTAACTGGACTGGAGGTGCTGAAGATGAGGCTTCGAGTGGGGATGAGGGCTTTGGGAAGTCTTGTGGTGCTTCTGTTCGCTGTGCAGCTTACTGGGGCTTGTGGCGGAGCGGGCGCCGACGCTGAAGATTCGACGATTTCGCCCAAGGATACAATAGAGCTCTCCTGGCCCGATGATGTGGTGGACCGGGATTCGGTGACCGATCTGGCTGTTGATACTGTGGGCAAAGACCTACGGCCCGAGGTGATTCCTGACACGCAGGATGTGAAGAAGGGGTGCAGCAGCGACGCTGAGTGTGAGGCGCTGATAATCGAGGTGCCGGCATGCAAGAAGCGAAGCTGCATTGAGGGGGAGTGCAGGCTGGTTTCGGCGCCTAACGGGACTGAGTGTGACGACTCGAACGTCTGCACGGGTGCGTCCAGTTGTACAGGGGGAGTATGTAAGGGGGCGGAGCTGGTCTCGTGCGATGACCAGAACGAGTGCACGCAGGATGCCTGTGACCCTGTGGATGGGTGCATTTTTCTGGCGAAAGCTGGGACTTGCGACGACAACAACAAATGTACTATTAATGATGTATGCGTAGATAAACAGTGTTCGGGGACGGCCATTAATTGTGAAGACGAAAACCCATGCACTGACAACTACTGCGATTCTACTACGGGCTGGTGTGAGAATACATTCAATGACGGGCCTTGTGACGATGGTGAGCCGTGCACGGAGAGTGACATGTGCCAGGAGGGGAAGTGCATTCCTGGGCAGTGGATTTGTGCTCCACCGTGCGGGGACGGTGTTTGCAGCCCGGGGCAGGACTGTGTCACATGTCCGGAGGATTGTGGTGAGTGCACAGCGGTGTGTGATGACGGCAACTGCGAGTTCCCCGAGACATGTCTCTCTTGCCCGGCGGACTGTGGTGTCTGCCCGGAGTGTGGGGATGGGACCTGTGAGGGCGAGGAGAACTGCGGAAACTGCCCCGCGGATTGTGGGGAGTGTCCTGCGGTATGCGGGAACGGCTTGTGCGAGGGCGAGGAGAACTGTCTTACATGTCAGCCCGATTGTGGGGAGTGCCCGTTGATATGCGGCAACGGGTTATGCGAGCCTCCTGAGAAGTGTTCGACGTGTCCGGCGGACTGCGGTGTATGTCCGCCACAATGTGGGGACGGGGCATGTAACGGTGAAGAGTGGTGTGAGACCTGCCCTGATGACTGCGGCTTCTGCCCGGGTTCATGCTGCGTTTCTGGTCCTGGTTTGGGCTGTGTGGACGAAGAAGTCGAGGCCTGCGTTTGTGCCACGAGGCCGGAGTGCTGTGCGCTTGGCTGGGACTCCCTTTGCGCCTCCATGGCTGACGGTTGTGGCAGTTGCAACGGGCACCACTGCAAGCCCCACGTGAACCCCGGAGCGGACAGTGAGTTTATCGAGGCCTGTGTTTGTGCGATCTATCCCGAGTGCTGTCTGGTGACGTGGGATGCGGCGTGCATTGAAGCTGTTGGGGCGCTCGGCTGCGGCACATGCCCGATCTGTGGTGACAACAAGTGCGAGTTTCTCAATGGTGAGAGTTGCGGCACATGTGAAGAGGACTGCGGCAGTTGCCCGGAGACTCCCTGCTGTTTCCCTTCGGAGGAGCCTGAATGTGTTGATGGGGAGATAGTTGGCTGTGTGTGTGCGAAGAATCCCGGGTGTTGCACTGGGGCCTGGTCATGGGAGTGTGTTGGGCTGGTTGACCAGTGCGGTAGTTGCAGCGGACCCATGTGTTTGCCTCACGAGGGTCCCGGGGCGGACGACAACGTTGTCGAGAAGTGTGTGTGCGAGAAGCGGCCCAGTTGCTGCGTTGAGGAGTGGGACATTTTCTGCGTGAAGGAGGCGGTGAACGGGTGCGGTTTCTGTGGTGGCGAGTGTGGGAATGGGACTTGTGAGGCTATTGCCGGCGAGAACTGTGCCACCTGTGCCGAGGATTGTGGCGCCTGTCCTGGCAACTCATGCTGTTCTGCCAGCGATGGGCCTGGGTGCAACAGGCCTGAGGTTGTGGACTGCGTCTGCAAGAACCACCCAGAGTGTTGTGGTGGGCCTTGGAGCGAGCAGTGCACCGAGTACGCCAAGGGGTGCGGAGCGTGCAACGGGCCTTGTTGCGGGGCCCATAGCGATCCTGGCTGCTCACTGGAAGCGGTGGAGGCATGCGTCTGCTTGGAGAACCCCAAGTGTTGTAACGAAGCATGGACTTCGGGGTGCGTGGCGTTGGTGGATGCCATGGGGTGCGGATACTGCGGAGGGGATTGCTGTACATCGCACAGCACGGGCGGGTGCTCGAACGACGCTGTGGAGGCGTGTGTTTGTTCCAATTATGCCTATAGCGACTGCTGCTTGTATAGTGATTATCCTCTTTCTTGGAGCCAGATTTGCGTTAATTATGCCAAGAGCTCCTGCGGAGCAATATGTAATTAGTCTGTCTCTGTATTTGGCTATTTCTGCAGCACATGACTTCCAGACAATATTGCCAACGTGCCTGATTTGCGAAGAGGGGTTCTGGAGAGCCGTGTTGGGGGTCTGACACCCGAGCTTCTGCGTTGGGCAGGGCAGTTTGATGCCGAAGGAGTGGGGGCGGTTCCCGAACCGGGGAGCAACGGGACTCTGTCACGCTGCCAGACAGTTCGGCGACCCTCCTTCGCCAAGGCTTCGGCGGGGCAGGCTGTCAACCCGCCTTTAGCGGGACTACGGCCACGAAAGCCGCATGTTGGACGTCCAACTCCCCGGCAACGGATCCGCACCCCGAAGGAGTTGGTCTGGTGGACAAGCTGCGTTCCCTATGGTAGAAGGCGTCGCCTTTTGGGGCCGGGGGTGGGTGGTTCTGGGGGACGGAGAAATCTTAGTGCTGAGGGATAGGATATGCGGGTTATTTTTGGTTGGGTGATATGTACAGCGGGCAAGGGTGCTGAGAGTGGCAGCGGGGACTGGGTGTTTCTGTTGGTCTTGGCTTTGGCGGTTGTGGCCGGCATTCTGCTGATTCGCTGGTCCAAGAAGCGTGGGGAGCGTGTTGCGGCGCGAATGGCGCGTCGGGAGGAGGTGCGGCCGGTCACCGAGAAGGAGGAGGAGCCTGAGGAGGAGCCTGTTAGGCCAATAAGGTCTTTGGAGCCTGTGCCACCGGCGGAGGTTCCCAAACCTGTTGAGCCAAAGGCGAAGGTGCTGGAGCCGTTCCTGGTGAAGGTGGACGAGGATATTAAGGGGGGGCTGGAGAAGACCAGATCGCAGGGGTTCGTATCGCGGCTGGCGGGGATATTCAAGAAGGAGTTGGACGAGGATTTTGAGGCGCGCCTTGAGGAGGTGCTGCTGACGTCGGATATCGGTGTGAAGACGGCCCAGAAGTTATTGGCCAAAGTCAGGGAGACGCTATCCAAGAGCGAGTTGAGGGAGCCTGAGAAGGTGTGGCGGCTGCTGAGGGAGGAGGTCGAGGCGATTCTGGCGAGTGTAGGTGAGAGGGAGGTTGTGGAGAGAAAGGGGGCTTTGGTGATCTCCGTTGTCGGGGTAAATGGGACGGGGAAGACCACCACCATTGGGAAGCTGGCCCACCGATACATCAAGTCGGGCAAGAAGGTCATGGTTGTGGCAGCGGACACATTCCGAGCGGCGGCGGGAGAGCAGTTGGGGGTATGGGCGGAGAGGGTTGGAGCGCTGTTTTTCATGGGGCCTGATGGTCGTGACCCATCGTCGGTTGCATTCGACGGAATCAAGAAGGGGGTTGAGGATGGGGCCGATGTGATTCTGGTGGACACAGCGGGGCGGTTGCACACAAACAAGAATTTGGTTGAGGAGTTGAAGAAGATGACCAGGGTGTGCGGCAAGGCCTTGGATGGGGCACCTCACGAGACGTTGCTGGTATTGGATGCTACCATCGGTCAGAATGCAATTGCTCAGGCACAGACGTTCATGGATGGGGTTGGGGTGACGGGGATCGTGCTGACGAAACTTGACGGTACGGCTAAGGGTGGCGTGGTGATTGGAATCAGCGACATGTTGGGGTTGCCGGTTCAGTACGTAGGAATTGGGGAGAAGATGGACGACCTGCGGCCCTTTGACGGGAAGCAGTTTGTTGAGGCTCTTTTCGGCAACTGAGCTTGCGGGGCGCTGGCAAGCCTCTGTGACCCTGGTTGATTTGCCGTCGAGAGGATGATGGTCGTTGGGGGGGGGGGAATTGGTGGCCGGATATCTTGGGAAAAACCCTTGCGCGCAGGTAGCCGATGGGCTACCATCGCCGCAATGTAGAGGGGGGTAGTGTATGAACATTCGACGCCTCGCCTTGACGGTAGCGCTTCTCGTCTTTCCATCTGTGGCCTTGTCGCAGACGGTATATGAAGAGGAGTACTACAAGAACATCAAGGTGTTTCAGCCCAAGCCATTTTTGGAGAGCAACAGACTGGAGCTTCTCCCCTTTGCATCGGTGACTCTGAACCCGAACATGATGCAGCATTTCGGTTTTGGCGGGTTCCTGGGGTGGCATTTCACCGAGAGTTTCTTTGCGGGGGTGCAGTTTACGCAGTTCAAGTCGGTTGCTACGGGCACTAAGGAGGATGTGGAGGGGTCGTTCGGGCTCTTCCCGGAGCGGAGCGAGTTTGCATACAGCGGTACTGGGCGGGTGTCATGGACGCCGATATTTGCCAAGTCGTCCTTGTTCGGCTGGACGATCATGAGTTGGAACGCATACATCTTCGCCGGTGGCGGTGTAATGAAGACGAAGCTATCGGATATGCTTCCTATGGGGGAAGTTGGTCTGGGGCTGAGGTTCTTCATGGGGTCGGCTCTGGCGTTGACGTTTGAGGTTTCGGATTCTATGTATATGGAGGAGTTCCGAGAGGGGTCGAAGTTCATGCAGACAGTTATGCTGCGTGGTGGTCTTTCGGTCTACTTCCCGTTCACCTTCGCTGACAGGTTTGAACAATGATTAAGCGCTGCCTGATGGTTGCACTGTTGCTGTTTGCGGCAACTGATGCGCTTGCTCAAACACCGGACATGAGTGACGCCCCGGTGGTGAGGAAGCGGTTGACCTGGAGAGAGGGGCGTACGGAGTTGCTCCCCAGCGTGGGACTGACGGTCAACGATCGTTACTTCCAGAACTTCCTTATTGGTCTTGGGGTTAACTACCACGCCACGAACTGGATCAGCTTTGGTTTGAGCGCGGGGTATGGAATTCCGATTAAGACGGGGTTGACGGAGAACATTGAGGCAGAGAAGAGTCTTCCGGGCAACACCTACTCCATGCCGGCAACTCATCTGGGCCTGCTGGCCGATCTTCACGTTGGGGTGGTCCCGTTTTACGGGAAGATGCTGCTCCCTGGAGACATTGCGCTTGCCTATGATTTCCACATTGTGGGTGGTGTTGGCGTGATGCAGGTGGTGTGGAACGAGGAGGCCGTGGGGCGCATCAGGGCCGAGGATCAGTGGGAGTTGGCTCCTCATTTCGGTGCCGGCTTCAGGGTTTTTATCAACGAGGCTTTTGCCTTGAGCATAGACGTTGTGGACCGTCTGGCAGCGACCTACGTTGCTGCCAGGGGTGACAACAGCATACCGCCCGAGGAGTGGACCCACAGCCTCTCGGTGATGCTTGGCTTCGGCATTTTTCTTCCGACGAAGGTCCTCACTGAGGAGTAAGAACATGACTGAGCCACTGGTCACCGTTCTCGTCCCCCCTTCGACTGGGCCGGGGCCTCGCTCAGGGTACAGGGCTGCCGGGCGGATCGAGATATTTGGGCGGCCGTGTAGGTCTTTTGCAGCGGTACTGGCCATATGTGCCGGCTTGTGGAGCAGTATGGCCATGGCGGGCCATTATGATCTTGCGGATGCCAAGTTTATATCCAGCGAAGATGCCGGGAAGCTTGAGAAGAGCGGCATTGCTGACACGGAGTTTCTGCTCAAGGCCGCTTCAACGCCCGAGGGGCGAGCGGAGTTGGCCAAGAAGAGTGGGGTATCGCTCACCACTCTGGAGCGATATGCGAGGATTTGCGATCTTCTTCGTATCGATGGGGTTGGACCCGGGATGGCGATGCTTTTCCACGAGGTTGGAATCACGTCTGTGCCTGGGCTGAAGGAAGCGTCGGTGAACCCACTGCACAAGAAGCTCCTGGAGACCAACGATGCCAGGCACATAATGGGCGTGGTGCCCCAGGTTGAGACTTTGGAGGCCTGGATTGCCCAGGCGGCCAAGCTTCCGCTGTTGGTCAAGTAGGTCTGTTCCAGCCCGCGGTCATGCCTGTAGTTTGGACCGCTTAGTCCCGGAAGCGTTGTGAGTCTTGAAGGCCAAACCACTTCCCACTATTCTCCACCCTACCCTTCGACTGGGCGGCGGCCTCTCTTTCCTCGAAGGCAGGGTACGCTGCCGCAAGGCGGATCGAGATACATAAGCGGCCGTGTAGTCCGCCGAGGGATATGGTGCCTGAGGTGGTGTGCCCAGGTTGGGCTGTGTTGGCATCTGGTGACGATTCAGAGGTAACTGGCATGAAGCAGGAAGATGGTCGATTGTGGCTTCTGGCGTCGTTGGGACTTGTGGCGTTGAGCGCTGGAGTTTCCTGGTGGATGGGAGGCGTGTTGTGGGAGGCGCAGTTGGGGGCTGGGGCAATTATGGCCCTATATCTCGGTTGGGGGCTTCTTATACTGGGCGCTGCTGCAGCGTCTGCCCGTTGTGTGGCTTATTTGGTATTCCCGTCGAGGGCTTCGTTCCAGACTGTCTCCACGGACGTGAATCTAGAGGGAGAGCGGGTCAGGAAGGTAGCGGTGTTCCAGGCGTCGACTTTCCTGCACTCGGTACTTGTGGTGGGCTTCATGGCGGCCCTTGCGTTGGGTGGAAACGTGCTGTCGTCGGGGGCGCTCTTTTCTGCGAACCGGGTGATGCTTGAGGCGCTCTCCCGCTCGTCGGATCCTGCCGATCTGAGGGCTTTGATGCAACGCACGAGGGATATGTACACGCCTGACGAGACCATGCACTTCACGAAGCTCTTGGTGGGGTACATGGAGCATTCGGACGCTGGGGTGCGTGAGGAGGCGCTGAGGACGGCCGCAGTAATGGGGCGCAGGATGAACCTTGCGGTGTCGACGCTGGCGCAGCAGAAGACTCTGCTGGGTTCTCGTTGGGAGCCTGAGCTTCTGGCGTGGCTTCGCAGCAACATGGGGGCGGCGCTGCGGGAGCGTGTGAGGAGAGGGACCGAGCCTTTGGAGTTATCTGTAGAGGCGCTGGCCTGGATAGCCTGTCCCGAGGATCTCGATCTATTCAGGCGTCTGGCCACCGATGCATCGGGGAGCTTGGCGGTAAGGGAGGCTGCGGTGATTGGGCTGGGGAACCTTGGGCGTCTGGAGGGTATGGAGACCCTGTTGGGGGTGTTGGGTAGCGGGCTCTGGGAGAATCGGGGGGTGCTTTTTCATGCTCTTGTGAACATTGCGTCGGGGCTGAGTGACGACCCGTTGGACGACGAGGGGATTAGTGAGCGTGTATATGAGTTGGGGATTCAGATGCTTAGTCTAGCCGAAGAGGTGGACGACTATGAGTTGACGTGTCTGCTTGTAAGGACGGTGGCTGAGTTCGAGCACTCGGGAATGACCGAGTCTTACATCAGGCTTTTCGAGAGGCCGGGGAGTGAGCGGCAGTGTCCGAGGGTGGAGTATGCGGCGCCAACGGGGCCACCCGAGGCTCTGGTGAGCGAGCAGTCTTTGCGGTTCATGCTGGTCAACGCCATGGCTGATGTGGCGGTTGGTAACGAGAGGTTGGAGGGGTGGCTTGAGGGGGCCGTATCGAGCGGGGGATATACTGGGGAGAGCCAGGAGGCGTTGGAGGCGTTAGTGGCCAGGGTGGGGCAGCGGCGCTGAGAGGCTGGCTGGAATGGTTGTTCGGCTCCGGGGGTGGGTGGATTCTGGTGTGGTTGCATCGTACGGTGGATGGATCTTGGCAGGAGGGGGGGTATATGGGTTGGGATGTGGGGGCATTGCCGGCGATTATGGCCGTGAAAAGGCTTGCTAGGCCTTCGGGGCCGTGTTAGAGTGGCCCGCTGTGTGGTATTGTAGAGTTGGTTGTATTCGTTTTTTGGAGGATATAAGATGTCTGACGCTCTGGGAATGATTGAAACTAAGGGTTTTGTTGGAATGGTAGAAGCTGCTGACGCCATGGTTAAGGCTGCCAAGGTTGAGCTGGTATCGTACGAGAAGATCGGTGGCGGTTTCGTGACGGCCATTGTGAGGGGCGACGTGGCGGCGGTGAAGGCGGCTGTTGAAGCGGGAGCCAGGCAGGCTGAGCGGGTAGGCGAGTTGGTATCTGTGCACGTCATTCCGAGGCCGCATGCGAATGTGGATGCGGTTCTTCCGTTGGGAAGAAGGCCGGAGGCCCCTGCGAAGTAGCGTACAGGCCGGCGCAGTAATCCGGGCAGTTCATCGCAGTAGAGGGGGAAGCCATGCTCATGGGCAGAGTGGTTGGCACCGTTGTCTCCTCAAGGAAAGAGGAGGAGCTTGGTGGTCTGAGGTTTCTGCTGGTAAGGCAGATGGACCTTAGCGCGACGGAGTCCGACAAGTTCGTAGTGGCTGTTGATGCGGTTGGTGCAGGCATGGGGGAGGTTGTATTGTTTGCCTCGGGGAGTTCTGCGAGGCAAACGGTGGCGACCAAGGATCGTCCCGTGGATGCTACGGTAATGGCAATCGTTGACAGCTTCGACGTTCTGGGCGAGGAGCGTTACAACAAACATGCCGAGGATCTTGCCGGCAGGTTCGACCCCAAGTAGAGGTAGCCCATGCGTCTGGACGACCCGAAGATTCAGGAGATAGTTGACCGGGTGGTGCAGAAACTGGGGGACGCCGGTGCGATTCCGGGCGGCGGGGTTAAGTCTCCGTCGAGGCCGGGCGTCGGTGGTTCCTCGGTTTCTGTTGGCCGGCACGGTGTCTTTCCTGACGTCGAGAGTGCGGTAAAGGCGGCGACTCTGGCCTTCGAGCAGTTGCAGGAGGTGTCGCTGGAGATCCGGGGCCGCATGATCGAGGCCATGAGGGATGTGACCCGTCGCAATGCGGCGGAGTTATCGCACCAGGCGGTTGAGGAGACCGGCATGGGGCGTGTGTCGGACAAGATCAACAAGAACCTTCTTGCTGCGAACAAGACACCTGGCATCGAGGGTCTCGAGCCTGTGGCCTACACAGGGGACCACGGTTTGACTCTCATGGAGCGGGCGCCTTACGGGGTGATCGGCTCTATCACGCCATGCACCAATGCGACGGAGACAATAGTCTGCAACGGCATTGGCATGATAGCGGCGGGCAACTCTGTGGTTTTCAACACCCATCCGAGGTCCAAGCGGGTTGGTGCGGTTTTCGTTCGTATGTTGAATCAGGCGATGGTAGCTGCGGGCGGGCCGGACAATCTCCTTTGCGTGGTAGCCGATCCGACCATTGAATCGGCCAATGCGCTGATGGACCATCCCGGGATAGCTCTGCTTGTGGTCACTGGTGGGCCGGCTGTGGTGGCCGCAGCGATGAAGCGCCCCAAGAAGGTGATTGCGGCGGGCCCGGGCAATCCACCATGCGTGGTTGACGAGACGGCGCATTTGGAGCGAGCGGGTCGGGATGCGGTGCTTGGGGCCTCTTTCGACAACAACATTGTGTGTGTTGTGGAGAAGGAGGTCATTGCGGTTCGGTCCATTGCGGACAGGCTGAGGCAGCACATGGTGGACCACGGGGCTTGTCTTCTGAGGGAGTCCATGATTCCCAAGGTTGAGAGGCTGGTTGTGGGTCCAAAGGGGCCGTTGACGGAGTTCGTGGGCAAGGATGCCAAGTACATCTTGCGGAAAGCGGGCATAGACGTTTCGGGGGACCCGAAGGTGTTGCTGGCCGAGGTTGACGAGAAGCATGCATTCGTTCAGGAGGAGCTGTTGATGCCAATCCTGCCCATGGTCAGGGTTAACAGCGCTGATGAGGCCATCGAGATGGCCAAGCGAGTTGAGCATGGTTATCGGCACACGGCGGTGATGCACTCGACGAACATTGACAGGCTGCACAAGATGGCTCGGGTCATGAACTGCTCCATATTCGTTAAGAATGCCCCATCTTATGCGGGGCTCGGGTATGGGGGTGAGGGCTACACGACTTACACAATAGCGAGCCCTACTGGCGAGGGACTGACTTACGCCAGGCACTTCACGAGGGAGCGTCGCTGCGTTCTCAAGGATTACTTCCGCATCGTCTAGGAGGGCTCATGTTCCCGGCCTTGGGGCTGATTGAGGTCTCCAGCATAGCCAGGGGAATGGTGGTATCGGACCGGTGCGTCAAGAAGGCGCCCGTGAAGCTGATTGCCAGCAACCCAATCTCACCGGGGCGTTTTATGACGCTTTTCTGGGGCGATGTGGCTTCTGTTGAGGCGTCGGTAGCCGAGGGCATTGAGGTAGCGGGGGATGCACTGGTTGACACTCTCTACTTGCCAGGCGCTCACGACTCATTGGTTCGTGCTCTGTGTGGTCCTGTGGACCCTGCTGAGCCGGATTCGCTTGGAATAGTGGAGACGTTCACCGTTTCTGCGGCGCTGGTAGCTGCGGATGCCAGCCTCAAGGCATCGGAAGTTCGACTCATGGAGATACGTTTGGCTTCGGGACTGGGTGGAAAGGGGTACTTCGTGATCACGGGCGAATTGGACGCTGTCCAGGCGTCGGTGGAAGTTGCCTGTGGGCTCCTTTCACCGGAACAGTTGCTGACCAGCGAGATCATTGCCCGCCCCGACCCGGAGTTTTGCCAGTTCCTCTCGTAGCCATTTCCTTTCCCAGGAGGGTGTTATGCGTTCACTGCTCTCTTATGTAAGACTTGCTGCCCTGTGTGCGCTCTGTACGGCTTTGGCTGTGGGCTGCAAGAAGGAGGAGGAGCCTCAGGACGATCCCACGGCGGAAGCGGCTGAGGGGGAGGAGCCCGAGGAGGAGGCCGCCGGAGAGGGTGAGACGGCAGAAAAGGCTCAGAAGGCTCAGAAGGGCGACAAGGGTAAGGCCGACAAGGCGAGCAAGAAGAAACGAGAGAAGGCTTCTGAGGGCTCAGAGGGGGTCCGTTCCAAGGAGGATGAAGCGGGGAATTCGGAGAAGAGTGCTAAGAAATCGCTCCGTGAAAAGGGGAAGAGCGGCAGGGCGGAAGAGGGAAATGAGAAGGGCACGCTGGAGGAGCGTCGGGCGGAGGCCCTGGCCAAGCGCGAACGGGTGAAGAAGGGAGAGGCCAAAGTTGGCGATGCCAAGAAGGGCGATGTGGAGAAGGGCGATGCCAAGAAGGGGGCCAGCAAGGGTGGAGCCGAGGCGCCAGCGCTTCCGAAAGAGCCTGCTGCTCAGTCTGGGCGGGTGGGCGTGGCCCGATTGCTGACGAACAGCGATCTCAACGCTGTCCTGCCCATGAAGGGTTGGGTTTCTCACGGGCCCGTCCCTGGAATTCCACCGGGGGAGTTCTACAACAGCATCCTTTATAGGATACCTAACACGTCAGCTTTCGCAGCGATACAGGTTTGGGACTTTAATGCTCCATCAATGTCCTTGGAGAAGTGGAGCGAGATTCAGGCCACATACCCTAACGTAGAACTATATGCAGAGGGCTTCACAAAGGAGTCGTTGGTTTCTCTGCGTAACCAGGTGTCTACCTATGCTTTTCATGAGCCGAAGCTGGCTGTTGTGGTAGCTGTATCGTGTAACTCCCAGGCATGTGACGACACGGCGATATACCGTCTGGCCGAGCTGATCTACGGCAGGCTTCCCAGGAAGTAGGGGGGAAAATGGCATGGGGTACCCCATGGTGCGCACTTCGGGGGCTTCTCAGGGCACTTTTGGCGCTGGTGATGCCGGTTCTGGCCGTGGGTTCCGGGGTTGGTGCCCTGGTTACTTCTACGACATTGTATACGCTTGGTCTTGCTGCCTACTACCTCGCCCTTAATTGTTCGTGCGTTGCCGGTCCAGCCGCTGTGACATTAATGTTATTGGTATGGAATTGGGCTATTTTTATTGCTTTTGGCGAGTGGCAAAGTGAAGTTGTGGCAGCCGGCGGTCCTGGCAGGTGGTTGGCCGTGGGTGCTTCGCTTGTAGCTCTAACGACGCTGGTTATGGGGATGGTTCCTGGATGGAGCTATGTGTCGGTGGAGGGGGCTGGGGTTCCGGGTGGTACGGTTCCTTCGTACGTTCTTGTTGAGCGAGCGGGGGTGGAGATAGAGCCTGGGGTGCTGGTGGTCTCCCGTTGTATGGCCGACGGGACGCTGAGAATGGGTCGCGTGGTGGCTGTTGAGGGGCAGCGTTTCTGGACGCGGGACGGTGCGGTTTGCCTGCAGGACAACTGCATTCCGCAGAGATTGCTTCGGCAAGGGGATGAGGTTGTGGGGGGGCCTTTGCACGCGGTGGAGGTATTCAACGGTCGGCTGTACGTGGTGACACTGCCTGCGGGTTCTGGTCATGAGGAGGAGCTTGGGGAGCCGGCGACGGTCCCCGGGGGGCATGTTGGTGTAGTGAGCGACGACCGTGGCAACGCTGTTTGCGGGGACGGCCCGATGGTAGCGGTTGGGAACATTGTTGGCATTGCCCGGTGGGGAATGGCCACGCGCTTTTCGGTTCCCAGGCCAATGTGGTGACCTTTTGGTGGGCATTGGCGTCGGGCGTGGTTGGGGGTTAGTTGGGGGCATTGGGGGGCATTGTTAGGTCGACAACGGTTGCCGGCGATGGTATAAGGGCCCGGTCCTTGCTTGGGGCGTTGAAAAGAGACCGATGTTTACAGGGCTGGTACAGCGGATCGGCGAGATAGTGGAGTTGCGTGGGAGCGGAGAGGGAATGGCTCTTCGAATCCGGCACCGTCCGCAGTGGTCCGACCTGGAGCTTGGGGAGAGCATCGCCGTGGATGGTGTATGCCTGACGGTGACGGCCTTCTCTGGGGAGACTTTTCAGGTAGATGTCTCGCCCGAGACTGTGTCGAGGACCAAGATATCGGGCAGGCGTGCGGGGCACCGTGTGAATCTTGAGAGGGCACTCAGGCTATGCGACCGACTTGGCGGTCACCTGGTGCTTGGGCATGTAGACGGTGTCGGCAGGGTGGCGAGTGTTGTTCAGAGTGGTGGTTTCTGGATTATATCTATTGAAGCCCCCAAACATCTAACTAAATATATTGCGTCTAAAGGCAGCATCTGTGTTGATGGGGTAAGTCTAACGGTGGCCTCGTTGGAGGGTACCCTATTCAGTTTGGCGCTCATACCGGCGACCATTGGGGCGACGACTCTGGCCGAGTTGAGGGCTGGGGACGTGGTCAATATTGAAGTGGACACGGTGGCCCGGTATGTGGAGCGTTTGATGGTTGGGGAGGGAGGGCTCGAGGGTGATAAGCCAACTTTGATGGACAGACTTATGAACAACGGTTTTATACGTTGAGGTGATCATGAAGCTTTCTTCCAAGATGACCATCTTTCCCTTGGTTGCTGCTCTCTGTGTCTCATGTGGCGGTTCCTCTGGGGACTCGGGTGATGATGACTCTTCTGTTGGGGAGGATATTGGGGCGGGGCCGGAGAAGAGCGACCAGCCGAAGGTATCGAAGCAGAGCGGTTTGGGCGTTGAGGCGATGTCCGAGAAGATAGCAGGGGATTCGGAGCTGAGCGGGCTTTGGGAAGCCTTGCAGGCTAAGGGTGCGACGTCGCTGGTAGCTGCTGGCGAGACCCATGACGAAAGTGGAGTGAAGGTCTATTGGGGAGAGGCGGCAGAGGTGCCGGCCACGGGCCTGGTGTTGCGTTGCCTGGGGGAGACGTGTCAGCGAGCGAACTACGTTGTATCTGGCGGCAAGGTCAGCTTGACTGGTGCGAACGGCAGTGCTGCAACTTTGGAAGGCATTGGTTTGCCTGTGTTGTTGAAGCAACTGGCCGGGCACACCTTTGACAAGCCGACGGAGGTTGTGAAGCAGGCGTTGGAGTTGCCTACAGCGTTACCTGCTGTTGACGTAACGAAGCGTCGGGCGTGGGTTGTCTCGTCATTCGGCCCACTGTGGGCCAACGGGGAGTTGGACGTGGCCCCGTTGGGCGCTCTGCTTACTGAGTCGAAGGCATTCGATGCGGTGAGCGTTTTGGAGTATGTCTCCATGAGCGACATTGACGCTGCGTTGACCACGAGTCACCCCTTCGACGTGCTTGTGTGGCTTGGGCAGACGGTTAGAGAGGAGGTGAAGACGAATCAGGTCTTCATGCCCGTTGGGATGACGGTCAACGCTGGTCTCTTTGGGGACAGGCTATATGACAGGGACAGGATGTCCGATGCCATAGCGTTGAATCCGCTGCAGGGGCCCGGCCTTGTTGTTCTGGCCTCTTGCGAGTCTATCGATGATGGGAACGGTGGGGGAGCGAGAGAGAGATCCATGCCGACGGTTTTGGGCAATGGTGCCCGTGCGGTTGTGGGGTTCGTGAAGTGTGGGGACGCCCGGGACATACTCTTTGCATCGCGGCTGTTTCTAGGCAGCTACCTGGACGGGAAGAGCGGCCTGGGGGCCGCCATTGATGTTGCCAACGAGTGGCTTGAGGCGCAGGGAACTGCTGTGCGAATGGCGGCGGCGCCTGGAAGCGATCTTGAGCAGAAGTTTCTAAAGAATCCAGATGAGTTCTGGTCAGAGTACACCGATTCTGAATCGGTAGGAGAGTCCTTCTTGACGGTATATGCGAATGTGGTGAATCAGTGCAAGGACACCTCAGGCAAGGTTTATCAGGAGAACGAGTCATTTGCGACGGCATGGACGAAGAACATAGTATGGGACGGCCCTTTCTTCTCGGGGTCGAGGGTCAGTGCGGAGAACAACGTCAACGTGCAGTTTTCGGGTGCTTTTACGAAGATTGCGCCCAAGGGTCGGTTTTTCTTCTCTGTGAAGGGGAACCTGGGCCCGAAGGTAAGCGGGCTGACTTTGTACGGCAACGCTGAGATTCAGAAGATAGTGCTGGACGATGAGAAGCCGGAGCAGTTCACCATTGAGTTCACTGGTCAGGGAGTGGCCTCGGAGTACCAGAACGAGGCTGGGGACACGTGCATCATGCAGCCTCCGTACCTGATGACGACTACGGGGGGGCCGAGCACCTTCGTGATTCCAGTTCCTTGGAAAGCTGCTGAGTAGCAGAATGGATGTTTCGAGCATGGCATAGGAGAGAGTAGATGCGAGTTATCGAGGGAAAGCTGAGTGCGCAGGGGATGCGCGTGGCACTGGTTGTCTCCCGGTTCAACAGTTTCATAACTGAGCGGCTGCTGGAGGGGGCGGTGGATGCGCTCACCCGGCATGACTGCGATCCGGAGCAGATTACTGTTATCAGGACACCGGGGGCCTTTGAGATTCCCGGAGTGGTGAGACTGACTGCTGCCAGCGGTCGCTACGATGCGGTGGTAGCTTTGGGTGCCGTGATTCGTGGTGGCACACCCCATTTCGACTATGTAGCGGCGGAGGTGAGCAAGGGGGTAGCCCACGTTGCCATGGATGCCAAGATAGCCATCGCCTTTGGTGTACTGACGTGCGACACCATTGAGCAGGCCATTGAGCGAGCTGGGACAAAGGCAGGCAACAAGGGCGTCGAAGCTGCCATGACTGCCATCGAGGTCTATAACCTTTATAAACAGCTCTAAGCTGCCTGGAGACCACCTATGCCCAATAGACGTAAATTGCGGGAGTGTGCCGTTCAGGTCTTATATGGCCTCGACTTTTATGGCGATATATCCGCTGATAGAGCAGTAAATATCTACCTCGATGGATTTTCTGAGGAGATAATAAACGACCCATTTCTTCGCACGGTAGTGGTAGGCACTTGGGAGCGCAGAGATGAGATCGACGGAGTGATCCGACAATACTCGACTAATTGGCGACTTGAGCGAATGGCCGTCGTGGACAGGAATATTTTGCGGCTGGCAGCATTTGAGCTGCTGCACATGCAGGATATACCAAGAAAGGTTTCGATCAACGAGGCCATCGAGGTGGCCAAGCGGTTTGGCGGAGAGGATTCTCCGGCGTTTATCAATGGGATATTGGACCGTGTGGCGCTGGAGGTTCGAGGGGTGGAGAGTGCGGAGGAGAAGGCCAAGGGCGAACAGCAGGCAGCGTTGCTTGAGGAGCAGAGCAGCGAGCCGGATGCCGTGGAGGTCTGATTTGGCGGGTCATTTCGGAAAGGATGAGGCCGGTGTCAGGGCTGCGGAAGCGCAAGAAGGGTCAGGGTTGCGAGGCCCCCGTTTCAGGGCCCCTGGCTTCTCCGCTTGGACCGGCGCTATTGTCTTATTGCTGAGCGTTGGAGGTCGTCGGTGGTGAGCGACCAGTTACAGGTTAGTTTTGTGCCGGTAACTTTGCGCGACCTGGACAGTTCTGCAGGCCAGATGGTGATTGTGACTCTCTTCGACGAGGAGCGACCCCCGAGGGGGTTATCCGGGTTGGTCGATTGGCGCTTGGACGGGCTTGTTAGTCGGATTCGCATGGTGACTTTGGATCCTAAGTGGAGCACTCCTCACCATGGTGGGTCGGTGCTGAGGCCATTTCCTGCTGCGTTTGGCGAGAAGTTGTTGATCCCCGTTGGGAAGAAGATGCGATTCGAGTGGGCCATGGTAGTGGGACTGGGTCAGACCAGCGAGTTCACACTGGCCCGTTACCGAAGCGCCATAGAGTTGATGCTTGAGGGTGTGGGGCAGATGCAGTGCAGCACGATATCCATGCAGCTTCCGGGATGGGAGGCAGCGGGCATCCCCGCCAGGCGGGCCATCGAGACTTTGCTATACGAGTGGAAGAATCGGCGGGACAATGGAAAGCCGGCCCCGGGTTCCATAACTGTGTTTGAGCCTCTGGCGGCTCAACGGGAGATGCACGAGCGGGTAGTGGAGATGCTGGAGCACGAGTTTCGGCAGCGGTAGACGGGGGGATGCTACTTATTGAGTGCTGCTTATTGAGTGTTACTTATTGAGGGGCTGGCCCTTTGGGCTCCTTCTTCACCCACTGTTTCAGGCCTGTAAACACATCGTCTATGAAATCCTCAGTTGCTTCACGACCATTATCGAAGGCACTGCCAACGTAGCTATGGACCACTTCATGAGCTATATCGAGGCCATGAGAGGCGTATTTTCTGTAGACAGGGGTTCTCTCCAAAACCTTGCTGTTTTGGGCAGCATGGGCCTGTTCTACGAAGAGGCCGACGGAGCGAAGCATGGCCGGCTCCACCACGGGTCGGACCAGCCTTACGGCGTTCTTAGCGAAGCCAACGGGAGCTCTACGGTCCTCTTCGCGCCGGTACTCTTTGAACTGGTCTTTATTGTCAACGAAGCTGAGGTCAGTGTGCAGTTCTCCGTCGGGGGTTCTGTGCAGGACGATGAGGAGGTTGTCGGAGACATAGCCCCAGATTCCAAGGAGGAAGATGTCCCTTCCGGCGTTCTTTGGGCGCAAGTCGGGGATGAAGCCGGTGTCTTTGTAGTAGCGATACAACAGAGTGAAAAACACTGTTAGTTTCTGTGAGAGCTCTGGCACCGACTGGAGCAGTGGAGCATATTTTTCGCTTTGCAGGTCGCTGAGGGTGAACATATCCTCGACCTTGCCCTTCAGAGAGGCGGCGTATTGGGCGTTTTCCTGGAATGCGAAGAAGGTTCGTGGGATTCGGCGGTATGTCCAGCGATTACCTGCCTGGTCGGAGATCCCCCCTTGGCGGCCGTACTTAGTAATGGTCTCTTCCACGGCCTGGGTAAATAAGCCTCTTTGGCGTTCATCGAGGGATCGGATGAAGGCGGCGAAGCGTCCGGGGCGTCTCTGGAGGAACGAGAGGTTTGTATTGGGGCGGTCGGCGACGTCGATGCGTGCTGCCAGCAGGGTGAGGGCACTGGCGAAGCGAGCAACGAGTTTGAGGGTGGAGACGCTGACGACGCCTTGGTAGGGTTCCAGTTCGTAGAGAGGGTAGCCATGATAGAACTCGAGGATATCCCTGGAGAGGTTGCAGAGGTCGTTGAGCTCGAACCCAGATAGGTGGCGTCTCTCCATGGCGAGGCCGAGTTCTCTTGCGAAGCGTGGGATAACCTTACCATTGATGCCCAGGAGCCCTTCCATGGCCTCGAGGCCCATCTCCATGCTGGGGGCGTAGTAGGTCATCTCCACGGGGAGGAAGTTCTCATCGCCATATCTGTCGAAGGCCTCCTGAATAGTGGCCTTGGCCTTATCCCAGCCCAGTTCCGGGTGTCGGCTGCCCATGGCCCAGCGGAGGGTATCTCGGAGTCCCACGGTAATTGGCGCGTCGAAGAAGTGGGAGAGGCTCTCTTCCATCTCTCTGGTGAAGGGGTTGTTTCTGACGAACCGTTGGAACGCCTGGAGGTCGGAGAAGCCTTTGAGCTTGCCTTTGAACCAGACGTCATCGGCGAGGATGGAGTAGATGCTGAGTTCCTGGTTCTCTTTGCCTGCCTCATCGAGGATGACAAGGAAGGGGTCTTCCTTGGCCACCATGAAGTCATCCTGCGGCCCCTGCTGCAGGATACGGTCGATGTGTGCCAGGAGGTCCGGGGCCAGGACCCGAGACCGATCCCCGCTGGCGAAGTAGGGCACCTGCCTTGCGGCCTCAGATGAGTCAATCATGGTCTTTTCTATGGTTGGTATCAGATTATACCCATAGGGCCCGAACACATGCGAGATCAGTCTTCGCGGAATAACGTTTTCCTTAGAACCCACTAATTGCATAGTGAAGTCTTTGGTTTTCCCCCTCTTAAGCAAGAACCTCTGAGCGATAATATCACTGTACTCCCGCAGTTGCTGTGATGTGATATTACCTGGATCTGCGTAGGGTCGAAGAGTCCGGGCCAGTTCTTCTCCGGAGATCTTGAGCACGTCGGTGTGGGCTCCTCCTTTGGATTCCGGGTCAAGGTAGGAGGAACTATCCACCAGACATCGAAGGAGCGTAACGGGGTTAGCCTTCATGAGGAAACCTCACCTGTTTTGTCGATTATGGGGGGAGCGGATTCAGGGGGGCCCACCTTATCGGACGCCCGTCTGTTCCAGGCGTGCGAGTTCCTGCCTGGCGACCTCAACGAAGTCCTTCTCGCTCTCGTACCTGCTGGCGATCTCAATGTACTGCTTCCATGTTGCAATGGCTTTCTGGGTATCGCCCTTCTCTTCGAGTGCATAAGCAAGATTGTAAAGCGCTTCGGGATATGTCTTTTTCAGTTCAATGGCCTTTTCGTAAGATTCAATCTCTTTCTCCAGGTCACCAACTTTATTATATGCAACAGCCAGATTGTAAAATGCTTTAAAGAAGGCCGGCCTCTTATCTACGGCAGCAAGGTAGCAGTCTATCTCTTTTTTGATCAGCGACTTTTTGGCTTCCGCTTCTTCGGCCCCCTGGGCCTTTTTTCCGTATGCAATGCCCTGATTATAAAATATATCAGCTATCGATGAATCTACCCCTATTGCCTTTTCATAAATGGCAAGGGCGTCGTCAAGCTTATCCATCCTGGTAAGCAATATCCCCATGTTGACCATTGCATCAATAGCCTGGGCCTCATGTTCCAGGGTTAGTTTGTATTCTTCCAATGCCTCCTCGAATTTGCCGCTGTCTTCGAGAGCCAGTGCCAGGTTGTAGTGTGCTCGGGAGTAGGTGGAATCAAGTTTGAGGGCCTTCCGGTAGCATTCTATCTCTTTCTCATATTGCCTGGCCTGGCCATATGTTGCACCCAAATTATACCAAGCCTCTTTAAAATCATCTTTTTCCGCCACAGCCCCTTGGAAGTGCTTTATTGCTTTGTCGTAATTCCCTTCCATGAAGGCTTCATTGCCCTGCCGGAACATATCGTCGGCGCTCATTTCCTGAGCGTTCAGCAGTGCGGGCATGATGAGTATGGCAACGAAAATGGTAACGAGCCGATTCATAGGTCCCCTCGCAAGGTTACAAGCGGTGCTGTTATACCGGCGAGCCTCGGGAGTGTCAATGAGCAGGGCGTGCCGCAGGGTCGGGGCGCGGGGTTGGCGACGGGGGAGTCCCGTGGGTCGGGGATGGACATCATGGTGCGGCTGGGTCTGTTTGCAGGGTTGCGAGGAGAGTGGCGATCTTCGACGGGTCGTAGTCCACGGGGAGGTTGCGTTCCTGGGTAAGAGTGACGGTGCCTTTAGGAGCGCCTTTGAGGGCTTTGACCCACTTTCTTCGGGTCCAAATGACCTCATTGAAGCCGCTGTTGGGGGCCTTACTGAAGTGAAGTGCGAGCATGGCGGCATCGGCGAGGGTAACGGGGTCGATCTCCTGTTGGCGGGCAAGGGGGACGACGACGTGACTACCGGGAAAGCCTCTGACGTGGAGCCAGACATCGTGGGGGGAGCTGACTCGAAAGGTCAGTTCGTGGTTGTCGGCACCGCCCTTTCCCACGAGGATCAGGCGTCCAGAAGCGCTGCAGAAGGTTTTGTACGGTTGATGGCGTTGTGGTGCTGCGACCTTGCGGGCTTTCGTTTGGCTGGACGGGTTAGGCTGCTTGGCCGTGCTGCCGAAGAGTGCGGTCCACTGTGCGAGTTCCTCTGGGGTTGAGAGTTGGTTCAGTTGCTGCAGTTGGGCCTGAAGCTTTTCGAGCAGGGTTTTCGACTCTTCCAGGCGTCCGTTTACCGCTGCGGCGCCGCGCTGGGCCCTCTTGAAGCGGTGGAAATAGCGCTCCATGTTGGCGACGGGGTCCAATTCGGGCAGCAGCGGAACTGTTATCTGGGCGGGCTCCTCGGCGTAGTGGTCGGTGAGTGTAACACTGGGCCCGCGGCCGAAGCGGCCCAGGTTGGCTTTCAGTAGTTCACCCAGGCGTTTGAGCTCTTTCGGGTCTCCCAGTTTTTTGAGATCTGCTTCGAGGTTCTGGACGCGTCGAGCGGTCTTATCGACATGTTTTTTGAGCTGCTGTTGTAGATCCCTTTTCTGGCCCTGGAGGCTATGCGCCGCCAGTTCAGCGGCCAGGCGCCGTTCGAGGTGAAGGCTGGCTTTGAGGCTGGCCTTAACGGTGGCGTTGGGATCGCTGATGGCTTCTTGGGCCGCCGGCAGTGGCGACGGGCCCTGCTCTGCGTGAGGCGGCGGAATGTAGAGGGAGCCGGTGAGGAGTTCCCTTCTGTGTGAGCTTGGGGGCTGGATGGAGGCAAGAATGATGAGCCCGTCATCGGTGAGGAAGAGGTTGGGGTGATGAGCTGAGAGTTCTGCCACGAGATGCAGCATGCGCCCTCCCCTCTGGAACGAGACGATTACGACCCTGTCGAGCCAGGGCATTTCCACCGATGCGACTTTTGCGCCGACCAGCTCCTTTCGCAGCCGTGCCAGGAAGGCAGGCGCTGGTGTAAGGCAGCTTCGGCGTTGTGAGATAGCGAGGAATCGCGAGAGATTGGGAGACGAGGAGAGTTCCAGCCAGACAGATCGGCCCGGGATTCTGAGGGAGAGTTGGATGGTCAGTTCGTCGCTCTGTCGAATCTCCTGGCAGGCAGCGCCTGGAAGGATTGGCGCAAGCTCTGCGCAGACTGCTACGATTTCCTGAAGGCTCTGTGATGCCACGGGCACCTCCGCGCGGAAGCGTGCAGGATAGTCGCACTTTGCGGGCATTGACCAGTGGCATTCTTTCTTACCCCTGACCTTGGAGGGTGCTTCAGAGCCTGAAGCGGGGGTTGCGGCGGCGTGATAGGGCGGCAGGTCGGATGGCATGCGGGGCAGGAAGGGGGCTTGCCGGCCCAAATTTTGGTTTGTGCAAGGTAGCGCGTTCTGCTATAGGCAGGCGTCTGGGTGTTGGAGTTTTTTTGAGAGGTTGACCGATGGATCCAGTGGTTTTGATTCTGGGGGTAGCCCCCATGTTGGTAGTTGCTGCCTCAGCTGTTGCCCCGTTCATTTTTGGGAAGAGAGAGCTTGAGGAGGCCCAGGCGGAGCTCAAGGAGCTTCGTGCCCGGCTGGAGAAGAGCGAGGGGCGGCTGGAGGATACGCGGCAGAAGTCCGAGAAGGCCCAGCGGGAGTTGTCCGAGCTGAAGCGGGAGAACGCCGAGCTGAAGGCCAGGAAGAAGGACAACAAGGACGAGGCCAAGCGCATTGCTCGTCTTGAGCGTGAACTGACGGAGAAGTGCCAGGAGGTTCAGGAGAAGAACAGCCGGCATGAGGCAGTCATTCGGGGGATGCAGGCCGAGATGATGGAGTTCAAGGAGCGTGCAACCCGCTCGCAGGAGGAGGCCAGGCAGGCGAAGGAGGAGTTGGCAGCGTTGCAGCAGGCTCAGGCGGCCAGGCGTGAGAGGTCAGAGACCGAGCGCCGGGAGGAGCAGCGCGATGTTTGGGTGGAGGCTCCGAAGGCAGCTTTGGGGGAGAATGAGGCTCGTGAGCTGAGGGATAGAATCGAGCGGCTGGCCAGGAGCCTGGACAAGTCCAACGAGAAAAACAAGAGCATGGCCGAGGATCTGGCGAGGGCGTCAGGTCAACTGGAACAAGCTCGACGCAGGCTGGCAGAACTTGACCAGTTGAACCGCACGATGCGGAGGAAGCTGGAGCACAATCGACAGGCCTATATCGTCACCAGTTCTCAGCTGGAGCTGGCTCTGGACGACCTCTATTTCCAGAAGCACGGCAAGCCAAGGCGGGAGACCGACGGAATCAGGTTTTTCCCTGTTGGGCATGGAGAGGGAGAGCACCAAGCTGACGAAGACCAGGCCGCCGAGGATTTATCGGAGGCAGGCTTCGGCGGCGAGACTCCAGAGTCTGCGACTTCGCCCTACTTCGGCTCGGAGCCGGGGGAAGCAGTTGAGGCAGTTGCACTTTCGGCAACGCCTGGCGAGGTTCTGCCCCAACTGGATGCTGATTCCCCAGAGCCTTCTGCGGAGCCTGAGCAGGCTTAGCCCACCCCACCCTACCCCATTTTCGGTACAATCACGCTGCTGATCGATTCGGTTCAATGCACTTGACTGAAAGGCGGTGCGGGAGTAGGGTGCCGCGCCTCGCGTGCGGTTTGAATGTTTGCGCTATGTGCGGAGTGTGAGCTATAATTCGCACGTTTTTGGGGATTGTGCGGTGGTCCCGCAGCCTTTGAGGGCGCCGTTTGCTGACAAGAGAGGATGTCAATGATGAAACAGTGGCTGATTGTGCTTTCCTTCCTGCTGCTCCCGGCCTTTGCGTTTGCCCAGCCTGCCCCCAAGGCGACTGAGGCGGAACCTGCTGTGGAGACAGATGCCGACGGAGAAGCTGCTGCCCCGAAGAAAGAGAATCGCCGTCCCTTCACCTCCAGCCAGTTTGACATGGAGAACATGTCGGACATGGAGTTCGAGAATTACGGCAAGATGGCGAAGATCCGCGAGGCGAGTGTTGCCAAGCTCAAGGATCTGGTCGACTCGGCCCCCAACCACCCGAATATCGCCGATCTCTACTACAGAATTGCCGAGTACCTCACAGAGAACGTGCGGTACGCAGTGGCAGTTCAGGCGAGGGCTTACCGGCAGGCAGTGCGGGATTATGAGGCCGGAGCCACGAAAGAGGAACCAGTCCCGCCGGTGAAGGACTACTCGGAGTCGCTGGCCTACTACGAGAAGATTCTTGTGGAGCACAAGACCTTCGCCAAGGCCGAAGATGTGCTCTACTACCTGGGCAGAAACGGTCTCGAGACGGGCCGCTCAAAGGGCGACGACAACTTGTCCGAGCAGTCCATCAAGTACCTGGACAAGCTGGCAGAGCTCTTCCCGCAGTCGAAGCACCTGGCCAGCGCCGCTCTTATGTCGGCCGAGTACTTCTTCGCCAAGAACAAGCTCTCTGACGCCCTGAAATACTATAAGACGGTTGTAGATAACTACAAAACCGATGGCGCCTATCTATACTCGCTGTACAAGCTCGGCTGGGTATACTACAACTATCAGCAGTATGAGCAAACACTGGCAGCCTTTGAAGAGGTTATTACTTCGCTGAGAACAAGCGGCAAAGAGAATGACCAGCTCCGGGACATGACAGTGAACGACTATGTCATTACCGTCAGTGAGGCCGGTATGGGCTGGACCAGGGCCAGGGACTATCTCAAGGCGGAGCTTGGTGAGGAGCGAATGCTCAAGCTGCTCTTCCAGCTTGGCCAGGCCATGGTGACAAACTCCTTTAATGATGATGCAATCGCCATCTTCCAGTACTTCATCAGTCTGGATCAGGCATCTCCCTCGTGCGTCGACTACTGGAACCGAATCCTGGACGTATACCGCTACAACTTCCCCTTCTCTGAGACCGAGGTGAAGGTTGCCGAGTTGCGGGAGTTCTTCAAGCTGGACGGTGGCTGGTGGCAGAAGAACTCGGGAACCCCTGAGCAGTCTGCGCTGGCCGAGGACCTGTTGGTGAAGTGGGAGCTCTCTCTGGCTGAGTTCTACCTGGAAGAGGGGCTCTACTTCAACAAGGGCGAGGCGGCCTTCAACACCGCTATCGGTCGATTTCGGGAGATACTGGCAAAGGACGCCAAGGGTCGTCGTGAGCAGGCCTGGGCCGGCATCCTGGTGGGCTACATGGGGCTTGTCCGTCTGGATTCGAAGGGTCGAATAATCTTCGTAGCCGAGAACGTCTTGGGGCCGACCTACCCTGAGGACTACAAGCTGCCGCGCAAGCCTCTTATCACGCCTCTTGGGCCATCTGAGGCAGCGTATGTGGAGGCTTTGGGACAGTATCTTGCGCTGGAGAAGACCTCTGGCCAGAAGCCTCCTCTGAAGCCCATGGCCACCGTGGACATGAAGGCCAGCGCCCTCTACACAGGCGCACTGATTTACTATCTTCGCGGCAAGTTCCAGGAGTCATTGGACCTTTTGGATAAGTTAATCGCCTACAACCCTGCAACGCCCTACATGTACCCTGCCACGGAGATCATCTTCCAGACATCCTCTCGGGAGAAGGACTGGACCGGACTTCAGCGGCGCATGAAGGTGCTGCAGGAGAAGGGCGGAGAGCACGTGGACTCTTTCCTGGTCACGGATTTCTGGTGCCAGGCGGTAATGAGTGAAGCTGGGGAGATGGCGGACAAGAAGGCCTTCGCTGACGCCCTGTCGAAGCTGGGAGTTGCTGCGGACTCGTGCAAGGAGAACCCGGACAGGGGTCCAGAAGCTCTATACCAGTTGGGGCAGATAGCCGAGAAGGCCGGCTTCTTCGACCAGGCCAGAAGGGCCTACGAGCGGCTGGGCAATGACTTCCCGCAGTCGAAGCTCAAGGGCATGGCCAAGCGCCGATTCGACGCAATCAAGAACAAGTAGTCGCCTTCCATTGCTTCGAAGGGCTGGTCCGGTTGCGGCCGGGCCGGAGCCTCCCAACTATCCATGGAGAGACCAATGAGAGCGGGTGTTGCGCTTACGCTGTTGGCCCTTGCGGGCTTGGGCTGTTCCGGGGGGGATGATTCTTCCGCTGCGGATGCTTCCACGCAGGAGACGACCCGGGCTGTTGACCTGAACTCGGAAGACTCTGCACTGCTGCCCGATGTGGAGAGTGACGAGACTGAGGAGCCTCAGACGCTGCCTGAGCCTGCCACGCCCTTCCCTGGGTTGGACAACGGTACCTTCGTTTGGAGCGACGGGACCAACAAGATCAGTTTCACTCACAAGGACGGCTTCTTCCTCCTGCAGGAGGCGTCCTTCACGTGTGTCGGTGAGAGCGGGTGCAAGGCTAAGCAGGACTTCGCCAAGCTCACGTGCAATCAGGCCTATACGAAGGGCTACTCGGCCACGCTGGAGGCGGGTAAGTTCACAATCACAGGGGTCAAAGGAAGCGACACGGTTGTTGGCTCGGTGCAGGCAAAAGACAGGATAGCGTTGCTGTATCAGCAGCGCCCCTCGGTGAGTTGCTGCCAGAAGGACTTCTATTTCGAGGCGGTATGGCAGCTGAAAGAGGATTGTGCTACCTACTCGGAGATAGACTGCGATCCTTATACCGACGAGCATTGCGAGGCGGGGTTCAACTGCATCTTCGGCGCCTATGACAGGCCTGTCTGCATGATTGCGGGCGAGAAGGCCGTTGGCGAAGAGTGTGCAACTCAGGGTCTCTGCTCGGACGGCTACTGCATGTCTCTCATGGGGATGGACAAGAACCGCTGCCTCAAATACTGCAAGACCGATTCCGACTGCGGCTATCAGATCGCCTGCATTGGGCTCGAGGGGAAGAAGTGGAAAGTATGCAGCCTTCCGGCCAGCGCTTTCGAGACTTGCAACCTGCTGGAGCAGAACTGTACCAAAGCCGGAGAGGCCTGCTACTACACCAGCTCCACGGTGTTCCAGCCGGTGTGTATGGCAGAGGGTACGGGGCGGGAAGGGGATCAGTGCTCCCAGTCTTCGGACTGCGCTGCGGGATTCGACTGCATTGCCGACAAGGAGTGCATGCCGTTGTGCACCACACAGGAGGGCGGCGAGCCCGGGTGCCCCTCGGCCTTCACCACGTGCCAGCCTCTCTATCCTGGACAGAAGGCCGGATACTGCCCGGACTGACACTTTTGGCTTGAAACGTTTTTGGGCAGGTATAGAATGCGCCGCCGTTGACTCTCGGGGCGTAGCGCAGTCTGGTAGCGCACCAGTTTTGGGTACTGGTTGTCGCTGGTTCGAATCCAGTCGCCCCGACCACTTGCTTTCTTCGTTCTCCTCGACCTGCGGGCGATGGCCCCGACTCGACATAGGTGTGCCGGACCATGTGCGACTTAGTTGAAGAATTGGTGTCCCCGCGCAAAGCGGCCCACCTGGCAGCATGCCTCGACGAAGCTTCCCAGTTCCCCACCGATGAGTGGTCGAGATACGGTCTCGTACCCGAGGCATTCCCCGAAATGGATCTTGATGATGTTGATTGTTCAGCCCGGTTGCTGGGCTACGACCTGTCGTTTCCCTTCATTATCGGGGCCATGACCGGGGGAGCGCCCGTTGGAGCGCGCCCTTGGAACCACGAGCTTGCTCAGCTTGCACAACGGCAGAGGGTGGGGCTTTGCCTGGGCTCCATGAGGGCCCTTGTGGAGAACCAAGGCTTCTTGGACCAGTTCGACGTTCGTTCCATAGCGCCTGACGTTCCGATTATTGGCAATGCGGGTCTCTGGCAGCTTCGAAGCGTGGAGTTCCGTAGCTCCCTTTCTGCCGTGATTGAACGGCTGTCGCTGGATGCGATCTTCATTCATGTCAACGCCCCTCAGGAGTTGTGCCAGAAGGGCGGCGACCGGAGCTTTCGAGGCGCGCTAGACGCATTGGAGCTGTTCTCCAGGGAGAGCCCGGTGCCGGTTCTTCTGAAGGATGTGGGGTTCGGGCTCACCACGTCGCATGTTGAGAGAGTGGTTTCGATGCCCCTGCTGGCAATCGACGTTGGCGGGATCGGTGGCACCCATTTTGTGAGAGTGGAGCAGTTGGCATCGGGGAGCATGAGCACCTCGCCCCTATGCGAGGCGCTGGAGGAGTGGGGAACCCCAACCCCAAGGCTGGTAGCTGATTGGCATAGGGCCCTTATGTCGGCCTCACCCTGCCCTCCCCTGCTGATAGCTTCAGGAGGGGTGAACAGCCCTGGCCGGATGGCGCTGGCATTTGCCATGGGAGCCGACTTCGTGTCGGCCGCCCGGCCCATTCTGGTGCAGCTGCACGCCGGGGGTATCGAGGCGGCCTCACACTGGCTTGAAGAGGCAAGGGAGGTGCTTCGGCACATCTGTTTGTTGTGCGGGGCATCAACTCCACAGCGTTTGAAGGGAGCCTACCGGAGACTCTGACCCGCCTTGATATGCCTGAGAATCGGCGTTTGTTGCTGACGGGTAGCGGGGTTTGGGCTAGCCTTTTCATCCACATGTTTCGGGGAGACAATGGAGACATCAGCGATCATTTTTGACCTCGATGGAACGCTTGCGGACACAATGCCCGCCCATTTCGCCTCGTGGCAGATCATATGCAAACGCTACGGGCTCTCGTTTCCAGAGGAGCGTTTCTACGCGCTTGGCGGCTGGCCAACTCGTCGCATATTGGAGTTGTTGGCATCGGAACAGGGGGTGCCATTGGACGCAGAAGCCATTTCTATCGAGAAGGAGCAGACCTTTCTGGAGATGGTGCACAAGGTCCAACGCATCGAGGTTGTTGCCGCTGTCGCCGTGAAGAATCATGGCCTGCTACCCATGGCCGTGGCCACTGGCAGCAGGCGCCGGCAGGCTGAGTTGGTCTTGGAGCAGATTGGTCTTGCCCATTTGTTTGATGCGGTGGTTTGTGCGGAGGATTGCTCAACCCACAAACCCGAACCTGAGATTTACCTTATTGCTGCCAAGGCCCTGGGTGTTGAGCCTGGGCTGTGCCTGGTTTACGAAGATACGGACCCAGGAATTGAGGGGGCCTCCAGGGCCGGAATGGCATGCATCGATGTAAGAAGCCTACGCACCCCGGGGGAGATCTCGAAAGCGGCGCTTGGCATCAGGAAGATGGAAGAGCAGCAGGAATAGAGGTAGCACGACTTTGGAAGAGACGAACATCCGTCCCTGGGATACCGGGGCCACTGTTGCGCTGAAAATGTTGACCACAAGGGAGGCCTCATCGCCCTGCGTTGCCATTGTTGAGGGAGACAACCTGCAGGCGCTGCGGGAAGTACCCGACGGTACGGTTAACCTGTTGTATATCGACCCGCCCTTCAATACCGGTCAACCGCAGGAGAAGAGGCGGACTAAGACAATTCGGGATACCCAAGGCGACCGGACCGGCTTTTGTGGTGTTCGCTACAGAACAATGCTCGAGGGGACCTCGACGTTCAACGACCGCTTCGACGACTATCTGGCCTTTCTGGAACCTCGAATCCGTGAGGCAGCACGGGTGCTGGCGCCCACGGGCAGCATGTTCCTTCACCTGGACTATAGGGAGGTTCATTACGCCAAGGTCATGTGCGACGGCATCTTCGGTCGGCCGAGCTTCATCAACGAGATCATCTGGGCGTACGACTACGGCGCCCGCTCCCGAAGCCGCTGGTCTCCCAAACACGACAATATTCTCTGGTACGCCAAGGACCCCGGGAACTACACCTTCAACATGGATGCCAGCGACCGCCTGCCCTACATGGCACCATCGCTGGTTGGGGCCGAGAAGGCCAAGCGGGGCAAGCTGCCCACGGACACCTGGTGGCACACAATAGTCAGTCCCACGGGGAAGGAGAAAAACGGTTACCCGACCCAGAAGCCTCTGGGCATCGTGCGTCGCATCGTGGCAGTGCACTCCGATCCTGGAGACCTGTTAATGGACTTCTTCGCCGGAAGCGGCACCTTTGGTGAGGCCGCAGCGGCGTCGGGTCGCCACGCACTGCTGGTGGACTCCAACCCCGAAGCAGTTGAGGTGATGGCCAGGCGTCTTGCTCGGTTCAGCCCAATCAGGTTCAGAGCTTCTCAGCAGTAGCTCCATTGCACGATCTTGAGGCGGCGCATCAGCCCTGCTTGCCCGATTTGTCCCAGACGATGCGCATGGGCTGACCATCTGGCGTGCAGTTGTAACCGGAGAAGTCGCTGATGCCCTCCTGGCCCAGAATATCCTCGTCGAGGAGGACCTTCCCTGTTCGCAACGACGGCTCCTTGTTGACCACGGCCCACAGGGCGTCTGCAAGGATTTCAGGTTTGCGCCACATCTTTGGCCCACCCAGATTGAAGTGCATGGTGGCCATGCTCTCTATGAGAGTCACCGGCCACAAGGAGTGCACCGCTATATTGAGCGATTTGACCTCCTGAGCAAGCCCCATGGTGAGCATGGACATTCCGTACTTCGAGATGAAATAGCCAACCTTGCCCGGGAGGACATCAAGATCGATGGGTGGCGACATGTTGATTATGTGGCCCCAGCGGTTCTTCTTCATGTGCGGCAAGACGGCAGCGCTGGCAAGAAACGATGCCCTGACGTTCACGTCGATCATCAGGTCAAAACGCTTGGCAGGCGTCTCGGTGACAGGATACCACCAGAGCGCCCCGGCATTGTTGACCAGCACGTCGACTCTGCCGAACTCCTCCACCGTGCGAGCTACCATGCGCTCGATGGCCTCTTCATCCCGAACGTTGGTCTGAATGGGCAGAGCCCGCCCTCCGGCGGCCCTTATCTCTTCTGCAACGCTGAGGATTGAGCCGGGTACATCCCCACTCTCCTCCAGGGTCTTAGCGGCCAGAGTCACCGCCATACCTTCCGCTGCCAGTTTCCTCGCAACCGCTGCCCCAATCCCCCTGCTGGCCCCAGTAATAATGGCCACTCTATCTTTCATGCTCATGATGACCTCCCAGATTCCGCAACGATAGGTCGCTGCCCGCCGGATTCAATGGGGCCCGGGCGATCCAGGGGGAGATGACTCTGCGCACCTCTGCCCACCTTCTGAAGAAACCAAGGTGACCGCAGGGCAAGGCAAGGGGCTTCGCGCTGCCCCACTTCTGGGCCAGTTCTGCCACAGAGTTGTATGGGCACACTTCGTCGAAGAGGGCCGCCATGAATTGGATTCGGTCGGGGCTCAGCCCCGGGGCGGGACTTCGTTCCAAGGGCCTTATTGCGGCAAATCCTGGCGAGAGGAGAGCTTCTTTCCCCTGTGATGGTTCTGTTCCGGCAACGGCGGGCCAGAGTTGGTGCTCAAGGTCCGTTGCAGGAACCAGTAACGTCAAGCCAGTGGGCGCCACCCGTGAAGCTGCAAGTGCTGCCACAAGCCCTCCCAGGGAGGCCCCAAGCAGGTGGACATCCTTGTAGCCCATGGCCCAGAGGCGCCTTACGGCAGCGACGGCCTCTGCCTCGGCCTGCATAACCGCCAGAATCATGCCGGCGCCGCCCCTGGCCACCAGGTTCCCGCCGGAGGGCATATGCGGAAGGGTTCTTGGGCCATGACCCGGGGCCCAGAGGGCAAAGACGTCCACTTGCTGCTTGCGTACAAACCTTGACAACACCTTCATGGCGTCCAGATCGGCCACGAAGGCCGGATGAAGCACTAGCAGGGCTTTGGTCCCTGCGTCGGATGGCCAGAGAACTCCCTTAGCCAGGCCGCCAGGTTCAGAGGTGAGAGGGAGGGGGGAGGTGAATTGAAAGGCACGCGCTCCATCCCCGGTGGGCCCGTCAAGCCACCGCCACTCGTGAGCCTCCCAGATTTGGGGCTGGGCGTCTGCTCCCAGCTCACGCTGAAAGAAACCTCCCTCAACCATGATGGATAGCCTGGCAAGCAGTGCAGTCTCTTCGGGATTCTTGGGAACCAGGTGACCCAACAACGCCAGCGAGTGCAAGTCCTCCTGCCTGGCAGCGGATTCGTCGTCGGGTTTGGGTGGTTGAGAGTTCGAGTTCTGTGTCAAATATGCCTCGCCGCTACTGCTCCGGGGTCGTGGAGCCGGGAGCGCTTCACTGTACAAGCTCTGTCGACGAAAACTCAAGGCCTCCATCTATAGAATCTACAACGACGTGGCTCTCGGGCAGCAGGTTACCGGCGAGGAGTTCGGACGAAAGCGGGTCGATGAGCAGTCGCTGAAGCGCTCTCTTGAGTGGTCGGGCTCCGTATTGGGGATCCCAGCCGCGCTCTGCCATTTGCTCCCTCGCCTTTGGGCTCAGGATGATACTCAGGCCTCGCTCTTTGAGAGTCTGATTCAGGCGAGCCAGCTGGATATCGACGATGGCGGCCATATCTTCCCGTCGCAGCGAATTGAAGACCACCGTCTCATCGATTCGGTTGACGAATTCTGGTGAGAACGCCGATTTCACTGCCCCATCCAAGGCCCGTTCCCGAGTGCCGGCGTCGTCGTCGGGGTTCGACAGCAGATCACTTCCAAGGTTAGAGGTCATAACGATGATGGTGTTTTTGAAATCCACGGTGCGCCCCTGCCCATCGGTGAGTCGCCCCTCGTCGAAGAGTTGCAGCATGACGTTGAGCACCTCTTTGTGGGCTTTTTCCACCTCATCGAAGAGGACCAGGCAGTAGGGGCGCCGTCGCACCGCCTCGGTGAGCTGTCCACCCTCTTCATGGCCCACGTAGCCGGGCGGTGCGCCGATGAGCCGGCTGACCGAGTGCTTCTCCATATATTCCGACATGTCGATGCGGACAACGGCCCTCTCGTCGTGGAACATGAAGTCGGCCAGGGCCTTGACAAGTTCGGTTTTGCCCACTCCCGTTGGCCCGAGGAACAAGAAGACTCCAGCGGGGCGGTTGGGGTCGCCCAGACCGGCCCGGGCCCGACGCACAGCCCTGGAGACCGCCTCAATAGCTTTGCTCTGGTTTACAACTCGGCCGCTTAGACTCTCCTCCATGTGGAGCAGCCTGCTGCTCTCCCCTTCGAGCATCCTCGTAACCGGGATTCCGGTCCATCGGGCGACGATGCGTGCAATCTCCTCTTCGTCGACCTCCTCCTTGAGCATTCGTGCACCGGACTGTGTCTGGGCCAGCAGTGCCTGCTGCTCCTCCATGGCCCGGGTCAGCTGTGGGATTTCGCCATACTGAAGCCGGCTGAGCGCCTCGTAGTCGGCCTGGCGCACGGCGGTTTCAACATCGGCCTTACGCTCCTCCAGTTGCTGCTTCAGCACGCGGATCTTCGCTATGAGTTCCTTCTCACTTGAATACCTGGTGCGTAGCTGCTCCAACTCCTGCTCCAACTCGCCCATGAGCCTCTCCAGGGCCCCCAGGGCTTCGGCACTGCCCTTGGCCTCCTCCTTAAGCAGCACCTGCTTTTCAACTTCAAGTTGGACAAGCCGGCGCTCCAGCTCATCGATGACCTGCGGCTTGCTGTCGATCTCAACCCTCAGCCTTGCTGCTGCCTCATCCACAAGGTCGATGGCCTTGTCCGGGAGCTTTCGTTCGGTGAGAAAGCGGTGAGAAAGGCGCGCTGCCGCGACCAAAGCCGAGTCCTTGATCTTCACGCCGTGATGTACCTCGTAGCGCTCCTTGAGGCCCCGGAGAATGCTCACGGTCTCATCGACAGAGGGCTCACCCACGAAGACCGGCTGGAAGCGCCGCTCCAGGGCAGGGTCCTTCTCGATTCGTTTTCGATACTCTCCCAGGGTGGTCGCCCCAACGCAGTGCAGTTCGCCCCTGGCAAGGGCCGGCTTAAGCATGTTGGATGCATCCATGGAGCCCTCAGCGGCCCCTGCCCCCACCACTGTATGAATCTCGTCTATGAAGAGCACCACTTCGTCACGCTGGGCCGAGAGCTGGTCGAGCAGGGCCTTGAATCGCTCTTCGAATTCGCCTCGGTATTTTGTTCCGGCGACAAGCGCTCCCATATCAAGCGCCAGCACCCGCCTGTTCTTCAGACCCTCTGGAACGTCCTGCGCCACGATGCGTTGGGCCAGCCCCTCTGCTACGGCTGTCTTGCCAACGCCGGGGTCGCCGATTAGCACCGGGTTGTTCTTCTGCCGCCGCGAGAGCACCTGGATCACTCGCCGAATCTCTTCGTCTCGTCCGATTATGGGATCCAGCTTTCCCATCCTGGCCATGCGGGTCAAATCCTTCGTGTACTTCTCCAGGGCCTTCACGGTGCCCTCAGGGTCCTCGCTTGTGACGTTTTGAGTACCCCGCACCTCCTTCAATGCCATGAGGATTCTGTCGCTCTCCAGACCAGAATTGCGAAGAAGCTGCTGTACTGACCCCCGCACGCCCACCAGCCCCATGAGCAGGTGTTCGGTGCTCACATACTCATCAGAGAGTGATGCGGCCCCATCCTGGGCCTTGTTCAGCACCTCCTGAAGTTCCTTGGACGCGGTTGCTTCAACGGCTTGCCCAAGCTGGGGCGAAGAGTCCACCAGCGATCCCAGTTGGCGCGTTACCGAAGCGACATCCACCTCAAGAAAGGCCAGGATATCGGGAAGCAGCCCCTCCCTCATACTGAGGAGTACCTGGGCCAGATGCGCCGGCGTCACTTCGGGGTTACGGCGACTTCCGGCAAGACGGAACGAATCAAGAATAGCTTCTCTGGCTTTTATAGTGAATTTATCCAAGCGCATACTAAACCCCACCCATTCAAAGGGCATTCACTCCAACCAAGAGTGTTGTGCCACTGAGCTCAAGATATGGGGGATGTTTGACTTGTCAACAGAGCCAGGAGTGCGGGGGTGTCGGAGAGGTCCGTCACTGCAGCATCGGGGTGGAGTTGCTCGAGTTCGTTAAGGGGATGGATGCCTGTTGCAACTGCCAGGATTCTGGCTCCGGCATAGCGCACGGCCTTGACGTCAAGGGGACTATCACCAACGACCCAGATTCTGGAAAGATCGGAGGGGACGCCATGCATCTCCACTCCACGCGTGATACCCAGGCGAGTGAGTTCACCTCTGTGCTCGAAATCGCTGCCGAAGCCACCAAAAGTGAAGTGATGCCAGAGCTCCATGGGCTCAAGCTTCAGGCGAGCCCCGGGCTCCAGGTTTCCGGTAGCAAGCCCCAGAGGCACGCCAATCTCCTTGAGCGCCAGGAGCAGCTTGAGGACACCTGGCAGCACAACGGCCGCTCCCTGTTTGAGGGCTTTGTCCATCTCCTGGACCAGTCTCGAGAGGTACTCGACGGTGGCCCTGTGGATCATCTCGGGCGTAGGTTCTTTGCCATGGCGACGAAGGAACGCCGTTCGAAGGATATGCAGGTCGGTGGTTCCAGAGAAGGAGTACCCGGCGAAGGCATCGGGGATACCAAAGACCTCATCGAAGGTTCGAATGAGGGCCTTTTTGCCGGCCCCGCCGGTATCTACGAGGGTTCCGTCGATATCGAACAGAACGAGGAGGGGGTTGGTCATGGGCTATTTGACCGGGGCTGGGGGATTGGCGATGTACATGCGGGTGAGGGCCACGGCAGCGTGGATTCTGTTCGTCTCGTCTGCGTCCATGAGCAGGGTCTTGAGCTTCTGTTCGGCGGTGCCTCCGGGCAGGGCCACCCGGCCGGCGAGGGCCATGGAGGCAACACGGAGCTCTTTGGCGGGGTCGCTGAAGAAGGCTTCGAGGATGGGTAGTGCAGCGGCCCCTCTGGACTCGGTGATGCGTTCAAGGATCATGGCCCTGAGGGTGACGTCCTTGGACTGGAAGAGCTCAGTGTCGAGGATCTTGCCTTCGACCTCCGGGCCAGCGAATCTGAAGGCCAGCACTGCTTCACGGCGAGTCTCCTCTTTCATAGACTTCATGGCTTCCCGGAGGTACTCGACGAAGTGGCCCTTGTACAGCTGGGCCGCTTCGGTAAGGAAACCTTCGGGTAGCCAGCCCACGGTGTTACGGAAGATGGGGAAACCTTCGGCGGTGCTGATGCGGATGATGGCTTTGAGGGCCATGATTCGAGTAGGGGTGCTGAAGCGGTTCTGGAGACAGTTGCGAAGGGTCTGAATCACCGTGGGGTGGTTGACTTTGGCGAGGGCTTCCACAGCAATATCTGCCAGAGCCGGGTCGAAGATGAGATAGGAGATGCTCTGGACGATGGAGACGTCAGCCACGTTTCCAAGGGCAGAGATAAGGGCCTTACGTACCTCGACGTCGTTCTCGTTTCTGAGGGCGTCTGAGAGATAAGGAACGCTCTCGACCTGGCGCAGTTCGCCCAGGGAATTTGCCGCTTCGATGCGAATTGAGGCCGCACCGTCCTTAAGGAGTGAGTGAAGCTCGGGCAGGGCTCTGGTTCCCCTTATTTTGGGCAGGTAGCGCACTGAGGCGGTACGGTAGCCCAGGTTGGTGGACTGGAGGCGAGCGATCATACGGTCGTAGATGGACTCATCGCCGGCCTTGACGAACAGGTCGTATACTGCGTAGAGGACCTGGGGATCGGGTTCGCCAAAGAGGAACATTTTGGCCCGCTCTTTTACCTCGGGATTACCGTGGGCTCCTTTGATGGCGTTGAGGCACCTGAGCTGCCTGCGCAGTTCGTTCTCGTCGCACATGGGGAGCATGAGATCCACGGCCTTCTTGTCGCCGCGGTTGGCCATTATGAATGCGGCCTGCTCTTGCAGTTCCGGGTCCTTGCCTTTGAGGTGTGCAGCGAGGAAGCCAACGTCATAGGAGTCGTCCAGCTCTTCAACGAACTTGAGCACCTTCATGAGTTCCTCTTTGGAGAACTCGGCGAGGGTTTTGATGAGCAGCGGGTACATCTCCTTGTCTTTGAACACCGAGAGGTTATTGAGGACCCAAGCCTTGACGGCGGGGACTTTCCGCAGGGCCTCGTAGTACTGCTTTGCGAACGGCGAGTCTTTCTTGAAGATTTCGTTGAGAATGAGATCTCTGACGGCCTCGGCTTTGTTCAGGGCCTCCTGGAGGAGTTCTACGGCCTCCTTGGGTTCGAGTTGCAGTACCAGTGCCAGGGGGCTGGTCGCCCTATTTTCATAGAGGGAGGCGTTGGCCACGGCATTTGCCAGCGTTGTTCGGTATTCTGGCTTTTTGAGCTCAATGAGGGCCTGGATGGCGGCCCTACGAACAATCCATTGGGGATCTTTGAGGGCATCGATGACATATTCCGGGATGACCTCGGGCTTGACCGTACCGATGGCACCCACGGCAAGAGAGCGGCTCTCCATATCTGCGATGCGGGTGCCCTTCTCGAGGATGACGAATATCTCCGTAGCAGTTTCCAGGGGCACAATGGCGGCAAGTCCTTTGGGCTCATCGCCCTTCTTACCTCGGGCCGGCTTCTTCTGCGCCGAAGCGTCGGGGGCGGCCAGGCCCAGGAGGGCCGCAAATACCGATACATAAGTGAACATGGAGACAAACGACTTCATTGGAACCTCCGAGTTTCCCGCAAAACATCGGTCACCGGTCCGGGCCACATATCAGGCGGGCGTCGCCCCCGGGGATGACCCGGTGCCGAACTTCGGCCAAGGGGGGCACAAGCCACCAGCAGCCCATACCGGACCGATGGGCATTCAACAACGAAAGGAGCGCCCGTGTCAAGGTCGGTGCCACTGCTTTTTCTGGGCATGGCCGGATAGATGCGAAGTGCTTCGGACGGGCCTGACAGCCCGGTTCGACGCAATTCTGGCCGGGTTTTCGCAAAGACAAAACGGTTGACTTTTCGGCACTGTTCACCTTATATGCGCCGTCGGAAGTGCCCTGCCCGTCGGCGATGCTTTTACCCGCCTGGCGATGTCAGGGTGTCGATGAGCGGGAAACCGCTGAAAGAAAGAGGTATTGTTATGAAGGGTACTGTGAAGTGGTTCAATGACAGCAAGGGTTATGGATTCATCAAGATGGATGACGGCGACGAGGTGTTTGTCCACCACACCGCCATCGAGATGGAAGGATATCGTACTTTGAACGAGGGCGACGTGGTGGAGTTTGAAGTTCGCCAGGGTCCCAAGGGGCTTCAGGCGGCCAACGTTCGCAGGCCCTGATTCGCCCCTCGCCGGTTCTCCACTCTGCTGAGATTTCCCACGACAATTTTCAACGAACAATCAAGAGAGTGTTTCTACTGCAACGGAGCGGTCGCTACCGAGAGCCAGTTTCGCACATCCCGCGGCAGTTCAGGTCCAAGACGCTCCATCACCATGCGGTGATAGCTATCCACCTGGCGAATCTCTTCGGGGGTGAGCACCTCGACATCGATGAGGTCGCGGCAGTAGGGGCAGAGCGTGAGGGGTTCCATTCCCAGGAAGGTGGTGCCTTCGGTTGCTCCGCGTTCTACGACGAGCATGAGGTTCTCGATGCGGATGCCGAATTCTCCAGCTTTGTAGAAGCCCGGTTCGTTGCTGAGGATATTGCCGGGAACAAGGGGGGTAAGATTACGACGGAGCGATACGCTGAAGGGGCCTTCGTGAACGCTGAGGGCCGCGCCAACACCGTGACCTGTTCCGTGGCCGTAGTTCAACCCATGTTCCCATAGCTTCGAGCGTGCGACGATGTCGAGTTGGTAGCCATTGGTACCCACGGGGAACATAGTCCTAGCCAGGGCCAGGTGCCCCTTCAGGACCACGGTATAGGCTCTTTTCTGGAAGGGGGTTGGTTTCCCCAGGGCCACGGTCCTGGTTATGTCGGTTGTTCCATCGGCATATTGGGCACCCGAGTCCACAAGGAGTATTCCCTCCGTGGAGAGGGCCGCATCGGACTCTTCGCTGGGGGAGTAATGCACGATAGCGCCATGGCCTTTGTAGGCGACGATGCTTGAGAAGCTCATGCCTACGAAGAGTGGGTGTTCCGCCCGAACCTCCTTGACCTTGCGGGCGACGGAGAGTTCAGTCTCGAAGCCCTTGTCCACAGCACCGTTGAGCCAGGCGAGGAAGCGGACCATAGCCAGTCCGTCTCTCACATGGGCGGACCTCATGCCCTGGATCTCCAGGGTGTTTTTTGCGCCCTTTGCCATAGGGATGGCGCCGGGGCGGGCGACTATTTCTGCTCCGAATTTGTGGAGGCTGTCCACGATGCCCTGGTTAACCGTGGCCTGGTCGATCCAGACGCGAATCTTCTTGAGGCAGATCTCGTGCAGGACGAAATCAAGCTCTTCATAGGGTCTGAGTACGAAGTCGGGCGAGAGCGCCTGGCGGACCTGAGACGAGACAGCGTCGAGGTGCAGAAAGAGCGTTGCTCTGTGGGCCTCGACGAGAGCATAGGCGATGAAGACGGGGTTGAAGGGGACATCACCGCCACGGAGGTTTGCCAGCCAGGCGACCTCATCCAGGGCGGCCACGACATGGGCGTCGCAGTTGGCTGCGGCCATGGCCGAGCGAAGGTGTGCCAGCTTGGAGGCAGAACTCTGCCCAGCATATTCTTCGGGATGGACCCTGACGAGGTTGGAGGGCATGGGCGGTGCGTCAGCGCCCCAGACTGCCGTAACGAGGTCTTGGCGGAGGGGCTTGAGGGCGATGCCGAATGGAGCGAGGCCGGCTTTGAGCGAGTCAAAGGCAGCGGCTGTCACGACGCGGGCGTCGAGGCCAAGGGCTTGAGATGGTTTGAGTTGGGTCCCGAGCCAGGGTTCTATGTCAGGCACTCCGGGGTCGCCCATTCGGAAGAGTTCAATGCCCGAGCCCGCCAGTTGTCCCTCGGCCTGGAGAAAATATCTGGAGTCGGTCCAGAGGCCGGCCTTGTCTGCGGTGACCACCACGGTACCGGCCGAGCCCGAGAAGCCGCTGATGAAGGCCCTTCGTTGCCACACTTCGGCCACATACTCACTAGCATGTGGGTCGGTGCTGGGAACGTAGTAGGCTGCGACTCCCTCCTCCTTCATGAGTTTCCTCAGTGCTGCCAATCGCTCTGCTACGGTCATAATAACCTCCGGTGTGCGCCCGGGCGGGGCCGGGCCGAAACCCAAGCTGTGTTTCGTCTAAAGGGCTCATGCGGACCAGCGTCACCAAGATGAGCCGACCGCCGCTGCCCGGCCGCCGTGATGCGGCGGGATTCATGCAACAAGGATATAGCTGCTGGTTTGGGAAATGGCCAGACTAATCGCCCCTTTGCATCCCCATGCACCCCTGCTATTGTGCTTGGGCGGAGGTGACAAGTGGGGAACGGCGACAGCAATCTGAACTGGGTAGGCAGCGAGGGGACACCACAACCGGTGCTTCTCATCGTGGACGACGACGAGTCGAACCTGGAGGGTCTGGAAGGTGTGTTTGCGCGGGAGGGGTACCAGATACTGCTGGCAAGGGGCGGCAAGGAGGGGCTTGCCCGAGTGAGGTCGCAGCATGTGGATGTTGTGCTGTCGGACCTCATGATGCCGGACATGGACGGCCTGGACCTTCTGCGGTCGGTGAAGGCCGTTTCGCCGGAGACGGAGGTCATATTAATGACCGCATATGGTTCTGTACCAAATGCAGTCGAGGCTATGAAAGAAGGTGCGTACGATTTTGTCACAAAGCCTTTCAAGCGAATACAGATAGTTAAAGGTGTTCGTCGTGCAATGGAGAAGCAGGTACTACTTATAGAGAACCGTAATCTGCGTAATTTGTTACGAAAGGGGGACAGTTCGGGGCTTATTATTGGCAACTCGGTGGCCATGCGACGACTGCTGGATATGGTTCAGCAGGTGGCGGCTTCGGAGGCTAACGTTTTGATAACGGGGGAGAGCGGGACAGGGAAGGAGTTGGTGGCGAGGCAACTCCACCGATGGAGCGAGCGAGCCGACAAGGTATTTGTGCCGTTCAACTGTGCTGCATTGCCGCGTGATCTTGCGGAGGCGGAGCTTTTTGGTCACGAGAAGGGGGCATTTACGGGGGCGCACAAGGAGCGTCGGGGGTTGTTCCGGGAGGCTGACGGGGGGACGTTGTTTCTGGACGAGATTGGGGAGATAGACCTGGCATTGCAGGGCAAGCTGCTTCGAACGCTCCAGGAGGGGGAGGTGCGTCCCATAGGCGGGAGCCGGTCGGTGCGGGTTGACGTGAGGCTTGTGGCGGCGAGCAAGGCGAACTTGAAGGATCTGGTGGAGGAGGGGCGTTTCAGGGACGATCTTTACTATCGATTGAACGTGATATGCGTTGATCTTCCGCCGTTGCGGGAGCGGAAGGAGGACATCCCTCTGCTGGCCGATTTCTTTCTGAACCGTTATACGCAGAAGAATCGCAAGACTCTCTCTGGGATAAGCAGGGGAGTGCTGGAGGCCATGGCGGGTCACCACTGGCCGGGGAACGTGCGAGAATTGGAGAATACTATCGAGCGTGCGGTGGTTCTGGCCAGGGGAGACCACATTGAACTGGATGACCTTCCGGGGCAATTTGCGGGCACGGGGGGCAACGGGGGCGAGCAGTTGGTGATTCCAACGGGGCTTCCCATGGCGGAGATAGAGCAGCGTGTACTGGAGCACACCCTCAATGCGACCAAGGGGAACAAGAAGCTGGCGGCGCACCTCCTTGGTATCTCGTTGCGGACGGTCTACCGCATCCTGGACAGGCAGGGCGAGGCTGAAGAGTAGCCCCGGGATGCGATTCTATTGCCAAAACGACGTTGCGCGCGCCGTGCGCGAGGGCAGTATTGCCAATTTGGCAACGGGGGACCTGAAGCGATGGCGGGCTCTCCGGTGATATTGCTGTCTTTTCAGAAGGTTACGCCCTCATCCTGTCGGGGCATGAAAATTGCAGTAGTAAGGCGGCCCAAGTTTGGGGGCCTTTGGTTTTTATCTGGTTTGGAGGGATAGGCCGTGGAAGTGCTGCTGAAGAAATACTTCTGGGCCCTGAATGTTCTGGTGCTGGTCGGGGCGGGCTATGCCTCGGCCCGGGCCTTCTCTTCTTTTGTGGCGTACGAGGTTCTTGGGGTTCCCATGGTTCTCTCTGCGCAGGGCGGGGTTGAGCAGGGCGAGTCCGAGGAGGGTGCTTTCCTGGGTCGTCCTGGAAGCAACCGTTCTGCGGAGTTGGAGAAGGCTATGGCGCCGAAGGTTGAGGCGCCGGTGTTGGCCGAGGGTCCGCTTGACGGCGAGATCCCTTCGGAGAGTGGAGAGGGGATGGAGGCAGAGGGCGAGGTGGAACCCGAGGCTCCTGCGCCTTCTCTAAGCATCGAGTTTATGGCGGCGATAACGGCGGTTGACGACTCAAAGAACATGGCTCTGGTTAAGATTGATGGAGCCGAGACTCGATGGGTGGCAATAGGCGATGAGATCAAGCCTGGATTCAAAGTTATTAAGATTACCAATTACTTTATTTCAGTCGGCAATGATATTACCGAATTGTTATGGAAGAAGAGCGAACCTGCCCCGGTGCTGGCGGACGCTTCGGCGGGGATGCCACCGAGGCGAGGGCAGCCTCAGCCCAAGGACATAGAGAAGCTGCGACCAACGCCCCCGAACCCTCAGCGGCCGGTGAGCAATGAGCCGGCGGCGAAGCCGGAGGGCATCCGCCAGGTGAGCGAGTGGGAGTACCAGATAGACAGGGCGAGGCTGAACGAGGAGTTGCAGGATCTTGGCAAGCTTGGAAGGGACGCCCGGGTGATGCCCAATTACGATCGGGAGTCGGGGACCTACCAGGGCTTCAAGCTGATTGGAGTTAAGCCAAACAGTTTATACAGGTCCATTGGCATCAGGTCGGGTGACGTTCTGATGCAGGTAAATGGGCAGGAGTTATCGACAACGGGGAAGGCACTGGAGCTTTTCAACCAGCTCCAGAACAGCAGCAATATAACAATCGATATTATGCGAAACGGCCAGAAGCACAGTCTGGTTTACAAAATTGAGTAGAGGTCTGCATGCGCTCTGTTTTTTCGTTCAGCAGATTCGGTAGCATCCTGACTCCGGCGGTAGTGGCGCTGCTTCTTTCGGGACAGGCTTTGGGCCAGGAGCAGCCTGCGACTGCGGGCAGTGGTGTTATTGACCGGGGAGGAGCGGCTCCAAAGAAGAAGTTCGACCCGAAGAAGGGGGCTGTGGTGCCGGGGGCTGCGGGCAGCGCCACGGGGTCCACGGCTACCTCGCCAACGGGAGCGACGGCAGCGACGCCGGGCGGCGTCCCGGCTGGGGCACCTGGGACAGCACCTGGGGCCACACCTGGTGGTGTGCCTGTGGCAGCGCCGGGCACTCTGCCGGGCGGTACCGCTGTTCAGCCTGCGGTTCTTCCACCGGGGGCGGTGCCGGGTCCTGGCACTGCGCCGGAGAACACGGTTGAAGTGCAATCGCCTCCTGCGGACGAAATTAAGGTTGAGCCGACTGGCGTAGGCAAGATTCCATGCAAGAAGCTGGCTTTGAACGACCTGGTGCGCCTGGACTTCAGGGATATTCCTCTGGACGACATGTTGAGGTTGGTCTCCTGCTGGACCGAGAAGAACTTTCTGCTGACGCAGGGATTCCAGGGCAAGACTATCACGCTTATGTCACCGCAGCCTGTGACCGTTGCGGAGGCCTACAAGGCTTTCTTGAGCGCCTTGAGGGCTCATGGGCTGACCATTGCGCCGGCGGGCCGGTTTCTGAAGATAGTGGCCGAGGGCGAGGGCAAGACGGAGCCCATCCCACTGATTAAGGCCTCCGGAGGTGTGCCGGACGATGATCAGATGGTCACGAAGCTTGTGAAGCTGAAGTATGTTCCCGCCTCGGAGTTGACGCAGGTATTGGGCAGCTTCAAGGGGAAGTCGGGGGAGATTCTGGCCTACGGTGAGGACACGCTCATCATCACTGATACGGGCACGATGGTGCGCAAGCTTCTCAGCTTCATCAAGGAGTTGGACTTACCGACGGACAAGGAAAAGATCTGGGTACGTCAAGTTCAATACGCTGCAGTGGGCGACCTTGTCGAGATCATCAACGGTGTCTTTGCCGAGGATGCCAAGGGCGGTACAAGAGCGGCCCCCACGAGACCCACCCGCCCCACGCCGCGTGGCAGGACGCAGCCTCAGCAAGCTCAGACGACAGGCGGCTCTGTGGACAAGGAGGGTGGCGAGACGATCAAGGTAACAAAGATTATCAGTGACGAGAGAACAAATCAGCTTCTATTGCTTTGCAACTCTACTACATATATGCAAGTTGACAAACTCCTGCGTCGGGTAGACGTTCCGATTCCCGGCGAGGGTCAGATTCACATCTACTATCTTGAGAATGCGGATGCGGACGAGTTGGCCTCCACTCTTTCTGGGCTGACGTCTGGTTCTGCGGCGAGGCGAACGGGGGGAGCCAAGGGCGGTGCTCCTGCTGCGGGTGGCGCTTCTGGGGGTGGCTCTGTGGCGGGGCTCTTCTCCGGGGAGGTCAAGATCACCTCTCACAAGCAGACGAATTCCCTTATTATTGAAGCATCACTGAAGGACTTCAACAGCCTCAAGAAAGTCATTGAGAAGCTTGATATCCGACGCAAGCAGGTTTATGTTGAAGCGATTATTATGGAGCTCTCATCGAACAAGGACAGGAAGTTTGGGATGTCGGGAAGCGCTGGCACGACGATTAATGCCAACGGGGAGACGGTGCCGTTGTTGATGGGGCTTGGCGGTCTTGGTGTAAGCGGGCTGGACATGTCGCAGTTGATGAAGGGTGGTCTTGCTGCGGGCATGCAGGGGCCGCTGGTTGATGTCTCGACGGGGAGCGGTTCGACGGGTTTGTCTGGGGATTTGAGCATTCCGACATTTGGTTTCTTGCTGCAGGCAATAGCCTCCAACAGCGACGTCAACATTCTTTCGACGCCGCACATTCTGACCACGGACAACGAGGAGGCTGAGATCCAGGTTGGCAAGCAGATTCCATATCAGGCGAGTTCGTTGTGGGGGCTTGGCGGACTGAGCGGATTGGCCGGCCTCTCGGGGCTCACGGGTGGTGGTGCCAGCAGTGCGTTATCGGGGCTTGGCGGACTTGGAATGACGAGCATGCTGGGCGGTCTTGGTGGTTTGGGCGGTATGGTTCAGCGAATCGACGTGGACCTAACCCTTAAAATTACTCCACATGTAAACGAATCGAATTATGTACGGCTACAAATCGATCAATCTATCGAAGACGTAGAGAGTATTGATCGGGAGCTTGGCCCAACCACATCAAAACGTAAGGTTAAGAACGTGGTGGTGGTTCGAGACCAGCAACCGGTTGTTATCGGTGGTCTGATTCGTGACACTGAGTCCGAGGGTGTGGATAAGGTTCCGTTCCTTGGAGACATCCCGCTTGTTGGTATATTCTTCAGAAAGACGGTCACTAAGACTGAGAAGAAGAATTTGCTGATGATTATAATACCACATATCATTGATGACCCCAGTGATCTTGAGCGAATCCATCGTGAACGAATGGAGGAGATTCGTAGATTTGCACAGTATTTGGATGCCCGCGAGATGGAGAAGAAGGGGATAGTGGATTACAGCAAGAAGAGCGGGGCATTGGAGCACATGCGCCGGGCGGTTGATCGGGCCAGGAGCGAGCGTGAGGCCAAGGAGAGGCAGGAGTTTGAGGGGACTGCGGTGGATCTGGTAGGCCCGCCCGAGTCACACGACCTGGATTACGACCCGACGGCACCCAGGAAGCCCGAAGGCGAGACGGGCAATTAGGGGGCGATGATGCAAGGCGAAACCATGGGCGAGGTTGTTTTCGACAAGAGACCCATTGGTCAGATTTTGAAGGACGGTGGTCTGCTGACCGAGGCTGAGATTCAGGCAGCGTTGAGGGCGCAGTTGGAGAAGGGGGGGCGTTTAGGGGAGGTGTTGGTTTCTCAGGGCCAGGTGAGTTCCAGGGATGTTGCCCAGGCATTGAGCAGGCAGTATGGGATGGAGCTTGTGACCGAGGTGCCCAAGGAGCGACTTGAGCCTCTTCTGGTGGAGCCATTCCCTTTGGCGTATGCGAAGCAGCACGGTTTCTGCCCGCTCTACAGGCGGCGCGGTCGGGTTGTGGTGATGGTATCGGACCCGACGAGGGTGGAGGTTCTCAACGATTTGGTAGCTCTGTACGGGCTAGGGGTGGACCCGGTTGTTGGCACATCGGAGGCGGTGTTTGAGTATCTGAATCTTCAGTACGACAGGCGCTCGGGTGCGCAGCAGGTGATGGGTGACATTCAGGAGTCGGAGGATCTGGACCGACTTGCGCACGACCTTGAGGAGACCAGCCGGGATCTTCTTGAGGAGGATGACGAGGCTCCCATCATCAGGCTTGTGAACTCGATTCTTGCGCAGGCAATCAAAGAGAAGGCCTCGGATATTCACATAGAGCCTTTCGAGAAGACGCTGATGGTTCGCTTCAGAAAGGATGGCGTTTTGCACGAGGTGCTGGAGGTTCCCAAGCGTTTGCAGGCAAGCATTACCTCTCGAATCAAGATTATGGGGACGCTGAACATTGCTGAGAAGCGGAGACCGCAGGACGGGCGCATCAGGGTCCGAATTGCGGGCAGAGATGTGGATGTTCGTCTTTCGACCATACCTGTGGCCCACGGTGAGGGTTTGGTGCTTCGACTTCTGGACCGGACCTCGACCATTCTGAATCTGTCCGACCTGGGCTTGGGGGGCGAGGATCAGCGGCGGTTCGACAAGCTGATTCGGCGCCCCCACGGGATTCTGTTGGTGACTGGCCCCACGGGTTCCGGGAAGACCACGACGCTGTATGCGGCCCTCTCGACCATCAACTCTCCGGACAAGAAGATCCTGACTATCGAGGATCCGGTGGAGTATCAGATGTCCGGCATCAACCAGATGCAGGTCAACCCGAAGATTGACGTGACCTTCGCCTCGGCGCTCAGGGCCTTTTTGCGCCAGGATCCCGACGTGATTCTGGTGGGCGAAATCCGAGACAAGGAGACTGTTGAGACGGCCATTCAGGCTTCATTGACGGGCCACATGGTCTTCTCCACGGTTCACACGAACGATGCTCCAAGTACATTCACTCGACTGGTGGACATGGGGGTGGAGCCATTTCTTATAGCCTCTTCGGTGTTGGCAATTCAGGCTCAGCGCTTGGTGCGAATACTTTGTCCCAGCTGCAAGCAGGCCTATGAAGCCAGTCTGTTACAGTTGCGCCAGCTTGGAATAACCGATGCCGGCAGCAGAGTGGGCTACGGGCCCAAGGGCTGCCCGGACTGCGGGGGCACCGGGTATCGGGGGCGAAAGGGCATCTTCGAGTTGCTGGTGGTCTCTGACGACATTCGAAATCTTGTCATGTCCAAGGCCAATGCGTCGGAGATCCGTCGGCTGGCGCTGAAGGAGGGTATGAGGACCCTGCGGATGGACGGTGCAGAGAAGGTCCTTAGCGGCCTCACTTCGATGGAAGAGGTGCTGAGGGTGACGCAGGATGACAGTTAGCAAACAGGTCGGTAACAATGCCGGTATTTGAGTACAAAGGCGTAAACGCCAATGGCAAGGCTGTCAAGGGGGTACAGGACGCCGACAGCCCCAAGAGCCTTCGGGAGTCGCTTAGGACCAAGGGGATATTCGCCTCGGACGTTCGGGAGACGCGTGGTGAGAGGGCCGCCAGCAGTACCTCCAAGGCCTCGGCGCCGTCGGGTCTGGCCCGATTCCGGCGGGGTGTTAAGGTTCAGGAGCTGGCCGAGGTTACCAGGCAGATGGCGACACTGCTGCGAGCCTCGATTCCTATTGTGGACGCGCTGGGGGCAGTAGCCAAGCAGATGGTCAACCCCAGCTTCCAGCTGGTGATGAACGAAGTTCGGAGGTCAGTGGCCGAGGGCAAGGGGCTTGGTGCAAGCATGGCAGACCACCCCTCGGTCTTCACAGACCTCTATGTTAATATGGTTAAGGCGGGGGAGCAGTCTGGAACGCTGGACGTGGTTTTTGACCGACTTGCCGACTTCACCGAGGGCCAGGCCCGGCTCAAGAGCAAGGTCATGAGCGCCATGATGTACCCATTCATCATGATGATTGTGGGTACGGGTATCGTGTCACTGCTCATGGTCTTCGTGGTTCCGAAGATGACTCAGATGTTCGAGGAGATGGGAGGCAAGCTGCCTTTGTTGACCCGTGGCCTCATTGCCATTTCCGGTTTTCTGGACAGTTGGTGGCATGTGACCTTGGTGGCCGTGGTTTTCATGGCCTGGTCGCTGAACCGTTTTCGGAAGGGATCGGGTCGCAACGCCTGGGACTCCATGGTCTTGAGGGCCCCGGTCTTCGGCCCCATTGTTCGCATGGTTTCTGTGGCTCGTTTTACCTCAACCCTTGGTACGCTGCTGAACAGCGGTGTCCCTATCGTATCGGCCCTGGAGATTACGAAGCATGTGGTCAGCAACATGGTGCTGGCCAAGGTTGTAGACACTGCCAAAGAGGCAGTGAAAGAGGGCGACAGTCTTGCCAAGCCTTTGGAACGGAGCGGTCACTTCCCTCCCATGGTCTGCCACATGATTGCGGTTGGCGAGCAGTCGGGCAGCCTTGAGGAGATGCTGCTGAACATCAGTCGGTCATATGAAGAGCAGGTCAACAATAAACTAGGAATGCTGACATCACTACTTGAACCGGTGATGATTGTCGGCATGGGCGTTGTGGTTGGATTAATAGTATTTGCAATTCTAACCCCAATGCTACAGATGAATCAGCTGTTGAAGGGCTGAGAGGAGATTGTCATGGAGAACAGAATCAGGCTTTGGAAGTCAACGGTCAGAAGTCAGCGAGGCATGACTCTCATCGAGATCATGGTGGTCATCGCCATCATAGGCATGGTCGCCAGTGCGGTGGGCTTCGGTGTCACCAAGTTCTTTTCGGATGCCAAGGAGAAGTCTGCCACGATACAGTTGGAGAAAGTGGCCACGGTGCTGACCCAGTACCAATTGTTGGAGGATGAGTACCCCAGCAGTCTTGAAGACCTTACGAAGAAAGGCAAGAAGGGCCAGGCCGGATATCTTGAGCAGAGCAACCTGAAGGATCCCTGGAAGACGAAGCTGATCTACTCGGTTAGTGGCGATACTTTCAAGCTCTGCTCGGCTGGCCCGGACAAGCGTGAGGGGACCGACGACGACCAGTGTTTCGGGGAGTCATCCGAAGAGTGATGAAGGTTGACCGGCCCAGTGGGCGGAGGTTCCAACGGGCCCGGGTTGACAGCAGCGGTGGTCTCGAGGAGGCGTTGTGAAGAAGCGGAGGAGCACTCAGTGGGGCATGACGCTGATGGAGACCATGGTGGTCCTCATGGTAGCGGGGCTACTGCTGGCGGTCTTGTCCGTGGCGCTATACGACATCTTCGGGGCAAGGCTGAGCCAGGCCACGGGGCAGATCTCTTCGGTGTGCAGGTACGGATACGACCAGGCCACGCTCCTGGGGAAGATTCACCGATTGGCTATTGACCATGACGAGGGGACATACTGGCTGGAGGAGGTGGATTTCCCCAAAGAGTGTGGGTTGGTGCCGGACACCCAGGCTGATCCCGACGCCAAGAAGGAGAAGCCGAAGGAGGAGGGTAGTGAGGCCCCTGGGACTGGGAAGGCGGTGGTGGACATGTCGGTGAAGAAGGAGAAGCTGCCCAATGGGATTAAGTTTGACGGGCTGCTGACGAACCGTTTGGGCGAGATCGTGACCGAGGGGGTCGAGTACGTCCACTTCTTCCCTGATGGCACGGCGGAGAAGGCTTTCTTGTGGGTGTCGGACGGGCAGGAGATTTGGACGATTGAGGTTAAGGCGCTTCAGGGGACCGGACTTGTACACAAGGTCAACCTTGAGGAGCGGGAGTTTGGGAAGAGATGAGAACCGGGAGCGGGCACAAGGGGTTCACCCTGATGGAGATGATGGTTGCCATAGCCGTGTTGTCGGTGGCGCTCATCGCCATTATGGGGGCTCAGCAAGCCAGCCTTAACGGTTCCTTGCTGGTGCAGCGTGGGCAGGCGGCCGGGTTGGCCATGCGTCCAATAATTCTGGCAATCGAAGAGGAGTACAAGCGGGAGGGCTTCCCGGAGAACAGCTTGTCGGACCGCACCTGCGAGGTTCCCGAGGAGTACGAGCGCTGGTTCGAGTGCCGTTACAATCTTGAGCGGCTGGACCTGGATGCCAGCCAGATGTCGGAGCTTGTCAGTCAGAGTTTCGGCGGGATGATGCAGGGTGGCGGAATCGAGGCGTTGATGCAGGGTGGAGATTCGTCGGCCATAGGCGGCGAGTTGAACAATATGCTGCAAGGGGGAAGCGGAGGACTGGGCGGAATGGATATGTCCGGTCTGGCGTTCCTCGCCCCGTTTCTCGGGCCCGACGGGCAGGTTCTCATGAGTCTATGCGACGTTAACCTGAACATCTTGCTCATGGGATTCATGGGTGTTCAGGCCTTCATTCCCACCGTGCTGGAGAACGTCTCGACCAGGACCAGGAAGCTGACTGTAACCCTCACGTGGAGCGATGGTCCTTTCGGAAGCCGGGACTATGTAGTGACGACGTTCATAACTTCCAGGCCTGAGGCGGAGCTGCAGCAGTTGCGGGACCAGCAGGAGTTGATGGATGTTCTGGGTGTAGGAGGCGCCACCGGGGGCACCGACGGGTCGACACCGGCCACGGGGGGTGGTCGAGAGGGCGGGGGAGGTGGTGGACGATGAGGTGCGGCCTGCCGACCCATTCAGAACGCCAGCGGGGCTTTACCCTGCTGGAGGTCATGGTTTCCCTGGCGATTCTGGGGATGACGACGGCCATCTTGTATGGGGCCATGTCGGTTACCATGCGTTCACAGCGGGAAGTGCAGATGGGCCAGGAGCGGTTCCACGCTGGTAGGGTAGCGGTCTCGAAGATTGGCAGGGATCTCACCTGTGCGTTTTTGTCCCGCCATGTGAATCAGATGGATTTCAACCGGGAGACGCTCTTTGTGGGCGAGGAAGATAGCGTTACTTTCACGTACCTGGGCCATTTCCGGTGGCTTGCAACAGAGACGCCCGAGTCGGACCAGGGTGTTGTGAACTACTTCCTGCGCAGTCGGGACGGGGTGCGGGAGCTGGTGCGGCGTGAGAAGATAATTATCGACGACAGTCCTGATAAAGGTGGCGTGGAGGATGTGCTGGCAACCAATGTGAAGAAGTTGGAGTTTCAGTACTGGGATAAGGAGGCCGAAGACTGGACCGATGAGTGGCGGGCAGAGCTAAACAAGGAGGACATTGTCACGGACAACGTCGACTTGGAGAAGGCCAAGAGGACCATGGGCAAACTCTCGGGGCTTGAGACCGTTGAGGATACCTTTGTGCTTCCGACCCGAGTGAAGGTGAGTCTGGTGCTGGTTGACACTGAAGACCGTGAGTACCCATTCAACACCGAAGTTGAGATACCGTTGACCCAGGCTTTTGCCTGGTAGGAGAGGGATGCTTTTGGAGAGCAGGAAGAGAGCCAAAAGAAGCGGGCAGGGTGGAGCGGGGCTCTGGATGGGGATCCGTGAAGAGCTCTCCCAGATTGCCCCCGACTACGGCTCTTCATCGGGCAGTGGTGGTGGCGAGCCGGGGCTTGGAGGTTTTGGGGCATGTGGCGTTGGTGGCTCCGGGGGAGCGGGTGGGGGTGCTTCCGGGGCTGACGGCTCGGTGGGCAAAGACTGGGGAGGACAACGAGGGGTAGCGCTGCTGCTGGTGCTTACCGTTATTGTCATTCTGGCTGCTGCTGTGACCGAGTTTGCCTACTCGACGCGAGTCAATCTTGCCATGACCACGCATGTTCAGAAGGAGACTCAGGCCTACTTCGCTGCCCGCTCGGGAATTCAGGTGGCGATTTTCGTACTGGAAGCCAAAGAGGTCGTGGACCAGATAGTGGGGCAATATGCCGCTTTTCTCGGCGGTGCAAATACGAAGAACATAGAGATATGGCGAGCGGTCAAACCGCTTTGTGACGCTTTAAGTAGTTCCAAGTTCAACTTGTACGGCATGGATTTGATGGACATGGAGGGGCTGGCGGGTTTGGGGATGCCAACGGGGCAGGGATTCACGTGCGATCTGGAGCTTGAGGATGGAAAGATCAACCTGAACAGCGTGGCGACTCTTGCGGACAAGCAGAGCCTGTACACTCAGCTTCGGGGGCTCTTCATGAGGTACTTCTCCAGCGACCTTTTCAACGAGAATGAGCGGAGGGTTGACGAGGTAGTAGGGGCCATCATCGACTGGGCGGATTCGGACGACAACAAGACCCAGGCTGAAAACGGGGTTGTGAAGGAGGCCATTGGGGGTGGCGGTGAGGGTGGAACGGGCAAATACTCCAAGTTCGACTATGACGTAAAGAACGCCAAATACGATACTATTGAAGAGCTGAGATTTGTTGATGGGGTTGATGATGGAATATTCTGTCTCCTGAGGGACAGAGTTACTGTATACAATACAGAGAAGCTTAACGTTAACTCTGCGGATTTGGAGACGGTGAAGGGTCTGGTTTGCGCCCACATGCTGGACAAGGGGCAGTTCTTCTGTAATCCGCAGATGCGGGCCCAGGGGGCGCTGACTCCTATCGACATTGTGGGGCAGTATTTTGAGATTTGCCGCGAGGTTAGAAACAAGCTCTTTATGCCCCCGTTTTCGAGTCCTCAGAGTTTTGTCAATTTCTTTGGGAAGATTCAGTCGTTTTCGCAGTTGACGGTGGGTTCGATGCCAATCGACACAGCCAGCCTGGTGAAGAGAGTTGGGGTTCACGGGAAGATCTGGAGGGTGTCGGCGACGGGTACGTCGGGCAACGTGACCAAGACGATATCGGCAGTATTGGATACCTCCACAGGTAAGATTGTGTACTGGAGGGAGTAAACATATGGCTCAGAAGATGATGGTTATGGATCTCGGCGGCTACTCAAGCAAGGTGCTTGCTGTGAGGTTTCCTCTCACGGGGATGGGGTTAGCCGGGGTCACGGAGGCCGTATGCCCATCGGCATTGGAGGCCAAGACGCGGCGCTCGGAGCAGCTTCGACAGGCCCGTGAGGCTTTGCCTGCCAAGCGACTGACGGCAGACAGCGTATCGCTGGTGTTTCCTGCCGACAAGGTGTTGAACCGAACGATAGAGATGCCTTTTACGGACAGGAGCAAGATAGATCAGGTCTTGGCGTTTGAGCTTGAGAACCATGTTCCTATGGCTTCGGACGAATTGGTATTCGACTATCTGATGCTGGAGCGCAGGAAGAGCTCTGCGAAGATCTTTGCGGGGGTTGTGGCGCTCAAGGAGATGGAAGAGTTTCGGGAGGCGTGGACGGGGCTGAACATAGACCCGCGGGTGGTTCCTCACCAGGGTGTAGCGTTGGGGTTTCTGGGGGAGATGATGGGCACGAAGGGGGAGACTGCGGCCTTCGTGGACATTGGTCACCGAAAGACAGTGGTTACTGTGGTGCGGAACAATCGGTTTGTGGGTAGCCGCACGATACTTGCGGGGGGCTACGATCTGACGAGGGCATTGAGCGAGGAGCTGGGCGTGGAGATGGATGAGGCCGAGCGTGAGAAGCACCAGGCCCATCTATTTCCTGCGGGGGATGCTGTTGCTGTGGGGCGTGTTCAGCAGATAGCTGACGCCTTGCTGAGCCAGTTGGTGCCCCTGGTGCGAGATCTTCATCAGACTTTCAAGGCGTTGGGCGAACCAGAGAAGGTCTACATTTTTGGAGGTGGGGCGAGGCTTGGTGGCATCGAGACGTTTGTCTCGTCCCGTCTGGGTCTTCCGGCGGTGCTGCTCTACCCTTCTCATCTTCGGGTAGCTGTTCCCGAGAGCCTGAATTCGCTCCAATACACTTCGTGCATTGCATGTGCCTACTCTGCATTCAGGGCCAGTTCTCACAAGAGCATCAATTTCCGTCAGGGGCACTTTGCATATGTGGGCGATCTGCGCTTCCTCCGGGGTCGGATGGTCTATTTGGGGATGATGGTACCGACACTTCTGATGTTGTCGCTGGTCCCCTCCTATTTGAAGCATAAGGATCTGGTAGAACGAGAGGCGCAGCTTGCTTTGGCGTTGGCAGACGTATCTGAGCAGGTTCTGGGTGAGTCCATTGAGGATCCTGACGAGATTCTGTCTCGGCTCACGGAGGTACCGCCTCCTGATGTCTGGACTGTCTTCCCCGAGATGACGGCACCGGAGGTCTACTGGGCGATTTGGGACATAATTACTCAGATCGACGGAACCCCCACGGGTGAGCCGGCAGAGGAGCCCATAGAAGAGGCTGAGGTGGGCAAGGCCGACGACCCGTTAGGTGGTGCGGGGATGCTACCTACCTTGGACGGGCTGGGGGCCCTTCCGGGGGATGGCGAGGTTGTGGAGGCCGAGCCTGCGGAGCCCGAGATTCCAACGCACAAGTTGGAGCTCTACTCCATGACCATCGTCAGTTCGGGTCGAACGGGAAGTGGGTCTGGCAGCATCTCCTTCAAGGGATACGCCAGCTCGGTGGCCACTATGGAGTTGTTCATCGCGAGACTGGGGCAGCATCGCTGCTTCAAGTCGATTCAGCGCACCCGACAGGACCAACTGCAGAGTTCGGATCGGTTGGGCTGGTCGAGTTTCACCCTGGAGATAGTCGTCTCTTGTCCTGCCAAGGCCGAGAGCAAGGCGGAAGAGGAGAAGGGGGAAGCTCTTGGCAAGGGTGAGGCTGGCGCAAAAGGAAGCGGCAGCTCCAAGGGAGATGGTTCGGGAAAGGGGTCAGGGGCAAGTAAGGAAGAGACCGGAACCAAGAGCCCAAGCAGCGGAATGGGTGAGGCTGGAGAGTTGGGAGGAGCGGCCAAGGGCGGGTCCAAGGCAGGCAAAGCCTCGCCTTCGGATGCTGAAGAGGAGTCAGAACGGAAGGCCAAGGAGGATTCCAACGACGTGCCCGTTCGTACGCCCCGTAAGGACCTTCTGCCACCGGGAGGCCCTGGGGCATCATCGGCAGTGGAGGGGTCTGGCGACGAGCAGGAGAGTTCACTGGCCAAAGCCGAGGCTCGAACCAGGAACACCGCTGCGCCCGTAAGGTCTGCGCTACCTGCAAAGGCGGCCCTGGGCCGACCTTCACTTCCAGAGGCGGCTGGCCGAGCTGCTACTCCCCTGAAGACCAACGCCCCCTTCGTACGGGATGGAGTGCGTAAGGTCCCCCAGGGGCCCCCGTCGGTGGGGAACAAACTCAAGGGACGAGGTGAGTAGTCATGGCAAGGTCCGGACTGTTTCAGGATCTGAGCACAAGAGAACGAACCCTGATACTGGCTGCTCTGGTGGTACTCTTCACCGGTGCCGGTCTCATTGGATTCATCTATCTGGAGACGGAGACCGAGGCGCTGGAGGAGCGAATCTCCCTGGGTGCCGATGCAATCTCCACTATCAGAGACCGCTCCAAGGAGTTCATCGATTCACAGAAGAAGAAGGAGTTGCTGGAACGGGCAATTAAGGCAAACGACCCAAAAATCCAAACGGCCATTGACGCCATCGCCAGAAAGGTCGAGGCAGCGTCCGAGGCTGAACCAAAGCAGCCCGTTGGAACATTCGACAAGGTGCTGAAGTACGATGCCGGAGTTGGCAGACACCCCGTGGTGCTGGGTCAGCGGCCTAACAAGAAGGGCGCCAGCGCCAAGAAAGAGGGCGCCACCGACTATCTGGAGATTTCACAGCCCGTAGACTTCAGCAGGGTGAGATTCGTTGACTTGGTGAAGTTCTGGGAACAGATCGAGAATCCACAAAGGCTGATGTATATATCTAAAGTCGAAATAACCAAGACAAGCGACACCGGATACATCGTTTTTGGCAAGATGAATATATCTACCTTTGTATATATGCCTCAAGAGACTGAGGAAGAGGAAGAAGAGTAGCCTCATGATTCTCAAGGGAGCTGGCAATGTTTAGCAAGATACTTGGCGCCTTAGGTTATATCGTTTTATACCTTTTCACTCTATTGCTATTCACATACTGGACGTTCCCTCTTGAGCGATTGAAGGACTACATTGTTGTCACTTCAAGTCAGTCAGAGAAGTATCGTCTGGAGATTGAGGAAATTGATCGGGAGGGAATGGGAGCCCTGGTGTTTACCGGAGTCAGGGTGGGTATACACCGGAAGATGCTGAAGCGCCCGGGATCGGAAGCTGCGGCCAAGAAAGGGCCGGCCAAGGCACCGGGGGCAATGGCCCCGAAGGCTGACGACATCAAGGAGGAGGGAAGCCTGGAGTTGGAGGGCATTCCGGGGAAGAGGTCGAAGAGTGCAAAGGCAGCGCTGAAGAGTGGCAAGGGGGATTCCAAGAGCGATGACGAGGATGAGGGTAATGACGAGGAGGTCGATGAGGAGGCCGATGAGGAGGCCGATGAGGAGACGAAGGAAATTATCACCATTTTATCGTCCGATGAGTTCTCCTTTATTCCCATTGACTATATCCGGGTTTCGTATGATGTTTTCGATCTAATTACATATAAAGAATTTACCATCGGCCTGTATATGGAGCTACTTGATGGGGTTGTTGAGGGGGGAGAGATCGAGGTGAAGCGGGTTGGAGAGCAGACCCGTACGGCTATAAGACTGCCCGAGATAACAGGGGTGGAATTGGGGGAAGCGGAAGTTTTCGGGGTACTCTTCTCGGCTCTGCTTCCTACGGTGAGAACCGAGCGTGTGGAGGGGACGCTGGACAGGGGGTCCATCGTTGTGGAACCCGAAGAGGAGGAGGGGCTTCCGTACAGTTCGGGGCGGGTGGAGCTTGAGTTTTCGGGGATCGTTGCGAACTCTCCCCTGTTGGTCAGCCGGGTTCGAAACATGCCGCCCACGGAGGTGCCGCTGACCGACATGTATCTGGGCAAGTGCATATTTAATGTCCGTATCGACAACAAAGACAACATTGACGAGCTTAATAGGGTAAAAGATAAAAGCAAAGACAAAGATAAACAGGCCACAAAGATAACTACTGCAATTCTTTTTGAGAAGGGAGAATGCAAGGGCAACAGCTTGGACTATTACATCCGAGAAAACTCTTATGTGCTTCTGCCCAGCTCCGGGAAGATGGTCGATGGAAAGATGGAGTTGTGGACCAAGCTGGCCTTCAGCCCGAGCTATTTTGATGAGAAGAAGGTTGAGGACGGCGAGGTAATGACCAGGAACCAGGAGTTGGGGAAGGGGCTTGAGTTTGACCCCTTGTGGCAGGAGGCTCAGGATGTTGATGGGTACTACTGGATGCACTGCCAGGGTAGTCTTGGGCAACCACGGTGTAAGCGGGAGCTGCCCCCTGACGAGAAGAGTAAGAAGGATGCCAAGCGTGAGGCGGACAGGCTGAGAAGAAGGATGAACACACCTGAGGCCAAGCCAGCGACGAGGCCAACGAGGCCTGAGGTGGAGAACTCGAGGGGTGGTACCGGGGGGTCCGCTGGGGGGGGCTCCATTTATGACCGCAGGCGGGAGGCCGCCAAGGAGCGTTCAGGGGGAAGCGAGGCCGAGGTGGACGATGGAAGGGGGGATGATCGTAGGATTGGGGGAGCCGGGCCAGCAGCATTGGACAGGCCCCAGGGGTTGAACTCAGGGGTTCCGACGGTCCCAGTGAAGCCTCAGTTTGCTGGGCCGGACCCTGGAGCACCCGTTGATGGCGAGCTGGAGAAGCTGCCTGAAGATGGGGAGCCGCTGGATGAGGGGGCAGAGGAGCTGCCAGAGGGCGAGTTGGAGCAGCCACTGGATGATGAGGGGGCAGAGAACGGGGAGGCCTTGGCTGAGGAGCCGGTGGAGGGTGAGGGGTCGGGTGAGTCGGAGCTGCCTGCTGAGGGAGAAGAGGGGGCAGAGGCCCCGGTGGGTAGCGAGGGCGAGGAATACTGAGTTCAGTAGGTTGTCAGCACGGGGGCGCTCAGCTTGTCAGGCTCTCCGTAGCTTTCGTGGCATCATCGAAGGAAGGTCAATGGGCGACGGAGATCGCAAGAGGGCGCTTCTGGCTCGTTACGGCTGGACGAGGTTGGTGCTCGGAGTGGCGGTTATTGCCTTTGGGCTGATGCTCATGGCCACGGGGATACAGATAATCGTTCATCTTGCGCTTTGGTGGGAGCCATGGTTGGGGACGAGGCTGGTGATGGCCAGCATAGTTCCTGCGGCGGTGATGACGTGGTGCGGACTGGTGTCGTTCTTCGGCATTGCGGTTCCCTTGGTGCACTGGGTCTCGAAGGAGGCGGTGACGGGGGAGTTGGAGCGTGCTCTTGGGCGCGAGAGCCACGCTGAGTTGGCAATCAGCATAGCTGACGGACGAGCACGAAGAGGGGAGCATGGGGGCACTCCTGCCCTTGGCGATGTGGTCATTGAGCGTGCGCTGGAGGATTTCCGATCGGTTCCATGGCTGAAGTGGCCTCCGGTTCGCCGAGCTCAGTGGGTCTTTCCTATTTTTGCCATTACCACTGCTTTGACCCTCGGTGTGATGACTCAGCAGTGGACGGAGGTTCAGCGGAGACTTGACTCGCTGGTAGCCAAGCCGCTGCTTCCTGCTGGTGGCAGGAGCCCGATTTCCCAGGGCTCTCTTCCTGTGGAGTCTCTGGGCGAAGGGCCGAGGCCGGCCTTGCCATGCAGGAGCGTGGAGGTCTCGGTAGTACCTCCGACCTACACGGGGTTACGTCCATTCGACATGCCATGGGGCCTTAGCACTCGGGTTGTAGATGGTTCAACTTTGTCCATACGTTGTCAGCTAACCGAGCCTGGCGCCAGGCCACTGCTTATGGCCGCTGGGGGGGCGGCTGGGGGGGCAGGGGTGCAGGTTGAAGCGCCCACGGTGGAGGGCGAGGGAGGCACTTCTCTTCGGTGGCGGCTGGGGCTGGAGAGGGAGACGGTGGTCTCCCTGGCGGGCGTGGATGGTACGGTGCAGCCTGGCCGGGTTCATGTCGTAGTGGTACCCGATCGTCCCCCCACCTGCACACTGCTGAGTCCCGACGGGGATATTGAGGTTGATTCGGGGGATTCTCTGAGGGTTTCGACCAGAGCCGAGGATGACTTTGGCCTTCACTCAGTCTTCCTGCGCTACATGGTTGAGGGGATAGACAGCGCCCCTCTGAGGATGGAGCTTTCGAGCCCTCGTGGGGAGCGTGAGGTCTCTGTGCGGCGTGATGTTCCTGTGATGGCGCTGGGTGCGGAGGCAGGGGACGTGGTTCTGCTGTATGTTGAGGTTTCGGACACCAACGAATCCGCACCATCGTTGTGCACGACGGCCAGGCACCGGATACGGTTGTCGCCCAGGGTGTTGGGCATGGAGGAGATGATCCTTCGAATTGGGGAAGGAAGGGACGAGGCATTGGACATATTGGCTGAGATGTTGGAGGCGCTTCCGGCCAAGGAGGAGTCGTCGGAGGCCCTGGTTGCGCTTCTGGACCGAGTGGCGAGGTACAGCGGTGCGCTGCTGGCCGTTGCCCAGCAGATGGAGCACTCTGGCGAGTTGAAGGGTGAGGATATTAGGAGAGTCTCGGGGTTGGCAGTCTCACTGGACATCCGGTTGAATGAACTGGCCAACGAGCGCAACAGCTACCAGCGGCGGATGGCGCTGGATGGGCTGGTGGGGGAGATTCAGGATCATGTGTGGGTGTTGGACGGGCTTTGTGACAAGTTGCTGCGGGAGCACCTGTTCCACATGTCGGGGCGTCTCCTGGCGGATTTGAATCGAACAAACACCCTTGGACGGGAGAGCCTTGGCAGTGATGGGGGGCGGGAGTCCTTCAGCCGTTCGCTGCGAAAGATGCGGAGGCACGCTGCCCGTTTGCAGGAGCTCAGCGATTCGGTGAGGGCACCCACACCGGTTCTCTTCACGTCACTCTTGGGGGTATCAGAGAAGAAGCGGATGCTGCACGTTGCTGAGATGGCCCACAGGTTGAGTCGGGCCACGGGGGATGAGGCCACGCTGCAGGCTCGGTTGAATGAGCTCTCGGTGGTAGTGGAGAGTCTGGCTCAGAGTCTTGAGGGGGCTTATGCGCAGAGCGTGAATCGTCTCTCCGCTTCGTTTCGGGCAGTGCAGGGCGAGTTGACCGAGGCACTGGGGCGTCTGAAGAAGGGCTCTGCGGAGCTGCGTGTGGGCCTCGGCACGCTGGTTGAGGACTTCGCTGCCGAGACCGAGACCTACTACGCCCGCAGCGAGACGTTGGAGAGTGCGCAGCGGCTGGCGGCCGACGTAAGGGAGTTGAGCAAGGTTGCCCGGCGACTGCGCTCGGATGTCTTTGTCCCTGTGGACCGCAAGCAAGTTGGTCAACTGCAGGATGGGCTGAGACGTCTGGCGGAGGAGCTTTCGTTGCTGCGTCTTGGGCGTGCTGGGGACCAACTGGCCGAGCTGGTTTCCCTGGCCCAGGCCATGGAGTTCTCGTTGCAGATAGCCGTGGACTTCGGCACGGACTCTGTGCGGGTGGAAGAGAATCAGAAGGAGTTGGGCGCCCTCGGCTCCATCAGAGATAGGCTTGACACCCTTGCGGAGGGGCTGGAAGAGCTCAGCCCCGAGAGGCAGACCATGAAGTCGCTGCAGCCCGACAGGCTTCTGGCTCTGGCCCAGCAGCTTGACCAGTTGCTCAGCGAGAGTGCCCTTGTCCGGCAGCGAATGGCAGATCAGCAGAAGATGTTTCCGATCTTCTTTGACAGGCTTGTGCCACTGGCAGAGCGTGTGAATGATGCCTACGTGCAGGCCAAGGAGAAGTGGACCGGGCTGTTGTTTGCTGATGCCTTGCAGGTTGTGGCCTTCGCCGAGGAGGCGCTGATGAGGCTGGACGAACTAATGCGAAGGGTACCCGAGGACGGGGCGCCGTCGGGCATTCTGCAAGGCGGGGGCTCGATACCAAGGCTTGACGTGGATGGAAAGGGGAGGGTTATACAGACAGACAGGCTTAGAGAGTTTCTTGAGCTGGCTCCATTAGTTTCGGAGAGGAAGGAATGGTTGGAAGCGGTCGAGGAGTACTACAAGCAGCTCTCGCGTTAGGGATGGCCCTGGCTGTGTGGAGCGATTGTGCCGCGGGCGTTACCGGCGTGCGCGCCTGGTGGCGTGGCACTCCCCACGAGATCTGCATGGACCACCGTCTGGTGTCCGGGCTTGATGCTGCCATGGAGGCTTGTGACCCAACTCCCATAGCCGTGTTGCTTCCACATTTGAGCAGTTCAGCGGCAAGAAGCCTTGGGTCGGCAGTGGAGCTTTTTCTTAGTGGCCGATATGGAGCGGCCCGAGCGGTTCTCGGGCGCATGGAGGTTCTTCCCGACGGGGAGTTGGGGGAACGGGCCAAGATGCTTGGCGACCTTGCATCCTCTTGGGCCCAGTGGGTGGAGGCCCTTCGGCTGGTGGAGGGCAGCGACGAGGAGTTGGAGTTACGGGTACCTCAGGGCCAGGAGAGCTGGGGACGAAAGGTTCTGCCGCTGGTTCGGGGCTGGTTCCGCGCTTACGCGGCAATTTCGCCGTGGCCGGTACACAAGCCAATCAGAATAACCTTTCTGCCCTCAACGGACGCTTTGTCTATGCTTATGCGTGCGGACAAGAAGGCTTTGGAGCGCAGCGGCACCGTGGCCAGCACCGTTCTGCGCCACCTCCTGCTGCTTAGCCCTTCGGCGACCCCGGGGGGATATTTCTGGCCCCGGGTGCTCTGTCACGAGATGGTTCACTGGCTCTTCCTTGGGGCGCCAAGGGGAGATGTTCCGTTACTGCTGGAGGAGGGGGTTGCGACATGGTTAGAGGAGTACGGAGCAACAGGGCGGGCCAGGGAACTCTCGGTTCAGGACCGAATGTTGCTGGCACTGGCTCCGTCGGGAATGGCCGCTGCGGCAGAGCAGAGCAAGAGTAGTTTCTACCAGGGAGATTCTCCCAGCACGGTGAGAATGATGTTTCTGCTGGCATGGTGGAAGGTTCGCTCCGATGCCGGTTCAAGTTCGCCGGAAGAGTATCTTCGAAGGCTGGCTGAGCAGCTGCCTGCGATTTGGGAGGTTCGAACCCAGGAGATTCAGGGGTTGTTGTGGCATGCCCGGGAAGTGACCAACGCTGCCCGGCATCCGTTGCCCCGTGATGCGCAGTATGCGGTGGCAGCGGCCTACTACCCTGAGTTGCTGCCCGAGCGGCTTTCAAAGGGCCTGGAGGAGGCTCGAAGGCCGCTGCTACTGGCCGACCTGTTGTGGGGCCGCAGGCACAGGGGGCCAGCTGCCAGGCTTCTTTCGGGGTTGCCCGAGGTGCTCCTGATGACGCCGGAGCTTTTCTGGAGGCTTCACCGGCTGAAGAAGGAGATGGGCGGCGAGCTAAGACTGCCGGCATTAACGGAGCTTGTGCCGCTGCTCTTCCCTGAGGATACGGGCGTGCTTCACACCATGGCCTGCAGCGGAGCGTCTGGCGGGCCCGTGGCCATTTGGCAATTGAGCCTTGCCGACGCTGCGTGGCTCACCAATCCTTTTGCCCGTGAGTCGCTTCTCGTGTTAGATGATGAGAATGGCCATGCTGATTCTGAGGAGTTTCCATGAGCGAGTCGGGGGACCGGGAAGTTGCGAAAAAGATCTCGCTGGTGAGGGAGTCGCTCACAGAGCAGTTGCAGCGGCGCATAGTTGGCCAGGACGACGCCATTGAGTTGGTGCTGGTTGCGCTGCTTGCCCAGGGGCACGCCATGATCAACGGAGTGCCAGGCATGGGCAAGACGCTGTTGGTGAAGTCTCTGGCCGAGTCACTGCACCTGAACTTCTCAAGAATCCAGTTCACCCCCGATCTGATGCCATCGGACGTGACGGGCACCGACGTCATCGAAGAGGACAAGGTAACTGGCAAGAGGGAGTTCAAGTTTGTGCGGGGCCCGGTATTCACCAATCTCCTGCTGGCCGACGAGGTGAACAGGGCGCCACCCCGAACCCAGGCAGCGTTGCTGCAGGCCATGCAGGAACACTCGGTGACGGCCATGGGGAGGACCTGGGAGATAGGCAGGCCATTCCATGTCTTTGCCACGAAGAATCCGATTGAGAACCAGGGCACCTACCCACTGCCTGAGGCCCTTCTTGACCGATTCCTACTGCTGATTGACCTGCAGTATCCCTCTGCGGCTCACGAGAGGGAGATTGTACAGTTGCCCACCCAGACGCCGGTACCGATTGAGAGGGTGCTGGCTGCGGAAACGCTGGCAGCGGCACAAGATTTGATGAACCGAATTGCGGTTTCGGAGGGCGTCGTCCGCTTCGTGGTGGATCTTGTGCGTGCCACCCGCCCGAAGCAGGGCGATTCTCTGCCCATGGTCAGGGATTTCGTGGCTTGGGGGGCGGGACCCAGAGCTGCGCAGGCGCTGCTGACGGCCGCCAAGGCAAAGGCTCTGCTCATGGGAGAACCCGCTCCTCTCAAGAAGCACGTAGAGTTGGTGGCCGTGCCAGTCCTGGGGCACCGGCTGGTGCTCAATTTCCGTGCAGAGACCCAGCATATCTCCGCTGCAACCCTGCTTGATGAACTGGTGAAGAGAGTTGGCTGAGAGGCAGACCAGACCTGAGCCCGTCACAGCCCCGCTTCTGTCGGCAGAGATGGAGCGGAGGCTGGCGGCGGTGCGCTTCCAGTTTCGGTCGGCTTTGGACGGAAGGCTCTCGGGGATTCACGCCAGCCCCCAGCCCGGCGTCTCGGTAGAGTTCGCCGAACACAAAGAGTACGCTCCGGGTGATGACCTGCGGCACCTTGACTGGAAAGCATTCGCCAGGACTGACAAGTTCAACATCAGACAGTTCGCAAGGGAGACGCACACTGAGGTCTTCCTTGTGGTGGACCAATCCGCATCCATGGACTTCAGCGCCGACGGCCGCACCTCCAAGAGGCTCTTCGCCGCTCGCCTTGCTGCCTCTCTGGCCTGGGTATTGCTTCACCAGAACGACTCTGTTGGGTTGCTGGCTCCGCTGCCCAAAGGGGGACTTGAAGTGGTGCCCGCACGCAGCCACCCTTCTCACTATCTGGTCCTCCAGGATGCCCTCTCCCGCCACCTGGCGCAGGGGGCTGACAAGGTGGGCCACTGCGAGGGAGATGCCCCGCTCAACCACGCCTTCGAGTATCTGGTGAGCCGGAAGGTGCGGCGCAGCGCCATTATCGTCCTCTCTGACCTGCTCATGCCCAGCTCACTGCTCTTCCCTTATCTCTCGCACCTTCGGCTTGGGGGCAATTCTTGTTGGCTGATTCACCTGCTCGATCCGGCGGAATGGGACTTTGCGCAGGAAGGGGCAGGCAGGGCCTTCCCCTTCGATGGCTCGGTCCTCTTCCGGTCGCCCGAGTCCGGCCACGGGCTAATGCTGGATGCCAGGGCATCCAAGGGGGCGTATATCAGGCGTTTTGGGGCTTGGCTCCGTGAGACCAGAAGAAATGCGCAAGAAATCTCCGTGGATTACAGTACGACCAACACAGACACTGATGCAGTTGAATTTATTTATCGATTTTTACAGGAACGATGATATCGTTTGAAAGACCATACTTTTTCTATTTGTTGGTTTTGGCTATTGCGCCATTAGCCATGCATCTGGCGAGGTATGTTCGTTCGCGTAGAGAGGTATTTCCTGCCGCGATATTCATATTTGAGCGGGACATGCGGCCATTGAACAGGATAAGAGGGCGGCAGTTCGGTATCATGCTCATTCGTACCCTTTTCGTTGTCAGTCTTGTGGCGGCCTTTGCCGGGCCCGAGGTGGGTGTGGGTGCAGAAGAATCGGTGGATAGTCGGGGCGGCAGGGTGCTTTTTGTAATAGACAGCTCGCTCTCGATGGAGGAAGCCGACGGAAGTGGAAGGTTGCTGGATGCTGCTCGTGAGTACGTTACGAGGCGGCTGGGGGAGTTGGGGGAGGGTGCTCATGCCGGTGTGGTGTTGTGTCCTCCTGCGGGGGCCATAAGGGTTGACTGGGTAGGGGGAGAGGAGTTGGCTGGGCTTGCCGAGCTGATTCCAGCAGGCGGGAGCAGCGGGGGCTGCTCTCCGGCGTCGCTGCTATCGAGGCTGTTGCCGTTCATGGAGGGAGTGACGAGCGTTGAGATGGTTAGCGACTTTCGGGTTTCGAGGGGTGAGCTGACGGAGTTGGAGGAGTTGGCGCGTCGTGAGCCTCGTGTTCGACTGGCGCGGCTCTCGACACAGAGCGCAAATATGGTGTTGCGAGAGCTTCGGGGCACCTCATCGCTGCTGGCGCTGGTGCAGAACCAGGGCGAGGGTCCAGCTGAGGCGGCTCTAGTGGCCAGATGTGGTGAAAACGACAAGCGGGTGTACGAGACGATAGGCGGATGGGGCAGCAGGTGGATCGGAGTGGACCTTCCTGACACGACCTTGACGGGCTCCTGCAGCCTGAGGGTGGAGGACTCTACGTTCAGGTACGACAACGAGTTGCACTTCACAGTGTCGCCCAGGAGCGCTCCGTCGGTATTGGTGGTGGACGGGTCTGGCGGCGCCGGGGGCACGCGACCACCATCGAGTTACGTTACGGCTGCTCTGCGAGCTTCGGGGGCAGTTGATGTCGTTTCTATTGGGCAGGCCGAGTTCACTGCGGATCTCCTGGACAGCTCGGATGTTGTTTTCTGGGTCGACCCTCTGCCGCTGGGAGAACAATTGGAGGCGATGCTGGGCGCCTTTCTTGACAAAGGAGGCTCCATGGTGGTCTTTGCCGGCGAGAATATGGCGTCGTGGCCTGAGCAGAGTCTGCTCTTCTCCCACCTGAAGGCACGGGTAGTCAAGGCCGGACCGGAGCGGGCAGCGACCTTGGTGCCCGAGGCGGATGGTCCGTTGGAGTGGAGCAGTTCTTCCGCTCTAACCAAGACGTGGAGTTTCAACCAACATATGGCCCTGGCCTTTCTTGATGACGGTCAGCAGGTTGCGGCGAGGTTTTCTGATGAGGCTCCTGCGGTGGTGGTAGCGGGGCGGGGTGGAGGAACACTGGCTACGGTGGGGTTTCTGCCGTCGGCTGGCAACGGTAGCGCTGTGTGGCACCCCTTGTTTCCCATGCTTGTGGGCTCGTTGCTCAAGCTGCATAGTGGAGACGAGCCGGAGATTCGATTTCCAACCATGTGCCAGATGGGGAGCCCATGCGACATTGGGCTATCGGGGACCATGAGCAGGGCCTTTGTTGGTGGTGAGTCGGGGAAGAGCGTCGTGACCATGAGCGCCCACGGTGAGGTGGTGTGTCAGGAAGCAGGCCCCTACTGGGAATCGGGCGGTGAGCGGTCCAGAGTGCTCTTCCAGTGCCGGCCGCCCGAGGCAGAGATTCCCGGCGTTCAGTGGGAGCTCAGAGCAACGGGCAGCGGAGGTGGGGAGACCGGAGGTCCTGCTATGGCCCGCAGGTATCAGGTGGCTCCCGCTGCGTTGTTTGCAGCGCTCTTGCTTCTTGTCGGCGAGATGCTCCTGGTGGCAGGGCGCCATTTGAGGCTTGATTGAAGAGATTGACCCCCGTACCGGCAGAGGAGCGGACCGGCAGAAGGAGCTTATATGAACAGGGCTGAGTTTTCGGAGATCTGGGGGGACTGGCTGAAGGGGGTGGCCGTTGCGGCGGCCCTGGTGGTTCTTGCGGCGCTCTACTTTCTGGACCTGGTGACGGGTCGCTCCTTCGCCATGGTTCTGGCTGTGGCAACGGGGATCATGGTTTTCGGAGTCTCCGTCGACAATTGCATGTGCAGGCTTCTGGGCCCGAAGACCAGGCTGCTCTCCTTCGCTCTGATCATTACGGCGGGTGGGTTGCTCACGCTATCGGTGTACAACGAGTTGACGCCCGGGTTTATGGTATTGGAGGGAGAGTTGTCGCCCTCGGAGCCGGTGCTCGACGGCTACGTCCCCACTGCAGGCGAGTTGGTGATGGATGTACAGGCCCGCCCGGGGATAAGGGCCGACGGAGCTGACGCCAAGGTGACGGCCAGGATCAGCGCAGCTTACAGAGGATACGCTGAAGGAGTTTTCCATGAGATCGGCGAATCGAGGAAGTGGGCCTTTCTGAATACCGTGCCTGGTGGTGGTAAGTCGAAGAACAAGAGTTCGCCTGTGACGTCGGCCAAAGAACACTTCGAGGGTGCCGTTGAGGGGCCGTTCCATCTGGTGCTGGAGGAGATGAAGCCCGAAATGGCAACTCCCCTCAAGGTGCGGGTCTATCTTCCTTGGGTCCACCCCACATGGATTCGAATGGCTGCAATTCTGCTTGGTGTGCTTTCGCTGCTGCTGGCCCCGTTTTTCGCCCGAGCCGGGGTCTTCCCCTCGCACGCTCCGGCCACCATAGTACTGGCCGCCGCAGCTTTCGCTGTGACAACGGGACTACCCCAAGGCCATCCAGAGCCACGGCTCTTTGGTATCGTGCTGGCATCAGCCTTTGGGGGAGCTTTGGTGGGGTACCTGGCCTGTCGGGCCATCATGGTTATCTTCCCGGCGCCCAAGAGTTTCGCTCAGGGAACTGGACGCGCTCGTTTGCCCCGGGGCGACCAGGCCGGCGGGGACTCTCCGGAACCGGATGCGCTTGGGGTCCAGGCCCCCGCTGATCCAGCCGCGCAGCCGAAGCGAGGGAAGAGGGGGGCCCGGTGATACTAGGCCTTGTGAGCCACTTTCTTGGTAAGGATGCGGCTCGGGTGCTGGGACTGGCGGGCTTCTTCTTCCTGGTAATCGCCTGCTACTGGCTGTTGAAGCCATTGCGCTCCACCCTCACGGTGGGGCAGTTGGGAGCAGACTCCATTGCCGGTCTTCGTGTAATAACGGCAGTTGTATCAGCCTTGGTTGTGGTTGCTTATTCGAAGGCCGTGGGAAAGATGGGACGACGGCGGCTGGCTGCTCTGGTATTGGGTTCCTTCTTCTGGCTATTCATGTTGGCGTCGTTGCTGCTACTGGTTGAGCGGCCCCCAAAGGAGACATACTATGCGTTCTATGTTGCAGTTGACCTCTTTATAACCGTAAACGTTGCACTTTTCTGGGGCTTGGTGGCGGACGTTACCAGCGGGCAGTCGGCTCCGGTGCAGTACGGATGGATAGGAGCTGGTGGCGTGGTTGGGGGGCTGGTGGGGTCTCTGGTTTGCCACAAGCTGGTGAGCGCTTCGGCCCCGGCAGTCACGACATTGCTGGTGGCCGTGGTAAGCCTTGCCCTGGTACCGATGGCGCTTTGGTTGCTTCGCCCAGTCCCCCTAACCGAAGCTGGCGCCAACCCAGAGGATAGCTTGGGGAAATCGGAGCCAGGCAGTGACGATAAGGGGCAGGGCAGGCCTGCGGGGGAATCCATCTCGGCGCCCCGGTGGGCGGCCGTCGCTACGGGCAGCGGGGGTGGGGCGGAGTTGTGGCGCTACCTTGGTTGGCTTGCACTGTTGGTGGCGGGATACGAGTTTGCATCAGCCTTCTCAGACTTCACATTCCACAAGTCGGTTGAGTTGCTCAAAGAGCACTCGTCGCTGCCATCCGTGGGAGGTGTGTTGTATTCACTGCTACAGTGGGCCACGGGTCCTGCTGAGGCGACGGAGGTCGTCACTGCGCTGGGACTGACCCTGACCCACAGCTCACTGGGGTCATTTTTCGGGGAGTTCTTCCTGGCGCTGAACCTTGCTGCGGTGGCTTTGCAGCTTCTGGTAACGCCCTTAGTTTTGAAGCGCTGGGGCCCCGCTGCGGGGATCCTTGTTCTACCAGCGCTCTTCGCATTGGGGGGAACCTGGTTTCTGCTTGTGCCGGCCCTTGCCACCTCGGCGATTTTGTTTGTTTCGGACAACAGCTTGAACTATTCGCTCAACCAGACATCGAGGCAGATGCTCTTCAAACCGGTGCCGGGCGTGGCGAGGTACAAGGCCCTGGCATTCACGGACATACTGGTCCAGCGCAGCGCCAAGGCGTTGGCAGGGTTCGCACTGCTTGGGTTTTCTGCCAGCGGCCTTCCCCTCTCGTGGGCTATGGCGCTGCTTATGCCCGTTGTGTTAGTGTGGCTTGGTGCTGCCTTGGTTGCTGGGGTCAAGTCCCGCAGGATGTTGCGGGATGACTTCTTGGACAGGTGACCAAGGCCCAACCATCAGGAAGACAGGACTAGACAGCTATGGGAGCACAATCAGCCCGTTACGCAGCCACGCTACTGGCAGCCTCTCTTGTTGTTCTGACCGGCTTGAGTGAAGCAAGTGCCATCCCGGAACAGGCCAAGAGTGAAGGTTCCATGCGGGTCTCTCTGGTTACGATGGTGCCGGGAGATGCCCTCTTCACGGGGTTCGGCCACATCGCCCTTCGGTTCACGGACGAGGGCAGCGGCATGGATCAGGTTTACGATTATGGGACCTACGACGCTCAAGATCCGGCCATAGTGGTGAACTTTCTCACGGGGAAGCTGCAGTACTACTGTTCGAGCACCACATGGCAGGAGATGCTGGACTGGTACTCAGAGGATTTCGGGGCCATAGAGGTGCGTGAGTTGCGGCTTGCGCCCCAGCAGGTGCGCTGGTTGCTGGCCAGGGTCACCCACGACTGCCTGCCCGAGAATGCGGCCTACGCTTATCACCATTTCTACAACAACTGTTCCACTAAGATCCGGGACATTCTGGACGAACTGCTGGCGGGGAGGTTGCGAGAGCAGTTGCTGGGAAGCCCAGCTGTCCGCTCGCTGCGCGATCTTATCGACGCCTCTATGCACCGCCCGCAGTTCGCCCCCAGCCGCTGGATTGTTTACGGGCTGCTCAACGGCACCATCGACTCAACCGCTGATCGCTGGGATCAGTCTTTCCTGCCGTACTACCTCACCAGAGAGTTGGAACTCTTGCCACTAAGTGAAGAGGGTGGTCCGCTGGCCTCGGCGGCCGTTCTGGCGTCTGGGGTACCGCAGGGTGAGCCCCCGGACCCATCGCCCGTGCCTGGCATGATCTTCCTGGTGGCACTATTCCTGTTGAGCGCAGTGCCCTTGGTAGCCCAGAGGCTGGGCCATCCCCTACTTGCCCGACGCTACGCCGGAACGTGGCTGCCGCTCTTCTCGGTGCTTTCGGGGCTGTACGGGATCCTTCTGGTCTTCTCGTGGGCTGTCTCCCCCTACCCTGAAACCAAGAGCAACTGGACGGTTGTGGCCCTACACCCGCTGCACCTGGTTCTGACGGTTTCGGCCCTGGGGCTTTGGTTGAAGGCCCGATGGCCGGAGGTTGTCACGCGGTGGTACCTGCTCTTCTGGATCGCCGTTTCGCTGTTGCTGCTGCTTGCCAACGTGACCGGGATGGTCCAGCAGCGGGTGTGGCACTACAGCTTGGCGGGAATAGTCTTTGCTCTACCCCCATTTTTATGGCTTGCGCTCAAGGATGGCCGGGTCAGGTTCGCCTGGTGGCCCCTGGGAGGGCCCGAAAGGAGATAGCTTGATGCTGGATTGGGGCTTTAACATTAAGAGAGTGCGAATCGGTTCATGCGCTGCAGCCCTGGCTCTGCTGGGCATGGGCTTGGGCAGTTGCAGCAAAGAGGGCAGTTCAACGCTCAGCACGGAACAGGTCAAGCAGGGGCAAGCAGCTTCCCCGGAGGCCCCTCCCGCTGAGGAGCTTAGCCCGGAAGATGCGACCGGTTGTCGCTTCTCCTCGCTGGAGATCGTGGATGTCTCCAGCCCTGCGGTAGTGGGCGGAGATTCGGTGCGTTCCGTCCTTCAACCGCTGCTGGAGAAGCGTTTTGGTCCCTTTGAAGCATCGCCCCAAGGTGGCACCGTTAGACTTGAGTATCTGGTCTACCGGCGGGAGGGAGGCGAGGATGTGCTCTTTCTGGGTTCACGAGCGATGGTGAGAACGGAGTGGGGTGAGGTGGGACTTGCGTGGGAAGTACTTGGTTCGGCCGAGGCAGCGACGCCGGAGAGCTGTGCGAAGGGGCTGGAGGCTCCCGGCTGCGTGCGGTTCATCGAGGAGAGTCTGATGCCGCGGGCATTTGGCGTAGTGGTGCAGAGAGTGGATCTGCTCTGCAAGCTTGAGCGGGAGCCTGCCGACAAGATAGCCCTTGCCCTGGCGGATGAGGATTCATGGGTTCGGCTTCAGGCGGTGAAGGTGGCAGGAGAGCGGGGCTTGAAGCAGCTATCGGGCAAATTGGTAGCTGCGCTGCAAGACAGCGACGACATGGTTGTGGTGGCTGCGATAGCGGCCCTGGGGCGTCTGGGCGACGCTTCGGCAGTGGAAGCCCTGGTGGCTCGGGCAACCAAGGCCTCCATGCCGGTGATCATTGCCGTCACCAACTCACTTGCAGACATCGGAACAACTCAAGCACGAGCGTATCTCGAGGAGTGGTCCAGGAATCACCCTTCGGAAGAGATCAGAGAACGCTGTTCTGCCCTCCTGAGCGGTGCTCCGTAGCGCGACTATGCCGTTGTGCTCGAAGCAGCCGATCCGTATCATCTTTGGCTTGCATTCCGAACGGTCGTGTGGTAGTCAAGCGCTCCTGGGTGATAACCTTTGCTCAAGAGAGGGATGATGATGAAGAAATTTTGGATGATCGCAGTACTGTTCCTGTTCGTGGCGGCCGTAGGCTGCAAAGAGAAGTCCCCGGAAGAAGCTTCCAAGGACGCTCTCAAGGAAGTCAAAGTGCCTGATAAGGCCGATGCAGTGGTCGTTGAGGCTGTTAAGCTTGCCAAGGCCGGCGAGTTCTACAAGCTGATGGCGTTCCTGCCTGACTCCTACCAGAAAGAGATCCTCGACATCTTCGCCGAAATGGCCAAGATCGACCCCGAACTGTACAACAAGGGCGCTGCCATCCTTGTCAAGGCCATTGACCTTGGTATCAAGGAGAAGGACAAGCTGGCCGAGATGGGCAAAGAGATCCTCGACATCTTCGCCGAAATGGCCAAGATCGACCCCGAACTGTACAACAAGGGCGCTGCCATCCTTGTCAAGGCCATTGACCTTGGTATCAAGGAGAAGGACAAGCTGGCCGAGATGGGCAAAGACGCCGGCGTCTCCGGTGAGACCATCGTGGAAGTCCTGAACGTCGTCAAGGAAGCCGTTGAGAAGGGCGGCCTGAAGGATCACGAGGCTTTCAAGAAGTTCTCCGTCGTCATCTTCGCGAAAGACTACGGCAAAAAACTCTTTGACATCGCCAGCAAGCACGAGAAAGTGAAGGCCGGGCTGGCAGAGGTCGACGTCGAGAAGCTTGGCATCAAGCTTGAGAAAGAAGAAGGCGACAAGGCCACCGTGCTCATCGATGGCGACTCCACCAAGTTCGTCAAGGTTGAGGGCAAGTGGATTCCCGAGGACTTCAAGAAGGAAGAACTGACCAAGGCCAAGGAAGCCATCAAGAAGGCCGTCGAAGAAGCCAACAAGAACAAGGCCGAGATCCTCAAGGCCATGGAGAAGGCCCTTGCTAACATCGATGCCCTCATGGGCATGGCTGGCGGCATGCTGCCCATGGGCAGGAAGCACCACATGGAAGAGCCTCCCCCCGCAGTGGAAGAGGCCCCCGCTCCTGCTCCCGAAGCGGCCCCCGCCGAGTAATCTCGGAAGCCACTCTTTCAGACTCCTCCCAAGATAATCTCTGATTTCTAGTCGCCTGGAGCGATACAGGTCTGGTCTGCTCGCATCAGGAGGCAACCATGACTCGAAGCTCTGTGACCCTTTCAATCTTCCTCGCCATGGTCACGGCACCTCCGGCGGCGGCCGGCCTGGCGCAGCCGTCGGAGCCACTGGCCGTGCTCCAGGCCGCGGCCAGCCCCTCAGCCAACGTTGCCTTTACGCTCCTCTTTCCGGGAGAATCAGGCCGTGGCCCCACCCTTCGTATTGCCGTTCGGACTCCAACCTCTCCATCGCCGGAGACCATCACCCAACCAGACTCGAACGCCTTCAGCCCTGACTGGCTCAACAACAAGACTCTCCTCTTCCTCTCCGATCGCACCGGTGCGACCCAACTCTATTCCAGCCGTATTGGAGCCCAGGGGGACCCTCTGCGGCTCTCTGACAGCCGGAACGGGGTCCGGGCCTTCCTTCCGTCTCCCTCGGGACGCCGCGTTGCCCTGGTCGAGGATGCTTTGTCGCTGAGAGGAGCGGAGAAGGCTAACCGGGCTTGGCAGCAGGTGGGGCCATCGTCAACGCAGGAGGGGCTTGCGGTCAGCGTCCTGACCTTGGGCCATGCCGGCGCCCCGACGGGAAGGGGCCGCACCGTCGTAACCCAGGCCGGAGAGTGGCGCCTCCCGGTCTCACCGCTGGCCAGGAGTCGCCCGCCGCTCGCCTGGAGCACCTTCCAGAAGAGGGAGATTCTTCTTGGCTTCCACGTGGGAGAATCGGGAACAACCGTGGTGAAGTGCCTCTACCCCCCCTCCGTTGCTGCCAAATTGGACCCCGTTGAGCTTGACTTCGCTGCAACAGCGATGGAGCCCTTCAAGGGTAGCGTAGTGGTGGTGGGCTTTTCGAAGGAGGGGACCCGACGAGCCGCTCTGCTTGAGTGGAAGTCACAGTGGGTGCTGCGAGAGTCCCACAACGGTGAAGCTCAGGGCATCGAAGCCGGCTTTCCGGAAGAACCTGACGCTTACCCGACGCTCTTCTCAAACAGATACAGCATTTGGCATCTTCCAGGTAGCATCAGAGTTGTGAAGAAGGGCCGCTCAGGCAGTTTGGACCTTCCGCAAAGCCCCTTTCGCATCTGGGATGCCTGGCCCTCGGCAACGGGGCAGGCCGCAACAGCAACGCTCTTTCTGCCCGACGGCTCATCCGCTGCAATTCAATTGGGAATGGGTCAACAAGCTAAGCCTGCTACTATCATCCGGATACCCGGCCAATCCGGGGACACCTCCAAGAAGAGTCTCGGTCAATCCCCTTCCCGATGGCTCCTGGTGGGCCACTGCTGTTCCTCCTCGGCCGCAGTGCTGCTGCTGCTTCAGAGTCTGAGTTCGGCTGAAACCAGCGTCACCGTGGCCGCCTGCGGGCATCGTGCGCTTCGTGAGGCGATGGGCCCACTTGCCGGGCGGGGCCCAAGCCACACCATCTGGCTTGGGCCTGCCACCAGCCAGGCAGTGGAGCAACTCTTCACCAGTTCAATGCCACCCCAGAGTCCCATAGCCTGGATTCGCTGGCTTCCGGATCTACGAGACGCTTCCACAACTTTACAGTGCCCCACTTCAGCAAAGTGCCTGGTTGGACCCGCTGGAGATTTGGGGATACCCGATCCTGAACTGCTTCAGGAGTTGCGCTCGCTGCTGATGGCCCCGCACCAACTCAGCCCTTCTTCAGTCCGTGCCCAGTGAAGGCCGTAACAATCTGGCCCCCGATAGCACCGCCTTGAAGCAGGCGCCTTGCAGCGGCCAGTCCAACGGCAGCGGTGGGCTCGATGTAGAAGCCACCCCTGGCCGCCTCGCTCAGAGCCCGTCGAACCTCCTGGTCGTCAACAGCCGTCACGAATCCACCAGACTCTCTCACGGCCTGGAGTATCTGCGGCCCTCGGGCGGGGTTCGCTATGGCAATGCCCTCGGCAATGGTGCCGCAGTGCGGCGACGATGTTGCAGCGCCAGCCCCTCCTTCCCATTTTCGCACCAGGGGTGAGCATCCCGTTGCCTGCACAGCGACGAGGCGAGGCATCTTGTCCACAAAGCCAGCCTTGAGCAACTGCGTGAACCCGATGTAGCACCCCAGCAGCAGTGTTCCGTTTCCCACGGGCAGCACCAGCCAATCGGGAGACTTCCAGCTCAACTGTTCAGCAATTTCGTAGGCGAAGGTTTTCACGCCTTCAATAAACCATGGATTATACACATGACTGGCATAATAGACCGATTTCGCATCCTCTATTACAGCCGCCGCAACATCCTCCCTACTACCTTCAATGGCCTTAACCGTGGCGCCATAGGCCGCCACCTGCTGCAGCTTAGCCTTGGATGCCGAGGCAGGCACAAACACGGTGCACGCTATGCCAGCCCTGGCGCAATAGGCCGCCACTGCACAGGCAGCATTGCCCGACGAATCCTCCACGACGTTTCTGATACCGAAGCGCCTGGCGACGGAAATCATAAGAGCAGCACCTCGGTCTTTATATGAGCCTGTAGGAAACAGCTGCTCCTGCTTCACCAGCAACTGGTGCTCACCGGCATCGAGGGCTACCAGTGGTGTCACTGGCTCTCCCAGTGAGACTGCTTCATGGAGCTCAACAGGCAGCGCTTTGTTGTACCGCCACATGGAGAAGGGAGCACCCGAGAGCTGAGCCGGGTCGAATTCCATTCGGCAGCGGGCATCGAGGAGACCGCCGCAGGGACAGATCCAGGCCTTGCCGTCGGGGGAAAAGGTCGAACCGCACAGGCTGCAAATCAGTTCCACTGCTGCACCTCCACCATGTTGGGCTTTGGAGAGAGCAGCACCCAAGCCTCCCCTGGCTAAGCCCGCAATGGGAGCGGTTTGGGCACCCTCATGGGGCACTGTATGGCACACAGGCGCCGGAGTGGCAACAGGCAGTTGCCTGGCTGGTGGTAGCGATACAATCGCCTTCGAATCGAAAGGGCTTTGAAAATTGGGGGCTCAGCAGCATATTGGTCATGTCCGGCCGCTCAGATATCCCGATCAGCCTGGCCGTCGCGCACCATGCGTAAGGCGCCAGCCAAGTAAAGGGGCAGGGTCGGGAATGTGGACCACTGGTTTGGGCGCCCACGGCTTGCCTTGTCCAAGGGATGAGTAACATGTGCAAGTGACCGCCACTACGGAGAGATAGGAGAACATCTTGGTAATTCCATCCTGTTGCCCCACCGATGGCAACGGCGACTTCGGGGATGAAGTCGTCATTGCTACTACCGACAACAAGGCAGAGTGTGTAACCCTGTCGTCATGGTTGGACTCAGAGAGGATCCCCCATCGGTGGCGTTCTGAGATCTTTCGTAATGTGCAATACAAGCTGGTGGTAAAGGAGCGATGGGCCAAGGAGGCGCAGGAGGCGGTGGATGCCATCCGACAATCCGAGGCTGACCCGGAGGATTTGGAACGGCAGGCCATGGAGAGCCTCAGCGAGTACGAAGCAGAGGAGGCAGAACCTGCGGCAGAGGAGCTACCCGAGGAAGAGTCTCGATTTGGACCTGCCAATTTCCGGGCCGGCGATGAGATCCCAGGCCTGCGTCTCGATACGGCGGGTGTTGTGATGAGTTCGCAGGTTGGCGGCCCCCACCACGTTGGTGCTGGGCCCACGGTCCCCGTGGCAATTGTTGGAGCCTTGTTTCTTACATTCGGTACGGGGCATCGATATGCGGGGGCCCGATTCCGGGCTGGCGTGCTGGCGGTAGTAGAGCTCACTGCCATAATACTGGCGTTCTACTACCAGAGTTGGGAGCCGCTGATTCCAGCAGGGCTGGCAATTCTCTTCGATGCAGTGGGAGGTTCGGTGCAGATTCTGGCTAACCGCAAATCAACACGGGGCGCTCGTCCTGGTCTATGAGGTGAGCTGCCACACTGCCCACCACGAAATCGAACACTGACCGGGCGTGAGCACCTGCAACAACCAACTCGTACTTCTGCAGTCTCTCAGTCGAGAGTTCGTCGATAATGGACTCCCTGCTCCAGTTCGTCGAGACCTTGTTGATTCCGTGGGCCCTGAGGTAGTCGGCAGCTCGGGCCAACAGGGGCTCGGCTTCTTCCTGGGAGGAGTCTGCCATTAGCAACGTGACGTATGCCTCCTGAATCCAGGGCAGCATGGGCAGCTTCTGCAGTGCTCTTGCCGAGGGCCTGCTTGCGTTGAAGGCGACGAGCACCCGGTCTGGGCGCTTCTGGGGCATGTGAGCAGGCAAAATGAGCACCGGGCAGATGCCGTTGTCCAGCACGGCCCTAACGTACCGCCTGCTTGGGTCCGACTCGCCGTTGAAATCGAAGTCCGACTGCTGTCCCATTACCACCAGATCGTGAAACATCGCGGCGGCCACGATAGATTCTGCCGGGTCCCCCACAACCCTCTCCACGGAAGCAGTGACTCCCACGGCCCCGGCCTGAGCAAGGAAACGCTCGCATAGCCCATCGAGCCCCTTCTCCATGTCACGCACGCGCCCCTCTCGAAGTTCGGCGACGAAGGCTCCGCCCCCTGGTGGAATCGGCCCGGCCCCTCGGGCGATAGATGGCATGTCCACCACGGCAAGTCCCGTGACCGAGGCCCGCTGCTCCCTGGCGATGCGAAGGCCGATCTCCTGCGCCACACTTCCATGAGTTGAAGGCTCAATGGGAATAAGAACTCTCTTAAGCATATTCTACCTCCGAATATACAACATCACGAGCTGCAAAATCAACAACAACCACGAGCACTTACAAACGCTTCATTTCAAGTCCAAGCGTCATCAGCGCGTCCATCAAGAAGCCTCGAGCAAGACCCGGTTCGCCAGCTATCGAGAATCGGCCGCTCAAGGGGCAAGAGTGCTCCCAAACTCCGATTCGCGCAAGTGGGTGTTGACATCCCCCTCAACTGGACTGACAATCGGCACCAAGTCAGTATGCTCAGTGGACCCTCGGCTTTGGAGGGAGTTATGTTTCAGGTTCGTCTTACCGTTCTGCTTGTACTCGTTGTCGTCATCATGGTTCTTGGGGGCTGGACCCTTAGAAACCATGGCCAGAGCGAACAACTGGAAACCGATGTCAAGCCTGCCCTCAAGGTCAGCCTTGAGAGTTTCAGGCTTCTACACACCGAGAGGATGAGTCGTGCAGAGCGCTTTCTGGGGTCGGTATCCCAGAGTAAGCTCCCTTCGCTGCTGACCCTTGTTGCCAGCTACAAGCGTCAGTTCCAGGACCTTCGGACCCGCGTTCGAGCCAAGTACGGCAGCTTGGCGGGTCAAGACCCTCGAGCATCGCAGTGGGTTCCGGAGATGGTTCGGCTTAACCCCGACATTTTCAGGAAGGTCAAGGGCGACCTGGCTGCGCTTCTCGATGGAGAGCCTGAGAAAGATGTTCTGACTAACAGATTGGCACATGTTTTCTCTAGCTGCGGTTTTAACGATAATTCATATGACGAATGCTTCTTTAAGTTTTTCTGGGCCGAATTCTTCACAAGATATCTCGCTGATGAAGATAATAGAAAACACCTCCCGGAGCTCATGGTGATTCTTGATTCGGATGATAAGACAGCCCGGATCATTTATGAGAACCTCCCTCAGTTCACCGAGCGCTTCTTCGCTGAGAAGCTTGAGAAGGCCGAGCGGGAGCAGATGGAGGTAAGCGCATACAGCCGTTACGCCGACCAGGTACAGTTTGGGTTCAACGCACGCTGCCCGGCCATCGATGTTGTTGCCAGGGGCGAGGCTCAGCAGGCGACCAGCTATCTTGAACTGGGCGACTCGGTGTACGCCGTTGTGGTGCGCAGGCTTGGGGCTCCCGGTGGGGCAGGACCAATTGCTCTTGCGGGCTACCAGCTTGACAACCGTCGCGCCACGGAAGACGCGGCCAGAGTGGTGGGAATGCGCCCAGGCCTCCTGGCCTGCCTTGATGAGGCCAACAGCGGAGATCTCTCAGAGACCAGATGCGACTATGAGAGAAGCCTTCAGACCAAGGGCATCTCCTTCTTCTTCCGCGGCTCATCTGCAACCACCTACACGAGGGTGGGCACCTCCCTTGGCGAAAGGGCCGGTGAAGACCTTGTCTCCGCCTGCCGCATTGATTCCGATTCATGCCCCCCCACAGAGGGGTGCTTCCTTCAGTCGGGCGACCTTGTGGCCGTATCGGGCACGGTCCCCCTGGAGGTTCAGCCCGGGGCCGCAACTATCCGCGCCGTGGTCTCCACCTCCCTCTCGGCAGAGCTGGGTGCCCACGACACTATGTTCCTCTACATCGCCGTGTTCGGGCTGGTGGCCCTCATCGTCGGGGTCATAATGATGCTGGTGCTTGCCCGACACCTGAACAAGCCCTTCGAGGAGATGGAGCGGGTTGCCAACTCGGTCATCGGAGGCAGCTTCGATGTCGATTTCCCCTACCACTTCGATGAGCCTGTGCCTCGGGCAATGGGGCAGACGCTTACGATAATGAAGGCGGTGCTCCTGGGGCAACCTATCCCCGAGGAGTCAGAGCGTGACCAGAGCTGGGGCGATGCCATGGGGCTCAAGGGTATGGACTCCCTGGAGGATGACGAGGAGCGCAGTTCCGACGGCCCTGAGCGGCTGGAAGAACTCGAATATGCCGACGCTCCGGACAACCCAACCGAGTACTACAACCGCCTCTTCAAAGAATATGTTGAGGCCAGGCGCTCCCTGGGGATCTCCGTGGATGGCATTACTTACGTCAAGTTCGTGGAGAAGGCCGCCAGAGTTGAGAAGAGCCTCAGGGAGAGGCTTGGCCTCAAGCGGGTCGTTCTCAAGGTCAGTATCAGAGGGGACCAGGTTGTGCTGGTGCCCTACCGTGTCCGAGAGGAAGCCTGAGCAACGGAACCAGTCGCCCCTTGTGACTGCCCCATGGGCGCCCTCCCCTTTGGTGGTGCCAACGGTTATTGGGACTGCAATTCCACCCAGGTAACCCCATCACCGCCCTCTTCCCGTTTCCCGGGTCTGAAAGTAATTGGGTACGAGCACTCCTCAAGCAGCTTTCTCACCGCCGATTTCAGCTTGCCCGTGCCGTGGCCGTGCACGATGGTTATGGGCCCGGGGTAGTTGATCACAGCCCGGTCAAGATGAGTTCGAACTGCCTCCACTGCCTCCTCTGAGCTCATTCCACGGAGGTCCAGGCGTCGGTCCAAAGCCACCGCTGCCGCAGGGGCCGCCATGGCCCGCTGGGGGCCGCCTGCCCCCTTGGACTCTGGGCTGCTGCTAAGCGGCGTCAACTCGGCCAGCGGAAGCCGCAACCGCATCAGCCCCATTGCCAACTGGGCCATTTGCTCCTTGGCATCCACCCTGACCAGCACCGCCTTGCGACGAAACTTCTTGATCCAGACCTCGGCCCCCTCCTGAAAGTCTGCTGCCACCTGCCCCGCTATCTTGAACTCGTCCTCCTTGCTGGCCAACTCCTCACGCTTCTCCTCCACCCGACGGGCCAGCTGAGAGACCACTTTTCTGGTCGTTGAAAGGGACTGGGCATCCTGAGCCGCCTTCCTGGCCTCTTGAAGTAATTTGCTAATCTCCGCCATTACCTCCTCAACCTCCCTGCCGGCATCCTCAATGCGCTTGCGAACAATGCGATCGGCCTGCTTGTTCAGGTTGTCCAGGGCAAGCTCCCGACGACGCTTCACACTATCGGCCTCGGCCAGCTTCAGGCGAAGCTGCGACTCCAACAGCCCCACTGCCTCCTCCTGCTTCCGCAGCCTCGATATGGCCTCCTCCAGATGTCCCGAGGAGTCTCCCTTCAACAGGCCCTGGGCCCTATCGATGATTGCGGCCGGGGTTCCCGCCCGCCTGGCTATGTCCATGGTGCGGCTGGAGCCGGGGGCACCTACCTGCATTCGGTAGGTCTGGGCCATCTTGACCCAGTCCATGCCCATGGCACCGTTCTCCATCCGTGGATCAGTGAGGGCTACCGCCTTGAGCTTCTCGTAGTGCGTCGCTACGACACCAACGCACCCCGAATCGGCAAGGGCCAGCAGGTAGGCACACCCCAACGCAGCGCCCTGCTCGGGCTCGGTGCCTACGGTTATCTCGTCAACCAGCACCAGATGCCCCGGCCCGCACTCCGCCACTACCCTGTTGAGCGCCTCCAGGTGCCCGGTGAAAGTGCTGAGCCGATTCTCCACATCCTCCATGTCTCCAGGCAGCGCATGCACCGCTTGGAACATGGGCACCAGGCTGTCCCGGCCAACAGGTGGCAACAAACCGTGCATCACCATGAGCACCACCTGCCCCGCCAAACTCAGCAGCACCGACTTGCCGCCAGCGTTTGGCCCCGACAGTACCAACAGGGTCCTACCGTTCCTGCCCAACACCAGATCGTTGGCAACCACGTCCTGCCGCTGCAGCAAAAGGATGGGGCTGCGAGCGCCTCTCAACTCCAATGCGCCGCTCTCAACGACCCTCACCAGCTGAGAATCCATGGCCACGGCCAGCAGCGCCTTGGCGGTCAGCAAGTCCAGCTTCCCAACCGCATCCAAGGAAAAGAGCACCCGCTCGGCTTCACGACCAACCAGCTCCGACAGCTCCCTCAGAAGACGCTGCTCTTCTCTGTGCACCGCCTCCTGGGCCCACTTCAAGCCGTTGTTGATGGGTATCAGAAAATCCGGCTCCACAAACACCGTAGCACCAGAGTTGCTCACGTCGTGAACAATACCCGTGATGCTCGAACGGCGCTCGGAACGCACCGGAACAACGTAACGCTCCTCGCGAAACGTATAGAACTCCTCCTGCAACAGCTCCTTGGCCTGCGGCTGATGCAGGTACTCTTCCAGCCTGGTTCGCACCGCCTGGTGCAACGAATGGGCCTTCTGCCTCAACCCGTACAGCTCGGGGCTGGCGTCATCACGTATCGTCCCGTCACGATCCACCACAGCCATGATCTGCGAGGCAGCAACACGAAAATCGTGCACCTTCTCGCTCAGCCCCGCCAGCCGCCCACTCTGCTCTGCATAGCGCCGCAGAAACGATGCCACCCGGGAAATGCCACTCATCGTGTCCGCAACCTGCAACAACTCCACCGGAAGCAGCACCCCATCCTTCGTCGCCCTGTCCAGATATGTGCCCACATCCACTATTCCACTCAGCTCCGGAGCCTCTGAGTTGTCGATGATGCCCCGCAGCTCCCACACCGCCTGCAGCTCCGACTCTACCTCCTCCACGCTTCGCAGCATGGCAAGGCGTTGGGCAAGCAGAGAGCCCATAGGAGTTGCCGTCAGGCTCGCAACCGCAGCATGAATACGTCCCCACTTCAAATAATCAAGAGTCTTATTTGTTGCCTTCATGTTTCAACTTTATGGAAGAGAAATAGTGTAGTTACTCAAAGAGTCCTTGATGCCAAGAGCCTTAAGAGGCTTGGAGAGCGGCACCAGCAACAACCGGTCCTGAGGAAAGTTCTCGGGAGCAGGTACGGTCATCTCCCTGATCACAGCAACCAGCACCCGACCCTTGCGGCCCAACATCAGGTGCCTGAAAGAGAACGAAGTCACGTCCCTCTCCACCCCCTCCATGGGCCCTGTGACAACCTCGGTGTAGCTGAGCTGCACCGGCTTTTCGCCGGGTTTGGATAGCTTCAGTACGGGCTTTCCTTTTTCGGATGTCACGGCCAGCACCAGCCTGGTCCCCCCAGACTCCACCACAAGGCTGCGCACCCCCGGTGGATTATTGGTCCACTGTGCCTCAGGGACCGCAAAACCCTGCTTCACCAACCCTTTCTCAATCTTCCGACGCTGCCGGTCCCGCTCGTCGAGGTAATACTCGAACAGCCCCGTCTCAATGGCATCTTTGCGCACGGCCTGGGCCAGAGGGGTACTCTTCACAACCTTGAGGGCCTTGGTGTTCAACTCCACGACCAGGAACTCGTCGAAGCCCGCCACCAGGTCCGGCTTTTGTTGAAGGACCACAAGACGGCTCTTTCCCGGCGACTCCATCCATACGTCGACGAAATCTGCAAGGGCAGAACCGGCGCCGCCAAGGGCGCACCAGGCAGCGACGACAACTCCCAGCAGCGGGGGGCCTGCCACAACATCGCATGGCCCCAGGGGAAGCGAGTTCCTGCCCCCTGTGAACCAATGCCATAACGCTGACGCAAATCGTTTCGTCATCTCGTGCTCTTAGGGGGCCAGCCACTGGCCGCCCATTCGTGGGCCCATTATAGGCCCAATGGCCCGGCTTTCAATGAGCCTCTTCCACGGCGCCGACGCCACAGCAGTGGGCTCTCCTGGAGGTAGGGGAGAGAACTGGCCGTTTCGCCCTCGCACATCCCCGTTCTTGCCACGGAGAGAGCCAGTTGAAAAGGGATCGCCCAGACAGTACCATGGGCCGTTGTCATTGACGGAGACTGCCCATGAAGAGAGTCCTCTTGTTGGCTTCCTGCTGCCTTGTCCTTTCCTGCGGCACCCGCGACCCTCGTTTCGATGAGGCGTCAGACCCTAAGGGGCCTTACGCCGTGGGGGCAACGCTGGTTTTCGCCGACGCACCACAAGAGGCCCTTGTGGTTGTAGACCCCTTCTCCAACAGCGACTCCCCTTCGGCCTTCCGAATGGACCTCGAGCCGGGAAGCAGGGTCGTGGCCGAACTGCCCGACAGAAAGGCCATAGTGCTGCAACAGCCAGCTGGCTCTCTTTCCGTCTACTACCCGGAAGAGAAGCTGAGGCACGACTTCCCCCTCACCGCACCGTTCAACCGCTTCGTCTACGCCCAGGAACAGGGCATCCTCGCCTGCTTCTTCAGCGGAGAGTTCTCTGCCGTTGGAGGCCAGCTTGTCAACAAAGGCCAGGTTGCCTTCGTCGACCTAACCAAACCCGGGGCAGTGGTTGAGAGGGTGCTGCCTACCTACGGCGGCGAGCCCGTGGGCATCGAAGTGGCACCCAAGTTTGCTGGCGGCGGGCGGACCATGGCCTTCGTCCGCTGGGTCTCGTTTATCTCCCTTGTGGATGCCCGAGATGCTTCCTTCGCCCCAATCGCCATTCCGACCAAGGCCCCCGACAGCGAAGATGACATGATCCCGGGGCCGATTCAGTTCCAGATCAGCGGCCAGAACCTGCGTTCGTGGTTCATGGACTCGGCCAGGGGAGACCTCTACGAACTGACCATCGACCAGACGAAGCTTGGACCTGGCGGCGCCGGCGTGGGAATCAACATCTTCCCCGCTACCCGAGGCGCTGGCATCTTCGCCCCCTTCACGACGGCAGACGGCTCCACGGCGCTAATTGCCATCAGCGGCTACGACCGCAAAGTCGCCGTCATCTATCCCGACACCTCCAAGGTTGACCTCTTTGAGCTGGACATCGCCCCCGTTGGTCTGCAGACCTTCCCGAGCTCTCAGGCCGAAGGAGTTACGGGCGCCTGGGCCCTCATCTCAGGCAGCACTAACAGCGCTCAGGCCTATTACGTGGCCAACCTGGGCCGCCTTGCAGAGCTCAAGAGCAAGGCCTTCAAGAAATACGCCCTGCCGGCACCCGCAACGAAGATCCTCGCTGTGGAGGGCGGCACCCGCTTCCTGGCTATGCACCCCAAAGGCTCCGCAGGCGTCCTCTCCATGATCAACACCATGGATGGCTCGGCCGTCACCCTGGGCAGCTATGCCGAGTACCTCTCTGATTGGCTCTATATGGAGGAGCAGGGCCTCTTCTTCGGACTGCTGACGCAGGGCTACTCCGACCTCTCACTGCTTCGAATAGATACCATCTCCATGCTGCAGAACTCGTTGCCACTGGACGGCCTCTCCGTGGGAGGATTCGCTACAAGGGCCCCTTCGCCCTGGCTGCTGCTCAATCAGAGCTACTCCACGGACATCCTCATGGTCCCCACGGACTTCGAGAATGCCGACGACGCCATCATCCTGGTCGCCCCCGAGTTCATCGGGCTTACGGACTGAGGGTAAATAAATGAATTACTGCCATAGTATCCGATACCGGAGGCAAGAAATGATAAGCAAAACACTCTCCATGATGGCGGCCTTGGGCCTCCTTTTCGGGGCTTCCGGCGCCAGCGCCGAGGAGGAGGTGGGCGACAACAAGAACCACGAGTTCAACGTCTCGCTTGGTGTCTTCAACCAACGAATTGCCCACAGCGGCTACGATGCATTCTCAGCCAGCGATTGGATGCCCATGTTCTCCATTGGGCTTGAATTTGAACCTTTTGACGACTTCTTTGTCGCCGCTTCGTACCTGCGTGGATACTCCTCGGCCTCCATATTTCTTGACGCCGACGGAACCCTCTCCCACGAGGGTTGGGAGCTGAGGGTCAAGAAGGGCTTCCAACTGCTCTCCTGGCTACGCCCATACGCTGCCCTCTCAGGAAGTTACTCCTGGTACGGAGTGGAGGTAGTCCGCAGCTCGGGAAGCACGCTGACCCTGGAGGATGCCTTCTTGTCGGGTCACTTCGGCGGCCGTGGCGGCCTTGGGGCCGAGTTCATGGTGCCAAGGAAGGTGCTGGCCGACTCTGGTATCGGTTCGGTAATCCCCGGCTTCACCTTCGGGGTTGCCGTGGAGGCTGGCTATGCGCTCAGGCAACTCTTTGACATGGGGGCCGTGGAGGGCAGCGCAGGTTACGGTGGGGTAGAGGGGATTCGGCCCTCCAGGGTAGACCTGGGAGAGGTTGACCTCTCGGGCTGGTACTGGAGTCTCGACTTCAGAGCCCTCTTTTAGTCGGTTGGCCCAGGGGCATTGAACCAAGCAACGCGGCCGGAGGTTCGGCCGGGAGGAACCATATGAAAACCCAGGAGTTGACCCTTTTGGCAGCAACCCTCTTCTTTGCAGCCTGCGGCGCCGACATGGCCATGGATGGCGCCGGCAAATGGGACCCGGGGGAGGAGAACTATAAGGATACCGTCTCGGCTCCCGATGAATTCCAGGGGGTTGAGGAGGAGCTGGAGTTGGACCTGCAAGGGCCCCAGGCCAGCCTCAACTACGTTTACGTCGTGGCCACGGCCCGAGACAGCGTGGTTCGCATCGACGCCTCCAACCTGGCCATTCGAATCATCCCCGTTGGGGGGCAACCAACAACCCTGGCTACCCTACCCGAGTCAGACGCTGCCGTGGTCATCAACAGCGGCACCAGGGACCTCTCCATAATTCGCTCTGAACCCAACGAAGACAGGGTCACTACCCTGGACATCCTGCCCTACGCCAACACCATCTCGGTGTCACCCGACGGCAGGTTCGCACTGGTCTACTATTCCGATCTGAGGGCCAACCCCGGCGACCCCGTGGGCGACTTCCAAACCCTCGCCGTTGTGGCCCTGGAGGAGGACAAGGAGAAGGCCTACATGGTCTCCACCGGGTTCCACATCACCAGGGTCTTCTTCCACGACCAGTTGGACGTGGCATACATCGTCACCGACGACGGGGTGGGCGTGCTGCAGCTGGACAAGCTCAAGGATGGCGCCATAACACCCATCGTCGACCTGGGCGGCTCCCCCATGGAAGAGCCCAACCTGCGGGAGGTGCTCATCACCCCCGACGGCTCCTACGCCGTGGTGCGCTATGCCGCCGAGGCGGAGCTGAGGGTGGTAGACCTTGCCACGGAAGAGGTCACGACCCTGGAGTTGGACTCGGGTGCCACGGACCTGGACCTGGTGCCCGGCTCCAATCAGGTGCTGGTGGTGCTCAAAGCAGCACAAAAGGCCGTGCTGGTCTCCCTCTCGGCCCTCTTCGACGACCCCGAAAACGCTGCCACGGCGGTCTCAATCCCCGGCTTTGCGGCAGGCACTGCGCAGGTCAGCCCCGACGGCAAGCAGGCTGTGCTCTACACCACCTTGGTTGCCGACAAACCCGAAGATGTCATCCGCAGCGTGGGCATCCTGGACATGAGCGTGAATCCGCCAGAGTATCGGGTGCTTCCAGTGCAGAAACCCATACTCGCCGTCGCCATCTCCCCACGCTCCAGAAGCGCCATTCTGTTTCACGAGACCGAGAAGAAGACGGCATTGGGGGCCGGCTCTGTTGACCAGGCCGTGGCAAAGACCCAGGGGGTCACGGTGCTTGATCTGGAGACGGGGTACCGGAAGCTCATCCAGACGAACTACAAGTGGAGCCAACACCTCTTCGTCAGCACGGCGGAGCAAGACCAGCAGCTCTTCCTTCTGACCCCCGACCCTGCGGATATAAATCACCAGATGGTAGCATTGAACATGGGCAGCTATATCAAACAGGTAATAAGCCTGGTTTCCGCTCCAAGTTCAATGGTTTATGTGCCGTTATCGAACAAAGTTGCGGTAGCCCAGGATCACCCGGCGGGCCGAATCTCTTTCGTTGACGGGGCCGACGGCTCGGTCTTCTCGGTCACGGGGTACGAAATCGCCGGCTTCATCCATTGATTCCAGGGGCTGGCCTGCCATTAGCGGCGTGATTCATGGCCGCTCCGTTACCGACTAATGGGATTCAGAGGTAGGGATGAGAAAAGAGCTTGTTCTGATCGCTGCAGCGGGTTGGTTCGCTGCGTTCTGGCTGGCCTTCTGCAGCACGCAGCAGGGCGATGGTCTTTCCGATTCGTCGCTGCTTCCCGATGCCAATGCCGGCGACCAGAGCGGTGTACCGGATCGGCTGCACGCCGGCTCTTTGTGGGTGGTGGATGCGGACGAACGGCCGGTGGGGCTGGCCCTGGGTCGTCGCCACCCCATGCTGGACGACTACGAGGGATACGATGCAGTCTCCGTTTACTCTCCCCGGTTCAACCTCTTCTTTGCGCTGCGCATGAGTTCGGGTGAGGTGCTGCGGCCAGCCAAGGTCTTCTTCAGCGGCGGAAGCTGCCAGGGGATAGCGGGCCTGCGAGCGGCGCGGGCCGACGCAGTGTCGGGCTTCGACCTGGCCTTTAAGACGGGCGGCCAGTGGTTCAGGGTGGATGGCGGTGTTGAACGCCAGAGTTTCACCTACTCTTCATACCTGCCCGAGGCCCTTGGAGAACCATGCACTGCGCATGGCAGTTCCCAGACCTACATCTTTCCCGCAACAGCGCTCAGCGACCTGGAGGCGCCGCCGGAGTGGCGCGCCCCATTCTCGTTCCGATGGGTAATCGGAAATTGACCCGGGGGACTCCCCCCTATAGAATCGCCGCCGGCACTTTTGGCGGCCGGCATCAATTCAGGCCGCTTCTCCCTGGTTCGACTTCGGGGGCTTCATGGGTCAGATGGTTGTCTTCTCCAACGTGACTAAGCGCTATCCAGGAGGTATTACTGCCCTGGACACGGTCTCCATGGAGATTCAGGAGGGTGATTTCCTCTTCATCACGGGGCCCTCGGGGGCCGGCAAGACCACCATGATCCGCCTCTTGCTGGCCATGGAACGCCCCACGGAGGGAAGCATCCTGGTAGCACGGAGGAACATCGCTGCCTTGACGGATTCTGCCATTCCGTTCCTCCGGCGAAACATTGGTGTGGTCTTCCAGGATTTCCGCCTCATTGACACAAGAACAGTGTATGAAAATATCGCAATTACCTTGGAGGTTCTTGGCTTGCATCCACGGGACACCCGGGCACGGGTGAACCAGGTGCTTGAGGCCCTGGAGCTTGGCCACCTGGCCCGAGCCTATCCAACGATGCTTTCGGGGGGAGAGCAGCAGCGGGTTGCTATCGCACGGGCGGTGGTCAACGACCCGCCGCTGATAATCGCCGACGAACCCACGGGGAACCTCGACCCCGCCCTCAGCATCGAGGTGATGGATCTTCTCATGGAGTCGCACCGCAAGGGGGCCACTGTCATGGTCGCCACCCACGACCGGGAGCTGATGAACAGGTACCGCTCCCGCTGCATACAACTATACAAGGGACGAAAGGTTGGCGAAGTCCTGACGGGGGAGAGCGGTGGGAAAGACGATTAGACTTGTCTGGTACTTCCTGCGGGAGGCCCTGCTGAATCTGGTGCGCCATCCGCTGCATACGATTGTTGGGATAATGACCCTGGCCGTCTCCCTGATTCTGGTGGGCTTCCTGGGCATCTTCATGGTGAAGGCAGATGAGGTGGTCGAGAGGATATCGGGGGGGGTGCAGCTCACGGTCTTCCTCCACGCCGACGTCACCGAGGCCTCATCGTCGGAGCTCATGGAGGCCATAAGCAAGTGGTCCGAGGTTCGGCAGGTCTCCTGGCACTCTGCGCAAGAGGACCGGGAGCGCAATCGGGCGCTGCTTCCCAGGGAGCTGGTGGAGGAGCTGGACGACTCTGTTGTGCCGGGTCAGCCCTACATCGAGGTTGGGCTCTCGGCAGGGGACCTGACCGAGGAGCGGGTGCAGGAGATGGTAGCCTGGTTCAACAGCATCCCCGAAATCGAGGGGGTTGACGAGGTGCTCTTTGGTGCAGAGAAGATCTCTGTGGCATTTTCTCTCATTAAGGGTGCCAGAAGCCTGGGGATGTTCATCGGCATCGTGGTGGTTCTGGCGGGGCTCTTCTTCGTTCTGACCACCACTAGACTCATAGTGGAGAACCGCCGCAAAGAGATCGAGGTGCTGCTGCTGGTTGGAGCCACCAGGAACTTCATAAGGATTCCGCACTACGTTGAGGGGATGATTCAGGGGTTGCTTGCCGGCGGCTTCGCTTTTCTGGTTGTGGTGGCGCTGCAGAACCGCCTCATGGGCGGTCTTCGGGCCGATGCCGGGCTGGAGATCCCTGTCACTCTGCTGCCCCCGGCCATGGTCGCCTGGTTTGTTTTGGGTGGTGTTGCCCTGGGCGTTGCGGGTGGCGTCCTGGGGGTAGCCCGCTACCTACGGTTGACCAGATGATCTCGGGCTCTCCGCTTCGGCGCTTCTACGGGGCCCTCTGCGCCCTTGCAATGGTTGCCCTGGTGCTTGCCGTGGCCGCCAACGGCGTGATTTGGGCCCAGACGCCGCAGGCAGATATTCGCTCCACTATGCTCATGGACTACATCAACACCTTGGAGAAGGACCTCCTGGACCTTAACTCCAAGCGCCGCGATATGGCCCGCATTCAAGAGCAGATCCTCAAACGAATTCAGTGGATCGAGGAGAAGACCAAGAAGGTGGATGGCAGGGTCTCCCGTGTTCAGGCACAGATTGCCCGGCTGGTTAGAAGCCTCGTTCACATGAAGCAGCCCGACGATCTCCTGCTCTTCTTCAGCATGGAGCGCTACCACGATCTGCACCTGTTCAAGCGGCTGGTCAGAAACACCACCGTGTCACTCTTGCAACGCCTTGAGGTGACCCTGCGGGAGAACCAGAAGGATCTCGGCGAGCTGCGCCGCAACAAAGAGGAGCTGGCCACCTTCCAGAAGCGACAGGCCGCAGTTGAGCAAGAGCTCTTCGAAGTAGAGGGACTGATCTCCGCAAAGAAGGCCGATCTTGCCGCGAGACAGGCGAAGATCGCCGCAGTGGAGACCCTCTTCATGACCCAGGCCTCGGTCAGCCAGGATGGTGCGCAGGTGATCCCGCCCCACGGCGAAAAGGCATCCATTGGCCCCTTCAGTGAAGCCAAAGGGAACCGCTCGCTCCAGATCCCTGTCAGTCCCGGCAAGGTCATAAAGGCATTCAACAGAGACGCCAGAGCCCCTTACGGAAATATGCGCATGTCTCGTGGCTGGGTGCTGGTGCCCTTGGTCAAAGAGTCAAAGAAGGGAAAGGACAACCCCGAGTCGGTATACGTGCGAAGCCCGGCGGAGGGTAAGGCCGTCTATAGTGGTGACGTCCCGGGCTTCGGCCTCACCCTTATCATTGAACACGAGAAACGCTACCACACGGTCTATTCCAACCTGCACAGAGTGCTTGTTGCTAAAGGAGAGCACATCAAAGAGGGGCAGGCAATCGCCTCGGTGAGATCTGCCGACAGAACCAAAGTCCTCCCCTGGGTCTACTTCGAGCTTCGAGAGGAGCGCCTGCCCGTGGACCCGAGAGAGTGGTTCAGGCTTAGAGCTGTCTCTAAGAACGAGCGCTGAAAACCAGCCGCTGACACCTCCCCGCCGTGGATGCAGATTTGGCCATTGCCCCGCCGGTGGCTTTCATAGTCCGTACCGCGCCCCCCCGGCCCAAGTGGAATAGAGCGTTAGTGCGCCATTCCCGTTGCCAAGCTGCGGGGGTTGATCTACTCTTCTACGGCAGGTTCTCGGGAACCACTGGCAGGAGGCGATGTCCCTGTCTCTTCTCTCTTCCGTTCAGGATGGGAGCTGCCACAAAACGGGGGATGCTCATGAAGGTCAAATGCAGCAAATGTAAGCATGTTATCAATGTGAGCGATGACAAGCTTGAGGGAAAAGAGGGGAAAATCAAGCTTCGATGCCCTTCTTGCAAGACAGCATTAGCAGTCAAGCTCCCCTCCAAGACGGGCGCTGCCTCCGAGGGTGAACCGGTATGGTACTACTCGCTGGATGGCAATCAGGAGGGTCCGGTAAGCGTCGAGGTCATGAAGAGCCTCATCATGGATGGGAAGCTTCATGGTAACTCCGACGTGTGGCGCCCAGGGCTTGACGCATGGGTGAAGGCCTCAGTGCTTCCCGAGCTGTTTGAGGGCACCGGAAAGAGTGCCGCCCTTGAGGCACCCGTTGCGGGTTCCAACGAGCTCTTCATGGAGAAGACCATGGAGATTGACTCTGTAGCGCCCGATCAGCTTCCTAAGATGGAAGAGCTGGCGGCCGCTGCCGACTCGATGCAGGCTGAAGAGCCCAAGGCCGAGTACGACCCCGCAAAGGCTGCTCTGGAGAGGTCCAGGGCCTACCTCGCCAAGTCGGCAGAGACCTACGCCGCTGCCCCCGCAGCTCCTAAGGAACCAGACGACGGAGACATCTTCGGCGGGTTTGACGCGGGCGGCGAAGCAGAGGACGGAGACTTCGAAGCGCAGGATGATGCGCCTGCCAATCTGGCCCATACGCGACGTGAGACCTCGGTCCTCTTCTCCATCGATGATGCTATTGGCGGGAAGAAGGGCAAAAAGAAGAAGCGTAGCCCCGATGGCGGGTCCACTGTCGATTCCGGGCTTATTGACATAAGGCAGATGGGGGTTGGCAAGCAGGAAGACGACATATTCGCCTCCTTCTCCGGCGGTTCGGTGAGCAGTTCCCTGGACGAGTCCTCGGTTATTGCGGGTGGCAAGGGTGCTTCAATAGCCACTACCGCAATCAACGTTCCGATTCTCAAGCGAAAGAAGAAGTGGCCCTTCGTTGTTGCGGCCGTTGCGGTGGGGCTGCTGCTGGTTGTGGGCGGCGGCGGCTTCTACTGGGCCTTCCACGCCTACTTCGGCACTGGTTCGCCCAAGTGGCTCGAAGGCCAGCTCAGAACCTTGCATACCAACGCTCTCAATGAGTCGACGAACCTGGCCAAGAAGAGCGGCGAGGAGTTGCAAGCCCAGAAGGATGCAAAGCTCAAAGAAATCGACACGAAGCTCGATGCTGCCAGAAAGGCTCACGAGACCAGAGTCGCCTCCCTGGAGGCTGACTTCCGATCGCTGAGGGACGAAGAGGTCAAGGCCTTCGAAACCGAACGAGAGGCCCTGGATAAGAGGCGTTCGGAATTGCAGGAGAAGCTTGGCGCCCTGGCCAACAAGAAGCAGGAAGTCGTCGTTGTCAAAGAGGTAGCGATAGAACCCAAGAAGGTCGAGCCCGAAGACGGGGGGACCAAAGAGGCAGCGAACCCCACCCAGGATGACCAGAACACCAAGAAGGCAACCAACGACTCCGGCTCCAAGAAGCAGGGCTCGGGCAGCAAAACGTCGGGCAACGAAAAAGCTAAGACACCGGAGAAAGAGAAAGCCAAAGAACCTGAAAAGGAGAAGGCCGGCACCGGTGGCGGCACTCAGGCAGCTAAAGAGCCAGCGAAGACCGAAGAGAAGAAGAAGACCGGCAACGAAGCCGACGACATCCTTAAGAAGGTCGACGGCGGCGGCGAAAAGGTGGTTCAGGCTGACACCGCACAGCTCAGACCCCTCAGCAACACCGACATAACCAAGGTGGTTGGCGAGAATAAGGGCAAGTTTAGAGACTGCTACGACAGATACGGCGGTGGCCTGCAGCCCAGCACCATCCGCACCAGGGTCACTATCTCGCCCTCGGGTGATGTGAGCTCCGTTGTTGTCTCGTCGGCTGAGTTCGCTGGAACAGCCCTCGGAAACTGCGTCCGTGATGCCCTCAAGAACGCCAAATTCCCGGCCTTCGGCGGCAACGCAGTCACCAAACCAGTAAGCGTCCGAGTACCCTAAACGGCTGGCCCGGTATCTCGCCCGCCCCAAACAATGAAGGTCAGTGGTTCAGGTGCCGGCAGCAGCAGGATCTCAATGCAAAAACTACCCTTTGTGAAGTATCACGGCGCCGGAAACGACTTCGTCTTCCTAGACAAGCGCCATTTGCCCTCGGAACCATCTCCCGAACTTGCCATCTGGCTGTGCCATCGCAACTTCGGCATAGGAGCCGACGGCCTGCTCATCCTCTCTTATGAGCCGTCGGGAACCCCCCGAATGACCATTATCAACAGCGATGGCTCCAAAGCCGAGATGTGCGGGAACGGCATCCGCTGCTTTGCCAGCGAACTGGTCCAGAAGCACAACGCCCCCAAGAGCATCACCATCGTTACCGACGCCGGCGAGAAACCCTGCCGCGTCTCGGACTCCAACGGACGCTGGACCGTCGCCGTGGAGATGGGCCCCATTTGGGATGAAGGCGGGAAAGCACTGCTCTCCAGAGCGATTGCCCCGGAAACCATCGAGGTGGCCGGACGCCTGCTTCAGTTCTACCCCGCTTCCACCGGCAACCCCCACGCCGTCCTCTTTGGCCGCTTCTCCCGAGCCGAAATGGAAAAGCTGGGCCCAGCCCTCACGGCCCACCCCAGATTCCCCTTCCAGACCAACGTAGAATTCGTCAACCCCCGGAACAGAAACGAACTCGACGTCACCGTCCATGAACGCGGCGCCGGCTTCACCCTGGCCTGTGGCACCGGCTCTCTGGCCTCCGTGGCAGTGGCCATCGCAACCGGGGCCTGTGACCCCGACCAAACCGTCCTGGTCCACCTCCCCGGAGGTGACCTCAAGTTCAACGTCGTCCCCGACTTCTCTGCATCCCTCATGGAAGGGCCGGCAGAGCGAGTCTTTGAAGGCACCATCAACCTGCCCGAGGAGTTGGCAAGATGAGAAAGAGCCAGGGAATACTTCGGGCCCCCTTCTATAATATCGAAAAATTCGATAAGCCTATGAAGGACTACTGGGGCAAAAGAATAGCCCGCCCCATTTCAATACATAAACTTAAAACCGCATTTGAACATATTCAATATGGCGGCGGTAAGGAGGTCTCCTTCCTTAGAGACCTGGAGAAGGCCCTTGTCTCCGGTGGCCGACCTTTCAAGAAGGTCAGAATTGAGCTCTTTCAGGAGGGGCTCTACCAGTGGGTCTTCCTGGTCTCAGGCAGCTTTGGCCGAAGCACCGCCGGCCCTGTTGTAATGCTCCTGGCCAAAGATGGAAAGCGCTTCAGCTCCGTGGCCAGACAAGAGTTCACACTGCTCAACGTGCTCCACGAACGTAACAACAAGCAGGTCGCCAAGACCCTCGGCTCAACTACGGTCACTGTGGAAACCGAGCAGGGACCCCAAGAACTCTTCGGCTACTTCACACAGCTCATCCCTGATTTCACCGAGCTTGGCATCGACGCCGAGCACCGCTTCTACATGGTCGGAATTCAGCAGGTAGAGCGTCTCTCCCTGCGGGCCTCAGACCTCATGAGAAGTAGAATCCTTGAACTGCTTGCCTCGCTGTATGAACCGGAGACCGGCTCTGCCCTTGTGGACGTTGAGGTCAACTCCGGCGATTTCCTCGGGAGAATCCTTGAGGGCACCGTGGATGTTCGGCTCATCGCCGTGCGAAGGCTGCGCTCGGGCATGGCCCCCGCCGGCCTGCTTCGGGCCCTCATGCGCCCCATGGGCGAGCACGCCGAAGCCAAAGTCTTCTTGTACCCCGAGGCCGCCAGAAACATCATCGACGCCCTCATGACCGGCCTGCGAAGGGCCTACAAAGGTGACCGAGACGCTGCGGCCCTTGCCCTCCGCAAAGGCCTCAAGAAGAACGCCGACGGTGACAGCCCCTTCCCCCGGGAAGGCCTCTCCTGGACCATGCTCCTGGACCACATGGACCGCATGTACCCCCCGCCTCGCTGAGCAAAATCACTTCATCGCCCCCCTCCAAGCTGGTTTTGGGCCCACCGGTGCCCCCGCTTCTTTGGCAAGCCTCCCCAGTTGTGTATGATCTGCCCGTAGTACCCGCCAACTCAGCCCATGGAGGAGCCCTTTGAAACCATTCACCCCAAGCTCGGCAATACCCCGACGGTGCAATCTCAACCCCACGGCCCTGGCCATGGTGACTCTGGTCGCCCAGGCCGCCACCACCCTTCTATTCTTGGCAGCGCCCGCTGCGGCCTTGGCAGAAGAGGGATTGAGAGAGCCCACCGATTGGCGCTATGACGGGGCCTCGGGCTCTTCCGCTAGAACCAAGGCGGCCTTCTCCGCCAAGGAGCAGGTGGTCAAGCAGCTTTTCAAGAAGGCCGGTGCTGCTTTTCCCCCCAAAGCGCTGCTCATGAGAGTCTACAAGGCCGAACGGAGAGTCGAGGTTTGGGCCTCTTCTAGCCGCAACAAAGCATACAAGTTGGTTGCCAAATACGAAATATGTTCAGCGTCGGGAGTGCTGGGACCAAAACGAAAAGAGGGCGATATGCAGGTGCCCGAGGGATTCTATATCATCGATTCCGTAAATCCTCACAGCAACTTCTACCTCTCACTTCACGTCAACTATCCCAACGCCTCAGATAGGATTCTGTCGAACGAGAAGCGCCCCGGAAGCGCCATCATGATCCATGGCAACTGCGTCTCCGCCGGCTGCTTGGCCATGAGTGACGAGCGCATTCAGGAGATTTGGGTGATGACCCAGAAGGTGAGGGAGGCCAAGGGTCCCGTGGACGTGCATATCTTTCCATCCGCCGACTGGGCCACCGTTCTTAAGTCGAAGCACTACACATCTCACAAAGATTTTTGGATTAATCTCAAGGAAGGCCACGACATATTTGAGAAGACTCTAATACCGGCACGCTACACGGTCGACAAGAAAGGCAAGTACGTCTTCACCAAGTAGGTCTCAGAAGTTTGCGGCCCCTGCCGCACCATCGGCGCCAGCTCCGCCGTTCAAGCCCATAGAGGGGCCACCGGCTCCGCCAGATCCACCGCTGCCTTGAATCAGCATGTTCGTCCCCGGGTCCTTGTAGTCTGCCAGAGCGTTGGGGTCTACTCCGTGGGCAAAAATGGCATAGGAGGCACCGCCGCAGCCACCGCCGCCACCGGCTCCGTGTCCGCCCTGACCACCGTTTCCACCCGTGCCTCCACGCCTGGTGCAGAGGATGTTTGAGCCCCCGCTGTCAACGCTGAGACCACCAGCACCACCGGCCGAGCCTGCTCCGCCGGTACCACCGGCACCACCGGGGCCGCCGGCGCCACCGTTAGCGCTCTCTACGGTATTCCCAAAGAAGTCGGGAACCGACGCTGGAGCGCTGGTGAAGAGCAGGAAGACGCCGAAGGAGCCGCCGCCGCCGGTTCCGCCCGTTCCGCCGGTACCAGCACAGCCACCGGCACCACCGCCGCCGCCGCTGGCACCAATGCGGTCGGTGCAACCGGATGTGGTTCTGTCCCCGCCACCGCCGGCACCGCCACCGCCGCCGCCAGCACCGTGCGTGCCCGAACCGCCCGCAGCACCGCTGTTGCTCGTCCAGAACCCACCCACCGAAACGCTGCCTTCACGGCTTTGGGCCACGGCCACGGTGCAACCCGCAGCGCCTGCAGCCCCCTGGGCCCCGTTGGCCCCGTGAGCACCATCGGAGCCCTCGAACTGGCCCCCCGATGGAGTGGTGCATGTTGATGCGTTGCCGTCGCTGCACGCAGTTACGGTACCGTCGTAGCCTCCAGAGCCGCCAGTGCCCCCTGGGTTGCTCCCCAAGCGCCCGTTGCTGCCATTTTCGGAAGAAGCAGGCGCAGTCCCCCCTACGGGACAGCCCGCATCGCCGCCATCGCCACCATGGACCGCTGTAGTGCCACAGGTTCTCGCACCGCCGATTCCTCCAAAGGCCTCGGGCTCTACATAGTCGCTGGTGCAGTTGCGCGTATCGATGATGAAAGCATTCACGCCCGAATTACCGTCGCCGGAAGTTCCCCCGGGTCCGCTGACCCCTGGCGTTCCAGCACTGCCGTTGCCTCCATTGCCTGCATACACTGTATTGTTTGAGAAAGTAAACGCATTCGTGGAGTCCTTAATATACACCGCGTAAGAACTCCCGCCCGAAGTGTTATTGCTTTTACCGAAAATAGTGAAGCCGTCCAGAACTGTACTGTCTTGGGCACCGGTAATGGATACAACATTCACTGCCCCGGGCTTCTGCGTGGAGAAGGTCTGGCCCATTATAACCGTCTCGTAGGAGACCTTGCTTCTCTTCTGGAAGTCTGATGAGTAGCCGCCGTAAACCCTGACGCCGGCCACCATGGTTATGGACTGGCTGTAGACTCCCGTGGCCACGTAGATATCACGCTTGCCCTGCTCCACCGCCCTGGCCATGGCCGCCTGGATGGTCAACATTGGGGTATCCTCCGTGAGACCCAGGTTGGCATCAGAGCCGTTCTTGGCCACGAAGATGGAGTTGCCCAACTCACCGTCAACACCATCGCAGTTGCTGTCCTCGCCAGCCGGGTCCGGCATGTCGTCGTAGGACTTCCACTCGCACTCGCAGCCGTCGCCGGGGTTCATGTTGACGTCGTAGTAGCCGCCGATGCACTCCATGGTGCAACTGGGCACCGTAAGCGTGGCGTCGCACCTGGCCAGAGCAAAGGGATACGACAGGAAGAGACAGTTGTTTCCACACTGGCCGCAGTTGGTATCCTGCGTGTACTTGCCCCCCGTCACGAAGCCGTCGTCCACAATACCGTTGCAGTCATTGTCCTGGTTATCACAGACCTCGTCAGGCAGCACGCACTGCTCCCAGCCCGTGGCGCCACAGAGTTGTGAGCCATAGCAGGTAGTGAAAGGGTCACCGGGCGCAGGTTCCACAGGCCAGGTCACGCTGCAATCACGCCCGATACCCACATTGGCCGGGCTACACGAGCAGGTGTTTGATACGGGCACGCACTGGCTACCCTGGGGGAAGCTGGCGCAACTGTACCCTGAGGGACAATCGCTGCCTTGAGTGCACGCCTTGCCGCAGTACTTCCCGTCGGACATATCGAGGCACCTGGATCCGGCAAGCAGGCAGTTCTCGTCTGTGGCACATGGCTCGCACAACGTGGTTATCGTTGGAATGCATTGATAATCATTCAACTTAACATATCCAGGGTCGCAGCTTTCAACCACGCACCGAGGAGGATCCATATCGGCATCGCACCGAGCCGTGGCGTTGAGGAATCCTACGGCGCACGATATGGAGCAAGACCCGCAGGTGCCGAAAGCGGCATAGTCTCCATCGAGGTTCTTGAAATCTTCGTCCACGTCGCCATCACAGTCATTGTCGAGATAATCGCATGCCTCGGGGGCCGCACTGGGGGCCTGGCAGACCCAGCCCGCCGGGCCCAGGCAGACGGCGTTCCCGTCGCAGGTACCGAAGCCGTTGCTGGTTGAGCAGGGCATGGTAGCCGGAAGGTCGTTGTCAATGGGCCCATCGCAGTCGTTGTCGATTCCGTCGCAGATCTCCAGCATTGGAACCATGGCCGTACAGGCCGACCAGCCCGATGACGAATTGCACGTCTCCAGGCCGTAGCAGGTACCAACGCCGTTGCTGTTGGAGCAGGTGCGTTTGGCGCCGTTGGTGGCAGCGTTGCATTCACAGCTATTGGTCACGGGCAGGCAGAGTTCCTGGCCCGGGGCGTATTCGCTGCACTGGGTTTCCGCTGGGCATGTGCCCGATTCGGGGCAGGGCATGGCACACCGCTGCTTGCCGTCGATGGTGACGCAACTGGCACCCATGCAGTCGGCATCGCTGCTGCACTGCTGGCAGGTCATATCGGGCGGAACTACGCACTGGAACGGGCTTGCTTTCACATAACCATCGAGGCACTGGGCCACGACGCAACGAGGAACAGGGTAGGTGTCATCACAGGTGCCAATGGCGTTGGGAATCTGGTTAGCGCAATCGTTGAAGCAGCTTCCGCAGTGTTGGTCCGTATAGTACCTGCCCCCATCCTGGAAGGGCTCGTCCACGGTACCGTCGCAGTTGTTGTCAACGAAGTCGCACTCTTCCTCGGCCGGAGCCTGGGCCTGGCAAACCCACCCCGAGGCCCCGACACAAGTGGCAATACCGTCGCAGGTTCCGAAGGAGTTGCTGTTGGAGCAGGGCTGCGTTCCGGGCAGGCCGTCGTCGGCAGCACCGTCGCAGTCGTTGTCGATACCGTCACAAATCTCCTGAGCCGGCACTCTGGCGTCACAGGGGCTCCAGCCCGAGGCGGGATTGCATGTTTCAAAGCCGAAGCAGGAGCCAAACTCGTTGCCGTTGCTGCAACTACGCTTGGTGCCCGACGTCGCCACAGTGCACTCGCAGCTTCCGCTGGGGGGCAGGCAGAAGCTGCCCGACTCCCCAACCTCGGTACAGACGGTGCCCTCCTGGCACGACCCCTCCTCGCACGGGATGGCGCATCGTTTCTGGCCATCAACCAGAACACATTTGCTTCCCAGGCACTCGGTGTCGCTGTTGCAGGCAAGGCAGGTGGTATCGGGGGGAATGGCGCACTGGAAGGGGCTCACCTTGATATATCCGGCCTCGCACTCATCAACGACGCAACGAGGTACAGGCAGGGTTCCATCGCACACGGCAGTGGCGTTGGGTATCTGGCTTGCGCAAGCGTTGTAACAGGCGCCGCAGTGTTCGTCGGAGACGTACTTTCCTGCCTCTTTGAAGAGTTCGTCAACCTCTCCATCGCAGTCATTGTCGAAGTAGTCGCACTCTTCCTGGGCCGGCACCTGGGCCTGGCAGACCCAACCTGGAGCCCCCATGCATGTGGCGTTCCCTTGGCAGGTGCCGTGTTCGTTGCTGCTTTCGCAAGGCTGAGTGGCCGGCAGCCCGTCGTCGGAGACCCCGTTGCAGTCGTTGTCTACACCGTCGCAGAGCTCCATGGCCGGCAACCTGGCATCGCACGGCGTCCAGCCGGACCCCGCAACGCAGCTCTCGAAGCCGTAGCAGATGCCATACTCGTTGGTTTGGGAGCATGAGCGTTTCGTTCCATTGGACATGGCGGAGCACTCGCAGCTTCCCGTATCGGGCAGGCAGTATTTGGTGCCCGTGCCGAGGTCAGTGCAAACGGTGCCTTCGGGGCAGGTTCCGAAGTTGCAGTGGTTAACGCAGCGGTTCTGTCCATCCAACAGCAGGCAGGTTGAACCGAGACAATCGGCGTTGGTGGTACAAACCTGGCAGGTCATATCCGGCGGAATAATGCACTGGAAGGGACTGACCTTCACATACCCCGGGTTGCACTTACTGACCACGCACCTGGGCTGCTGCCCTGAGCTATCGCAGATTCCTTCGGCGTTGGGGATTGCTGTGAGGCATGAGTTCTGACAGGCACCACAATGCTCATCGAGAGCATAGACCCCGCTCACCTTGAAAGGCTCGTCCACGGTGCCGTCGCAATTATTGTCGATGTAGTCGCAGAGTTCCTCGGCAGGCTCAAGCGCCTGGCAGATCCAACCCAGAGAGCCCATGCAAACGGCGGTACCGGGACACTCGCCCCACTGGTTCACCTTCTCGCAGGCCGAGGTTGGGCCAAAGCCGTCATCGACCAGACCGTTGCAGTTGTTGTCCAGGCCGTCGCAGAGTTCAGGCAGCGCTTCCGAGGCGTCGCAGGTGCTCCATGCACCGCTTTCGGTGCAGGTTTCGAAGCCGTAGCAGGTTCCATACTGGTTGGCCAGCGAGCATCCACGTTTGTTGCCCAGGTTGGCCGAGGAACAGTCGCAGCTTCCCGACAGCGGCATACAGACCGAGCCTTCGGGGCGAATCTGGCACTCGTGGCCTTCGGCGCACTGCCCCCCTTCTCCGCAAGGAACCAGGCAGTACCCCACGCTGCCAATCAATGCACAGACATTGCCGTAGCACTCGGCGCTGGTGCCGCAGGGCTTGCATCTGGTATCCGGGGGAACGATGCACTGATAGTCGTTGAGCTTGTAGAACCCCTCCTGGCACTGCTCCACCTTGCACTCGGCAACGGCGCCCGAGGCATCGCAGAATGCGACGGCATTGGGCAGCGCTCCGGAGCAATCTTTGGTGCAGCTACCGCAGCTGTGGAGGGTCGAGTACTTGCCGTCAACCAGGAAGCCCTCGTCCACGGCGCCGTCACAGTTGTTGTCCAGATAGTCGCATACCTCGGGGCCCGGCGTTGGGGCATTGCAGACGTAGCCCAGGGCCCCGACGCATGTTGCCACGCCACTGCAGGTGCCGTGGTCGTTAGAGCTTTCGCAAGGCTGCGTGTAGGCTATTCCATCATCGGGGATGCCGTTGCAGTCGTTGTCAAGACCGTCGCAGATCTCGTCGCCGGGCTCTTTGGCGGTGCAGCCAACCCAGCCAAGATCAACGTCACACAGTTCGTATCCCCAACATACCGCTTCGCCCGTGGTCTGGGAGCAGGGGCGCTGGGCCCCCTCGTTGCCTGGTCCGCAGTCGCAGGTGCCGTTGCGGGGCATGCAGACCGAACCGGCTCCGCCTTCCTGAGAAACACACTCGAAAGCAGCGGGACACTGATCGGCTTCGCAGGCCTTCGTGCAGAACTTCCCGAATCCCATATCAACGCAGACCCCACCTTCGCAAACACCGTCGTCGGCGCAGGGGCGGCAATAGGCCTCGCCCACAGGCAGGCACTGGAACTCGTTGGAAGCGTAGTAGCCATCTTCGCACAAATCGACGACGCAGAGTGGCACGGGCCTGGTTCCATCGCACCGGGCAGTGCCGTGGGGGATCATCCCCTCGCAGGTCTGGGTGCAGCTACCGCACGACTGCAGGCCCACATATTTGCCGTCAACTTTGAAATCCTCGTCCACTTCTCCATCGCAGTCGTTGTCCAGATAGTCGCAGCTCTCAAGCACGGGCTCCTGCGCAGTGCACATCCAGCCGTTCACGCCCATGCAGGTTTGGGTTCCGGTGCAGCTTCCCACTCCGTCCACCGACTTCTCGCAGGGTTTAGGAACCATCTCCTCGTCAAAGAGGCCGTCGCAGTCGTTATCCGAGCCGTCGCAGATCTCCTCTGCGGGGACCGGAGCGCTGCAGTCAACGAAGCCTACGGTCGGGTTGCACGTCTCGGTCCCGTAGCAGGTTCCGAAGTCGTTGGAGACCTGGCACTGACGCAGGCTTCCCGTGGTATCCTCGGTGCAGGCACAGGTGCCACTCACGGGCGCACAGACGTCACGCTGGCCGAACTCGCTGGGAAGCGATACGCACGAGAACCCTGGGCCGCAGTCCGACTCTTTCTGGCAAGTCACGGCGCAATAAGAGGCATCCATCATCTGGGCGCAGACCGCCCCGGCGCATTGCGTGTCCTTCTCGCAGGGGTAGCACTGCTTGTTGGACTTGGGCATGCAGACGAAAACCTGGTCTGTTGCCGAAGTGGAGATGCCTTTGCAGATCCAGCCCACGGGGCACTCCTCCAGGCACTCCTCGGTGCAGACGTAGCCAAAGGGCCCCTCGACGCAATAGCCGCTGGTGCACTCGCTGTTGCCCTCACATGGACAGCCGAAGCCGAAGGGGGGCTCGCCACAGCCCGGCACCAGATCGCCAGGCAGATCCATGGTGGGAATATCCCAGGAGGCATAGTCTATGGCGATCTCATGGACCACCTCGGCCACCACCTCGGCCACATCGCTGGGCGCGGCATCGAGGTCCTGCTCCAGCTTGGTCGTGGTTCCGGAACCGGAACACCCCAAGGCAAACGTCCCTAGTACAAGGCCCACCAGAGCCCAGCTGTTTCTTCTAATCATGGCTATCCCTCATGGCTGCCTGAACGCCACCGCATAAGACCACGCAGTTTACCCCGTGGTGCCCCGAGTCGCAAGCCGCATTCCCGCATTGTAGGCCACTGTGCCAGGCCCCGAAGAGCTGCAGTCGGGCGCCTCAGCCCACCTGCACGGTGCCCCCCTGGCCTTGTGCTATTGCATTCTTTCTGTCTGTTCCACGGGTTTATCACCGGGCAAGGATACGAACTCAAGAGGCGGGAGTAAAGGCGCCCTTGACGGGGTGGGAATCAGGCAGCAAGACGCTTTGTGAGGGAGTCCGAGATGTCGGGGTGGTCTTCGAGGAATCCAACGGCCTGCTCGGCGCCCTGGCCCATGCGCTCGCCGTCCAGGCTGTACCAGGAGCCGGCCTTCTGCACGATGCCCTGATTCACTGCAAGCTCCAGCAACTCTGCCGTACGGTTGATGCCTTTGCCCCACACCAAATCCGTCTCGATCTCAGCGAAGGGCGGCGCCAGCTTGTTCTTCACTACCTTGAGGCGGATCTTGTTGCCCTTGATCCCTTCGCCGTCCTTTATGGCCTGGCCCTTGCGCACCTCGATTCTCACGCTGGAGAAGAACTTCAGGGCGTTGCCGCCAGTGGTGGTCTCGGGGTTGCCGAACATCACGCCGATCTTCATTCGGATCTGGTTGATGAAGAGAATCGTCGTGCCGTTGCGGTTGCACACCGAGGCCAGCTTCCTGAGCGCCTGGCTCATGAGCCTGGCCTGCAGACCAACGTGCTGGTCGCCCATCTCACCCTCAAGCTCCGCCTTGGGCACCAGAGCAGCCACAGAGTCCACCACGATGAAGCCCACCCCGCACTGCTGCGTGAGCACGCTGGCTATTTCCAGGGCCTGCTCACCGTAGTCGGGCTGCGATACCAGCAACTCATCCACGTTGACCCCCAACCGCCGGGCGTAGCCGATGTCCAGGGCGTGCTCGGCATCCAGAAAGGCTGTGACCAGGCCAGCCTTCTGGGCCTGGGCAATCATGTGGAGGGCCAGCGTAGTTTTGCCCGAGCTCTCCTGGCCGAACACCTCGATGATTCGCCCCCGGGGAATTCCTCCTATCCCCAATCCCCTGTCCAGCAGCAAGCTGCCACTGGGGAAGGTCACGACGTTCTCCCTGTCGGTGCCCCCCATGGCCATAAGCGAGCCTTTACCGAACTGCTTCTCTACCGTCTTGATCGCTTGAAGAATGCTCTCTTGGATACTCATAAATCTCCTCCATTGTTTATTAGACCAAACAAGAACCAAAGAACACATCATCTCCATATCCTATACAACCTACAACCCATACAAACAACACTCCTCAGCGCCCTACCCTCTCGTACAGGCCCCCGGGGCAGGGTCTCGTGGATCGGCCCCTGTTCGGCTCTTGGTCTGCCCTGGGGATGTGGCGTTGAGAGCAACGGTGCAGCCATCAGATCACCGTGTCCAGTTGGCGGTAGTTGAGGGCTTGGGCCACGTGGTCCAGGCCGATATCAAGCCGGTCATCGAGGTCAGCGAGGGTTCTTGCCACTTTGAGCACTCGGTCGTAGGAGCGTGCGGAGAGTCCCCGTTTTTCGAAGGCAGTTGCCAGGGTCTTCTCGGCTTTGCTATCGATCTTGCAGAAGCTTGCCACTTGAGACGAGCTCATGCTGCCATTGCAGAAGGTGCCCGTTCCTGCGAAGCGCTGGGCCTGGAGCTCCCTGGCCCGGATCACTCGGGCTCTGAGCTCGGCGGAGGTGGGACCGTTCTTTTGGGTGCGAAGCTGGTCGAATTCTACGCCTCGGACATCGACGTGCATGTCGATGCGGTCCATGAGGGGTCCGGAGATTCGGGACATGTAGCGTTTCACGGCGAATTCGTCGCATGTGCACTCTTTGCGTGTGGATCCACGGTTACCGCAGGGGCAAGGATTAAGGGCAGCGACGAGGACGAAGCCCGAGGGGAAGAGGCAGCTCATGCTGGCTCTGGAGATTGTCACGATGCGATCTTCAAGGGGTTGGCGAAGGCATTCCAGGACGGTGCGAGGGAATTCGGGCAGTTCGTCGAGGAAGAGCACTCCGTTGTGGGCCAGGGAGACCTCACCGGGTCGAGGGATGCTTCCTCCGCCCACGAGGCCGACGTTGCTGATGGTGTGGTGGGGGGCTCGGAAGGGTCGTTGGGTGACCAGTCCAGTGTGTCGCCCCAACAGGCCCGAGACGCTGTACACCTTGGTGGTTTCCAGGGCCTCTTCGGGGCTCATGGGGGGCATGATTCCGGGCAGTCGGCGGGCCAGCATGGTTTTCCCGGAGCCAGGAGGGCCGGCCATGAGGACGTTGTGTCCTCCGGCGGCGGAGA
>CAZQHM010000006.1:0-95567 GCA_964593355.1 uncultured Myxococcales bacterium
CTGTCCCGGTGCTGGCCGTCGGAGCCTCGGCCCAAGGCTTGGTCGTCACCGTCGAGCTCGACACCGAGATGACCCCCGACCTGCTCCACGAGGTGGTGGTGTCGGGCGTCGCCGATCTGCGAGGCAACCCGGTCCTCGAGCCCCACGACCGCGCGTTCTTCAACGGCTTCAGGCCCGCTCGCCCGGCGAGTCGGCGCTTCGACCTCTGGTCCATGCTGCCCCGGCACAACCGCCGCGGGGACGCAACTGGGGATCTGCGCCGCTTCATCGCCTGCCTCCAGGAGGCGCTCGACCTGGTCCTCGCCGAGGCCGACCGCTTCGCCGACGTGTTCGACATCGAGCGGGCGCCCGAGTCCTTCCTCGACCTCATCCTCCAGGATCTCGGCAACCCGTTTCCGTTCGAGCTCGACGTTCTCGGCAAGCGCCGGCTCGCCTCGGTGCTCGTGGAGATGTACCGCCAGAAGGGGACCGGGACCGGCATCGAGAACGCGATCCGCTTCTTCCTCGGCATCGACGTCACGGCGATCACCCCGTTCACGGGGACCACCCTGGTACTCGGCGAGTCCGAGCTGGGCGTGGACTGGGAGCTCGGCCCCTCGGATCGGTTCGCCCGCTACGCCTTCGACGTCGAGGTAGACGTGCCGCTCACCGCCACCGAGCGCCGCCAGATCCGAGCCATCGTGGACTACCTCAAGCCCGCCCACACCCACTTCGTGGACCTGATCGAGCCAGGAGCCCCGATCGCCTACGACCACTGGGAGCTGGGCATCAGCGAGCTGGGGGAGACGACCGAGCTGCACTGACGTCCCCCCTGTCCCCGTCCGGCACCCCCGAGGCTTTGCCCCTCTGGAGGCAGACCGCCAGAAGGAGCGCCGGATGGCTGGACGAACGGATTTCTTTTTTCGCCAGAAGGTTACGGAGGCCGAGCTGGACCTGGCCTTCGAGCTGCTCGAGCTGGCCGACCGCAACCTGGCCGCGGACATTGGGGTCTACGGCATCATCAGCGGGGCCGCACCCACGCCTCACTCGCCGGTCCCGAACCTCACCGTCGACCTGACCGCGCCCGCCCGGGCCTACGACAACCTGGGCCAGCGCATCTTCTTCGGCACGGGCCAGGTGGTGGACTGCTCGGCGGACCTCACCGGCATCCCGACCGAGGTGCCCGTGGCCGGGCAGGAGCGCTGGCTCGGGCTGTTCCTGCGCTTCGACCGGCTCCTCTCCGACCCGCGCACTGACGGCAACTCCCAGCAGGTGTTCTTCCGGCGGGACGAGTCCTTCAAGGTCGTGGTCCGCCAGGGACCGCTCGGCCCGGTGGGCGGCGCCTCCAAGGTGCCGCTCATGCCCGACGAGCTGCTCGTCTGCGACGTGCTGCGCAAGAACGCCCAGACCCAGATCCTGGCTCCGGACATCGACGTGAGCCGGCGCCAGGCCTTCATCTTCGCCCAGGGCGACGCGGTCCAGATCGTGAGCGGCGTGTGGAGCATCCTCGCGCCCGCGGTCAACACGGTGCAGGCCGCGCTCGACGAGGTCGACACCGAGCTCGCCGGCCACTTCGGCGGCTCAGCACGACGCCATCCGGCGAGCGACATCGACTACACGCCCCACGGCTTCGTCGCCGCCGGCAACGTGCAAGCTGCCCTCGATGAGGTGGTGGACGACCTCTCCTCGAGCGCCGCCGGCAACCCCGGCGCCCAGCGCGTGGGGGCGGACGCGGTGAGCGGGACGCCGCACGCGCTCACGGCAAGCAACGTGGACAGCCACCTGTCGCAACTCCTCGGCTGGCTCAACGCGCACCTCGCCGCCACCTCGGGCGCGCACAACGCGAGCGCCATTACGGCCGCGGTGCACAGCTACATCGCGGGCACGACCGTCCAGGCGCAGCTCCAGGAGATCGTGAGCGACCTGGCTTCGCAGGCAGCCGGGACGGCGGGGGCGATCCGCGTTGGTGCCGACCCGGTTTCTGGCAGCCCGAATGCGCTCGCGGCTGGCACGGTGGACAGCCAGCTCGCGTCACTGCTCGGCTTCATCAACACCCACGTCGGCGCGACGAGCGGCGCTCATGTGGCCTCGGCCGTCTCCGTCGCGGACGCGGGCAACAACCTCAACGCCGTGAACGTCGAGACCGCGCTCGCCGAGATCATCGACGCCTTCGAGGGCGACCACTACCGGGGCAACGAGACGAACGCCGGCCAGCACCGCCCACTTCGCCAGCCCAACTTCGGCTCGGGAAGAGTGCTCCTCTGGGATGCGGTCGGGGTCGGGTCCACGGCGTCGCGTTTCCGGGTCCACGCGGACAACGACTCGATCTGGTTCACGGTCAACGCCTTCTGGAACGGCAGCGCCTGGCAGCGCGACCTCGCCGGCAACTACGCCGGCGGCTTCCGCTTCTCGCGAACCACCTTCGAGATGTTCCACGACAACAGCTTCAGCCCGACCTTCACCGACTGGACCCGGACCTGGCGCCTGCCCATGAGCGCCACGGTCAACTCGGCCTTCGAGACCACCGGGACCATCCGTGAGGTCGGCCGCTGCGGCGTCGAGACGCACAACACCTACAACGCGACCCGCAATATGGCGCTCGGCGGCGCGAACACCTTCCGCTCGCGCTTCCCGGCCACGCCGTCGTCGATCACGTTCACCGAGACCAGCAGCTTCAACTTCAGCGGATCGATGAGCCTCTGGGATGCCGACCGCGACGGCTTCGGCTTCTTCTCGTACCAGAACGTCTCCAGCAACACGACCATTTACTGGTTCGGCACCTACACCGCCGTCGCATGAGGAGCAGCCATGCCCATTCGTGAGATCAGAGCCGACGACCTCGATCAGGAATGCATCAAGTGCGGCAGCGTCGTCACCGTGTCGCTCACCGCGATCACCGCCGGGCTTTCTCGTTCGGGGCAGGTCAACCCGAACGTGGTGTCCCTGCCGGTTTGCGCGACCTGCGGCTCGGCCGAGTTCCTGCTGCGTTCGCCCGACGAGGAGGAGCATCCGTCCCAGGGGAGCTACGGCCACAAGCACAAGCTGCTCGTGGACAAGCTGCACGCGAAGCTCGTCCAGCGAGGCCGGGTCGCCGAGGGGCTGAAGCCCGAGGACGTGCCGACCAAAGACCCGCCCGCCGCCGTCATCGACAAGTGGTTCAAGGACGGCCTGAAGCTCCCGCCGCCGCCGTTCCAGGACGAGTCCGGCCGGGCCGAGCCGAGGTAGGAGGAGGCCGGTGAACACTCGCACCTTCATCGTCAGGGGCAGCGAGATTGAGCCGCCGCCCGGTCTCGACGTTCTCAATTTTAGCGACGAGAGCGTCCACCGTTTCCGCGGCCGGGACCGCACGGGCAAGCCCGTCACCGAGCTCATCATTCACGAAAGCGTCACGCGCTCGGCCGTCGACACCGTGGCCGTGCTCAAGAAGCGGCAGCTCGGCGTGCATCTCATCCTCGACGAGCACGGACGCTTCACGCAGCACGGTGACCTCGCCGCCGACCGGCTTGCGCACGCGAGCCAGCACAACGGCCCGTCGATCGGCATCGAGGTCGTGACCCCTTACTACCCGGAGTACCTCAAGCCGGGCATGGCCTGGTCGACCGTCATCGACGCGCCCTGGGCCCACAAGAAGAGGTACGTGCTGCCGACGCCGGCCCAGGCCGAGGCGGTCGCGCGGTTCGTCGAGTGGGTGACCTCGCCCGTGTCGGGCCTCTCCATCCCACGAACGTGGATCGGCCTCGCTGGCAGAGCGCTCGCGATGGGTCTGGTCGAGAGCGCGGCCAAGCTCCGGCCCGGCCTTTATGCCCATCACTATTTCGGACACGCCGACGGCGCCTGGCTGGTGCTCTACGCCTGGCTGCGCCTCGAGGCCGGCCTCGCTCCGGAGGTCGCCTTCGAGGAGGCGGTGCGGCGCGCGACCGGCGTGCGCAGGCGAGTGGACCTCTCGGACCTCATCACGGCGGCCGCGCCGAAGGAGTAGCCCATGGACCCGAGCGCGTTCTCCAGCATCGCCGAGGTCTTGAAGGCGACGGGTCCGTACGGACTCGTTGCCGTCCTGGGCTGGGCCTTCTGGCGGGTGAACGAGAAGAAGGACCGCGAGTTGAAGGACCTGCACGCGACCGTGGTGAAGATGGCCGAGGCGCAGACTGCCGCGATCACCAAGGTCGAAGCCGCCCTGGTCGCGCTCAAGGAAGCGATCCGCGAGATGCGCGCGGGGTGAAGCGATCCGGGGAGCGCTCCTGGTGCGATTTTTCGCGCCCCTCCCGCCGACATCGAGCGTCCCGCTGCCAGTTCCCGCGTGATTTCCGCGACCTGCGCAGCCGATTCAACCCATCGAAAATGCTCGGGAAAACGGCAGAAAGACCTTGATGTTCTGCCCGTGCAACGCCTGTATGTCAGTGACGATCGAGATGGCCTCGATCGCGAGCGCGGAGGCGAACGATGGCAAAGATTCTCGGCAGCACGACGACCTACCACGGAACGGAGCACCCCTACCTGAAGGGCTACAAGGTCCGCATCGTCGCGGTGCTCAAGAACGCGGCCCGGCCCGACATCGACGTCGACGGCCCGGACTACGACCACATCAGCGACGAGGACGACCTCGCCCGCGCGGGCGGCGTCACCGCCGACGACCGCATCGAGGTCCAGCCCTGGATGGAGAAGGAGGGCCGCTTCAGCTTCGTGACCAGCGACCCGAAGGCGATGGATCTGGCCTGCTTCGCCGGCACGAAGAAGGCGGCCAGGAAAGGGGGCCAGCGATGAGCGCCCGCTCGAAGCGTTACCCGGTCCAGGTCGATGGCGAGACCAGGTACGTCACCGTCCCCGGCTCGGGTGATCCGCAGCCCGGTCCGGAGAGCGAGGACGAGATCGAGACCTTCCTCGCTGAGGCCATCGAGGCCTACGCGGAGGCGAGCGAGGTCTCTCGGCCGCGGATCAGCACCTTCGCCGACGCTGGCGTGCTCACCGCCAACCGCGGCCTGGTGGTGCGCATCGGCACCGCCGAGTTCCAGGTGACCCTGGTGAGGTCCAGGTGAACGTCGCCGCGCAGCGATCGGAGTCAGAAACCCGCCGGTGCGGAAGTTGAGCACCGGCCCAGACCGAACGAGGAGGACGAGATGAACAAGGAGATCAGGAAGCAGGTGAAGGCCCTGGAGAAGCTGCGGCTGCCCGAGCTGCGGGCGCGCTACGCCGAGGTGCTCGGCGAGGAGACGAGGGCGCCGAATCGCACCTACCTCATCCGGCGCATCACCGAGGCGCTCGAGGCGCGGGCTGCGGCGGCGTGCGAGCCGACCGAGGCCGAGCCCCAGCAGCCGTCTGTCGAGACGGCGCCCGCAGAGACGGGCGACGCGACCGAGACCAAGCTCAGCAAGCTGCCCATCGCCGAGCTGCAGGCCCGCTACCTCGAGGTGGTGGGGCGCGGGACCTCATCGGAGCATCGCCGCTACCTCATCTGGAAAATCCGCGAGGCCAAGAAGGGCCGCATCCCGGTCGGCCCCCGCGGCAACGCCCGACGCGCCGACGGTGAGCCGCTCGACTTCAAGGTCCTGCCCCTGCGCATGGACTCCGAGCTGGTCAGCAAGCTCGACGAGGCCCGCGAGCGCCTGGGCCTCAAGAGCCGCATGGAGCTGCTGCGCCGGTCCATCCACCTCTTCCTGGCCCGCGAGGGCGAGGCCGAGGTCGCCGCGCTTTTCGCGCCGGAGGCGTAGATGGCCGGCGACTACGACAAGCGCCGCCTGGTCGAGTGGCTGCGGGCCGAGATCCAACGCCAGACCGGGCGGCGCTACGACCGCCTCGACCTCGACGCACTCGACCCCGCAAGCCTCCGCGAGCTCCAACGCCTCCTGCGAGACCTCGACGCCGAGCAGCGGATGGCCGTACAGCGGGCCCGGATCTGCCCCTGGCGCACGCCGTGAGCCCGCCCCGGGGCGGAAACGGCCGCTCCCCTCCGGCCGTAACTCGGCGGAACCTTGGCGTTACTCAAGTGCCTGAAAATAGTGTTCTTTTCTTCGATTTCTGCCTGGACTTCCCCGCCGAAGGAAGCCTGTATGTCCTCAGGATGCAGACGATGCAACACATCGAAAACGAAGGAGAAAACGCGATGAGGACGCTCCGCTTCGGCATCGAGATCGAGACGGTCGGCCAGACCCGCGAGCGGGTGGCTCAGGCCATCCAGCAGGTGGTCGGCGGCACCACCAGCCACGTGGGCGCGCCCTTCAGCTACGACCCCTGGCACGTCACCGACGCCCGCGGCCGGACCTGGAAGGTCGTGGCCGACAGCAGCCTGAACGCCAGCCGCGACCGCCAGGCCGAGGTGGTCAGCCCGGTCCTGACCTACGAGGACCTGCCGGAGCTGCAGGAGATCGTCCGGGCCCTGCGCGCCGCCGGCGCCAAGGCCGACAGCAGCTGCGGGGTCCACGTCCACGTCGAGGCCGCCCGCTTCGGCGCCAAGGGCCTGCGCAACCTGGTCAAGATCGTCAACAAGCAGGAGCGGCTGATCGAGCACGCCCTCGGGATCAGCGAAGCCCGCCGCGCCCGCTGGTGCCGGGGCATCGACCAGGCCTTCCTGGACAAGATCGAGAAGCAGCGCCCGCGCGACCTCGAGGACATCAACCGCGCCTGGTACGGCTACCACAACACCGCGCCGATCCACTACGACGCCTCGCGCTACCACGGGGTCAACCTGCACAACGTCTGGTTCCGGGGCACGGTCGAGTACCGCTGGTTCGACGGCACGCTCCACGCTGGCAAGATCAAGGCCTACATCCAGTTCGTCCTCGCGCTCAGCGCCAAGGCCATGCGGGCGCGGGCGAGCAGCAGCAAGCGCCGCGAGTTCAACCCGAATACGGCCCGCTACGACTTCCGCGTGTTCCTGCTGCACCTGGACCTGATTGGCGACGAGTTCAAGACCGCCCGGTTGCACCTGATGGCGAACCTCAACGGCTCGGCAGCCTGGAAGCACGGGCGGCCCGAGCAGCAGCCGGCCGCGTGAAAGGAGGGGGCACGATGAAGCAGACCCTGTACTTCGCCTACGGCTCGAACCTGGACTTGGCCCAGATGCGCCGTCGTTGCCCCACGGCCGCGCCGGTCGGCCCTGCCACGCTGTGGGGCTGGCGGCTCGCCTTCGGCGGACACAGCCGCGCCTGGGGCGGCCCGGTGGCCACCGTGGTGCGCGCCGCGGACGAGCGGGTGGACGGGCTCCTCTACGAGCTGGCCATCGGGGAGCTGGCCGACCTCGACCGCGTCGAGGGTCATCCGCTGACCTACCAGCGCAATCGCCTGCGCGTGGTCGACGGCCAGGGGCGGGAGCGCCGGGCCCACGTCTACATCCTGCCGGTGGCATGGGAAGCGCCTCCCGCGCCCGACTACCTCGGCGTGTTGTGGCACGCCTACCGGCGCCTCGGCTTCGACCGCGACTCGCTGCTCGCGGCGGGGGGAGGTGCGGGATGAGTGCCCGGACCAACGGCAAGACGCGGGTGTTCGTCTACGGCACGCTGCTCAGCGGCGAGCCCAACCACCGCCTCCTGGGCGACGCCGCGCTCGTGGGCGAGGCCAAAACCGAGCCCGCCTTCGAGCTCGTGAGCCTGGGCGCGTTCCCGGCTATGGTGGCCGACGGACGAACCGCGGTCAGCGGCGAGGTGTACGAGGTGGACGCCGACACCTTGGCCGCGCTCGACCGGCTCGAAGGCCACCCGCGCTTCTACCGGCGGCGTCGGATCCGGCTCGAGGACGGCGGTGCCGCGCTCGCCTACGTGTTCACCGCCGAGCAGGCGCGGGGCCGGCCGGCGATCGCGAGCGGCAACTGGAGGCACGAACGAAAGGAGAGATGGTCATGAGAATCCGAATGCTACGCGACGGGCGCGTCTTCCAGGGCACGCCCAAGCAGATCGTCGAGGCGATGCAGTACATCGCCTTCGGCCAGGAGAACCGAACCCTGGGCGAGTACATCGACTGGCTCGTGGACCAGGTCCAGCGGCTCGAGTCGATCGACCTCAAGGTCGAGGGCGAGACCGACGAGGACAAGGCGGCCTCCCTGGTCCAGGCCATGATGGGCAGCGGGCTCGCGGAGAAGATGTAGCGCGCCATCAAGTGCCGTCGAGATCCGTCCTTATGCTGCTGGCCCGCAGCGGTCTGGCACAGCGCATCACCGCCATGAGTGTTCGCCGAAGTTCGGATAGGCCTTCAGCATGGCTCGGGAGCGCCAGGCGAGCAGGCCGAGATGGCGCCGCGGTCACCTTGTAGTGGTGAGCCATACCCCGCAGGTTCCAAATCCCCTAATCCATCGCCCTAGAGGAATCGCCAGCGCGGAACCCAAGGTCTCCGAGTCTTTGACCTAACCATCGGTACCAAAGGGCATCCACCGCATTCCTTTTCGGGAAGGCATCTTTCCTGCCTCTCGACCCGCACTATCCGGCCGCGCCCGATGTTGCGCGTTCTTGGTCAGTCGTAAGGTGATTGCCGATGAAAGGAGCGCTCCGCACATGCTTGCTTCCTCGTATTCACAGCAACACGCGCGGGCATTCCGACATCTGCGTTTGTGCGCAGGGGGCGCAGGCGGCACGTGTGCCGTCGATAGACGGGCGATTCCCGAAACCCTTGCCATCGGAGGTTGGCCAGCATGACTACAAACCGCGTTGAAGCCAAAGTGAAGAAGAGCAACGGCAGCACCACTGCCCTGCTCATCAAGACCGGCGAGATCGTCATTCAAACGGAGTTCGCTGAACTCGCACCATGTGAATTCCCGATCTGGGCCAGCGCTCCAGTTCAAGTCGAGATCCCCCCAAACGGGGTCAAGAGCTTCTGCGTGGGTCCATTCTCGGGCGCTGTGGCTCAGAAAAGGGCCGACGGGGATTTTCCGCAAGTCATTAAGTTTCCAGTTTACAGAGAACAGGGGACCGCAAGCGAAGCCGACTATCGGTCTCTAGTGAGCAAGGGCCCCGAGCAGGCTCTCACCAAGATGCCGATCATCGCAGTGGCCACGTCCGTCTCCGGCGTGGTGGACGGCAAGCTCGTTCAGACCCATTGCGTCCTCCCGATCTGGAATGACGGGGCCGCAGTCCTCGTGGTTCTCGATTGGTTCGAGGGCGAGCCTGCCGAGGGGTCGCCGAATCCCGAGTGGCACCTGCGAGCTTCGACGGGTTGTCCCATGGAAGTTGGCCTCCACGATCTGGCGCAGGCCTCTTGCGTCCCCACCAATGCACAGCACTGCCGTTACGAGATCCACCTGACGCCGTGGCTCCTCGGCGCGCAGCTCCTGAAAGACAAGGGAACAGAGATCGCAAATCAGATTTGGCAACGCCAGTGGGCTTTCGACGGCAAGGAGGAGTTCTCAAACGCATTGTGCTGTCTCATCAACGGTCTCTCGGGGTCTGGCCCCTCGAGTCCAAGTAGAGCGGCGTGAAGTTACCAACAACCAACCGAGAAGGAGATGCAAACCATGCTAGTCGTGATTCCGAAAGAGATACTGCACGCTGAAAAGCGCGTCGCTGCCATTCCCGAGACGGTCGAGAAGCTGCGCTCCAAGGGTTTTGACGTGGCGATCGAAACAGGTGCTGGCGCCGGCATCTTTATCGATGATTCCGAGTACCAGAAGGCCGGCGCAAAGGTTGTCAAGGACGTCGAGGAACTGTTTGCGAAGGCCGACGTCATCTTGAAGGTCAAGCAGCCGATCTTCAACGAGGCCAAGAAGAAGCACGAGGTGGACATGATGCCCAAGGGCTCCACCCTCGTGACGTTCCTCCACCCCGCGGCCCCCGATAGCCACGACATCGTACGCAAGCTCCGCGACCGCCAGGTCACCGCGTTCACGATGGACGGTATTCCGCGCATCTCACGGGCGCAGCGCATGGATGCGCTCACCTCCATGAGCACGGTCACAGGCTACCGTGCGGTGCTCGACGCTGCGGAGCAATTGCCGCGCTTCGTGCCGATGATCGGCACGGCGATCGGTCCGATCAAACCGGCCAACGTGCTCGTCGTCGGCGCTGGCGTCGTCGGGCTGCAGGCTATCGCAACCGCCAAGCGTCTTGGCGGGGTGGTCAAAGCGTGGGATATCCGCGAGGCAGCTCGTACCGAGGCAAGCAGTCTCGGGGCCAAGATCGCGGGCTTCGACGTACCGAAGGAGTTGGCGATCGCCGAAGGGGGTTACGCGAAGCTTCTCCCTGCGGACTGGCTCAAGAAGGAGCAAGAGGCCATTTCGGACGTTGTCGCGGAGTCTGACATCGTCGTCCTGTCGGCCCTCGTGCCGGGTACGCTGGCTCCGGTCATCGTCACCAAGGAAGCCGTCGCACGCATGAAGCCCGGGTCGGTGATCGTGGACGTATCGATCGACCAGGGTGGAAACTGCGCCTTGACGAAGCCAAGTCAGGAGATCATCGAGAACAACGTCAAGATCTGCGGGCTCCAGAACATTCCTGGTCGCATGGCCATGCACTCGGCATGGCTCTATGCGCAGAACATGTTCTATTACATCGACAATCTGTTCAAGAAGGTTCCAGGAGCGGCGGATCTCGAAGACGAGATCGCGCGGGCGTCGCTCGTCACCATGCAGGGCAAGATCGTCTATCAACCCGCTCTCGACGCGATGGGCGGCCGCTGAAAGCGTCGGCCCGAAAAAGATGGAGGATTGGTCATGGCCGATTTGGCATTGATGCTCCTGGTGTTCGTTCTGTCGTTTGTCATTGGCTACCTGCTCATCTCGCGCGTACCGCCGCTTCTGCATACGCCGTTGATGTCAATGACGAACGCCATCTCGGCCGTGACCATCCTCGGCGCTCTCTTGCTGTTCGCGGTAACGATGAGCATTGGCGACAAGGTGATCGGCGCGATCGCGCTCGCCACGGCGGCTTTCAATTTGGTCGGGGGCTTCGTGATCACGGATCGGATGACGAAGATGTTCAAAACGCATCACGAGCCGGGAGGGCACGGCCGGGGCGACAAAGCATAACGCGGTCGCAGGTGCGCAAGCTCGCGCGCCTCTCGCACGACAGTGGAGTTGGAAATGTCTAACTGGGCTACAATCGTCATCGATCTCTCGATCATCGTGTTGCTGGTAATCGGCATCGCCATGTTCCGTACGCCGCGGGGCGCGCGTCGCGGCAATGCGACGGCGGCGACGGCGCTCCTGCTCGCGATCGTCATCGTACTGTATCGCAACGCGGTCATCGATCCCGCGGTCCTCGTGGGTGCACTGCTTGTCGGAGGAATCATCGGAACTGTCATCGCAATGCGCGTGACCATGATTCAAATCCCCGCCATGGTCGCATTTCAGCACGGCGCGGGTGGTATCGCGGCGTGCGCCATCGCCTATGTCGAGCTGACACGAGTCGGTGTCGAGACGAGTCTTGTCGGGGAGGTCTCGGGCTTCCTCGGCCTGGCAATCGGCGCCGCCACCTTCAGCGGCAGCATGCTGGCAAGCGGCAAACTCTCGGGCAAGCTCTCGGGCGCACCAACGGTGCTTCCTGGTCACGGTGCGATTCTGGTAGCGCTCGTAATAAGCATCGTTGGCCTCTGCACGTTCTCCGCCAATACGAGTGGCGCTGCATTGTCGATGGCTCTCGTCGGTGCACTGGTCGCCTCGACCCTTCTCGGCCTGCTGTTCGCTATCCGAATCGGAGGAGCGGACATGCCCGTCCTCATCTCTCTCCTCAACGCCACGGCTGGACTGGCGGCCGCGTTCTGCGGCGTCATCATTCAGAACCGCCTGCTCATCGCGTGTGGCGCTACCGTGGCCGCGTCCGGCTCGATCCTGACAGCCGTCATGTGCAAGGCGATGAACCGCAGCTTTATCAAGGTCCTCGCGGGCGGGAAGATGGGAGGAGTGTCCACGGCGACAGGCACATCACCAGCGAGGGCTCAAACGCGGGCGCAGGCAACGAGCACCAAGGCCGAACCGATGGACGAGGCCAAGAAGGTGCTGCGAGAGGCCAAGACTGTCATCATCGTTCCCGGCTATGGCATGGCCTTGGCGCGTGCCCAGTTCCAGGTCGCCTCGTTGGCGAAGCGCCTGGAAGAGATGGGCAAGACCGTCGACTTCGCCATCCACCCGGTCGCAGGCCGCATGCCGGGCCACATGAACGTGCTGCTGGCCGAGGCGGACGTGGACTACGACAAGCTCAAGGAGATGGACGACGTCAACAGCTCGTTCGCGACCACCGACGCGGTGCTCGTCGTCGGAGCCTGCGATGTCGTCAACCCGGCCGCCATCCGCATGGCCGACACGCCCATCTCGGGGATGCCCATCCTCAACGCTCACGAGGCCAAGAATGTGCTGGTCTGCAATCTGGATGAGCGACCGGGGTATTCCGGCGTGCCGAATCCGCTTTATGAAGAAGACACAACAATTCTGCTGTTCGGCGACGCGAATGCGACCGTGACTGAGCTCCTGGAGAGCCTCTCGAACGAATCAGCAACCGCTACTGAGCAGACGCGAGCGGAAAAGACTCTCGCAGAGTCGATGGCCGAGGCGAAGAAGGTCCTACAGGAGGCCAAGACTGTCATCATTGTTCCCGGTTATGGCATGGCCTTGGCGCGTGCCCAGTTCCAGGTCGCCTCGTTGGCGAAGCGCCTGGAAGAGATGGGCAAGACCGTCGACTTCGCCATCCACCCGGTCGCAGGCCGCATGCCGGGCCACATGAACGTGCTGCTGGCCGAGGCGGACGTGGACTACGACAAGCTCAAGGAGATGGACGACGTCAACAGCTCGTTCGCGACCACCGACGCGGTGCTCGTCGTCGGAGCCTGCGATGTCGTCAACCCGGCCGCCATCCGCATGGCCGACACGCCCATCTCGGGGATGCCCATCCTCAACGCTCACGAGGCCAAGAATGTGCTGGTCTGCAATCTGGACGAGCGACCGGGGTATTCCGGCGTGCCGAATCCATTATACGAAGAAGAGACCACGCTTGTACTGTTCGGTGACGCGAATGCGACCGTGACCGAACTCCTGGAGAGCCTCCAGGCATCTACTGCGCAAAGAGCGAGGGCATCATGATCTCCATCAAGCATTTGAGCGAGAAATTGCTTCGCGCCGAGTACGCGGTCCGTGGACCGATCGTGCAGCGGGCGCAGGAGCTCGAGGCCGCCGGAAGGAAAGTCATTTACTGCAACATCGGCAATCCGCAGGCGCTCAAACAGCCACCACTGACGTACATGCGTCAACTGCTCTGCCTGATTGAATATCCGGAGCTGCTCAACCACGAGGGCGCACGCACAGGATTCCCCAGGGATATCATCGATCGAGCACAGGGCGTCCTCGCCAAGCATCCCCATGGCACCGGAGCCTATACCCAAAGCGCCGGGATCCCCTTCGTACGGCAGGCGGTCGCGGACTTCATTGCGCGCCGCGACGGCATCCCCGCCGACCCGGCGCACATTATCCTGACCGACGGGGCGAGCAAGGGAGCGCAGGCCGTGCTCACCGCGCTCCTAAGGTCACCCCAAGATGGCTTCATGATCCCGATCCCGCAGTACCCGCTGTACAGCGCTAGCCTGACGCTCTTTGGCGGCCAGCGGATCGGCTACTTCCTGGACGAGGAGAATCAGTGGCAGCTCAGCGAAGAGATCCTCAGCGAGAGCCTGGCGAGCGCTAAGAAGGCGGGAATCAACCCGGTGGGTTTGGTGGTGATCAATCCCGGCAATCCGACGGGTGCCGTGTTGTCTCGAGAGAACGTCGAGATGATCATAGGCTTCGCCCGGCGGCACGAGCTCGCCTTGATCGCCGACGAGGTTTATCAGGAGAACGTCTACGCCTCCGGCTGCGCCTTCCACTCGTTTGCCAAGGTCATGCACGCCTTGAGCGACACGACGACTCCGCTCTTCAGCCTGCACTCGGTCTCCAAGGGTTTCCTTGGTGAATGCGGCCACCGCGGCGGATACCTCGAGCTGCGCAACGTCCCTGGCGATGTGCTCGGTGAGTTCATCAAGCTGCAATCGATCAGTCTGTGCGCCAACGTGCCCGGACAGTTGGCGACCTACCTCATGGTGGCGCCACCCCAGGAGGGTGAGCAAAGCTACAGCCAATACGTCCGGGAGCGAAGCGCGATCCTCGATGAGCTGAAGCGGAAAGCCGAGATTCTTGGCGAGGGCATCAACAAGATCCCCGGCATGTCGGTGGACATACCGCAGGGTGCGATGTATGCGTTCGTCCGCTTCGAGCTGCCAACGGAGCCCGGGCTCGACATCGGCGTCATGTCCCCCACGGAAAAGGACGAGTACGCCGCCAAGCGGGACACGGCATATTGCCTGGCCCTGCTCGAGGAGACCGGGATTTGCGTGGTCCCGGGGTCCGGCTTCGGCCAGCGGCCAGGCACCTTCCACTTCCGGACGACCTTCTTGCCGCCGCGCGACGAGATACAGGAGCTGGTGGACCGCCTGGGCGAGTTTCATCTGCGCTACGTGAAGGCTTCATCCGCCGCAGAGCAGCGCTTCTGAGTCGTTCGCGGCGACAAAGACCGGAGACGTCATGGCGACACCTTTCGGCCCGCGGCGCGGGACATTGATCACGCTCGATGCTCTCGGTGACGAACGGGGTCAGGCATCTGCCGACACCGAGACCCTCGAGCGTCTCGACGACCTCTATCATCGTCTGGTTTCGGTGATGTTCAACTTCGTCCCGTCCTCCGGGCACCCTGGGGGTTCGATCTCCGCTGGGAGGCTGTCGCAAGGCCTGGTGTTCGGCGTTCTCGATCATGACGTCGCTCTGCCTCTCCGAGACGACGCGGACGTGATTTCCTACGCAGCCGGCCACAAGGCGCTCGGGCTTTACGCCCTCTGGGCCTTGCGCGACGAGGTCGTGCGCCTCGGCGCACCAGAGTTGCTGCCTTCGGATGATCGCCTGCGGCTGAGGTTCGAGGATCTCCTGGGCTTTCGGCGTAACCCGACGACGAATGCGCCGCAGTTCGCCAAACGTGGAGCCAAGGCGCTCGACGGGCATCCGACTCCCTCGACCCCCTTCGTGCGTCTGGCGACCGGCGCCTCGGGAGTCGGGCTGGCTTCGTCCATTGGCCTTGCCTGGGGTCTCGCCGACTACTACGGAAAGAACGCCCCCCGGGTCCACATCATCGAAGGCGAGGCTGGATTGACGCCCGGAAGAGCGGCCGAGGCGCTCGCTGCCGCCGGCACGGCCTCGCTTGCAAACGTCTTTCTGCATGTGGACTGGAACCAAGCCTCGATCGATTCGGATCGTGTCTGCCGCGAAGACGGTGTCCCTGGGGATTACGTCCAGTGGGATCCGGCGGAGCTGTGCTACCTGCACGACTGGAACGTCATCGTTGTGCCCGACGGGCATGACGTACACCAGATCGCGCTCGCTCAGCAAAAGGCGTTGACCCTCGACAACCACCAACCCACGGCGCTCGTCTACCGAACAGTCAAGGGTTGGAGATATGGTGTCGATGGGGCTCGTTCCCACGGCGCTGGGCACCCGTTCTGCTCGGCTGCTTTCTTCGATTCCGTGAACCGCATTGTCACCGACGGCCGTTGGCAGGCCAGGTGCTGGGCGGGCCAGCCTTGCTGCGACCGCGGGAAGAATGAGAACGTGGTCGAGCGCTGCTACCTGGAGACTCTGGACCTTGTCCGCGCGCAACTCCGAGAGACGCCTGGGCTCGTGGAACAGCTCGCAGCGAGGCTGGTCGAATCGCGTGAGCGGCTCATCGCGCGCCAGCGCCGCCCCAGGGAGCACGCCCCCGATCTTCTGGGTTTGGCGGCCGCGATCGAATGTATGGCGCAGCCACCCGCAACCACGTTCTTAGAACCCGGCTCACGGACCACCCTTCGCGAGTCGCTTGCCAGGGCTCTTGGTCAGCTCAACCGCGCGACCGGCGGCGGGCTCCTCATCGCGGCCGCCGATCTCCTGGGATCGACCAGCGTGAAACTGGCTGGCGAGGGCTTCCCACCGGGCTTCTTCAACGCGGAGACCAACCCCGGGGCGCGGCTCCTATCCACGGGTGGCATCTGCGAGGATGCGATGTGCGGGATCCTCTCGGGGATCTCCATGGCTGGACACCATGTAGGAGTCGGGTCTTCCTACGCCGCGTTCTTGGCCCCGCTTGGCCATATTGCAGCACGTCTCCACGCCATCGGAAACCAGGGGCTTGAGGAGCTCGGAGCCGAGGCAGGCCGAACGATGATCCTGGTCTGCGCGCACGCGGGCATCGAGACCGGAGAGGATGGGCCCACCCATGCGGACCCCCAGTGTCTCCAGCTCCTGCAGGATAACTTCCCTCGCGGCGCGTTGGTGACCCTGACCCCGTGGGAGCCGCAAGAGATCCCTGTCCTGCTCTCCGCGGCGCTCCGTCGCCGCCCGGCGGTCATCGCGGTGTTCGTGACGCGCCCGAGCAAGGAGGTCCTGGACCGCGGCGCACTCGGCCTGGCTCCGGTGGCCCAGGCGACAAGCGGTGTCTACGCCCTTTGGCGCGCGAAGGGCACGAGCGCCCTGACCGTGGTGCTACAAGGAAGCGAGGTGGCCTACGCGTTCGTACAAGGCGCCTTACCCCGGCTCGTCGCCGCCGGGATCGACCTCGACGCCTTCTACGTGGCGAGCGCGGAGCTCTTCGATGCACTGCCCCCGGACGAGCAGAATACGCTCTTTCCCGAGATGGTCAGATCCCAGGCCATGGGGATCACGGGATTCACGCTGCCCACGCTCTGGCGCTGGATCAGCTCGGACCGGGGTCGCGCCGCGAGCATGCACCCATTCGAGGCCGGCACCTTCCTTGGAAGCGGCCAGGGGGACCAAGTGTTGATCCAGGCCGGTCTCGACGGCGAGAGTCAATATCAGCGGATCGTCCGATTCGTTCGCGGTAAGACCCAGTGACGACGACTGACTCCATGGAGGTCGTTGCTGGCGGGGCAACCGACGGCCCGAATGCTGCCGCCGATGCCGTCCCGCAGGAGACGGTGAAGCCGGAAGATGACCTCAAGGACCAACTTCTGCGCCTCACCGCCGACTTCGACAACTACCGCAAGCGTGCTCAGCGCGAGCTCGAACAGACACGCCGGTTCGGCATCGAGCGGCTCCTGGGCGAGCTTCTGCCGGTGCTCGATGCCGTGGATCGCGCGCTCGGCTACGCGGGGGACTCGCGGGAGCCCTTCGTCGAAGGTGTTCGAATGATCGCCCGTCAAGCCGTAGACGTCCTTGCGCGCCACGGTGTGAAGGGCTTTTCGAGCATCGGACAGCCTTTCGACCCGACGTTGCATGAAGCGGTCGGGATCGACTCCACGCAGTGGGCACCGTCGGGGCTCGTTCTGGAAGAGCACCAGCGCGGCTATCTCCTGCATGATCGCCTGCTTCGCCCGGCGAAGGTCATCGTGAGCGCGACAAGCAAAGGCCCGGAGCTGGCGCCTGAGTAGGAACGCGCTCAGCCGTCTTTTGACGCCGCCAGCGCCCGCAAGAGGGATGCCGCCAGGCGGCGCACGGCGTAGGCCTCGAAGTCGTCGGCGGGCTCGATGCTCTGCGGGAACACCTCGAGCACGCTGTGCAACAAACCGCGCGCCTCGGCAGCGGATCTCTCGGGAGGGCTTTCGTCGAGCAACGAGGCGACGGTGACGAGATGCTGCCATCGATCGACACGTTCTTTGGGCATGAGAATCATCGCCACCCCCGCGGGCCCATTAGAGGCGGAGGTCACCTGCCGCCTCGGGCTGGTACAGTAGCTCTTCAACAACGAATTTACGTAGCTGCCTATTCGGCATGGTCCAGTCGATGGCCTGTCCCACAGCAAGCCCCAAGAGGGCGCATCCGACGGGCGTCAAGATGGACAACCGCCCAGCCTCGAAGTTCGCCTCCGACGGATACACCAGCGTGACCGTCCGCGACCCGCCAGTCGCATGGTTGACGTAGCGCAACCGGGAGTTCATCGTCACGACATCCGGCGGAACCTCGGCTGGCGGTACGACTCGGGCGCGGGAGAGCTCGCCGTCGAGAAGCTCGACCACTTCCTGATCACGTTCGGCAGTATGGGCTTCGAGCAACCGCTGAAGCCGCTCGAAGTTCTCGGTGGTGACAATGATGTCCTGTGCTTCCATGACGTTCTCCTGTTATAACCGCAATGACCTCCTTCCTGCTATCTCGAGAAATGGAGGCATCGCCGCCCTCCATTACTCACGCGGCCGACTATACTCATGCGGCACGGGTTCGCCGCCTTCCCAAACCACCTGCCGGAATCGGTCCGGGTCCGTGTTGATCTCGGTGTTCACGAGCAGCACGTGCGAATCCCTGTCGAGCCCGAGGTGCTGGCGCAGTGGCGCCAACTCCTCCCTCTCCATGATGAACATCAGGGCGCCCAAGGTCACCGCGCCCGACTCACCCGATATCACCGTGGGATCCCCGGCGAGTGGAACGCCAAACACCCGCATCCCTTTCGCTGCCACGTAGTCCGGGCTCTTGATGAAGACGTCAACCGTGTTCTTGAGAACCTCCCAGGCAATGGGATTAGGCTCCCCGCAGGCGAGCCCGGCCATGATTGTGTCGAGCCCGCCGGGAATTGCATGTGCTCGACCGTCTGCCGCGTCCATCGAGCTGAACAGGCACGCGGCCTGATCGGGCTCGACCACGACTATCCGTGGGCGTTCCGGGCCCAGCAGGTTCACATAGAACGCGGCGGCGGATGCGGCCAACGAGCCGACGCCGGCCTGTATGAAGACGTGAGTGGGCTTGAGCATGCCGATCGCGAGGTACTGCTGCTGCGCCTCGAAGAAGATGGTGCTGTAGCCCTGCATCACCCACGCGGGGATCTCCTCGTAGCCCGGCCACGCGGTGTCCGAGATCACCTGCCAACCATTTGCGGCGGCGTCCTGATTTACCTGTCGGACGGCATCATCGTACGTCCCATCAACGACTACGACCTTGGCACCGTTGCTCTCGATCGCTTCGACGCGAGGACGGGAGGTGCGCCGATGGACATAGATGATCGAGTCGAACCCGAGTTGGCTCGCGGCCCACGCGACGCCTCGACCGTGGTTCCCATCCGTCGCCGTCGCGAAGGTGAGCTTCCCGAGCTTCTCTCTTACCTCGGTGGACACCAGGTCACGGTAGCCGAAAGACTCGGAGGCCCCCAGTCGCGCCTGGATGTATCGGTAGAGCGCAAACGACCCTCCCAGCACCTTGAAGGAGCCCAGGTCCAGGCGTTGAGCTTCGTCCTTCACCCAGATCCCACCGAGGCCAAGCATGTCGGCGAGTCGCGCGAGCCCCTTGAGTGGGGTCATGCGGTATCCTGGGATCTGGCGGTGAAACCGCCGAGCCTCGCTGCCGGCGGCTTGTGGAAAGCACCTGGACACGCTCCCGTGCCCGCCGGCGTTCGTTGCGCGGGGGTTTCCGATCCAGATCACTGGCGAGGCGGCGCGCACGTCACCCTCCAGAATAGAATGCTGCGACAGCAGATGGATCCTCAGGCTTCGAGTCAGAACGCCCCTCCATGTCGCGTGCTCGACGAAGAGGCACTTATGACGAGCCCAACGTCTTCAGTGCCTGATCGATGTCGCTGGGCCGAAGGTAGATGATAGTGCCGAACCCGCCACGGCCATCAGTCAGACAATGGACCGAAAAAACGTTGATGCTGACCGCGGCCAGCTTCGAGAGGATGCCTGCCAACACGCCAATCTGATCCTGTCCTTGCACGAGGATCGCCGAGTGGGGGCCGTCCAAGTCGATCTTCTCCTGCTTGGCAGCCGCACTCAAGCTCGCGGTGTCGGTCGGGAAAAGGGTGAGCTGAGCCCTGTCCGGCCCAAAAGGAACCGCCGTAAACGCCGTGAGGTCGACCTTCTTGGCGGCAAGCTGGGCGAGGAAGCGGTAACCTTCGCCGGACTCATCCTTGATGCTCGTGTAAAAGTAGTCAATCTTGCGAATCATGCGTTGCCTCCGTTGAAATACCACCTCCCGATGCCGATTGCATCGACAGACAGTCGGTGGTGGATCACCGTCTACGACCGAACTCCTGCTCCAGTCTGCGGCCGATTGTAGTCGCATTCATTTCGCCGTGGCATCAGGCACTCCCGGATTCTTCAGCGTGTTCGGCAGGAAAGGAGGCTCCCACTCCTGGCAAGCGCCACGCGACAACAGCGAAAGCGGCTCGGGAATCGCCCTAGGGGAAAAGGGAGGTTGCCGGCGCTGGGCAGGTCGTGTTCGGAACCTCTGCGGGGCACCTGGCCTACTGCTCTGATGTTCCAGAGGAAACGTCAAGCGAGGTAACACCTTCGCGTACCGCGAACTTGGTGAGCTGGGCGATGCTATGGATCTCGAGCTTGATCATGATGTTCTTGCGGTGTGTCTCCACAGTCTTGCGGCTGACGTGCAGTCGCGTGGCGATGTCGGCGGTCGCGTGGCCCTCGGCAATGAGCTGCAGCACCTCGCGCTCACGCTCCGAGAGCTTCGCGACTGCCGAACCTGGTGCGGGCGCCAGGCGTTGCACGTAGTCATCCACCACGACGTCGATGACCTCCGGGCTGAGATACCGCCCGCCGTTCATCACGACCTTGATCGCCTGGGCGAGCTCCGTGAAGGCGCTGTCCTTGACCACGTAGCCCGATGCGCCCGCCGACAGCATTCCCGCGACGTACTGACGATCGGCGTGCATGGACACCGCGAGCACCCTGGTGCGGGGAAGCTCCAATCGGATCTGGCGGGTAGCCTCCATGCCGTTCAGCTCTGGCATGCCGATATCCATGATCACAAGATCGGGTGACAGTTCCTGTGCAAGACGCACGGCCATCCGTCCGTTGTTGGCCTCGCCGACGACCTCGGTTCCGGGCTGCTTCGCTAGCATAGACCGCAGCCCATCAACGAAGAGCTTATGATTGTCTGCGAGAAGAATCTTCATCGGCATGCTCCTCTCTCGTCGCATCGGCGTCTGATTCGGGGACTGAGATCTGAATCCGTGTTCCTGTGCCCCGACCGGAGCAAATATCGACCCGACCACCCAGGTGAGCGATACGCTCGCGAATACTGAACAGGCCGAAGCCGCCAGCGGCAGTTGGAACATACTTGCTCGCTTCCATGTCGAAACCGACGCCGTCATCTTCCACCACGACACAGAGCTCATCGGCATCGTTCATCAACCGGACCGTGGCTCGCGAGGCCTGCGCGTGCTTGACCGTGTTGGTCAGCAGCTCTTGAATGGAACGAAACAGCATCACGCGCACCCCTTCGGTGAGCTCGACGAGTTCTTCATCAGATCGCACCTCAACCGGGATCCCGAACTGTCGGGTCATGTTCTCGCCAAGCCAGATGATGGCTTGCTTCAGCCCTAGCTCGTACAAGATGGGCGGGCTGATCTCGAAGGTAAGGGTCCGGGTATCGTTGACGATCTGTTTGATGAGCGCCGAAACATCGTCGAGCCGCGGTTGATGCTCGGCTGGCAGGAGATGCCTTAGCGTTTCGAGCTTGAGCTTGACGACGGCGAGGCCCTGGCCGATGCGATCGTGGAGGCACAACGCCAGGCTGCGCCGTTCTCTCTCCTCGGTCAATGTCAGCTCGGAAGCCAGTGATCGCAGATGCTCCTGATACGTCGATAGGGTTTTCTGGGACTCCTTGAGCGCAATGATCTCAACGATCCTTTCGGCCACGGTGGACAGGAGGATCTGCTCCTCCGCAAGGAATTCGGGCTCTCGCCCATCCGGGAGCAGATCGATGTAGCCGATTTCGAGAGCACCCATGGGCATGTCATCGATGACCAGGGGTGCCTGCTGGCGCCACCTTGACTCGTCGAAGCCCTGCGTCTGATACCGGCGACTCCTCAGCGTGATCGCCGAGCGAGCGAGCTCCGGGTATTGCCAAGCCGCCGGGAGAACGTCCGCGATCCTCTGCAGGATATCACCAAGGTCGTGCCGGCCCTTGATAAGCCCCGAAATCGCGTGGAGGCAGTGAAGCTCCTTGAGTCGCTCGGCCAACGCATCAGAGCGCGCATGCAACTCGGTCCTGGCTTCATTCTTGGGTTCAGAGCCGGCCTCCAACTCCGCAACACGTCGTCGAAGTAGCTCTATCTCATGGCGCAACGACTCCTCAGTCATAGCCCCTTCGATGCGAGGTGCGACGGTCACGTCAGCAGCCACTGTTAACGTCGGCAACGTCATCCCTGCTCCTCGTTCGCTGTTCCCCCGCTGGCTGCTCCAGCCTGCTTGGCCATCCATTTGTCATAGTCGAGCTTGCGAATGCGCCATTGCCCTCGGATTTTGAAGGCCGGTATCTCCCCGCGCTGGGCCATCGAGTAGACCGTCTTCTCCGCCAGCTTGAGTAGCGCGGCTTCTTTGACTGTAAGGACCTCATCATTTGTCACGTAGCTGCTCCTGCCAACCAAGAGATGTTCGAGTCAACGAAGCAACGAGAATCCAGTCGAGGGAACCGTACTCCATCCGGAGGAACAAAACAACCAAAGAAAGAATCGAAAGCCAGTTGTGATGTCGGCCGTCCAGCGGCTCGAGTCGATCGACCTCAAGGTCGAGGGCGACACCGACGAGGACAAGGCGGCCTCTCTGGTCCAGGCCATGATGGGCAGCGGGCTCGCCGAGAAGATGTAGACCAGGACCGGGAACGCTGGACGGCCAGGCATCATCCGGCCGATGTCCCTGTCAACCTAGCGAGAGGGTGACCCACGGTGTGGGCGTCCATTCTTGGGCCGCCTGGAGCCTGCCCGGCACACGTCTCTGCTATTCCTCGGAGTCCAATGTTGCGACCTCATTGAAGATTCGGCACAATGTACTTGCGAGCGGTTCGCGGTGAGGGTAGATTGGGGAGCCAGATGAAAGCCCAGCGGAAACGCTGGGCTTTTGCGTTTAAGGGCTCCGGTCCAAATCTGGAAGAGTCTTTGGTCCGGTGGATCCGAGTGAAGCCGAGGACAGGATCAGTCGGGTCGGAACGGGTGTTGGCCTTGAAATTCGCACTTAGTGTCCGTAGTGTCACCCGGGGTGATTGATGCCGGTGATCAAAGTCAGAGACGTGATTCTGATGCTGGAGAAGGACGGCTGGTACTTGGTTGCCACGACCGGAAGCCATCGCCAGTACAAACACCCCGTGAAGCCAGGCCGAGTAACCATTGCAGGCAAGCCAGGCCACGATATGGCGCCAGGCACATATAATAGCATTATTAAGCAGGCCCAACTGAAGGGAGAACGATAACATGAGACGATTTCTTGTAGTAATAGAGAAGGCGGGCCGCAACTACTCGGCGTACTCCCCCGACCTCCCTGGCTGCGTAGCCACAGGGGCAACCCGCAGTGAAGTTCAGCACCAGATGCACAAGGCCATCCAGCTGCACGTCCAGGGGATGCTGGAAGATGATCAGCCCATCCCCGAACCAACATCCTTCGCCGAGTACATGGCGATTCCTTAGGAGGGAGTTGAGTTTAGCAGCGGGTCATCGTTCCAAGTCACGTATGCCGAGCCAGATTCGGTCCTGTACGGACACACGTTTCCTTCTCGCTTCACTGCGTCCCCACGCCGCCATTCCCGCACCCCCGTAACGCTCTCCCCCGCACCACGCCTCTCTCCGCTGCGTTCCCCCCATCCCTGTGCCCACCGCTCCGGGAGACCCATCCCGGTCCCCATCGACCCCGGATTCTCAGAGAACGAGGCCGAGAACGGCCCGAAACGGGCCGAAAATGACCGCCCAGTTGACACACGCTGACCGGGAAGTTGACTCACAGAGAATGCCTCGAGAGCGCCTCGCCGACGGCCTGGTCACTGGCCTCGGGACGGACATCTCCACGCACTTCCGCGATCTTACGAAAGATCTTGTGGTACCCCCCTTTCTTGCAGTAGTTTCCAGGTATTGACACGCTGGCCGGGGAACGGGGCAACTTGCCGCATCCCGCGCTGGGGGGACGCCAGGGGTGTAGAACATGGCGAAGGGCACGAGTGCGAATGGTTCGGCTGCGGTGATCGGCTTCGAGGCCACGCTGTGGGCCGCGGCCGACAAGCTGCGCAACAACATGGATGCCGCCGAGTACAAGCACGTTGTGCTCGGCCTCATCTTCCTGAAGTACATCTCCGATGCTTTCGAGGAGCGGTACATGGCGCTGGTTGCGGCGAAGGCGTCCGGGGCGGACCCGGAGGATCCTGACGAGTATCGCGCCGAGAATGTCTTCTGGGTTCCCAAGGAAGCCCGCTGGGCCTTCCTCCAGGCCAGTGCCAAGCAGCCCACCATTGGCAAGACCCTCGACGATGCCATGGTCGCCATCGAGCGTGACAACGGCTCGCTCAAAGGCGTGCTGCCCAAGGACTTCTCCCGCCCCGCGCTCAACAAGCAGCGTCTGGGCGAGCTCATCGATCTGATCGGCACCATCGGCCTCGGCGACAAGGAGAGCCGCTCCAAGGACGTCCTGGGCCGGGTCTACGAGTATTTTCTGTCCCAGTTCGCCTCGGCCGAAGGGAAGAAGGGCGGCCAGTTCTATACGCCCAGGTGCATCGTCCGACTCCTGGTGGAGATGCTGGCCCCGTACAAGGGCCGGGTCTACGACCCCTGCTGCGGCTCGGGCGGAATGTTCATCCAGAGCGAGCGCTTCGTCGAGGCCCACGGTGGCCGCGTCGGGGACATCAGCATCTACGGGCAGGAGTCCAACAACACGACCTGGCGGCTGGCCAAGATGAACCTGGCCATCCGGGGGATCGACGCGAACATCTGCTGGAACGAGGCCGGCTCCTTCCGCCAGGATGGCTTCCCAGACCTGAAGGCAGACTACGTCCTCGCCAACCCGCCTTTCAACGACAGCGACTGGGCCGGCGACAAGCTGATCTTCGACCCTCGTTGGAAGTACGGCATACCGCCAGCTGGCAACGCGAACTTCGCCTGGGTCCAGCACTTCGTTCACCATCTGGCCCCGAACGGCATCGCCGGCTTCGTCCTGGCCAACGGCAGCATGTCCTCCAACCAGTCCGGCGAGGGAGACATCCGCAAGGCCATGGTCGAGGCCGACATCGTGGACTGCATGGTCGCGCTGCCGGGGCAGCTCTTCTACTCGACCCAGATCCCGGTCTGCCTGTGGTTCCTCTCTCGGGACCGTCGCAACGGCCGCTTCCGCGACCGCCGTGGCCAGATCCTCTTCATTGATGCGCGCAAGCTCGGCACCCTGGTGGACCGCGTCCACCGAGAACTCGCCGACGAGGACATTCAGCGGATCGCCGGTACCTACCATGCCTGGCGTGGTGACCAGGACGCCCAAGGCGCTTACGAGGACATCGCGGGTTTCTGCAAGTCAGCCACTATCGACGAGGTCCGCCAGCACGGTCACGTCCTCACCCCGGGGCGGTATGTCGGTGCCCAAGCCGTCGAGGATGATGGCGAGCCCTTCGAGGTGAAGATGCCGCGCTTGGTCGCCCAGCTCGACCAGCAGTTCGCCGAGGGAGCGAAGCTGGAGGCCCAGATCCGGGAGAACCTGCGGAGGCTGGGCTATGGGGAGTGAGTGGCGGGAAACGACCATCGGAGCTGAAGTCCTCTTGCAGAGGGGATTCGACATCACTCGCAAGGAGCAACGCCCCGGCTCTGTTCCAGTCGTGTCCTCGGGGGGACCATCAAGTCTCCATGACATCGCTGCAGCTAAGGGCCCCGGTGTAGTGCTCGGAAGAAAGGGCGTGGTCGGTAGTGTCTACTTCGTCAAGGATGACTACTGGCCTCACGACACCACTCTCTGGGTGAGGGATTTCAAAGGCAACGACCCTCGCTTCGTCTACTACTTCTTCCTCAGCATCGCTTCGGTCCTGGCGCAACTGGACGTGGGCTCGGCCAATCCTACTCTGAACAGAAACCACGTGCATCCGATGAAGGTGTGGTGGCCCGAATTGGATGAGCAGCGCCGCATCGCACGCATCCTCGGCACCCTCGATGACAAGATCGAGTTGAACCGGCGGACGAACGAGACGCTGGAGGCGATGGCCCGGGCCCTGTTCAAGTCCTGGTTCGTGGACTTCGACCCGGTGCGGGCCAAGGCTGCCGGCCGCCAACCTGAGGGCATGGATGCCGACACTGCCGCCCTCTTTCCTGACTCGTTCGAGGAGTCGGAACTGGGGGAGACTCCGAGGGGGTGGAGAGCCGGTACGCTGGGGGATCTGTGTCAACTGAATCCCGAGGCGTGGTCCCGGCACACTCGCCCTGCCCTTATCAAGTATGTAGATCTGTCGAATACGAAGTGGGGCAGGATTGAGGCAGTGGCCCATTACATTCCCGAGGAGGCTCCCAGCCGAGCGCAACGGGTCCTCAGGGTTGGCGACACCATTGTGGGGACCGTCCGGCCCGGCAACGGATCTTACGCGTTGATCTCGGCCGAAGGGCTGACTGGTAGCACAGGCTTCGCAGTACTCAGGCCCCTGGGGCGGACGTGCACGGAATTCGTGTACCTGGCGGCAACCTCCAAGGATAACATCGATGCGCTGTCGCTCTTGGCAGACGGAGGGGCATATCCGGCGGTACCTCCCGGCGACATACTGGCCACTCCGGTTGCGAGGCCTCCTGACCTACTACTCGGGAGATTCTCCTCCATAGCGAGCGGGTTTCTGAGGATGGTGGCCCTAAGTAATGCGCAATCGCTCGTACTATCATGCCTGCGCGACGGCCTCCTTGCGAACCTTCTTTCGGGGCCAGACCTGTCAGGCGTGGGAGGAGGACCATGTCAATAACGAGCATCCCAGAGAAGGTGCGTACCCGCCTGTGGGGAAAGGCCGCTGGCCGCTGTGAGTACGAAGGCTGCAATACACCTCTCTGGCTGGACACGCTCACCAAGGCTGAGTTTAATACAGCGTACATAGCGCACATCATAGCGGATTCCCCCGGTGGGCCGCGCGGCGATACGGTTCTCTCCACTGAATTGGCGGCTGACATCAGCAACCTCATGCTTCTGTGCGACCAGCACCATAGGTTCGTAGACCTGCAGGACGTGGCGGGCCATCCTGTGGAGCGGTTACGTGCAATGAAGCTCCTACACGAACGGCGCGTTGAAATCGTAACGGGCATTGCTCCCGACAAGCAGAGTCACATACTCCTGTACGGAGCAAACATCGGGCAACATGGGGCTCCCCTCTCCTACGCAGAGGCCGCACGAGCCATGGTTCCCGAGCGCTACCCTGCGGACACTTTTCCATTGTCGCTCGGGCTCCGAAACAGCTCCTACGAGGACCGAACAGCTGCCTTCTGGTCCCTTGAAGCTGAGCACCTCACCAGCATGATCGAGAGGCAAGTTAGGCCCAGGCTCATGGCCGGTGATATCTGCCATCTCTCTGTGTTCGGTCTGGCACCGCAACCCCTCCTGATTCTTCTGGGCTCCCTGCTCTCGGACATTCCAGAGGCCGACGTCTATCAGAGACATCGCGAGCCGCCCGGTTGGAAGTGGGAGGCCACGCCAGAGAACTTTGAATACCAGGTGAGTTGCCCATCCGCCGTGAAGGGGGCACCCGCGCTTGTGTTCTCTCTTAGCGCTACGATTGAGGAACGCAGAGTCCGGGCGGTTCTCGGGGAGGATGTCGCACTGTGGCGTGTGTCCATCCCGACACCACACAATGACTTCCTTCGCTCCCGTCAGCAGACCCTGGCCTTCAGACAGACGATGCGTGTTCTCATGGACCGGGTCAAGCGAGAGGCCGGTGACAGCGCTCTGCTGCATGTCTTCCCGGCGATGCCGGTATGTCTTGCTGTTGAGCTCGGGCGCATCCTAATGCCAAAGGCAGATCTGCCGCTTCGAATCTACGATGAGAACAAGACAATAGGCGGCTTCGTGCACGCACTGGATGTCAACTACAACAGGGAGCTCAGAGCGACATGTTGATTCACGATCGAGCAAAGATCGCACAACTCCTTGTTGGCACGTCGAGGGTTCTGGATATCCCAGATTACGTGTACGAAGATGCCGTCCTGAAGTACGAGGACGTCGGGGCGTGGCTATCAGAACAGGACTCTGAGCTTGCACGATTCGGACCAGAGATCTACCCCCAGGGTTCCTTCCGGCTCGGAACTGTGGTCCGGCCAGTTTCTGGCGCAGACGAGTTTGACATAGACTTGGTTTGCCAACTCGCCATTGAGAAGGAGCGAACGACCCAGAAGAACCTCAAGGAAGTCGTGGGGAAGCGACTGTCGAAGCGGGACGACCTTCGGCTGATGCTCACCCCTTCTCGTCGCTGCTGGGTGCTGGACTATCCGGCGAAGGAAGGGATGCCGGGATTCCACATGGATGTTCTGCCGGCACTTCCGAACCGGGAGAGGCCGCCGACGGGGATCTTGCTCACGGACACCGAACTTACGCGCTGGCAGGTGAGCAACCCGAAGGCGTTCGCCGAGTGGTTCTACGGTCGGATGAAGGTCGCCTTCCTTGAGAAACGGGCCTCGCTTGCTGAGGCGCTCCAGGCGAGCATCGAAGACGTCCCGGAATGGCAAGTCAAGACTCCTCTGCAAGTAGCGGTGCAGATACTGAAGAGACATCGCGACATTCACTTTCAGAATGGCCGAGATAACAGGCCTGTTTCGATTATCATCACGACGCTTGCCGCCTTGGCCTACCGTAACCAGAGAGACGTCTACGATGCGCTCGTTGCCATTGTTCACGACATGCCCGGATTCGTGGAGAAGAGGAACGGTCGCTGGTGGGTCGGCAACCCCGTGGACCCAGGGGAGAACTTCGCGGACAAGTGGAACGAGCATCCGGAGAGGCGGCTTGCGTTTTTCGAGTGGATGAAGAAGGCCGAGGACGATATCACTCGAATCGGGGCGAAGGGGAACTTGGAGGAGGCTATTGACCTATTGTCGCCCTCGCTCGGCAAGCCGCTCATGGAGAAGGTGGCATCAAGTATTGGGGTGCCGCGACCAGCGTCGGCTGCTGGGCCTTCTGCGAGGCTTGGTGAAGCTCCTCCTCTCGGCGACACTAGCCATTGCGCTCCTCTAACATGGCCGGAACGACCGCAGTACAAGGCGCGACTCAGCGGAGGTGTGCACCGAACCCAAGCCGGCAGGTCGCTGTGGCAACTTACCCACAGACCTGTTCCGAGGAATGTATGGATCCGGTTCCTGGTGAATACCAATGCGCCCGGTCCCTTCGAGGTTCACTGGCAAGTAGTGAACACTGGCAAGGAGGCAGCAGAGGCCGGTGAGTTGCGGGGGGGGGTGTTCAGGGACGGCAAACTTGGGGACACGGTTCATTGGGAGACGACGGCGTATAGGGGAACCCATTGGGTTGAAGCGTTCATTGTGAAATACGGTGTGTGCGTGGCAAGAACGGGGCGGGTCCCCGTGCCTGTGCGATAGGGACGGAATATGTGTCAGTTGGTGGAGTCCACGGTGGAGCGAGCTAGCGCTGAGTGGTTGGCGTGGCTCGGCCTTGCAATCGCTTTCGGTCCCAGCATCGCCCCCAGCGAACCTGCTTCGGAGCGCGAGAGCTATGAGCAGGTAGTTCTCACCGGCCGCCTCCGCAACGCTCTCGGGGCCCTCAACCCCTCGATCCCTGCTGTGGCTCTGTACGAGGCCTTCCGCAAGCTCACACGCATCGATTCCCCATCGCTGGTTGACGCCAACGCCATGTTCCACCACTGGTTGGTCAACGGCGTGGCGGTCGAGTATCTGCGCCCGGACGGAAGCACTGCCGGCGACCTGGTGCGGGTAGTGGACTTCGACCAGCCGGAGAAGAACGACTGGCTGGCGGTCAACCAGTTCACGGTCAAGGAGGGGCAGCACACGCGGCGCCCGGATATCGTGATCTTCGTCAACGGTTTGCCCCTCGCCGTCATCGAGCTCAAGAACCCGGCCGACGAGAATGCGACCATCTGGACCGCGTTCAACCAACTCCAGACCTACAAGCAGCAGATCCCGTCCCTGTTCGTCTACAACTGCGCCCTCGTCATCTCCGATGGCCTCCAGGCCCGCATCGGATCGCTCACCGCCAACAAGGAACGCTTCATGCCGTGGCGGACCGTGGAGGGCGAGAACCTCGCGCCAGCCTCCATGCCCCAACTCGAGGTGCTGCTGAAGGGAGCGTTCGACCCCCGCCGGTTTCTGGACCTGGTGCGCCACTTCGCTGTCTTCGAGGACGACGGCCACGGCCAGTGGATCAAGAAGATCGCCGGGTACCACCAGTTCCATGCGGTGAACCGTGCGGTCGAAGCGACGGTCGAGGCGTCCCGGCCTCAGGGCGACCGGCGAGTCGGTGTAGTCTGGCACACGCAGGGCTCGGGCAAGAGCCTGACAATGGCCTTCTACGCTGGCAAGGTGATCCTCGATCCGGCCATGGAGAACCCGACTCTCGTGGTCATCACCGACCGGAACGACCTCGACGACCAGCTCTTCGACACCTTTGCCAAGTGCCACCGGCTGCTTCGCCAGGATCCGGTGCAGGCGGCGGACCGCGACGACCTGCGGAAGAAGCTCCAGGTCGCGTCCGGCGGGGTCGTGTTCACCACGATCCAGAAGTTCCTCCCCGAGGAGCGCGGTGACAAGTACCCGCTGCTCTCCGACCGGCGGAACATCGTGGTCATCGCGGATGAGGCACACCGCAGCCAGTACGACTTCATCGACGGCTTCGCCAGGCACATGCGGGACGCACTCCCCAACGCGTCGTTCATCGGGTTCACGGGCACCCCCATCGAACTGTCCGACAAGAACACCCGCGCCGTGTTCGGCGACTACATCAGCGTCTACGACATCCAGCGAGCCGTCGAGGACGGGGCAACGGTCCCCATCTACTATGAGAGCCGGCTGGCGAAACTCGAGCTCGTCGAGAGCGAGCGGCCCCACCTGGACGAGGACTTCGACGAGGCCACCGAGGGCGAGGAGGTCGACCGGAAAGAGAAGCTTAAGACGAAGTGGGCCGCTTTGGAGGCCGTCGTCGGCTCGGAGAACCGGGTTGGCATCATCGCACGGGACCTGGTGGACCACTTCGAGCGGCGCCTCGACGTGATGGACGGCAAGGCCATGGTGGTCTGCATGAGCCGCCGCATCTGTGTCGAGCTCTACCGGGCCCTCGTCGCGCTTCGGCCTGCTTGGCACTCCACCGAGGACGACCAGGGCGTCATCAAGGTCGTGATGACCGGGAACCCGACCGACCCATTGGACTGGCAGCAGCACATCCGCAGCAAGGCCCGCAGGGAGACCCTGGCCAAGAGGTTCCGGGACTCCGTGGACGCCTTCCGCATCGTCATCGTGCGCGACATGTGGCTGACCGGCTTCGATGCCCCTTGCCTGCACACGATGTACATGGACAAACCCATGCGCGGCCACGGGTTGATGCAGGCCATCGCCCGGGTGAACCGAGTCTTCAAGGACAAGCCCGGCGGCCTGGTGGTGGACTACCTGGGCCTGGCAGACCAGCTCCGCAGGGCACTCGTGGTCTACACCGAGAGCGGCGGATCCGGCGAGACCGCTCTGGATCAGGACGTGGCAGTCCAGGTCATGCTGGAGAAGTACGAGGTCTGCGACGCGCTCTTCCATGGCTTCGACCGGACGCGCTGGGTGCGGGGCACGCCGGCCGAGAAACTCTCCCTCCTCCCCGTGGCGCAAGAGCACGTCCTCGCTCAGGACGACGGCAAGAACCGACTGGTTCAGGCGGTCACGGCCCTGTCTCGGGCATTCGCCCTCTCCGTTCCTCATCCTGAGGCGCTGCGGATCCAGGACGATGTGGCCTTCTTCCAGGCGGTGAAGGCGGCGGTCTCCAAGGCGACCTCCGACCGGCAGAAGAGCCCCGAGGACCTCGACCACGCGATCCGGCAGATCGTCTCCAAGGCAGTCTCCACCGACCAGGTGATCGACATCTTCGCAGCGGCCGGCCTCAAGAAGCCTGACATCTCCATTCTCTCGGACGAGTTCCTGTCCGAGATCCAGGGGATGCCTCAACGGAACCTGGCCGTGGAGCTCCTCCGCAAGCTCCTCTCGGATGAGATCAAGAAGCGGTCGAAGAAGCACTTGGTCCAGTCCCGGTCGTTCGCCGAGATGCTGGAACGGACCATCCGGGCGTACCACAACCGGACCGTGGAGACGCTGCAGGTCATCGAGGAGTTGATCCGCCTGGCCGGCGAGATCCGCGAGGCATCGAATCGCGGCGACGCCCTCGGGCTGACCGACGACGAGGTCGCGTTCTACGACGCGCTGGAGACCAACGACAGCGCCGTGGCCGTCCTCGGAGACGACACGCTGAAGACCATCGCCCGCGAGCTGGTGGACACTGTCCGCCGCAACGTGTCCATCGACTGGACCGTCCGGGAAACTGTCCGCGCCAAGCTCCGGGTCATGGTGAAGCGCACTCTTCGGAAGTACGGCTACCCGCCCGACAAGGAGGCGCAGGCGACCAAGACGGTGCTGGAGCAAGCGGAGTTGCTGTGCGGGGAGTGGGCATGATTCTTCGAGACTCTCGAACGGTGGGGAGGCGAACATGGACCCGGTAAGGACGGCTGCTGTTGTTGCGGATCCGCAATCCAACTACTGGGTCGTGCGGGCGGAGTCGGGGCGATTCACTCCGCACTTCGTCCGCTCCGGAATCGTGGCCATCGGATGGGAAGAGCTTGGGGACTTCCGGGCCCTCGACCGCGAGGAGCTGCGTGCGAAGATCGCCGCTACTTACGGGGGCAATCTGCAGAGCGTCGCCATCACCACGGGCCAGCTCTGGAGATTCGTTCACGATGTCTCCGAGGGCGACTATGTGCTGACACCCAACCACGCGGCCGGGACTCATCTCGTTGGGCAGGTGGTCTCCCCCGCACTCTGGGAGGAGAAGTCCGCCGACGAGTGCTGCCCGACGAGGCGGAGGGTTAAGTGGGTAGCGGAGATCGAGAAGGCCGACATGACCGCCCCGCTCCGTCTCTCCCTCAATAGCTCGTTGACCGTGTTTGGCCTGGCGACTCACAGAGCGGAAGTCGCAACGCTTCTCGGCAGCGCCCCGGAACCCTCTGCAGTCTCTGCGGATGCCGATGTCTACTCTGCCCTCGTCGGCAAGTTCATGCAGATGACTCCCCAGGGCTTCGAGGTCTTCGTGACCCAGGTCCTCCAGACGGTGGGCTTCGACGCGGAGACAACGCAGCTCGTGGCTGACGGCGGCAAGGACATCGTCGGTGTCATGAACGTCGGGGGCGTCCTTGAGGTTCCGGTGAAGGTCCAGGTCAAGCGGCAGAAGGCGAACGTGGGCCCCGACGTCATCAACTCCCTCCGCGGCGTCCTGAGGCAGGACGAGTTCGGCATCTTCGTGACCTCGTCGGAGTTCACCAAGGCAGCGAAGAAGGCCGCCAGCGATGCCGGGCTCAAGACCATCTGGCTGGTGGACGGTAACGATCTTTGCCGACTCATACTGGATAACTTCGAAAGCCTTGAAGAAGACATGAAGGAGAAGTTGAAACTGAAACGAGTATTCAGAGTGGAGTAGTGTGCCTTGCCAAGGGGCATCATGAGGGGTCGGCCTAATGTACGTACTGGTTGATTACGACAACTTACTTCCCTATCAACAAGACAGAGGGCTCGCCCAATTAGCTGAGTGGGCCTCGGGCTTCATTGCCGATCATGTCGACCGAGCAGAACGGCGCGTACGCATACGGTTGTATGGGGGCTGGTTCGAGGATCAGATGCTGTCGAAGCGAGCACAGACTCTCTCCCTCGAAATGCAGCAGGCATTTCCCCGCATCATCAGAATTCCCGGTGATGAAGAAGGGGCCTACTGGACTGCCTCGGGCGAGTTGGCGCTAGGCTTACTGGCAGAGGAAGGCCAGGGAGTCCAGTTGCCATGGACATATCGCACTCGGTCGACAGTCCGCGGCCTGAAAGTAAGACCCGAGATAATGGAGGCATGCCAGCACGCCGATTGCCGTCTTCGAATTATTGCGGATTTTCTGGAGACCGGCAGATGCCCGAGGAGTGCTTGTGACGTGAGAATGTCGGACTTTTTGTACAGAAGCGAACAAAAGCTTGTTGATACGATGCTGAGCGTTGATATGTTGCACGCGACAGAATCTGGAAGCCCACATGTATGCGTTGTGTCATCTGATGATGATTTGTGGCCGGCGGTCAGAGCTGTGGTGGCCAAGCGAGGGCTCGTTCTGCATGCCCACACGAAGGATCCCGGCCGGTCTGTCGGTAGGTACGGAACAGGTCTTGGTGGATTTTATTTGCAGAAAGTGCTTTGGCCAAACGGGGGTAAATGAATGGAATACAAGCAATTTATAAGAATTTTGGAGGCTTTTGTTGACAACAAAAGCAAATTAATAGTGGATAGAAATCATTTCGTGGCCGAGGTGAGAGATGTTTGTCTAGCAGGAGAGCTTATCAGAAGCGATGGTAATATATATGTATTGGAGTCTAAAGACGATACAAGAGTTCCGGCAGCCCGTTGGCTGGTGGAACGCGTTGCCAGGATCCCTTTGTTGGCCAACAGAGTCTTGGACTATCTCAAGGAGGAAGTGGCCTTTGTGCCGCCAACAGGGGAGCTTCAAGATGAGCTGGAAAGAAGCACCTGCGATAATGGGCAACCCGTGGCAGACGTCGTCCAATCGCTGCATACAATTCTGGATCGGGAGCCGGCGGGCATGTCCAGGGTTCTCTACCTGACGTCGGACGCCGGTGAAGGCAAGACGACCGTCCTCGATCGGCTGGCGAGGGAACAGGCCCTGGCCTACAAAGAGGGGCGGAGCCATTTCTTGATCGTGCCAATACTCTTGGGAGGTAAGCCCTTTCTTCGCTTCGATGATTTGATTGTAGGCTTTTTGGCTAACAAGCTTCGGTTTCAGGGCTGGTACTATGAAGGCTTCATCGAGATGGTTCGCTTGGGAATTGTCGTCCCTGCCTTGGATGGCTTCGAGGAGTTGTTCGTTCAGGGTACGGCTGGCGACGTCATATCCGCCTTGGGGGAATTGCTGAAGTTGCTCGACTCAAGCGGCACCCTAATACTGGCGGCCCGTCGTGCCTTGTTTGAATACCGGGACCTTCGGACGCAGTCCCGACTCCATGATTCCCTTCGGGGCGCAACAGCGAGTTTCTGCAGCCTGAGGTTGAACAGATGGGAAAAGGCCCAATTCGTTGCCTATTGTGCGAAGCGCCTTCATCCCAACGGCGAGAATCTGTACGACGAGTTGGAGGCTGTGATGGGGAGCCAGCACCCGATCCTGACTCGTGCGGTATTCGTCAAGAAGCTGGTTGACTTGTCTGGCGAGGAGTGCTGCTGGTCAACGTTGCTCACCCAGTTGCGAGAGAGCAGCCCCGATTGGTTCGCACAGTTGGTGGGGTCGCTGCTGCAGCGAGAGGCTGAGGAGAAGTGGATTGACCGCGGCCAAGTGTCTCGCCCCCTGCTCTCACTGGAGGAACACCATAGACTTCTGCAACTTGCAGCGAAAGAAATGTGGTGTTCATCGGTGAATGAATTAAATAAAGATCATGTCGATGTGCTTTGTGAGATATTTGCGAATGAGACAAAAAAGGATGTCTCGGTTGTTTCACAAATCAAAGAACGTCTTACCAGTCATGCTCTCTTGGTGTTTGATACTGCTTCTAAAAGGTTTCGGTTCGATCATGATGAGTTCTTTCACTACTTTCTTGGGCTTGAGCTGGGGCATGCGCTTGTTGAACTAGATGATTCCGATGTGAAGAGTGTCTTCCGTGCTGGCTCTCTGCTGCAGTTAGTTGCAGATGTGGCGGCATCACATAGTCGGAAAAGTTCTTCGGATATACCATTAATCGTTCAATTGCTACTGGATGCGACATTATCGGATCCAATTGGATCCTATAGCCGTGACAATGCAGGACGAATGGTTATTAGTCTTTTGGATCGGCTCATGCAGAATGATAATATGGTTGTAAGCAGATTGTCCTTCCCCCAGGATATGCTGACAGGCAGAGTGCTTACTAAGGTGCGTTTTGAAATGTGTTTCTTCCGTTCAACGGATTTGAAGGGGACTCGGTTTAATGATTGTGTATTTAACAATTGTGAGTTCGAGCATCTTGGCTTGGCGGATTCAACTAATTCCAAAGACACTGTGCTGGATGATTGTTCTGTAAGGAGCGTGACTCTTGAGGATGGAGAGACGACAATCTATGACCCCATCCGCATTTCGCAGGTGCTTGGTCGGAAAGGACTAGCCTCGACAGCGGCTCAGCCCCCGCCGCTGATACCTGTCGAGATTGAGACGGAACTCGATCTGAGGCTGGTGCAGAAGGCCGTACGCATCTTCTTCAAAGCTACTCAAGTCAACGACGGCATTCTGATGCTGCGGCTGGGCCAGCACGGGAATCACTTCGTGAGCGATGTTCTGCCTCGACTGTTGCGCAGTGCGGTGTTTGAGGAGGTGTCCTTCCAGGGCAGCGGCCAGAAGCGGCGGTTTCGATTGGGTGTCAGCATGAGTGAAATCCAAGATGCCATCCAGCGCGCAAACGGCAGCATGGACGAGTTCATCAACGCCTTCTCAGAACGCAAATAGCTTCCCGGCGGGTCCTGATCTAACAAGCGCATCGGTTTGAAGCGTCGTAGTTGGGGCCCCCCGGGCAAGGGTGGCAAGACCGGCTATTGGCAGAACATCAACGGGTCGACAGGCTCCAACCCCAGCACCCTCTCCTGCTCCGCGACCGGCAGCAACGTCAGGTTCATGATCTGCGTGACCCGCGCCCGGGTCACTCCCAACCGCCGAGCCACCTCGGCCCGGTCCGCCACCTTTCCGGAATCGATGGCCTGCTGGATCTTGTGAGCCAGCGCAAGCATGATCGCCAGCCGGTTGGGACCGGTTTCCTGCCTCGGCAGCGGCTTCCGCACAGCGGCGAGTGCGCTGGCAGTTCGCTTGAGTTGCAGGGTGCCCGTGATGACCGTCGTGCGGGCCTGGGAGCCGACCGGTCTCTGGCCATCCCGTTCCACCTTGATCCCCTCGGATTCAATTCGCGTTTGCATGGTTCCCTCCTTGTGGCTTGTCCTTGCCCTTGGGCATCGGCGGCAACTGCAGTTCGGCTAGCGTCACCGTGACGGAGCCAGTGGCACCGTCTACCTCGACGTTCTCAACCAGGGCCCGCACCAGTCTTCCCCGGTTCTCAGGCGTCATCACGTCCCAGACCGATTCGAAGTTGGCCAACGAGCGGGCGACCCAGCGAGCATCGACCTCGGCCTGGGCGAGGAGGGCGATGCCTCGGTCCACCTGCCGCAGCATCTCCTCGGTCCGAGCCAAGGCCTCACTTGTCTCGGTGAGCCGTTGCTCCAACACCGCCATGGCCGGGCCAGCGGCGCTGGCTACCTTCTCGACGAGAGCCCCGCACTTTAGTCGCAGCCGCTGGACGTCGGCCGGGAGGCCCTGGCGCATCTGCTGCAGCTCGGCTCTGCGGGTCGCAATTCGCTGCTACATAGCGAGCCTGCACTCGGTCGAACACTTCACGGTCGATGATGGCGTCGTGCTCGCCTTTGAAGAGTTCTTGGCCAACGGAGGTGTACCCCGCGTAGAGGGGGTTCCGAAGCAGGCACAGGACTGTTCCCTTGTCCGATGAATCCCGGGACGTCGACCGCCCTAGCGCCCTGCCGACTTCCTGCCCACCCGTACCCAGGTGTAAAGTCAATGCACAGATCCGCCCACAGTTCAACGACCCAACATGAGCACGAATTGCCTGTGCGGCCCGCATTCTAGGAGCCTGGTACCTTGCCAGCGTCGTCATTAGTGTATCGCCAAAGTTGTTTTCACCGCTTCGCATCCATATTGGCTCAAATCTTGCAGTAGCACGCTCTGTAACCCTGCGGCTGGGAGGGAATCATGAGCAGAGCAAAGTGGTTGGGGTTGGTTGCCGTGTTGACATTGGGAGCGCCCGCCGCGGCTTCGGCGCTGGTGATGGCGACGGCAGCAGATCTGGCGTGGCCGTGGGACGCCATGGAGGGTGTCCCCGTCGACTCTGCGTTGGTTTTCTACGGAAACAAGGAGTACGGGCCGCTGGGGCAGTGGTCCGTGACGCTTACGCCGGAGGGTGGCGAGCCTATTGCTTTGATCACGTCCATGCAGGATATGTCCTCAGGGTACTTCTTCCTCGTAGCGACTCCGGACCAGCCTCTTGCCCCGAACACCCGGTACGACAGTGTCTTCTCGACGGACACCGAGAGCTACCTGACCCTGACCTCGCACTTCACGACGGGCGATGCCGATGCGGACCTGGGCACTCCCCCGGCCCCGGACGTGCTGTACAAGGGCCTAGGCGTCGTCATGTCCGATGCGGACGGCGGGTGGTGCTTGTCCTCAGGCACTGCCGAGGCGGGCGCACTGGCCGTGTTGATCGACGGCCCGGGCCTGGAAACCCGGCCGGTTCTGATTGAAGCCAAAGACAGCGAAGGAGTGAAGGTTTACGACATTCTTCTATCAGGTCAATACGACTTCACGAAAGAGCTCACTCTGGCCGGCGACCACTACCGGGCGCACTTTCCGGTGGACCCGTGCGGGCACTATTGCGTGCGTGCGGCAGCACTGGACCAGCACGGAGTTCCGGGCACCTGGTCGGAATGGTCGTGCAGCGAAGAGATCGGGTCCTGGGAGTGCGGCGACTCCTCCAACCGGATCGTGTTTGGTGACGAAATCCCCGACGGGTCGAAACCTTCGCCGCTGGCCAAGGCATGCATTGAAGGCGCTCCGCCAAGCACGGTACCAACCGAGGAAGACGTCGCTGCGCTGGGCGGAAAGGGCAGCGATTCCACAGAGGGCGACTCGGGGTGTTCGGCCACCGCCACATCGGCCCCACGCCCCGTCTTCCTGGCCATCTTGGGCGTGTTGGCAGCGTTCTTGTTTGTGGCGGCCAAAAGGCGTCGAGTGACTGCTTGCGTTGTTGCTGAACCAGACAGCAGACGCCCCGAATTCAGGTTGATGGGGAGATTGGGGACAAGGGGCTTGGGGACAATGGTCGTCCTGGCCCTGTTCGCTGGTGGATGCAACGATGCGGAAAGCGCCGCTGACCTGACCGAGGATAGCCACCTCCCTGTCGACCAGGTGACCGACGTGGCTATCGTGAATCCAGAAGATCTGGCTCCCGATGCCCTGGTCTTTGCCGTGGGCCGCGGCGGCGGGTTCGCACAGTCCCCCATATTCGAGTTCTATTGGGGGCATCATCCCGATTTCACGTTGTATGTGTTCGGCGACAGGAGGGTGTTGTCCCTGGACCGAGGCAATGCGGACGACCTAGTGGGGTATCGACAGTTCCGACAGGGCGTTGTCCCGCTTGAGACATTCGTCCAGCTTCTTTCCCTGGCTTCGGCGGTCTCCCCCGATGACGGCGGCGACTTCCAGCATTGCCCAGCGATGGATGGAGGCGGCGAACAACTCTTCGTGGGGCTTCCGGGGCTGACGGTAGAGGCGTCCAGTTTCACCTCGTTCACGGGCACCTGCACGGACACGGAAATCTCCAGCGGCGAACCGGAACCCCCCGAATCGCTGCCTCCGCTTTACAAAGCACTGATGACCCTGCACGACATCCCGACCCAGCCCGTTGTAACGGATCGGATCCGCCTTGGGCTGTGGAACCTGGGTGACATCAACTTCGAGCCCCCGTGCAATGCAGAGACCGCCACGCCTTGGCCCTTCTCGGAGCCAGCCATTCCCGTCGACCTGAGCCAGGACACCTTCTGGGCTGCCAACATCGAAGCACCGTTGGCCACCGAGATTCGTGACTTCATTCGAACGCATTTGGATGACCAGCTACAGGCCTGGTACCCCAGTGCCTGCATCAGCTACGAAGGGGCCTTCTTCCGCGCCTTCTATGATGACATGCTGCCTGCCGAAGAGGCGTTCCCGTTCTAACGAACCGGGATATTTCGGAGGAGAGCCCCGGCGGTGCCGGCGCCATTGGCATCTGATGGCTACTGAACCTTCTGCAACGCCGTCCTTTCCCGGGAAAGCCTGTACAAGGCGCTATCAGGCGAGCGAACACCAGGATTCGATACCATTCTGAAGGTCATCAAGGCCCTCGGCCTGGAACTGCACGCCGACGTTGCTGCCGTCGTGTCTCCGCTGTACAAAGAAAGCGAGCGGAGTCCGACACGATGACTGCAATTGGGAGCTGACGACCATGAGCAACGAACTCAGCACAACAGAAGAAGACCTGTTCCGACGCGTGGCAGAGATTGTCGAATCCGCCCGAACTCAGGTTGCACGCACGGTGAACACGGCGATGGTACATGCCTACTGGCTCATCGGCAGAGAGATTGTCGAGGTGGAGCAGGAAGGAAAGGTCCGTGCGGAGTATGGCGAGGAACTTGTCGAAAGCCTCGCCGAGCGTCTCATGAAGCAGTTCGGCAAAGGGTTCAATATCAGTGGCCTCAAGCGCATGAGGCAGTTCTACCGTGCGTTTCCTGGCGGCTCCATGCTGCCTCCCGAACTTGGTGGGCCTGGCATAAGTGCCGCAGCGAGGCACCATTTCGCTCTTGACGGTGAAATTGGCTCCGCGCCGCGGCACCTTTCTGTCGTCGCAACGGAACAGCTCTTTCCACCGCACCTTTCGTGGACGCATTACCGGATATTGCTGACCGTGACCAATCCGACCGCCCGAGCTTTCTACGAGATCGAAGCCGTGCGAGAAGCCTGGTCCACCCGTGAACTCGAGCGACAAGTGGGGTCGCTACTGTTCGAGCGACTGGCGAAGAGCCGCGACAAGGAGCAGGTCCAGGCTCTGGCCAGGGAGGGCCACGAAGTCACGGTTCCAATCGACGTCATCAAGGACCCGTTCGTCCTGGAGTTCCTCAACTTGCCGGAACGGCCGTAGTCCGCAAATATCGGATCGGACCGGGTCCCTGAGTTGGTGATCTCGGGAATGGGGTAGTCGAAAGGGCTGGCGAGGTGGAAACGGGAGTTCGGAAGAGTCTTGGAAGTGGCGAGCCAGGCAAAACCTAGTCGAACCGACGCCCAGTTTGGTTCACAGAGAGCCCTGGAGGTATCCCCTCCGGGGCTTTCGATTATGAGGGCTAGGAATCGCGGCTCTTAGCGAGCACCGCCTCACGAGAGCACCGCCCTCCTGGCTCTCGAAGCTCCAACCGAAGGGCGGAGCGAAGTAGGCTCGCCAGTAGTCTCTGAAGCGTTTCCTCCGCCATCCTTCTTCGCCGAGGCTTCGAAGGACAGGACGAAGGACGGTCTCTGGCTGGACGATGATTAGGGCGAATCTCCAGTTCGGCCAGATACGGGAGAGGAAAGACCAGAACAGTCGGACTCGATTCCTCAGGGCGGGCCGTTCCTGTCGCCTTGGGTGCACAGTCAGTTGCTGGCGGAGGGCAAGGTTGCTGAGCAGCAAAGTACGTCGTGACCGGATGAGAAGGATGGTGTTCACAGCCTGGACAATCAGGATGGCGAGTACGATTTCCATGGTTCGAACCATCATTCAGGAAAGCCGACAACGCAAGGAGAATGGCGACCGGACGAGCTTCTGGGGATGGCGATCCGCGCGAGTCGAGTCCAGGGTCAATCAGGGACACAACAGAGTCACACAACCGAGTCAAGGGGCTTGACCCCTCGAGAACGCCGGCGCAAGCTAGCCGTGATCGGAGGAGTGCATGCTGGAATCGGTGAAGAGTCATGAAGGTTGAGTTCAAGCCTGTCTTCAACATCACGAACCGGATTGCTGCCGGTTTGACTCGCATCGAACGTGCAAGAGGGTTTCTTGAGGCGGCGTGTCTCTCGGAAGGCTGGATACGGGAAATGGGCAGGAGAGCGCTGCTTCTGGAAGCCCATCACACTACGCATATCGAAGGAACCAGATTGACGGTCGAACAGGCCGAGCAACTCCTGGACGGCAAGGCGGTCTCCGAGGCGGATGTGGATGATACGCGGGAACTGTTGAACTATCGGAGGGCATTTGACTTCGTCTCCGAATATGTGAAACACGGTGACCCCGTTACCGAAGGACTCGTGCGAGAGATTCACAAGCGTTTGGTGGAGGGAGTTCGTGGCGGGGCTGCTGCCGCAGGGGAGTACCGGAAGATTCAGAACTACGTCGTCAACTCTGTCACGGGGGAGACCGTCTATACACCACCGGCGGCTTACGATGTGCCGATCCTGATGGCCGATTTCGTGGACTGGCTCAATAGAGAGGGAGAAATTCATCCCGTTCTGGTAGCCGGGATTGGGCAGTTCCAACTGGTTCACATTCATCCGTTCCTGGATGGAAACGGCAGAGCCTCCCGTCTGTTGTGCACATTGTGCCTCTATCGGGCGGGGTACGATTTCAAGCGTCTGTTCACCATCAGCGAATACTATGACCGGGACCGGTACGCATTCTACGAGGCCATTCGCTCCGTGCGGCGGAACAAGATGGATATGACGGAGTGGCTTGAGTACTTCGTTGACGGGTTGTCCGCACAGCTTGCGGATGTGAGGGAACGTGGGGAGAAGGCGATCCGCCGGGACGCCCTCGTCAAGGACCATGGACTCAAAGAACGACCGGCCAAGGTGCTCGGTCACCTGTTGGAGCGGGGTCCGTTGAGCATTCAGGATGTAGAACTGCTGTTCCCAGATGTGAACAGAAGGACTTTGCAGAGAGACCTCAGGTCTCTCGTGGACAAAGGCCTGATCCTCTGTTCGGGTGCCACGAGTCGCCTGGTTTACCATCTCCGAGACTCGGACGGCTGAACTTGCGACAATCTTGCGACAGGACTTGCGACAATCTTGCGACAATCTTGCGACAGGACTTGCGACAGGACTTGCGCGTGGTACGGAGTGGGGATGCCACGGATGCCCCGAGCCTGAGCCAGCCAGACGTCCAGCGCCGACCTGCAAGAGACCATCTTCCCATTGACCTCTGCGGACACCGAGCTTCAGCTCCAGTTCGAGTGCGATACGGTCCTCGCCATATTCCCGGTGATCGCCCGAGATGGGTTTGATGAACTCGATGTGCCGCTGGAGAATCCGTGGCCGCCCGGGCCCCGGCCCGCATTTCCCGGCCCAGTGCTTGCGAAATGCCTCCTTGTGCCAGCGGATCACTGTCTCCGGCTTCACGATAACCAGGGCGTTGGCCCAGGCGGAGAAGTGATCCTTCAAAGTAGCCCAGAAAGCGCGGTCCAGATCGTCAATGCGAGGTCGAGGGTTCTTGCGGTGGAGCAAAGCAAGTTGGTGCCGTAATGCCAAATTCTCCAGGGCAAGATGGGCCTTATTGGTGAACAAGCTCTTCACCAAGTGGAGTAAAATCTCAATGAACTGCAGCGTTAACTTAGAATGATACATGAATGTGCCTTCTATCGGAACGACCGTGGCTTGACGTGGACTCTACTTCTCGGGGCCGCCTCCTTTCCACGGGTCGCCGGGAAGAAGCGAGACCAGGGCCGACATGATTTCCATGGCAGCCTGGTCAATGCTGTACTGAAGTCCGGGTGCAAGCAGGGGGCCGATGTCTCCTCGGAAGACAGGGTCGGAGACCTTCTCCGTCAGGTTCGCCTCAAATTCAGCTCGGCTCACTCGCACCTCATCGTGTTCAACGTACTTCAAGAAGGCCTCGACAACTCGACTCGGGTCCACCAAGGCACGGTGACTGGCAAGCCAAAGGTCGAAGAGGTCCCGGCCCTTTTTCCGCTGGTAGAGGGCTCGAAACTTGGTCCCCAGAAGTTCCTCCAATGCATACGTGAGTACTCTTGTTTCGCCCTGGTACCAGGGGTTGTCTACGCGGAAAGGAACGCTAAAAGTTCCAAATGCCGAGAAGTGCTCACGAGTATTGATTTCGATCTTCACACGCATCGGGATGATGGGGGGTGTCTCTGAATCGAAACGATAGTACAGCACAAATCGGCCCTCTTTCGCCTTCCATTGCGGCTTACCCAGCCATGGGTCAAGCCGAACATGGAGAGCGTTGACAATGTCCCCAATGGGGCCGGGACGAACCTGAACGAGGTCAATGTCCTCGGAATAGCGGGCCGGTGGATGAAGAAAGAGCTTGTGAAGGGCCGTGCCACCACGGAAAGCAACGTGAGTGGCCAGGAACGGGTCCGAGAAGATGTCCACGACCGCCCGACAGAGGATCAAGTCCTGCTCCACTTGTGCGGTCGCCGCCCACGGCGCTGCAGTCTGCCACTTCGTGATGTCACCACGCGGAATCATTCGTCCACCTCCACGGTATCGTTGACGACCACCGACCACCGTGAATCCCGAGGCGCCCCCGCTGCAACAAGGTCGGGCCGCAACGCAACCGGCGCTGGCCGGCGCTCCTCCGTCCACAACCTCAGTTCGTTGGCACAGCTAGCGCCAACAAGGTCTAACAGGTAGCCCAAGCGTTGCACGTGTGCCATCTCAGTCTCGAGAGTGGCCGCAGCAACCAATCGGGCCGGGTCAATTCGGTCGGCCAGTTCCGCAAGGACCGTGGCCACATTGCCGAGCTGGCCCGAAGCGTGTGCGTAACGGACCAGGTCTAGCGCTGTGGTCTCCGGCGTAGAGACAGTAATCGTTCCAGTCACGGTATTGACCTGCACAGTGGCGCAGCTGTCCATGTCCTGCTTCTGGAAGAAGCGAATGGCAGAACGCCCAGCCTTGGAGGGGCGCAAAGGCACAGGCGTCAGGACCTGGAACTCCTGTGGCTGCTGGTGAGCTGCGCCATGAATTGCGGCAGCGCTGAGAAGGCCGACATAGTAAGGCCGGCCCAGGGACTTCATCAGGGCGTCAATGTACCAGTCAGCGGGCGGCGCGCCAATCTTGCGGTACTCCATCGGGACAATCACATAGAATCCTCGCCGAGGTGATGCGAGCCTCCCGGCCTTCATGAGCCGGCGCAATGCCTGCTTGAAGGCCACTGGCGACGCTCCGGATGCCGCCACCGCTACCTCGCGGCCAAAGGTGTACATACCAATAGACTGAAGCTCGTCCACGTACTCAGACAGCCTGCTTCTTCTGCCCGGCATGGTTGCACCTCGTCGCACGCGGAACGGGTCGCCCGGCGTGTCTCACTTGCATAAGGTAGCTTCAAGCGTAGCCTTTCGCAAGCCAAATCTCTGCATGTCTTTTGGGCCCCCACGACAGCAGACAGGCCCTCATCGATTCGCACTTCACTGGTGACGTCGAAGTGGCGGATATCATTAAATATCTGCTGAGAATTCTACCTCTCCGTTTTCCGTACATCCATTCGCCTGCCGAGCCAGATGAAAGCCCAGGGAAAACGCTGGGCTTTTGAGTTTTGGGGGCTCTGGTCTGAATCTACACCGCTGCTCACTGGCGCTCGCGTCGGTCGCCACCGTTACTCTACTTCCCCAGAGAACTGGCGCTTGGGTTGTCAGGGGGGGCGATGCCGCATAGCGGTGTTCGATGGAGAGAGAAACGGCAACAGATTCGAGTCGGAGGCAGCGCTTCATCGTCTGCACTTCTCGTCATTTTGTGTCATCTTCTGAGTGCGTTGAGCAGGTCGCCAGCGAGTACTTCGCTGGTAAGGCGGATCTCATCTGCGTCCATCATTGGCTGAACTGCCCGTGCCGCCATCACCGCGCCCTCGCTGCCCCGATTCCCGAAGAGATCGGCGAGGAGTTCGATCGACCGCTTGCCATTGGTGGCGCTCCGGGTATCGGTGAGGATTGAGCCGAGCCGCAGCACGAGGAGCGCACCGGGGCCCGCTACCTTGGTCCGAATGACTCGTGGATCGACCTCGGGTTCGAGAGACCCGATGTCGTGCTCTGCCTGATCCACCAGGACACCCTCGAGCCCGTCTACCTTGCGCGCTGCGTTGACGCCGTGACCAGGCAACCGGGCGGAGCGCCTGCCGGATCCGGGGCTTACTCTCGCCGGGACCAGTAGATCCACCTGGACATCGATATCGCAAGACTCGGAGGTTCGGCGGCGGGTCTTCCAGATGCCGATGGTGCTGGTCGAGCTGTAGAAACCGGCACCCTCGAGGACTTGCTCGATGGGCGGGTTCTTCGACAGCAATCCCGGGTCGAGGGCCAGGTCTGCGTCGGTCGTGTACTCGGCCACGACGAGGTCGGCATCGCCGGTGTGGAGGTAGATCGCCTGCGCACCGACCAGGATCGTGGCGTTCCGATGCTGGCCGAGCGCGTCCAGAGCGTCGAGGAGGACTCGGCGAGCGATCACGTACAGCTCATCCACGCCACACCTCCTCGTGAGCGTCCATCCAATCCATCAGCGCCTGGGCCTCCGCTGGCGAGCGACCCGGCCCGGACAGAAGATCGGCGACGACCAAAGGCAGCCGTGCGCCGCGCAGCCCGTCCAAAAGGGACTGGTCCGATAAACGGCGCTCCCAAGGAAGCCGCAAGAGCGAGTCGTCCGCGGGCTGCAAGAGCACGACGTTGGCACCGGCTTCGGCCGCTTTGAGCCCCAGCGCTTTGGCAACGTCCTCCGCATCCTCTACGTACACAGAGGCAAGACGGGTTGGTGCCACGGGGGCGACACTCGAAGCGATGGCACTTCCGGTGACGAGGTAGGGGAAGTCAGCGCAGCGGAGTCCATCCCAGAGGCTCTTCAACCCTCGAGGAGCCAGCCAGGTGCTCGCCGTGGTGCGGCTCTCGATGGGCGCTTCGTCGGACCAGCGGAGCAACAGTTTCCGCCAGTCGACGCGCTCGACGCTGCCGCGACGGGTTCTATCCACCACAGCCTCACGGTCGAGCATGCCGAGCAGGCGCGACACATAGCCGGGATCGGTGCTGGCAGCGGCAGCGAGATCCCGCACACCGATGGGTGGGATCGAACCAGCGAGGGCGCACACCACTCGCCCGGCCTTGGGCCCACGCAGCGTCAGGCGACGCACATCGGGCCATGGGTTGGAGTCGGCACCGCTCGTCACGATGTAGAGTCCGGGCTCTTCGAGCACGATGCGCACGTTCCCGGTCTGGTCGCCGTAGCTCGCACCCTCGTGTTCGAGGACCTCGCGCACGCTGCGCGAGAGGTAAGGTGCCGCCACCAGCAGAGGACGCTCCTTCGGGATCTGCCTTGCCGCACGGGGATCGGGCCGTGAAATTGCCGACACCGGGAGCTCGCCTGACCGCCCGTCCTTCGAGGAGAGGCGCAGCCGCCAGGTCCGAGAGGACGCCTGGACGAGTTCTGCCTCCCACCCGGGCGGGAGGCGGTCCTGCACCATGCGTGTGACCTTGCCGATGAGGGTGTTGTCCGATGATGTCATGTTGCCCGCCTTGTGCAATGCCGCCGATCGGAGCAACGATCGGCAGGGTTGTTGTCCAATCTAAAGCCGTTGTCCGGTTTGTGCAACACGACAGATCCGGGCAACGTGGATGAGATACCTGGCACTCGGCGTGAGCGGGAAGGCTTCCCGAAGTTGCTGGATCACCCATTGCGCCGTGGGGCTCTCGGTGACATTGATGTTCAGGATGCGGCACCGGTCGTGGTGGATTGCAACGAAACCGGACAACACCTTGAAGGTCGCCGTAGGAATGGTGAAGAAATCCATCGCCCTTCGGCGGGGCTCAGGGCTGGCTGCCATGTCGGGCAGGTGATTCCTCAGGAATCTCTTCCAGCGCTCGGCCTTGTCAGGCTCGGCAGGGCGCTTCGGCAGGTGTCGAGACACGGTGGCTTGGGAGACGTCGAACCCGAGCTTCAGCAACTCGGCATGGATACGAGGCGCTCCCCCGTCGATCTCCTCGGCCATCCGGCGGATGAGGTTGCGAATCTCCATGGATACCAGGGGACGGCCCGGTCCGCAGTGTGAGATCCTTCACCAATGCTTCTTGAGATTCTCCTTGTGCCAGCGAACAACGGCCTGCCCCGAGACAAATCGAGGGGTCTCCGGGGTGACCAGGATCAAGCTGTCGATCCAGCCGGTCCACTTCTCCTTGAGGGCAACCCACAAGGCCCTGTCGAAGTCATCCAGCGGTTGGCGAGGTCGTTCCCTCCTTAGTGCAGCGACCTGCCTGGCCCGAGCTTGCCGAGGGGTTGCCGCAGCGCCAGGTTTTCGATGGCCAAATCTGCCCGGTCGGTGAAAAGCGCCCGAACCAGGGCCACCAGCAACTCCATGACCCTCACCAGCACCAGCGGAGTCATCCCTTTCCCCCAATGAAGGCCCAAGAGTACCTGACGTCGCCCCCGGGTCCAAGGCCCTCGACACGCCGATCCTGTTTGGAGGAGGCACAAGGAAACCGCCCAGATCCGCTCTACCTATCTGGATGCTCCAGCCCATCGAACGGTTTGTGACCTTCAAAGAGGGTAAGTATGTCAACCGCATCGTCCAGGATTCGGTACACGATTCGGTAGTTGCCTTCAATCAACTCCCGAACGTCTCGGCGACCAAGCTCTGGCACCATCCTGCCTCGCTTGGGAAGGCGGCAAGCAGACTCCGCCTTGCGTCGAAGGGTCTCAGCGAACCGCCGAGCCGCCCGTGGATCGTCAGCGGAGATGTATCTGGTGATGCGCTTCAGGTCCTCGACCGAGCGCCTGGTCCAGCGGACCTTCATGGGGTCCTATCCTTTCCGACGGGACCGAATGCTTCATCAAGCTCCTGACGAACCTCTTCGCCAGACAGCACCTTCCCCGCCTCGGACTCACGCAGGCCTTCCTCCACGGAAGCGATGAAGCGAGAACGCTCGCAGATGCGGTCAAACTCCTCAGGGGAAATGATGACACTGACAGGCGAACCGTTCTGAGTGATCAGGATGGGACGCTGCGATTCCTTGACCCGCCGGAATAGCTGGGAAGCATGCTTCTTGAACTCCCCGATGGGGATGATGTCCTCTGACACGACCAGATTCTTCATGGGGTTACCTCCCAAAACGATACCAAATCCTGGTCCGAATATAGTCCCATCTGTGAACCAGGTCAAGCGTGCCAGCTATCCTGTCCCTTCTCAAAACCCATCCGTGTGGTTCGGCCGGCAGGATTCGGGAATCCGACGGGGTTGCCCAGCGCGTCTTCTGACGACTTCGCAGTGCGATAGCCGGAAGGAAGGTGGGGGAAGCACACCGCATGCCACGAGTTCACAGACTTGTCCGCTGATTCGGTGATAGCGTTGAGGCGATGCGTGGGGCGTTGCGGTCCGACGTCACGACGCTTGCTTCCACTCGTAGCGGTGGTGGATGCCACCGACGCGGGGGAAGGCGATGACTTGGGCGTCGCCAGGAGGCCTCTGCTGGACTGGCCGCCGTTCAGGGGCGTCCTTGTCCAGAGAGAGATGACAGCGGTCGATCTGATGATACCTCACATACTCGCCAACAAGCCGTCGAGCATGGTTGGCATTGAAAATGACTACATGGTCCAATAGTTCTCGGCGTAGACTGCCGATCCATCTTTCGCAAATCCCCTTTTGCCAGGGGTCGGAGCTTCGAAGGGTAAGACGGACTAAGGCCTGCCCCGAGCGAAGCCGAGGGGTCTCTACCGTGACCAGCGGGGAAGCGAAATCGGCGACGGAGGAACAACGGGACGGAATCGGGGTTTGGGGACGGGGTTTGGGGACAGAACACCTGGTTAGTTGGCACGTGGCTTGCATATAGCATAGCCCTGAAGTGATGATGGCTTGATAGCGGTCTCATTTGTGCACACTTGAAATGGCCATGTGGAATCTTTCCTCATTGTAGCGATTTGCTGAAGGAAGATTGACGAAGGACGAAGGAGGTTTGGCATGAGCTCGCGGCATGGGGCCAGAAGGGCGATTCGAGGCATTGGAGGATTGTGGCTGGCGGTTGGGGTGCTTGTGGCCGGGCCCATTGGCTGCACCTCCGGAGGGGACGGCAAGACGGAGGTTGACGCTGAGACAGGTGTTGGCGATGGGACGGATGTGTTGGAATTCCGCGACCCGCCCGACCCGTTCCTTGAGCAGGCGCAGCAGTGGGTCGACGACTGTCGGGCCTTGTACAAGGGCCTAAAGGTCCCGGACAGCCTGATGCAGGATAAGAATGGTCCGCCCACAAAGACGGCCGACGCGTTTGACCCGAACCTCTTCTTCACGGTCCTGGACAAGCTGCAAATGGAAGAGGGTTGGGTGCTCGACTACACGTACTTCTACGCATGGGATACTGGTGGCGAGCCAACCCTGGTTGCCCGGGATGCCAGGTCACCGCTCTGTCTCTCGGACCCAGAAAACCCGTGTGTCTTCGAACCAGTCAAGTCTCACCTGATAGCGGAGCCCACGAAAGAAGGACTCACTCAGTTGTGGATCTTCCGGACCGTGGGGAACCAGTTCTATCAGTATTGGCACATGTACGCCGACTCTCGGCCCGTCTTCACCGAGGCCGGGTTGCAGCGTTGGAGGAAAGAGACTCGGGATGGCCTAACGTCCGAGGCTATGGAAGGCTTTGACACGCAGACGGCGTCGTTGCGGGTGGATGCACATATCGATTTTGATACCGACACGCTTCATGTCAAAGCCGCCGAGGTGGGCGGCAACGCTGCCCCGGTCTCGATAAGTGTCCTGATTTCTTCCGAGCCCCCGTACGAGTACTCGGCTGGCCCCGATCCCGACGGCGACATGTGTGAGTGCAACTGGTGCGGCGTTTTCTGAAATGGGTGCGGAAGCGGCAAGAAGTACAGGGAGTGCTGCCGACCCTGGCCAGTCGGACTGCGGGTGCTGGCAGAGTGAGTCCAACCGGGCCTGCACCGCAAATGTCCGCCCTGCCCTCTTCATGAAGCCGGAGAGCGGCAAATCGTGGCACGGGCCAGCGATTTCTAGTCTGGCCATGGCCACTCTCCCAGAATCCTCCACCCCACCTCGCCCGGCACCGGATCTGGGGACGGAGGAGGATCGGGGGCATCCCCGAAACACCCCCTCCCCGAAACACCCGCCGATCCTATTTTGAGGACGCACAGGGACGGTTTGATCAGCGCTGCCAGCTTGTCATCCGAGGGCTCACCAGACCGAAAGGACTGAAACGCCGCCAAACCACGTTCCGTCGGGGCCGGGAAGCAAGGACGGGCTGACCCAAGTGCTGGGGCCATGGCCGTCCTTGTGGCGGACTTCGGTCGATACGGCCCCCTTGTCGCTGAAGTAGTAGGCTGAGGTAGCAAAGAGCGCCCGAACACCCAGGATGAGCGGGAGGACCACGTATGGGTTGGCTTCGCCGCCTCTGGTTGTCGTTATCGGCCACCCGGCATCCATGGCATACAGCCCATAACCTGCCGCCAGACAGAATGCCCCGCCAAGGATTGATCCAAGCCAAGTGGTCCAGTAGCTGCCGTTGTACCCAAAGGCATCCCCTACCCATAAGACTCCCGCCGGTTGGAGGAATCCGGCAGCGACCATCCCTCCTACCCCCGCCAATATTACGTCGCCCATGTACCTGGCACCACAGTCATCACAGTAATTTATGGAGTAGCCCCCCAGCATCCCGACCCCTCCCAAATAGCCGACGACATCGCCCGCCATACCTCCGAGGGATGCCATGGCCAAGCCCCACTCGTTGCGACGATCTACCTCTGGCGGGAGAGGGGGGACCGGCCCAATCCGCTCTTCCCCTTCCTCCGTGACGGCATCGTCTTCCAGCTTGTCCTCGTTCTGGACCCCGCTCTTGTCGTCTTGCCCGTCCCATTCCTCGTCTTCGCTGAAGTCGAGAAGCTCAGTGTCATCGGCCAGGTCAAGGGGGGGCGAGTCGGTTTGCGAATTGGAGTCAAGCTGGAGAGAGAGGCCCGATTTGGTGGCTGGTAGAGTCTGACCATGGGCCGAGAGACTACACAGTAGGATTAGCGGCAGGCCATACGTTGTTACAGAGGCCCCGGCCGCGCTTAAACAGCGCCTCTTTCTTGGTGGCGCGTTCAAGCCAGAAGCCACCTCCCAGTCGTTGACCACTGGGTTACGCACCGCAATATGCGCCTCGGGTCCTCGACGAAGCGCCAAGTCCGCTGGACCCTTGTTGAGTTGCCCCAAGAGTTTCCTGGCCTCCCCCATGAACGGCCAAACCAGAGCCACAAACTCGTGGTGCTGGTATTCACTCATGGTGTTCCTCTTGAGTCCCGACCGGAGCCTCGGGGACGCTGCCAGGCGGAGCCTCGTGGACGGCTACCTGCCTGGGTGGGTGGAAGGGACCTTTCCCCGGCCACACCAGGTGTGTGGCGTAGGCCCGCTCGAGGGGTTCGTCCCCCGTCTTCGTGAACCTCAGCCGGGTCTTCGGCCCCTTTCCCCAACGGACGTACACCGTCAGGCAGGGGTCCAGGTGCATGTCATGGGCATGGAACTGCAGGATCCGAAGCAGGCGAGAGAGTTTGGCCAGGTTGCCGTGGATGACCTTCTCAAGACACGGCACTCGGCCAAGACGCCAGTCCTCGAGCTTGTCCTTTTCCAGGAGTCCCATTCCCACCAGGACGTCAATGGGAGCCACAGACTTGCTCGTGGCGAGGATCTTGGCCACGGCAGCAACAATCTTGGGGTAGAGGGGATCGTCCCTGTACTTGTCGACCGTGACCTGATGCGAATTCGGCCACTGACCCTTAGGACGGGGCTTCCTTGCCTCGCTCATGCGCTCTCCAAATCATCCGAATCGAGGGACCCCGAGCAACGTACCTGGAGCCCGTGTCTGGCGGCCACGCCCTGTGCCGAAGCATATACTGGAGCCCCGAACTCGGGCAAGCGTGACGGAATACCGCTCCCACTGTTGACGGTAGTCTGGACATCACTTCACGGATCTTGGGACACGGATCTGGGGCATCCCCGAAACACACCCTCCCCGAAACACCCGCCGATCCTGTTTTGAGGACGCACAGAGGGAGCCCAGCGCGTTTTCTGACGACATCGCAGTGCGAGATCGGGCAGGAAAGCTGGCGCTGAGCGTCGCCAGGGCGGGAGCGCAAAGACTGGTCCGCTGATTTGGTGAGAGCATTGAGGCGACGTGCAGTACCCTGCCATCCGACGTCAGGCAGCTTGCTTCCATTCGTCGCGGTGGCCTGGCCTGAGCGAAGCCGAAGCATGGATGCCACCGACGCAGGGGAAGCGAGGACCTGGGCGTCGCCAGGAGGCCGCTTCCGATAGCTGGCAGTACGAATATGCTGCCTTACCCAGTCCTGCGTCGGGTGTTGGTCCTGCCAGGCCGTAGCTCAAGTCACGCCGCACCCAAAACGCAATTCAGTTTCCGGTCGCTACGGTCAATTATCCTGGCTAGGTGCTATCGACTTCAGACAAACAGCATGGTAGTTTGATGCCTAGGAGGCCCAGATGGACAACCACATACTCAGCGTGCTGATGGCCGACAACCCTTGGATGAAGCGAGGTGAGTTGGGGCCTTGGTTTCGTGAGCACCTTCCGGAGACGTTCATCCCACGAACAGCGACGCTGGATGGGGCAGCGGGGGCTCACCTGGTCATTGGGCCGCGCCGTGCGGGGAAGTCCTCGTTGGTGTGGCACTGGCTCGAGCAACGGCAGGAGCCCGTGCTCTATATTAACTGTGAAGAGCCCTCTCTACGCGAGTGGCTCCGTTCTCCGGCACTTGTGGCGGCGGACGTGCGGGGCGAACTGGGCGGCGTGCAGCTCATTCTCCTGGAAGAAGCCCAGCATCTTGAGAGCGCCGGACTAACGATAAAAGGGCTGGTGGACCGTCTCCCGGAGTTGGTGCTCTTTGTGACAGGCAGTTCCTCGTTCCACCTTGAAGCGCAGACCAGAGAAAGTCTTGCTGGACGGGCCACCAGGCAACTTCTGCTGCCTTTGTCGCTGAACGAAATGGGTGCCGAATATGGGGGTCTGCTGCCGGTGGTGGCCATGCAGCAAAAAGTGGAGTTAACCGAGCGAACCGCAGTTTTCGGGGGGTATCCTTCGGTCTTGAGGGGGGACGAACCCGATTTGGAACTGGCGAGGCTGGTGGAGTCTTTTGTGGTGCGGGATGCTTCCGATCGTTTCCGGATTGGCTCGATAGCGGCGTTCAAGAAGACCATGGAATTAATGGCAAGTCAAGTGGGGCAGCTTTGCAATTTTTCTGAATGGTCAAGTATAGTAGGGGTAGGGAGAGCGTTAGTAAGAGAATATATACAGATTTTGGAGGACACACATATTGTCAGGCTGGTCCCTCCCTATGTCGGCGGCGCCCGTTCCGAACTGACCGGCATGCCCAAGGTTTTTTTCTTGGACAACGGGCTTCGCAACCGCCTCTTTGGAGGGTTTTCCCCTCTTTCGGGCCGAGCGGACAAAGGCGCTCTGGTGGAGAATCTGGTGTTCACCGAGATAGCGAAGTCGATCAACCCGCTGCTGGATACGATCCGGTTTTGGCGCAGTAAAGGCGGTGCCGAGGTCGACTTCATCGTTGAGCACGGTGGCCACATCCTGCCCATTGAAGTCAAGGCCGGAGAGTCCCACCGGAACGTCACGCGTAGCCTGCGCAGTTTCATTGATGCCTACCATCCGCCCCGTGTCTTGCTAGCGTCGGTCACTGGCGCTTCCCAACAGGAGGTTGAGGGGACGCTTGTCCAGGAAGTCCCCTTGCACGATCTAGCTGGCGAGGTTCGGCGATTTGTGGAGGAGCCACGTGGGTGTTGATGGCGCCTGCCCTCACCCGTGGTCCGCAAGGGTGCAGCCCCGAGGGTACTCCTGACCACCGACTCTGAAATCGTTGAACCGGGGACACGCCCAGGCTACGCTCGGGCGATGGGAGGGGGCCATGGCAGCGTGTGGCAAAGCCAGCGAGCAGACCGTACGGGATCTGCTGAATTTGTCGTACGCCAACCTGGCGATGGCTCATGCTGCTGTGTCGGACCAAGCGCTGAGATACCAGCGGACACACTACATGATTCGCGCACGTCTGCTGGCGGGATTACGGAAGGGGACCATGCGAATGGGCTCGTTCCTGGAGGACGAGCGGCTGAAGTTGCAGCTTCCCCAGTCCTGTTGTTACTGCGGCTCTAATGTAAGGCTATCGATTGACCATCTTGTTCCGCTTAACCAGGGTGGCTTGGACCTGAGAGAACATGGTTTGGGCTTGCCGAGCCTGCAACAGCTCCAAGGGCGCTCGGGATATGTTGGACTGGTATGTGCCCCGCCACGGGTTCCCCCCGTTGCTGCTTCTCAGAAGGTATCTCAAATTGGCCCTCCTGGCTGCTGAACAGGGAGACTTCCTGGATCTCCCCGTCAGGGACTGCACAAGGATTCCTTTCTCCTTGCGGGCAATTCCCGTTGAATATCCGCAGCCGGAGGAACTGAGGTTGTGGGTGACCCAACTGCCACGGTGATTGGGATGCGACGGGGTTCAACCGCATTGGCGCCCTTGGCCTGGAACTGCTTGCCGAGGTTGCTGCCGTCGAATTTCCGTTGTACAAAGAATGCGAGCGGAGCCAGACACGATGACGACCATTGGGAGCTGACGACCATGAACAACGAACTCAGCACAACAGAAGAAGACCTGTTCCGACGCGTGGCAGAGATCATCGAATCGGCCCGCAGCCAAGTTGTACGCACCGTAAACACGGCCATGGTACATGCCTACTGGCTCATCGGAAGAGAGATTGTCGAGGTCGAGCAGGAAGGAAGAGTCCGGGCGGGATATGGTGAGGAGGTCATTAACCGCCTGTCCGAGCGTCTTGGCAATCGATTCGGGCAGGGATTCGGGGCACGAACCTTGAGCCGCATGCGCCTGTTCTATCTTACGTTCCCCAGCGGTTCCTCACTTCTGACCGCTTCTGGAGCTGCCAACATTTGGACAGCACCGCTGACCCAATTGAGCGTTCCCGAGATTCAGACAGCACTGCTGTCCAAATCGGCCGATGTCGTGACGCCCGTTTTTCCCCCGCACCTCGGCTGGACCCACTACCTTGTCTTAATGCGTGTGACCAACCCTACCGCCCGAGCCTTCTACGAGATCGAGGCCGCACGGGAAGGGTGGTCCACCCGTGAGCTTGAGCGGCAGATTGGGTCTCTTCTGTTTGAACGACTGGCCAAGAGTCGTGACAAGGAGCAGGTTCTGGCCCTGGCCAGGGAGGGCCACGAAGTCACGGTTCCCATCGACGTTATCAAGGACCCGTTCGTGCTGGAGTTCCTCAACTTGCCGGAACGGCACACCTGGCTGGAACGAGACCTCGAGCAGGCCATCATCGAGCACATCGAAGACTTCCTGCTTGAGCTCGGCAAGGGGTTCTGCTTCGTCGCCCGGCAGAAGCGGCTCACGTTAGACGGCGACCATTTCTACGTGGACCTTGTCTTCTACAATCGTCTATTACGTTGCTTTGTGCTCATCGACCTCAAGCTCGGCAAGCTCACCCACCAGGATCTTGGCCAGATGATGATGTATGTGAACTGGTTCGACCGCTTCCAGCGAGCGGAGCACGAGCAGCCGACGGTGGGCATCGTGTTGTGCTCGGACAAGAACGATGCCGTTGTAAAGATTACATTGCCAAAGGACAACGAGCAGATATTGGCCGCCCGCTACCAGAACTACCTCCCCACTGAGGAGGAACTGCGCAGCGAGGTGGCTCGCAGCCGTGAAGAGATTGAGCATCGGATGGCCGTCGCGGGAAAGGAACCGGAGGGTTTTGAATGAGTATGATGCGGTTCCAAACCCTGTTCCCAGACGTAGCTGAGAAGAAGTGCCAGGCCATCACGCTGACCAATCACGAGAGTCTGCCCGACCGGACGTTTCTGTTCGTGGAGCGATACTGTGTGGAACCAGGGTGCGACTGCCGGCGACCGGTTAGAGCGCTGTCCCATTAGTGGTGCAGGGCCGGTCCCATATAAAGTGGACATTGGTTCCGTGCTCATCGGGGCCGCCCTTATTTGATTTCTTGTGGACCATATTAACAATGTAGACACCGAACTTCTCGGAGAAATACCAGTAGCACCATGATAGCCCTCCTGGCCTTGACGTCAAGGCAGGAGAGCACTCCGAAGGCAGCGACTCACTTCGAAGTCGCCATGTCGACTGCATCGCGACGTAGCGCAACATGCTGCTTCAACTCTAGCAGAGCGGCATCGAATGCGTCTGAGCTTACAGCCAACGGACCGATCCACTCCACGCCTATCTGTTCCAGAACATAAGGGCGGATCATGTCGTGTGCTGCTTGAAGCTTGACCTCGAAAGCCTCCGATGAAAATGGGCCATCGGCGAAGGCACTAACGTAGGCCCAATACTTCACCCCGTAGAGAGGGTCGTCGATCAAGAAACGGATCAGAGGCCATTCAGAGGTGACGCCGGACATATCGAGCGGCAGGGGCCCCATCATGCCACCGCCCCCTTTGAGTGACTCGTTGTGATCCCATGGAATCCAGTAGAACCTGCCGTTTTCCTTTGTGGTTCCATATAAATAGTAATTATGTGCACCATTTCCGTACTGATCCCAATCTTGAATAACTGTGTTAACGGCCAGCCAGTTAAGGAAGGTGTCGGCAGAAAATCGTTCATCCAACCCCTGACGCCAAGTTGATGCGTCAGTTCTATCAGCATGCAACGCTCCCATCGCTCCCTCGACATCCGACCAATCTGCCTTCTCCTCGTTGGTCTCTTTGGAGAAACCGGTTTCGTCGATGGTAATTCCGTGGGCCCAAGTGGCCTGCTTACCCTCGGGTTTGTAGAGGTTTCCTTCGCTCTCCCCGAAGATGCGTTGGAGCATCGGCTCGTCCGGAGTCTCCGCCATGGTATAGAGCCCAAGGTAGAGTGGACCCTGACCTACGTCGAGGTAGACCCGAACGAAGGTGCGGCGGGGAGTCGGGATCCCGGCCGCGGCGAAGAGGTCGCCCCCCAGCTTCTCGCGAAGAAGAGAGTCGTCTCTCGCATTATTGGCGAAGGAAAGCTTTTTAAACCCGAAGAATCGTTGATTCTTTATCATCGGATACTGGTCTTCAAACTGGTCAAAATCGAGTTTAAATGGCAGTTTATAGCTACCCATACCCCATGTTAATGATAGGGTGGAGTTGCCCTTGAATCGGAATCCGACGTGCCACCAGTTCTTGCCCTCAAAACCAATCTCGCACGGAGCCCAGATCGGGTTGGTCTCGACGATGTCACCACCAACACCGGGGCCACCAGGAGGGGCTGACTGCATCATGCAAGCCAGATAGGGCCCCATCTCTGCGCAATGCCCCGGCTTCTCCCCTTCTGGCGTTGGCATTTCACAGGGGTCTCCCGCAACGAGCCCAAGGCAGGCATCGGTGGCAGGAGGTATGATACAGACCAGAGTAGCGTTTCCCTGACAAGTGCCGGATGGGCCCATGGGGCCGGTTCCGACGCTACATTCATCTCCTGCCTGCTTCTCGGCACAGGCGGCGGCCAGAGGATCGTTCACTGGGGCGGAACCCTCAGGAATGCAGGCAAGCAGCCCCTCCCAGACTTCACGACACGTTCCAGCTATCGGGTTACCTTCAAATGTGGCATCGCAGGCATCGCCCTGGACAAGGGAGAGGCAAGCCTGCACCAATTCCTGCGGTACATCAGGCTGCTGAGGCCCTCCACTCCCAATCTCTCCGAATTCGCCGTACAAGCCTTCCATGTCGGCGAGGAGCGCTGCCCATGTTGCGGCATCGAATCGAACATCCATCCGGAGAACGGCGCTGTCAGGAAAGACAACCGAGTAGTCGGGAGCCACGTCGTTGCCGTGCGTTGCCTCAGTCCAGCCGTCGGGGCGTTGGCGCTCCTCCAGATGGTCCGGCGAACCCATCCGATCACCTCCCACCTCGCCCCCCGGGTTCACGTCCACGCCGGGCTGGAGCGTGTCAGAGCTGGTCTCATGCAGAGAGTCGGCCGCAGTCGCCCGGCGCCCCTCGGGGCAAGCCTGCACCAGCAGAAGCGACAAACCCAGAACCAACCTGGCACTCCCCTTCGCAAATTCGGTCAAACTCATCGCACCCTCCCCAATGTCGAACTCCGTGAATGCCCAAGATTGGCGATTGGTTAACCCCCCGCTCTCTTATCCTCTCCCTTTTTCTATCCGTGCGCTGCAGGATGCGCTTGAACTCGGCCCAAGTCGGTCAGATGATCCGGATGGGCCTGGTCGTGGGCTTGACCAGCGACGACACGGCCATTGATTCCTATCACCCAGGCAGCAACGCAGCGAACGCCCTCAGTCCAGCAACACGCTCGGTATGGGCTAACGCAAGGGACTGAAAGGTCGGGGATATGCGGGGGTCTGAAGCCACCTGGGCCCAGAAGCTGGCGGCAGCGTCGATGGCCGCCAGCGCGTAGGGGGCGTGGGCCGGGGAGAGCGAAGGCTGAGGGCATGGGAGGTCGGTCAATTCGTGGCGTGCGGTGAAACTGAACAGATACCCGATGGGCACATGTCAAGCAGAAATGGCCTGGAAACGGGCCTACTTTGGGATCTCCTGGCAGGAGTGCATTGATTCTCGAATAGTTTTGTCGCGACCGCGAGTATCCCTGAACCCGTCGTGTACCTAAACTCCGACGGCCCATGAAATCAGGGGATTGGCATGATCGTGTCATGGGCTCTGCCGCCTTGTGAGTACGGGCGGGCGACAAGCGGGACGGCGGCGGAACGCCAGGGAGGCGGGGAGCAATCCGCTCCGGCGCGTCCGGTTCCAATGGATTACTGCGGACCCGCTGGGGAGTGGCTTGACGGGACAGGACGCTTGCCGTATCAAGTAGAGGAGAGAGCGCAGGAGGGCAGAACAATGAGGAGCTTCACCGCAGTGGTTGAGAGGTGTCCAGACACGGGATTCTATGTTGGCTATGTTCCAGGCTTCGTCGGTGCACACTCTCAGGGAGAGACTCTGGACGAACTTGTTGAGAATCTCCGAATAGTTATCGCCATGCTGCTGGTCGACGGCGAACCGAAGTTGCTCACAGAGTTCGTCGGTACCCAGAACGTCGTAGTGGCCTGACCATGGGAGAGCTGCCAGTACTGAAACCTTCCTAAGTGGCCGCCATATTGCAAAGACTGGGCTTCGTAGAGGTCCGCCAGAGTGGAAGCCACAAGCAGTACCGCCACCCCGACGGTAGAGGAACAACGGTGCCATTCCACAAGGGACGTGACCTCTCCCCTATTCTTCTTCGGCAGATTGCCAAGGACATAGGCATGACGATAAGGGAGTTTCTTGCGGGGCTCTAAACGGCTGGCCAGATATCTCGATCCGCCCCCCAGCCGTTTACCCCGCCTTCGACGGCCCCGAGGGGCCCCTCAGGCCCTTCGAGGGGAGCGAGGCTCGTGCCGAGTCGAGGGGTAGGGGCGAGAATGAAGGTCACTGGTTTAGCTGGGATTGCTGCAGAGCGTTCGCTAACGGACTGCACGCCCCAACAATTGTCTGGCTATTTGGGCATCAACACCTTCGCCCGATCCAGATACCAGGTGATCAGACTGTTGGTGGAGCTGTCGTGGGCCAGTTCCGGTTGGCTCTTGCCATCCAACTCTCCAACAATCCGGGTCGCCATGACCTTGCCCAACTCCACTCCCCACTGGTCAAACGAATCCACGTCCCACAAGACGCCCTGGACAAATACGCAGTGCTCGTACAGCGCCAGCAGCGAGCCCAAAGCAGCGGGAGTCAGCTTCTCCATCAGCATGGTGGTTGAGGGGCGATTGCCCTCAAAAGTACGGTGGGGAACAAGCCAGGCGGGCGTGTTCTCTCGCTCCAATTCCTCACGGGTCTTGCCAAAGGCCAGGGCCTCGGCCTGCGCAAAGACGTTGGCCATCAACAAGTCGTGGTGGCGACCAATTGGGTTCAGTGGCTTTGCGAACGCAATAAATTCACAAGGAATCAACTTCGTGCCTTGATGAATCATCTGGTAGAAGGAGTGCTGACCGTTCGTTCCGGGCTCCCCGAAGTAGACCGCCCCGGTCTGGTAGTTGACCTCTCTGCCCTCCATGGTGACCCGCTTGCCATTGCTCTCCATGGTCAATTGCTGAAGATAGGCAGGAAAGCGCTTCAAGTACTGTTCATAGGGCAAAACAGCTATGGTTTGAGCATCAAAGAAGTTGTTATACCAGATTCCCAACAAGGCCATCAGGACGGGCAGGTTCTGGTCAAAGGGGGCGTTGGCAAAATGCTGGTCCATTTCGTGATAGCCACTCAGCATTGCTCGGAAGTGCTCTGGACCAATGGCCAACATGGTGGAGAGCCCGATGGCCGAGTCCATAGAGTAGCGGCCGCCTACCCAATCCCAGAATTCGAACATGTTTGCGGGATCGATGCCGAACTTCGAGACCAGCTCTACGTTTGTGGAGACAGCGACAAAGTGCCGAGCTATGGCCTCATCGCTCTTCAGGGCGTTCAGCGTCCACTCCCGGGCCGAACGGGCGTTGGTCATTGTCTCTTGAGTAGTGAAAGTCTTGGACGAAATGATGAAAAGGGTCTCTGCGGGGTTGAGATCACGGGTAGCCTCGACAAAGTCGGTGCCATCCACATTGGAGACAAATCGGAACGAGAGATCACGCTGGCTGTAGAACCGCAGCGCCTCATAGGCCATCACCGGTCCAAGGTCGGAACCACCGATGCCGATGTTCACGATGTTGCGAATCGTCGCGCCCGTGAATCCTTTCCACTCGCCGCTTCGAACCCTGGAACAGAAGTCCGCCATACGGTCCAACACCACATGTACCTGCGGCACCACGTCCCGGCCATCCACGAGAATCGACTGATCCCGAGAGGCACGCAGCGCTACGTGAAGCACTGCCCGCTGCTCCGTGACGTTAATCTTCTCGCCCGAAAACATGGCATTGATTCGACTCTTCAATCCACATTCTTCAGCCAATTGAAACATCAGCCCCAGAGTCTCATCTGTTATACGATGCTTCGAATAGTCAAAGTATATACCCGCTGCCTCGGCTGACATGCGTTGCCCCCGGCCGGGGTCCTTGGCGAAGAGAGTCCTGAGGTGCGTACCCCGCATCTCGTTTGCATGGTTCTGCAAGGCCTGCCACGCCGGCCGTTCAGTCAAGGGAATGTTCTTCTGCGACATGTACTTTCTCCATCAAAAACGTCCAGTTCCAATCCCGCCTGGACCACCCCGACCCCCAAAGCCGCCCTATCCTCGCACAGAATCCTCGACGCTGCCAGAGTACCTTTTCACCCACACTTTCGAGGCTTGATGACTCTGGCCTGGTCGGATAACGTGCAGCGCCATGCTGACCGTGAGGCCCACGCCCACGTCGCCGGCCACAGGGGCGGGCCTACTGGCCACAGCCTTGGCTACCATGTTGATTTCGAACCACTGGCTGAACCGTGGCTCCATATTATCATATCCATATAAATGAAATATCGAGTTTCATCGTCGTCTCTGTTCGCATTCATGAAATACCTCCCTTAAGGAGAGGCAGCAGGTCCTTTTCAAGTTGGTAGTAGTAGCTGAGCAGCCTGCCGTCAAAGACAAGGCCAAAGACACCGTAGGCCGAGGGTGACAGGCGCATAAGGTCATCTCTGCTTTTCAGCTCAATGACCTGGCTCATCACACCGGCCTTGTCCGCGGCGGCAACGGCCGTGTTGGTGGCATCCACTATGTACGGGCACTGATCCGAACGAATGACGGACAGGCCCTGCCCAAAAGATTTCGCCTTCTCGTCCCACCCACCAGCAAACGATGGTGATGCGTGTTTGCCGAACTTCTTCACCATCAACGAGAAAGCCGGCGGCGCCGTCTGGACACACTCGAATCCGTGCTTGTCCAGCACGCAGCGGCTGGCCATCCATACCTTCTGGCTGGTCACCATTGCCACCCCCTTCATCCCCTGCTGCTTGGCGTCAGCGATGCAGGCATCAAGCAATGCGCCGGAGAATCCCATGCCCCTGCTCTTGCCAACGACCCACAGGCAGTGGATGACCATGTATCCATCTGCATGAACCGCACGCCACGCATGCTCGCCGGGGATATACTCGATGAATCCACGCTCGGGCAGCGTCAGCATCTTGATGCGCAGGCCTTCCGAAAAGCGATCCTTGAGCCAAGCCAACTTGCGCTGGTAGCCCTCAGACTTCTTCTTGCTCATGAAACAGAAGAATCCAGTCTTATCGACGTTGTTGGCGGCCACATCGAGGATCTCGGGTGCCTCTTCTGGCGTCATATTCCTTCTCCTCACTCGGGTCTCTACCCCTACTGCATGGGAACCCCAAATGGCTTGTGCGAGAACTGGGCTGATTCTCTGTCAGGTTCACACAAAAAGCTACCCTCAGCCGCCGCCTGGGGACGGAGCCTGGGGACGGAGCCCTGAACGGAGCCGCTGAATGACAGGAGGCGTTCGGCTGCCGCCTGGGGACGGAGCCTGGGGAGGCTGCCGCCTGGGGACGGAGCCTGGGGACGGAGCCCTGAACGGAGCCGCTGAACAACAGGAGGCGTTCGGCTGAAATGAACACGTCCCGGCACAGCCTTGGGGCCGAGCCGCCGAACAAGAGGTATGGGGGACGGAGGAGACGGAGGAAGAGGCATGGGGGACGGAGGATGGCCCCTGTCGTGGCTATTGCTCTGGCCGATCGCACCCAATCATCCAGGGAATACCAAACTGGTCCACCAGCGCTCCGAATCGGATGGCCCAGAACGTTTCGCTCAATGGCATCTTGACCGTGCCATTCTCCACCAGCGCGGCCCAAAGACGTTCGACCTCCTCCGCACTGGCAGCGTTGATCATCAGCGAGAAACCAGAGGGAGCAGTGTACTGGGGTGCCGGAACGTCGCCACCCATGAGCACCGCCTCGCCCACCACCATTCGGCCGTGGATGATCTTGGGAAGCCACTCAGGGGGAGTCGCCGCAGCCATCGGAGTGCCGGCAATTGTCATCAACACTTCGATTCGTCCGCCCAAGTGCTTCTCATAGTACCTAAAAGCCTCTTCACAATTACCTGGAAATGCTAAGTACGGGCTCATCTTCATTATTGACTCCGTAAAATTAAAATATCGCTTCAGAACCGGGACCACCCCGCTCCTCCGCCAGTGCATGCAGAGCATCCCCCGTCAACCTCCACACCGTCCATTCCTCCATGGGCACCGCCCCCAACTGGCGGTAGAAACCGTGGGCCAACTCGTTCCAGTTCAGCACGGACCACTCCATGCGAGCACAATCTCGCTGCACCGCAAGCGCCGCCAGCGCACGCAGAAGCGCTCGCCCTACACCCCTTCGGCGATGTTCAGGAGGCACGAACAGGTCCTCCAAGTAGAGCCCCTGCCGCCCTCGCCACGTCGAATAGTTGTGGAAGAAGAGTGCAAAGCCCACCACCTCGCCTTCCCACTCGGCAAGCAAACACTCGAAGGGCGGTCGCTCCATCCCCAGTTGCTGGTGCAACCTGGCCGGCGTCGTTTCTACGGCATCGGGCTCTCGTTCGTACTCGGCCAGCATACAAATCAGGCGGTGAATCACTGCAGCATCCTGCGGACCTGCAATCCGAATGTTCATTTCATCCCTCCACAATGCCGGACCACATCTACTCCAAACTGAAACGTCTGGCCCAGCAGGATGCAGTCCAGGTCAGGCAAGACGGGTGACGACGAGAGCTCCCGGCACAACCCCAGCGCCCTCTCGGCGCTGGCACGATTGCCCGGGCCCTGCCGAGGCAGGTGCTCGAAGACATCGAAGAATACCTCCCAGAAACGCGGCGCTGATTCGTTCATGCTATTCTTCCTCCGCACGCTCCGGCCCATCCTACCGCCTGTGGACCCGAAAGGACACACCGGTCCGCCCCAAAAAAACGAACAACGGGCGGACACACCGGTCCGCCCCTACGTTTGTTGGCATATGCGGGGGATATCTGCGCGTTGCGTTTGAACCGAAAATCCGAACAACGGGCGGACACACCGGTCCGCCCCTACGTTTGTTGGCATATGCGGGGGATATCTGCGCGTTGCGTTTAAACCGATAATCCGAACAACGGGCGGACACGCCGGTCCGCCCCTACGTTTGTTGGCATATGCGGGGGATATCTGTGCGTTGCATTTAAACCGATAATCCGTACAAATCGGGGACAAACGCCGCAACGGGGCGGCGGAGGCTGATGGGTGGGGGGTACTGGTCGACCAGACCGCAGCGCAAGACCAGATGAGCGGGGGTTGAAAGGCCCACTTGGCTCCAGAGTTCGTTCTTCCAAGGCGCCTCTTCGATGGTCTGAGACATGGGATGAAGAGCCAGGCCGAACTCACGGGCGCACGAGGCGAGGCGCTGGAACCGTCGGCCTGTAGATACCATGGCGTCTGATGTGTGGGTGGTGTCAGTGAGAATCAGCCAGCCGGCACCCTCTTTCACCTGCTGCGAGACCCCCTCGATGCCCTTGTCCCTGAACCCCTTCTTCAGCACGTCGCTGCGGTCGTAGAAGCTGCGCACGAACCAGCCACCAAAGCCGGTTATACCCATCATTGCAGGGGTAAGTCCGTCCCTGTGTCTCCTTGCGTCGTCGTTGGAGAAGCGAATCCAACTGGCCAGTTCCTCTTGTGCCGCATCATTCCAAGTTTGCTGCGAGAAAGCGGCGATGGTGGCCTCGGCAAGCAGCGAAGATTCACGGCTGTTGCGAGGAAGGTAGATGATTTCGCAGCCGGCGTGCCGCTGCAGCTTGGAGAGAAGCTCTGCGGAGAGTTCCTGAGTGCGGAATCCGCTGCGCAACGTCCGACGCAACTCAAGGCGCTGGGCCGGATAGTCGCTGGGCTGTGCGTTGTGCAATACCACCTCCTGCTGCCAGATGCCGCCGGCTTGCTGCAGTGTGGGTTCCATTTGGGCCCGCAAGCCATGGATACCCGCTGCCAACACAAGACTCTCCAGGAAGGCCCCCAGGCCAATGAGCATCTCTCTGTTGTCGGGGTCTACAACCGGCAAACTGCGAGCAGCGTCGGCATGGATGCGCAGGCGGCCCTCATCGAGAAGTTCTACTCGCCACGGCTGCGTGTTGTGGCCGCTTGGAGCAAGTGAAGCAAGCCGCAGAACCTCAGCAAGCCTGCTATCCAGATTAGGGTTCGCTGGTGCGACTGGTTCCCTCTCCAGGTCCGAACGCACCAGGCCCGAGCAGCCGCCGAAGAGAGGCATCGCCGCTGCCATGGCAACGCTGCCCAGTCCCAACTGAATGAATTCACGACGTACCATGTTTCACCTCCAAGTCACCAAGCGGTGACATATGCACAAAAGACAGCGCCTGGGAGCAAGCCGGCGATGGCCGGTCTACTCTTCTGGACCCAGCGCTGCACGCATCAGATGAGCCACCGATTTGGAAATCCGCAGCCAGCCCTCGTCAGAAGTAAGGTCGACTCCTAGGTAGACATCCGCCGTCTTCTGGCGCAGCACCAGATAGGTGATGCCAGCGTGGATAATGGCAGCAGCAGCGGCCACATCCACATGGGCCGCTTTCTCGTCATTGGGCAGCAGTGCCATGATTTCTATCCCCTGCTGTTCACGATGGCGGGCAAGTTCGTCGGTGAGTTCGTTTCGCTCGTGCAGTTCCCAGCGCATGATTTCCTGGGTCAGGGGCCGGGCCCGCAGTTCACGCAGGTGGCCGTTGAGCATTGCCGTACCAGCCTCTGCCAGCGTGCGGAAGCCCTGTAATTGGCCGCCAGCTAATTGTGAGATGGTGGGCCAGAAGCCGCCCTGCACGGCGAAGTCTCGCAGCAACTGGGCCATACCGCCGAAGTAGCGGTAGATTAGCACTTTGTCTACGCCCGCTTCCCGGGCCACAGAATTAATGCCTACCTGATTGAAACCCTTCTCTGCCAGCAACCTGCCCAGTGCTGCCAGGATACCCTTTCTGGTTTCGTCGCTGTCCCGCATGGCCAAGCCTCCCAAGTGCGTCACCACATGGTGACAAAGCCACGTTAGTCACCGGTCGGTGACATGTCAAGGGAAGATTGTTGGGGGCCATGGGGGTACCAAAGCTCGTGTGGCAGAGCCGTCCAGCAGACAGTGAACCGGCCTCCTGCGTGAAAACCAGTTCAGATACCTACCCCAACGATGGCGCCGCCAATGGCCTGAAACTGGAATGCGAAAGAAGCAGCGTCGGCTGTCCCATCACCGTCAGTGTCTATGTCAAGCACCAGGAAGCTCTCTATCACGTCGATAACCACTTCCTTCTGGAAGCCAACAACCGTCTCGACAGCGTAAGGCCAAAGCGAAACGGCCTCGATCAAGTCGCTCTTGCGCAGCGCTCCGGCCAGGATGCCCCCCGTTACGATAGTTGTGTCCCCCACCTCGACAGCGGCCCTGATCTTCAGCCTCCGAGCTCGCACGGAGGAGGTGAACACCTCCATGACAGGCCCATTGCCCCATGGATAGAGTGCCTCTGGGAATGTAATGTGAAACTCCCACTCATCACTTCCACCGGATGCCTGCAGAACCCCATCGGTGATCGTGGCCTGGGTTAGTCTGGTCAGTGGCATGCAATCAGGAAGCGTATATGAATCTGGTGTGACATAATAGTCGCAGGACTCGGTTTGCGGATTGCAACCATCTATACTTGAATCCCACGTCCCACGGAGCAGACTCACCTCGAAATTCGATCCATCGGTGGTGGGCTCCACCAACTCGATCAGCCAGATGATCTTCCCATCGGCGAAGAGCTTCTTTGTGGAATAGTCCACTTCGAATGTGCCTGACCAATCACGGAGAAACGCTCCAAAGCTGTTGTCCAGGCCATTCTCGCAATTCCCGGTTGGGGCACATGTGGCAGGATTCCCGTCGACGTCCAGTGCCTCACCTGGATGCGCTTCGAAACTGGAGGAAAACGATGTGATCTTAGATACATCGACACCAAACGGCCCGATGTTGCAAGCGAAGGCCACGCACTGTTCAAAGAGGCTGCAGTAGGAGCCGTCGGGGCAGACACCGCACAGGCCACCGCAGGTGTCCGAACCGCACTGCTTCCCGTCACACTTGGGCCCGCATACGCAAACCCCAGCCTGACACACGTTGTCGTTTCCGGTGCAGGTTCCGCAGCTACATTCCAGGACGGGACCGCACTCCATCCCAAGGCAAATCTCGTAGCACGTAGGTTTAAGATCCTCCTGCACCTCCACTTCGGACCACCAGTGGGCTTCGGTGGCTTCGCATCCATGGCTTTCCGGCAGGTAAGAGGCGTCCATATCCGACAGAATGTCCCCCAAATCAGAAATTGTATCGCTATCGGCGTCTGGAGTGCCCCCCTCGACGTCCAGCCCACGGGTTGCGTCAGGCCCACCGACCGCATCCCGACTATCACCAGACGTGGAGGTACATGACAAGCCCCAACTCGACCAAACCAGAAGCCACGACAACACTAGCATTCGATTCATGGATAGCCTCGCCACTGCGGACTGAACTCGGCTTTGCCGAGGCCAGCTGCTGGTAAGGGCGCCATAATACACTGTTTTCAGCAAATATCCAGTCAACGCGCCTCATGCATCGCGCCAGACCCCGATTTTCAGCATGTACTCAGCAGGTACGGCTCACATTCTGACTTCGGACTATCATGAGAATTCCATTGCGACCTGTCCCGCCCCCACAGGGTGCACCAATTGCTTAGAATCCACACCGTAATAACATAAAATTCTCGAAGAATTGAATCGCTTCCCTAAGTGCAGTCGGTTTCCACTCGACCTCGGCCCGGAACCGGGCTAGTATCTTCGCTCAGTGTTCCACCATTCGCGCAAGCGAGGTAAGAACCAAGCGTCAACAGAGCCTATAGGGGGGCCTTTGGCCCGCAGGAGTAGAAATGCGAAATAAACTGGGTGGCGGTATCGGTGCTGAAGGATGGGTACTGCGTCTCCTAATCGTCTGCGCCTTGGCAGCAGCGGGATGCGGCAGCACTGGCTCGGGGCCGGGGGATGTGAACACTGACAAGGAATTGCCACAGGATCAGGCCTCCGACCAGCGCCAGGAAGACGCCCCCTCCCCGGACGCCCCCTCCCCGGACGCCGTCGTGCCCACAGACACGTCGGACCATGATGACAAGCCGGAAGAGACGAAATCCGATGTCGCTCCTGAGGACATAGCGGATCACGCTGAGCCAGACCTTGTTCAGGAGGTCGGCGACGAAGACTCTTCTGATATCACGCCTGAGGACTTGACCACCGATGTTGGCTACGACCAGGCAGACCCCGACGTAACGCCACCGGCGCTGCTCATGACCATTATCTTTGAGGAGGGGAAGTTCCATGTACCCGTTGGGGGGACCCTTCAACTCAAGGCCACCGGTGTCTACGACGACGCTTCCCAGAAGGACATCACCGATAACGTGACCTGGGAGGTCTCCGACCCCTTCGTTGCTCAGGTCTCCACTGCGGACGGAAGTAAGGGACTGCTCACAGCGAACAACCCTGGCGTGGTGACTGTCCTGGCCCAGTTAGGTGGAATCTTGGGCACCGTCGATGTCCTGGTCGAAGAGGCGCTGCCTGTGGGCCTCACCATCGAGCCCGCCGACCCCCTTGTGTTGACTTACGTGACTCAGCCACTGGTGGCCTACGCCCTGCTGGAGACGGGGCTGAAGAAGGATGTGTCGGCAGAGACGTGGTGGGAGTCCTCGAATCCTCTGGTTGCGACCGTGGAGAATACGCCGGGCCAGCAGGGCATGCTGAGTGCTCTGACTGCCGGGACGACGGAGGTGCAGGCCCAGTGGATGAGCGGGTGGGGTTTCTCTGCAACAACGCTGGTTACAGTCCAACAAGACACGGTTCAGTCCCTTTCGGTGATGCCTGAGTCTAACACCGTTATCGCAGGCAATACAGCCGCCTACGTGGCGCTGGCCACGTTCACTTCCGGGGTCTCCATGCAGCTGAGCGGCGGAGTGGTGTGGAGCACCGAAAACCCCACAATCGCATCGCCTCTGCCCCCGCCGGCCATGCCAGGAAACATCCGGGGAAATGCAGAGGGTCAAACCAAAGTCTTTGCCGAAATCGATGGGGCCGTGGGAGAAGCGGTGATCAATGTGACCGCTGCGATTCCGACGGGCCTCATCATCACCCCATCCAACCCCGGAATTGCCAGGGATGACGAACTGCAATTAGAAGCCAAGGCAACCTTCTCCGATGGTGCCCAGGTGGCAGTGACCGCTAACGCGACGTGGAACACGACCGATGCGACCATCGTGCAACTGCTGTCGGGGGTTCCCGGCAAAGTGAAGGGCTTGAAGATCGGCCAGGCAACCGTCTCGGCTTCCTGGGGCTCTTTCACCGCCCAAACGACGGTTAAGGTGCTGTTCAAGAACGGTTGGGTGTGCGAAGAGGACACCGATTGCGCGTCCGGGCGCTGTGAATACCCCGGAGCCTATGTACCCGCCGGCTACTGTTGCCCCACCGACTGCATCGGTGGTTGCCGCGAATGCAAATCCGGCTCGTGCCAGCCCGTGGCCGCCCAAACCGACCCTTATGAAGTCTGCATGAAGTACACGTGCGACGGAAATGGTGGCTGCAAAACCTCTTGCACAGGTGATGCCGGCAATTGCAGCGCCGACTGCACCAACGGCTGGTGCTGGGCCGGTCAATGCCAAGAGAAACTCAATGGCGGCGCTGCCTGCGTTGGGGGCTGCCAATGCAAATCGGGCACCTGCTTCCCCTTCGTTTGCTGGTAGGAACGGGCGCTGGTCGATAGCTCCCGCAAGAAAGGCCACGAGAGCGCCGGTGCTGCCCCACCCCCTTCCGCCCTTCTTCATTTCTCCCTACACGGCCGCTCAAATATCTCGATCCACCCAGCAGCCGTGTACCCCTCCTTCGACGGCCCAGAGGTGGGACGAAAATGGCGAGCAGTGGTTTGGGTGAAGGGCGAGCCGTGCTTGGACGCACAGCGGAGACGGTAGCCAGGGGGTGGCTTAATGTGTATGATCCCTGCCGCAATGCCGGGGCATGGGCTTGGTGGCGGAGCCGGTAGCCCGGTCGGAGGATCGATTTGGAGGCAGGGGATGGTTGCATGGTCCATGTCGTCAGCGGCCTTGGCGAGAGTGCTTGTTGCCTGCTTTGTGACCGGGTGTCTGGTGGCCTGTGGCGACTCCAGGCCCGCTGAGGATAGGGACCAGAGTACGGCGGACACTTCGTCTCAGAGCGATGCTCCGGATGCTGCCAGCGCTGACGTCGTTCCCACGTCGCCAGTGTGTGACTACAATGACCCAGACCCGCAGGGACCAGCCTGTGTGCATTCCGTGCCGGACCAGACGACCTTTGACTCCATCTCCATTGGTCCCACGGGGGTGCAGCACTGGCAACAGGCCACCAAGTACATGGTGCCGGTGTCGGACGGAGCCCAGTTCATCCCTCCGTTGGTGCAGAACGCCCGGCGTTTTCCTGTACACATGGACTTTCTATCGACCTTCTTCTTCCCCGGGATTTCGCTGAAGGCTTACGGAGATCTGGTCACACTGCGTGCCACGCGCCAGTACTACGCTGGCAATCTGATTCGCATTGAGGACCCGGTGAAGGGCACTTTGTACGGGTTCACTATTTACTCAGCAGCGAAGTTATCTGAGCAACTTGAGCCAGTTGAAGTGATGCGGGTCTATCAGCAGCTATCGGGAGTGGTGACGGCGGGTCCACTGGTGTACACGTTCGAGCCGTTCGATGCCATGGGACCTCGCAAAGCCAAGGCCTGGATCGACCCAGGGTTCCCCATCTGGTATCCGCAACAGGACGACGTAAAGGTCGAGGTGTACACGGCTGGGGTGAACTACGGGACCGTGCGCCTATTCACTCTGGAACAGTTCGAGGCGGCCGTGGAGCAGGGCGTTCCGGGCTATCGGGACATCGTCGTGATCGAGAGCGTGCCCTTCGACATCGAGGCCGTGGTGGCCGGGGTCATCACGGGCGGGCGCCAGTGGGAGCTTAGCCACGTAAACGTTCGCATGGCCAGACGAGGGACCCCGAACCTGTTCGTCCAAGACCCGCTGACCCAGTTGGCGGACTGGTCGGGGAAGTTGGTCAGGCTGGAGGTGGCGTTGGGTGAGAATGGGGCCCAGGACAGGTGGAGCATGACTGAGGCTTCACTGGAAGAGGCAGAAGCCTGGTGGCAGGCCCACCGCCCCAAATTGGATGATGTACCCGCGGCGGACAGCCAGTATCAGCTTCTTGACTGGGTTCTGCAGATGGATACCGACGACGATCCGGTGGCCCTCGTGACCCTGTTCGGAGGGAAGTCGACCAATTTGGCCCGACTCTACGCCTTTCTGGACCCAAAGTACCAGGTTCCGGCCTTTGGGATTCCATTCGCCTGGTTCGAATCCTTCATGGAGACCACCACTATTGAGAACCCGTGGCCTGGCGGTCAGCCACTAATCTCACTGCGGGGATTCGTTGCCCAACTGGCCCAGGACCCTCAAGCCTCGCTGGATCCCCTGCTTCGGCACCAGCTTCTGGAGACCATCAGGGAGCGCATCAAATCGGCCCCAAAGAACCCCGCCTTGATTCAGTTGTTGCAGGAACGAATCGTCGAGGTGTTTGGACTTCCCACGGTTCCCGTGCGGTTCCGAAGCTCTTCCAATATCGAAGACGGCTTGGAGTTCAGCGGAGCAGGGCTGTATGACTCCACAACAGCGTGCGTGGCCGATCAGACCGATGACGATCAGTCCGGGCCCAGCCGCTGCAACGCCGATGAACCCAACGAACGGACCATCGAGAGAGCATTGGGCAAGGTCTGGGCCAGCCTCTACAGCAACCGAGCGTGGGACGAACGAGACTGGTACCAGGTGCCACAGAGTGCAGCCAGCATGGCCATACTCGTCTCGATGGCTTTTCCCGACGAAGCGGCCAACGGAGTCGCATTCACCGGGAACCCTGCTGACCCCGCCGATGTGCGGTACGTAATCAATGCGCAGCTTGGCGACGAAACGGTAGTCAGCAACGACCCCAGCAAAGTGCCGGAACTGGTGCGGTTGGAAATGGACCAGGGCCAGGTCTCGTACATCGTGCGTGAGAGAAGCTCGACGCTGGCGCAGCCCGGCGTGCCCGTGATGTCCGATGCCCTCCTCGAGGAGTTGGGCGCCTTGATGGCCACCATCGACGCGCTCTTTCCGTTGGACCTGAATGGGTATCCGAGAGAGCAGGTCCTCCTGGACCTGGAGTTCAAGGTGGAGAAGGGCGCTGAGACACTAAAAATCAAGCAAATCCGGCCGTTCTTGATGAACACTACACGGCTGCTCCGATATCTCGATCCCCCCAGCAGCCGTGTACCCCGAGCCGGCCGAAGGCCGAGTCGAGGGGGGGACGGGAATGGTGAGCAGTGGTTTAGTTTGGGGGAAGGGGAATGACTCGGAGATCTGGCACCGCATTTTGGATCGTTTTCGCAATCATGCTTGGGAACGCCTGTTCAGGGTCTCCTCCTGAAGCCGTGGATGCTCAGGTGGATGCTGGCGTGGACCAGCAGATCGACGCTACCGTCAGGGACTGGGTGCTTCACGACAGTTCGCCCGACATGCCTGGCGACATCCCCACTGACCTGCACGGCGATGTTCAAGAGCTGACGGACCACAACGTCCCCGATCACAGTGAGACCGGGCCGTCGGATGTGGGACTGGACAACGCCGACGCTCCGGGCCCGGCACCGACCGTGTGGGGCTGGATCTCGGCCATCGAGTGGAATGACACATGCGACCAGTGGTACTTGAAGACACAGTGGTTCGGTGGCGTCCGAGCCCATTTCGCGGTGGCCCCGAACTTCAATCGAGCTTTGCCCCACACTTTGGGGTTCATGGCAACCACAGAGACCATTGGCGATTGCACACTCTATGACTCCGGCATCATGACAGAGCAGTGCTTGCAGTTCCAGTGTCTCTGCCTGGACAAAGGCGTCGAGTGCTACGACGAGCAGCAGATCAACCGGTGGTGCGGTGAAGACGAGTACTGTGTTGCAGACCCGGGCCTGGCTCTTGGAGAGTTCTCCCACGGTCATTGCGAGCCGCTGCCCCACCATTTTGATGTGGGCACCATCTCGATTCAGGGCCTGAAGCAGCCCATTTCGATGACACCGGATGATTTTGACAGGTATCTCGCCAAACCAGCCGACCCCAACGACCTCTTTGACATGGGCGATGAGATTGTGGCTACGACGGGGGGCGGCGACCTTCCCGCGATGACCTTCCACGCCCAGGGCGTCGCTCCCATGCAACTGCCCGACCAGGTCGTGACCGTGCGCCCCGACAAGCCCGCCAAGGTAGCCTGGACTCCGGCCGACCCCAACAGCCGGGTTCAGGTCTACCTGGCCATAGGCTCCCACGACCCGAACCCGCTCTCCGCTGCCATTGTCTGCGATGCCCCCGATGCCCAAGGACAAGTGGAAATCCCTTATGCGCTGCTTGCAAAGGCGTTTCACCTCTCTTGCGACGGGCAATGGCTAATGAAGTGCAGCCGCATCACTCGCTATACCCGAGATGTTCAACCTGCGGGAACACAGCAGGTGGAACTCTTCGTCGGGAGCGCCCGGAATCTGCAGTTGCTCTTTGAATGATTCGTCGGGTCGGCCCGCAGCCAGATGCCACGCACGGTGAACACGGCGAAGGTACAGGCCTGCTGGCCTTTCGGCAGGCCGACTGTCGAGGTCCAGCAGGAAGGAAAGCTCCGTAACGTCACTCCTCCGAAGCGTTCCAGCGGCTCTGCGTCACAGCGTCGGACGTGTGCAACTCGTGATCAGAGCCGGGTCCAGCGGGCCATGTCGCCCTGCTCCTCACGGCCGGAACGGACGACAGTATGCGCCCTGGCGGCCCCCCTCCACCCTCAAGCGGCGGCTCAAGACAGCGGCACGCACCTGTTATTGTCTGTCCAGCCAACATGAGTTATGTTCGCATGGTGAATCAGGAGGGGTGAGCGTGCGAATTGAGATGATCCGCCTCAAGAACTACCGAGCCTTCCAGGATGTGACCGTGAAGGAGATTCCACCCTTCTGCGTGGTCGTGGGTGCAAATGGCACCGGGAAGAGCACGCTATTCGGGGTGTTCTCGTTCCTGCGGGACGCCATGCGGGACAATGTTACCTCGGCCCTGGCCAAGCTTGGAGGGAGCCGTGGGTTTCATGAGGTCCGCACCAGAGGGGCGACCGGGCCTATTGAAATTGAACTCAAGATGCGTGCCTCCTTGGGGGGCGGTAGTCCGAAGCTCATCACCTACGAACTGCATATCGACGAAGAGGACGGACGTGTTGTGGTGGCCCGTGAGGTTCTGCGATATCGGCGGGGAAGGAGAGGGCAGCCCTGGCGGTTCCTGGATTTCCGAAAAGGGCGGGGAACAGCCGTTACCAACGAACTAAACTCGGTGGGAGACGAGCGCGATCTCGTCCGAGAAGAACAGACGCTGAAGAGTCCGGACATACTTGCGGTTAAGGGCCTTGCACAGTTCGAAAGGTTTCCGGCGGCTGTGGCGCTGGGCAATCTCATCGAGAACTGGCACCTGTCCGATTTCCACATCAGCAAGGCCAGGCCCGAGCAGGAGGCCGGCTATGCAGAGCACCTCTCCCGAGAAGGGGAGAACCTCTCTCTGGTGGTCGACTATTTGTACAAACAGCACAGGAGCGTGTTTGGGGAGATTCTCAGGCGGCTGGCGCATAGAATCCCGGGCGTTGAACGGGTGGAGGCGAAGATCACCGAGGAGGGCAGGGTTCTGCTCAAGTTCCAAGATGGAGCGTTCCAGGACCCCTTCCTTGCGAGGTACGTCTCCGATGGCACAGTGAAGATGCTCGCCTATTTGGTGCTTCTCTATGATCCCAAGCCACACCCGCTGCTCTGCGTCGAGGAACCGGAGAACCAACTCTATCCATCTCTTCTGGAAGAGCTGGCCGAAGAGTTTCGGACTTACGCCGTTCGTGGTGGCCAGGTTTTCGTCTCTACACACTCCCCCGAGTTCCTCAACGCTGTGGAGCTGGATGAGGTCTTCTGGCTGGCCAAAGAGGGGGGCTGTTCAATGGTGCGACGAGCTGCGGACGACCCTCTGGTCACGGCGCTGGTGAAGGAGGGAGACAAACTTGGCTACCTTTGGAAGTCCGGCCTTCTGGCAGGGGCTGACCCAAAATGAAGCAGCTTGTGTTCCTGCTGGAGGAACTCTCCGCCAAAACTCTTATTGAAGGGCTGCTGCCTCGATTGCTGGGCGATGGGTTCAGCGACCGTTTGGAGGTCAGGTACGTGCTGTTCGAGGGGAAGCAGGACATGGAGAAGAGGGCGGCTCGGGTCGTCTCCTGCTGGCAGAATGCCGATGCCCGATTTCTGCTTCTGCGTGATCAGGACTCGGGAAGCTGCATTGAAGTCAAAGAGAGGCTCTTGAAATCCATTGAGTCCGGGAACGCCCACAGTGTTCTGGTCCGCATCGCGTGTAGAGAATTGGAAGCGTGGGTGGCCGGCGACTGGGCCGCTGTAGCCGAGGCGTTTCATCAGCCGAAATTGCGCAGCCTTGCTAACAAAGCTAAGTTCCGTCAACCAGACAACCTGGGAAGCCCATCGCACGAGGTTCGAAAGATCATGCCGGGCTACCAGAAGGTCTCTGGTGCACGCACCATCGGGCCATTTCTGGATCCATCGCGCAATTCATCCCACTCCTTCGTGGTCTTCTGTAAGGCTGTGCTCGCTCTGGCCAATTTGGACAAATGAGAGGCGTTCGATAGCGCTGCCGATGGCAAACACATATCCCCCTGCGATTGTGGGCTACGAACATGCAGCGATAGTTGACCGGCTAGGGCCTCAGGAGGCTCTCCTTGGAGGTCAGCCAGGCGAACCCGCTCGACGATGCTGCGCTACTGCAACACGATCCGCCCTCCTTCATTTCTCCCTAGGGATACCGTGAACCATGATCTAGGATGGAGCCTCTGGCTTCTGAATGGGCGAGGCATCCATGGCTGACGTCGAAAAGGCTGTTGACAGGATTAAAGTCCCGGGGCCGCTCAGTAGGCGAGTGGCGTGGCTTAGGGACTACTACTTTCGAGGAACGCAACGTCCCTGGAACAACGAGCACACCTCGTGGACTACCGGGACGGACTGGGACATTCAGTTTCAAGAACTTACATACCATATCGTACCCGAGGTATATACTCTACTGCCCACAATGGTGGGGTCCTATCGCCAGAGCGCTCGAGCTGTGCCGCTGCATCCCGATTTCTGGCGCTGGTCTCTGGTGGAGCGCCGGGCCTGGTTCGTGAAAGAGGTGATGACTCGGCATCTGCCTGCAGAGGTTCTTCCCGGCGACCTCCTGGCGGGCGCACGTTTCAACATTATGACCTCGCTCTGTTTGGACGCTCATCAAGCCAAGCAGTATGAAAAGCGGGTGTCGGGGAAGAGGGGCGTGCGGTCGCAGGTCATAGCGTTCCACGAGCACGGTTACGGCAACGCCGGCGCCACCAGCGGGCATCTGGTCCCCGACCATAAGAGGCTGCTGGAGGGCGGATGGAAGGCCGTGCACGCCGACCTGGACCATCGAATTCGCTGCCTAAGTGCCGCTGAGCAGCGGGGCCCCAGAGGCCAGCAACTGCGGGCCATGCTTACGGCATCCACCGTGGCCCGAGATGTGGGGCAGCGGTATGCAGCGGAGTGCAGACGATTGGCACAGAGCGAGAGCGACTTGGGGCGGCGGCAGGAGTTGCTTGCCATGGCTTCCAATCTGGGGATTGTTCCCTGGGAGCCTCCAAAGGATTTCTGGCAAGCCATGCAGGCCCTCTGGCTGAACCACATGCTAATCATGTCCGACGAAAACTACCCCGGGCCTGGCGTCTCCTTCGGCCGCCTGGACCAGTACCTCCTGCCCTACTGGGAGGAGTCGAAACGGCAGGGCATGAGCCGGGAGTTCGCCAAAGAAATCCTGGGGTGTTTCTGGTTCCATTGCAACACTGCCTACGATGCACAAATTCGCACCGGCAACCAGGGCATTACTGCGGGATTCGGGCAGCTCATGACGTTGTCTGGGCTGAAGACGGACGGCAGCGATGGGACCAACGACCTTACGTGGTTATTCTTAGAAGTGATTGATGAAATGTCTCCTATTCTTGAGCCGAAGCCCAACGTGCGGCTCCACCGAGACAGTCCGGAGGCACTGCTGGACAAAGTGGTGGACATGATAGGCTCAAGCCAGGGAGCGCCGTTTCTGCTGAACTTCGATGAACGGAGTGCGGCAGGCATGTTGCGGCAGGCCAGGCTGGCCGGCGTGGAAAAGTACATCCATCCAGGGAATGTGATGGACTATGCTCCGGTGGGTTGCCTGGAGAATACAATGGCGGGCAACGACCGCTCGGGAACCGTGGATTGCAACCTGAATCTGGTTAAAGCCGTGGAGTTGACCCTGGCCAATGGCAAGGATCTTGTGCCGGCCATGGATCCCCTATCGGGCAAGCCCCGACCCATCGTTCAGGTAGGGCCTAAGACGGGAGAACCAAATAAATTCAAGGACTTCGAGGAGTTCTTCGCTGCCTTCGAGAAGCAGATGGGAGCCATGATTGGCCGTACGGTGGAACTTTACGAGACCTCGGAGAGTGTTCGAATGGAGTTCTTCCAGACGCCCTACCTCTCCTGCATGGTTCGTGGGTGTGCCGAGAAGGGGATGGACATAACCTCTGGCGGGGCGGAGCTGAACTTCGTAACGATGGAGGCGGTGACCTTTGCTACCACCGTGGACAGCCTGTTGGCCGTGAAGTACCTGGTGTATGACCAGAAGGTCTGCACCATGGAGCAACTTGTGCAGGCGCTGCGGGACAACTGGGCAGGCCACGAGGTGTTGCAGGCCCGGGCGAAGTTCCGGGCACCAAAGTACGGCAGGGATGACAATGCCGCCGATGCCATGGCTCTTCGGGTCATGGAGGGGTGGTGCAACGAGACCTGGAAGCATAAAACCCGTTGTACCAATCGCCAGTTCCGTCCAGGAATGCTCAGTTGGAACTACTGGGCCGGGGACGGATATGTGGTGGCCGCTACCCCCAACGGGCGAAGAAAGGGAGAGTTCTTGTCCAACGCCATTTGCCCCTCAAGCGGGGCTGACATCAACGGGCCAACTGCCAACTCCAACTCCGTGGGCAAGGCGCTGGGGGGCCGAGCGGAGAGGGGAGAGGGAGACTGGCACGACACCCTCAACCTGCTTCCCAACGGGGCCAGCCACACCATTACGTTCCATCCCGGGCTGCTGCGGGATGCCCAGCACCGGGAGCTGTTCAAGGCGTTCTTGAAGGGCTATGCCGAGAACGGAGGCACTGCCCTGCAAATCAACATGCTGGACGAAGCGGTACTGAAAGAGGCGCAGGAGCATCCTCAGGACTATCGCCATCTGTTGGTGAGAGTCACTGGCTACAACGCCTATTTCACCAGCATCGGGAAGGAGCTGCAAGACGAGGTGATCGCCAGGCTCTCCCATCGAACGTTCTGAGGCAAAGAGGAGACCCATGTCCGGCAAGCCAGCGGTGAAGGGAGAGCAATTGAAAAGCCACGGAAGCTCGGGACTGGTTCTGGAGATCCAGAGGATGTCCACGGAGGATGGGCCCGGACTGCGCACCACGGTGTTTTTGAAGGGTTGCTCGCTGGCGTGTCGCTGGTGCCACAACCCGGAGAGCATAGCCTCGTTCCCCGAAGTGCAGTGGATAGGCTCTCGCTGCATCGGTTGCCAGAGTTGTCTGGACGCCTGTGCCCAGAAGGCGCTTCTGGCCGGCACGGCGGGAATCTCCATCGATAGAGCCTTGTGCAACGGATGTGGTGAGTGTTCGGAGGTGTGCCCGACGGGGGCACTTGAGAAGTTGGGGGCCTGGTGGTCGGCAGAAGCCCTGGCCGAGGAGTTGGTGAAAGACCGGGCCTACTTCGAAAAGTCGGGGGGCGGGGTGACCATATCCGGCGGCGAACCAACTCTTCAGAGTTCTTTTGTAGCGGAGCTATGTGCATTACTGAAAGGTATGGGAATCCATACGGCCGTGGATACATGCGGCCAATGTGGCGCTGCGGCGCTGGATGCCGCACTGCTGAATTGTGATCTGGTGCTCTTCGACCTGAAGACCATGGATTCGCAAAGTCATCGGGAACTGACGGGCCACGGCAATGCACTCATCCTGGACAATCTGGAGCATGTCAGAGCTCTCTCCAGAGTTGCCGGCGGGGAGTTGGATGTGTGGGTTCGGACGCCGGTCATACCGGGCGATACTGATTCGCCTGAGAACGTGGAGGCCATCGCCGCTTTTCTGGCAGATCGTTACCTGGGAGTGGTGAAGCGGTGGGAGTTATGCGCGTTCAATAACCTCGGGAAAGACAAATATATGAGATTGGGCCGAGAGTGGCCCTACGGCGAGACCCCCCTGCTTTCTGCCACCACCCTGGACGAGCTGGTGGCCGTGGCCGTGGCTGCGGGAATTCCGGCCGGAGTCGTGTTATGGACAGGCACCGTTGCCAGGGGTCCAGGTGCCAGAGGCGGTTCGGCAATCAAGGAGGGAAAGCGATGAAGGGAGAAGAGGGGATGAATCGAAGAGAAGAAGGGTTTCGGCCCGATGAAATTGAGGCCCTCTCGCCTGAGGGGAAGATCGCCCTGATTTGTACTACCGATTCCGTGGGCAGGCCGCACCTCTCCATGCTGAGTTCGCTCATGGCGCTCTCGCCCCGCAGTATGGCCATGGGCGAGTTCAGCGTCGGGCGGTCCAAGGCGTATATGCAGCAACGTCCCGATGTAGGTTTCTTTGTCATGACCCTTGATAGAAGGATCTGGCGAGGCAGTGCTACGTGGACTGGGCTGGCAACCGAGGGGCCAGAGTATCGGATGTTCAACGAAAAACCAATGTTCCGATACAACTCTTACTTCGGCATAAATACAGTGCACTATTTTGACCTACTGCATCTTGACGAGGCCGGTTCCCTCCCGCTTCTGCCCGTGGCCACGGGGATGGCGCTCTCCCTTCCGCTGCGCCTCCCCGGACTGTTGGGACGGGGTGGAGCGATGAACTCGTGGACGCATCGCTTCCTTGCACGACCGGACGTGTTGAAGTTCGTGGGGTTCGTGGGTGCCGACGGGCTTCCCTGCCTGGTTCCAGCGCTGCAGTCCACGCCCTGGGGGTCGTCGCACATGGTGTTTCCCGAAGTGCCCTGGTCCAAGGAGTTGCGAGGTATCCCCGAGGGGGCCAGCGTTGCGCTCTTCGGCCTCAGCATGAAGATGGAGATGGTGCTGGTGCGAGGTTCTTACCAGCGCCGAAAGCTATTGGGTCCCGGCCTGGGCACCATCGCCGTTGACTGGGTCTACAACCCCATGCCACCCTGCCACGGACAAATCTATCCCCCCCTGCCTCTTGAACCAGTCACCGTGTTTGAGTGACCTGAACGGACTACTCCACGAACGCTTGCGGACAGATACTCGCAAGGCTGGAATCCGGGCTGACGCCGTGGTAATGTGGCAGCCGCTGTCGCAATGCCACTGCGCCATCGCCAGGGTGAGCCGGTGGGAATCTAAGCTCGGAGGCTTCCATGTGCCACAGTTCCCGACCTCTCGCAGCGCTTCTGCCGCTGCTGATTCTTGCCTGTGCCGAAGAGGGGCAATTTCCCATGGAGCAGACAGAAACAAGCCTTGCCCCCATCATCGGTGGCCTGGTCGACACCGGCCATCCCGCTGTGGGAGCGCTGGTCGGAAATGCGCTCTGCACCGCCACGCTCATTACCCCAAAGCTGGTGCTCACCGCTGCCCACTGCTTCCAGGGCTATCAGTTCGACTACTTCAAGCTGGGGCCCAGCATCGACAATCCCACCCAGGCCATATCCCTTCAGAGCTGCATCAAGCACCCCAACTACGGCAAACAGAATGTTGGGGGTGTCAACCAGCCGGTACACGATCTGGCCATCTGTGTCCTGAACCAGAAGGTCAATGGCATAACGCCCGCAGTGCTACGCAAGGCCAACCTGGAGGCGGCCGAAAAGCAGAGTGTCACCTTTGTGGGCTACGGGGCCACCAGCTCCAGCGGCAGCGGCAAAGGTAGCAAGATGAAGGTGCAGGTGACCATCGATTCGGTCACGAGCAACGGCTTCTGGAATCTGGTGCAGGGCAGTCCCGTGAAGAACACATGTATCGGCGACTCGGGCGGTCCCGGCTTTGTGGCAAACGGGGGTCAGGAGGAGTTGGCCGGAGTCGTCTCTGCGGGTGACTACTACTGTACACAAAATGGCTGGAACATGAGGGTCGACATGGAGTTGGCATGGATTAAGCAGACCGTCGACCAGTACGACCCAGGGGCCATCAGCTTTGGAACCTGCCCCGACGGATCATGCAACGGTTCGGAGACTTCGGCCACCTGCCCGGCAGACTGCGGAGAGAGCGGGTCCGACTTGTGGAAGCCGTGCAGCACCCCCTATGACTGCAACGACCAGTACGTCTGCGCCCAGTTCAGCTTCGGCGATTTCTGCACGCTGGAGTGCCCCTCACCTGGAAGCGCCGGCACATGCCCGGCACCCTATGTCTGCTCCCCAGTTTCAGGCGGTGGGGGGGTCTGCACCCCCGGAAGTGGCGGCAAATGCGGAAACGGGAACTGCGACATGGGCGAGAACGGCACCACCTGCGCTATAGACTGCAACGCCAAACTGTGGGACCAATGCCCCAGCGTGAACCTCTGCGGCCCGGGCCTCTTCTGCATCGGGTGGAAGGATGGCACAAACCGCTGCACACAGGATTGCCCCACTCCCAACAGCACAACCGGATGCCCCAGCGGCTATATCTGCTATCCCCTGGATGGTGAATCAGGAGGCGCCTGCGCCCCCGATGCCAACGCTCCCAAACTGTGCGGCAACGGTGTGTGTGATGCCGGCGAGCAGAATCAGGCCTGCCCCGAAGATTGCTCGGGAGGTGTCTGCGGCGCTGTGGGGCCCGAGGGCTGTTGTGACGGCACCGTGCGCACCTGGTGCGAATTTGGCGCCTTGCAGATGGAAGGGTGCGGAACCCAGGGGTGTGGTTGGTCAGTGGCCGACAACCGCTACCTCTGCGGGTTTGACGGCACAGACCCCGACGGGAACCTGCCCCGCTCCTGCGGTGACATTGCCACCCCAACGTGTGGTAACTCCGAGTGCGAGACCGGCGAATCCTCTTCAACATGCCCCCAGGATTGTGGTCCCGGCGGCCCGGTGTGCGGCGACGGCGTTTGCGTCAACGTGGAGGGCTGCACCCTCTGCCCGGAAGACTGCGGTCCCTGCGAGGACGCCTTGGAGGAAGAACAGGACATCACGGACCAGGAAATAGGTCAGGCCCCCCAAGAACCCTCTGGAGGCCAATCGGGTGGATGCAGCCTCAGCCATGGCGTGGTGCCCACACCCGGCATATTCCTGCTCTTCGCCCTGCTGCTGGTTGCAATTGTCTCTCGCCGGTGGGTGGTATGATAAAAACAATGTTCCACCGTTATGTATTATAATTACTCAACATCTTGGCTGTCAGTCCACATGAAGACAAGGTAGGCGCCGGCTACTGCTTGGTGAAGAGCCACATGTCGCAGCCCAAGTGGTCCAGACCATTCCAGACGTAGCGATGGGTCACGAACACACACATGCGAGCCCCCCCCTTCGACTCGGGATTGGCCTCGCTCCCATCGAAGGGCCTGAGCGGCCCCCTCTGGGCCGTCGAAGGCAGGGTACACGGCTGCTGGGGGGATCGAGATATCTGAGCGACCATGTAGACCCGGCGCACGAAGCCGACTGTTGTCTATCATGTAGTCATATTTCCAGGAAATTTGACGACGACGTGGTCAGGTCTCGTTCGATAGGGCGTTTCGGGCAGGCCTGGGCCCAGAAGAGGAGCGAAATTGGTCGTAATGGATGGTTTTCGGCGACCCAGGCGGAGGTTGGGGGCTGATGTCTGCCGACACCCTGGAAGTCCATTCCGCAGTTCTGCAAGACCTCCTGAAAGCCTGGGGGGCCAAGCCCCCTCAACAGGTGCTGGAGTAGCACCGCCTGGGCCTCCGCCCGGGGACGCAGCCGGCGAACTGGACCGTTCCATCTGGTGTCGGCCCGAGCTTGTGAGGAGCTACCGTTGCCGACCAGCGGGCGGCAACGGCTCTCCACGTCGCCCTCAAGCCAGCGCTTCTGTCGGATTGACCGCGTGCATTAGTGGCTCAAAAGTGGCAGGCTGTGTCACAATGTGCCGGAGTTGGTCCGGCAGGCCTGGAGGGAAGGCAGGATGGCATCATGCCGCTCTTCTACGGCGGATTCCACGAAGGGCTCTTCCGCCGCCTCACACCCCAGGCGGGGGTAGCATATTGGCACTGTCTGGAGCCCTAATGATATCCATAATTAATCATGGCGAGGTATTGTAATTGCTAACGGTTATGGTCATAAGTCCACATGCAGATGATGTGGCAGCATTTTGTGGTGGCACGATTGCCAGGATGGCTGATGAAGGGTGGCGAGTGGTCTTGGTGCGGGTCACTAATGACAGCCGGGACTCGGTGGGGTTGACTGTGGAGGAGACCATCCGACGGAACGCCGAAGAGTTTCGGGAAGCGGCCCGAATTCTTGGTGCCGCTGAGGTAGAGGAGCTGGGATTCGAGACGGACACCCTGGCTGATACGCCGCTGTGTGCACTTCGAGAGCGCCTGGTCTACATGATCCGAAAGCACCGTCCCTACGCCGTGTTCAGTTTCGACGCCGCTGGTCGCAACGAGAATAATCAGGATCACGTCCGAGTGGCCCAGGCAACCGATGAAGCGCTCTGGGTGGCCACATTCGATTTGCATCACCCCGAGCACTTTGCTGAGGGGCTGGAGCCCTTCGCCGTGTGCGAACGCTGGTACTTCGCCAGGGAGTTGTCCCATCCAAACTAGGCAGTAGATGTCTCCGCCTTCATGCACCGGCGGGTTGATGCAATGTGTGCGCACAAGACGATGCTCTCCAACGTGATCCAGGGGCTTCGTTTGCAGCTGCGGACCTGGGGGCGCAAAGTGGAGTGGCTGGAACAGTCGGCCAAGGGCGATACCCATGAACTGGTAGCCACCTTCATGCAGGCTCGGGCCAAAGCCCTTGGTGAGAAGTACGGGCTGCCTCCTGGGAGTCTTGCCGAGGAGTTCCGCCTGGTCCGTTTCGGTGACTTGGAAGAGCTGTTTCAAGGGATCTCCGAGCCTCTCCCCGGGGCCACGCCGGCCCCCTTCCGTGAAGGACTGGATAACAGATAAGCAGACCGAGCCCGCCTGATTCAGCCTCTTCACGCTGACGAATCGAGGATGAGTGGTGCCATGGGGGCTGGCCCCCGCCACGACCCTGCTTCGTCCCTAAAACGAAACGTTGTCGTCCTTTTGGCCATGTGCAGGTTGCCTATCCTTGGTGGCCGATACCCGCCAGCAACTCGGCCAGGCTGTGGTGGGGAGGGTGGGTGCCGTCTACTGCTTGGTGAAGAGCCACATGTCGCCGCCCAAGTGGTCTAGGCCATTCCAGACAGCGCGCGGGGTCACGAAGAAGCGTTGATTGGGTTTCAGGTCCGTGAACGTGGTCTTGATCTCCTGGCCAGCAGTACAAAACCCCTTGGGAATTACAAGTTCCGGGGTAGGCAGCTCGGGCCCGATGCCGATGAAGACGTCGGCGTCATGGTTAAGAGTGAAGGTGACCTCCACGGTGGTGGGATTGGGTTGGACCAGACGCATTGCGCTGAAAAGCACCGGCGGCTCCTCGGCCATGACGCCCTCGGGAGTACCGCCGGGAACGTTTGACAAGAACTTCGTTATCCCGGCCGGCTCGGCTACCCCTACCCCACTCAATCCCGCCTCTTCCATCAATTGCCGCACCGCTGCCAGCTCCTCGGCGGCCCACACGTGCCAGGGCTTTCGCTCGGCGAAGTCCGTGCCCTTTGCGCTGGCTCTGTATCCCCAGATGATGAGGTCCATGGCACGCCAGGCCCTGGCGCTGAGCCACTGGTGCGTCAGTCTCTTCTCTAGGTCCTGCGCCTCCTGGGGCGGAAGGTGCTCCTTCACCCCCTGGAACTCCTCCATGGCTCGGTGCGCAAGCTCCACTGCCTCAGTTCCCTCCTGGAAGACCCAAAGCACCACCTGCTTGTTGGGCTTGTCCAACTGGTCCCACCTGCCCTGCCACGCAGGATCCCACTTGGGCATCTTGCCTCTGCTCGAGAACTCGTCGGGCAACGCCCCTTCCGGGAAATCGCTGTTCTTTCCAAGGGCCCAGATTCCCAAAACGTAGTGGGACTTCAACCTGATTGGGAACGACAAAGCAAGAAGCTCCCGCAGTTTCAAACCCGCTTCCGAAGCAGGCTCGAGACCGTAGCGGCTCAGAAGGAACTCGTCCCAGATTCCCGAGAGGCTACCTTCGGGGTTCTCCAACAGCCGCTGCACTGCCAGAAGGTTGATTTCGTTGGGCGTCCCCAGGGCGTGTCTGTTGCCTCGCTCGATTCTAGCGGCATACCCGATGCCGTAGTTGGCCCACATGGGTTGCAGCAGGAACCAGAAATACTCGGGAGCACAGAACGGTAGAACCGAGTTGCCCCAGTACTCTCCGGCCGCATCCAATTCTACGATGGACGGGTGGGGGCCGCATTTGCCAAAAGTGGGATCCGGCGGGTTGTAGGGCTGCCAGTCCTGCACCGTGGCCTTGTGCATCGACGAAAACGAGAGACCTTGCACCGAAGCCAGTCCCTCGGCGTGCCAGGGGTTTTCCGACGGCTCATGGACAAATACTCGCATGATCAGGTCCAGGCCCAGTTCATTGGTAACGACAACGCCCAGGCGCTCCGTAACCATTCGAATTCGCTCGGAATTGGGAGGCGCATCCAGCAGGGTCCCGCCCGGCCAGTTCTCCGTGCACCAGTTGCAAGAGCAGAACGCAAACCAGGGCGAGAGCGGGGCCGAACCGAACATCATCACCACACCGTCAAGGTCGGGCAGGCGCTGGACAAGCTGTCGGTAAGCATTCGCCCTCGATTCCCAAAAGGGGTCGGCAGGGTCCCAACAGACGCTGCCTGTGACCCCCGACAGCTCATGAACCCAGACATAGGCCCGAATTCCGTGTTCGTGGGCGTGGGCGATTGCCGTGTTCAGCGCATCTACTCTGGCCTGAATCTCAGGCGTATCCCCAATGATGTCCTCCACATTCATGATATGTCCATGAGAAAGCTGGATCTGGTTCACGCCGTATTCTGCCGCTTTGTCGATGGCCTGGGCCGTCCAAGTCGGATCGGGGTCAAGAAGTATCCACCCAGCTACCGGCTCGTACTCCGAACGGTCGAAATGCCACGGCTCTACTCCGTCGACAGGGACGATATCCATGGGGAGGATCTCCTCGACAGGGGTATCGGCCAGAAGGTCGGACAGCAGATCGGTTAGAACCCCCTCCTGCCCATCCGAGTCTCCGATTCCTGCCAGGTCGGCAATAGAGCCGCTATCCCGAACGTCGGAAACATCCGCAGTGTGGTGCTTGTCATCGCCCCTTCCAGCACCGCAGGAAAAGCCTAGCGAGGATATAAACACCAGCAGCATCGATGTTTTAAGTGATATAGACAGGCAAGATTTGTTAGAAACCGCTTCAGACATGTTCGGTCCCCCAAACAACAGAACAAAGGGCGACTATATCGCCCTAGAGGTCTGGTTGCAAGCCACCCGACGGTGTTCTGGGGGGCAACATCGTCCATGCCCTAGAGAGGTTGCGGCATCATGGCACCGGGTCAGGTTCTGAGGAGGTTCGGCCATACCTCAGTTTGCGGCGAAGTTCAAAGACCCGTTTCTGAAGCAGGCGGTTCGTTTCTTCATCGACGGACCCGGTTGGCCCATGAGCGACTTCCCCATGGTGGCGCTGGCGGGCTTCATGCGCAGTTCCATCACCCAGGCCTGTGCTCCGCAGGGCGGATCGTATGAAGTGGCAAGACACCTGGCCAGACTCTACCAGAGCCTGGGGGGAACCATTTACTACAAGTCGCGAGTATCCGACCTGGTGGTCGAAGGGAACCGAGCAACGGGCATCGTTCTGGAGAACGGCGAGACCAGGCGGGCCGGGCACGTGATTTGGGCCGGCGATGGCCGCACCCTGATCTTAGAGATTCTTGGCGGTCGGTACCTGGACGAGCGGGTCATGGCCATGTATGACGGCTGGACCCCGGTCAAGCCGGTTCTTCATGTGGCGCTGGGGGTGAACCGAGATCTTTCGGGTGAGCCGCACGGGATACTGCTGGAGGTAGGCAAGCCGGTGACGGTGGCCGGGCGTGACCATCGCTGGCTCTCGGTGCTGCACCACTGCTTCGACAAGTCCATGGCACAGGAAGGTAAGTCGGCGGTAGAAGTCTGGTACGACACCGAAAACGAATACTAAGCCGAGCTGCGGAACAACCTTCCAGCGTACAGGGGGAGAAGAAGCGCATCGCCGATGAGACTATTGACCGCCTGGACCGGCGCTGGCCTGGCCTTGCTCAGCAGGTGGAGGTGGTCGACGTGCCGACACCGGCCACCTACCAGCGCTACACCGGGAACTGGAAGGGTTTCCCCGACGGCCGCTGTGTAACGCCCCGGAACATGCGCGACATGGACGCCCTCCGCACCCTCAGCTCGCTGGCCGGTCTCCAAATGGTTGGGCAGTGGACAGCACCGTTCACGGGAACGGTGTTCGCTGCGGTGACCGGCCGGCAGGCCGTGCAACCGCTCTGCAAGCGGGACGGCCGGACATTCAGACCCCGCAAGCCGTGAGCCGGCTACCATCCGAGTTAGCTGTTCGAGGCATCGATTCCGTGGTAGACCTTGACCTTGCATCGCCCCTGTACGAAGAGAGGGACGGTACTCTCGCATTCCGGGAATCTCCGTTGAGACATGGCCCATGGTGGCAGCGAGACTCCGTGCGGGTAGATTCGATAGGCCGAGTGACGCCATGGTGGAGGGGTTTGTGATGGATGGAATGGACTGGGCCTATGTCGCCCTAGCAATCAACCCGTTTGGTGGGTTGCTTATCGCTGTTCCTTTCGCCGTGTTCCAACTGGACTATTCGCCCTGGCTGATCCTGGTCTCAGGGCCTCCGCTAGCCTACGTTCAGGTGGTGGTCACAGACCTTGCCGGCGGCATTCTTGAGCGATGGCCCTGGTGGAAGAGGATGTTGGAGGGCAAACGAAGCCCCAGAATCACCCGCCTGCTGGAAGGGAAGGGGGCGTTCTGGTCCACGTTCCTCGCCGCTCCGTTGGTTGGTCCCTGGGTGGTCATGGCCTTCATGCGATACGCCGGGGTTCCCCAGCGCAGAATTGCCCTGCCGATCCTTCTCTCGATGTTGATGATCACCCTGTTGGCTACCGCAGGCTGCTATCTGGTGCCTCAGTGGCTGGGCGACGTACAGAAGTAGCCCCCGTGCCCACCGGCTCCATCGGGGCGAATCCCGCTCCGCTTATTGACAGATCCATCGGTAACGGGCAAAGTCGGCCCATGGGAATTTTTTATTAGGTGGAGGATCGTGATGAGACGTGTAATAGCACTTTGTTGCTTAGTAGCTTTTGTAGGGCTGAGCGCTTCAGCTTGCAGCATCCGCAGTAAGAGTAAGGGGTTGAATACGACGGATGTTAGTGGGGACTTAACAGGTTATGACTCCGTAGTTCCCGATGTGGCGGATTCCGATCTCTCCAACCTGGATACCGTCGAGCCCGACACAGGCACTCCAGACACGGCAGATCCAGACCTCGGCATCCCGGATCTGGCAATCCCCGATACTTCAGACCCCGACGTCGTTGAACCCGACACGAACCAGCCCGATGCGAACGACGTTGAGACGGTCGAGCCCGACATCACCCCCGATTGCAAGGTTGCCCCCAACTGCGAGTGCTTCTTGGAAGCATGCGTGGGCGCCGCTGTTTCGCCTGAACTGGCCTGTGGGCTACTGACTCCCGGCACAGCCCGCTTTGAGAAGCTTGTGGCGCTTTACCAGGATGGAGCATGTGAGACGCAGTGCGGAGGATTCGGCACTGGACTCATTGCAACCATCTGCAAGGACCCGGACTGCATCGACATAACGGCCGTTCTTGAGGAATCGATGCTGTTGCCAACCGAGTGCGCCGCCTGCCAGTGCACACCCATGTGCGACGGTAAGGTCTGTGGCGATGATGGTTGTGGCGGCTCCTGCGGGGCCTGCCTCGACGGTACTGAGTGCGCGAACGGGGCCTGTGTTGCCGGTGGGCCCAAGAACTGCGATGAGGCCCACGGTCTTCCCGGATGCTGCCATAACGGAGACGTCTTCTGGTTCGAGGGCGGAAATTTGCAGGGTGGCGTCGGGTCCTGCGGGGATGAGGATTGTGGCTTTGACACCACAAATGGTTTCTACGCATGCGGCTTCTCGGGTGCCGACCCCTCGGGCACCTATCCATTGGATTGTTTTGGCACGAACCCGGCACCAGAAACCTGCCCCACATGCTCCTGCGATGGCAAACAGTGCGGCAACGACGGCTGCGGAGGCTCGTGTGGCACATGTCCCGATGGCGTCATCTGCAGCACCACAGGTCAATGCCTCCCAGCAGGGACACTGGTTTGCGCCATCCCCGATGGATGTACCGACAGCGATCCTTGCTCCTGCGTAAGTTGCGTGACGGACGGTTCCTGCTCCCTGGACGACGACTGTATCTGCCCAGATTGCGCCGCCGATGGCTTCTGCTCCAACGCTTCTAACTGCCAGGAAGATGGTATCTGTGATATGTATAACGAAGGATGCATATGTACTGACTGCGCTGCCCACCCCATCTGCGCTGGGTAGCCACTAGCAGCGGCCGCTGACAGCCCCCCCGTAGCCCCCCCGCCCCCCCTACACACGGTCCGAATCGTCCGAATCGTCCGCGTCCCAATGGTCCGAATCGTCCAAGTCCCAATGGTCCGAATCGTCCGCGTCCCAATGGTCCGAATCGTCCGCGTCCCAATGGTCCGAATCGTCCACGTCCGAATGGTCCGAACCCTCCGAACAATCCCCAACGCGAGTCAGGCGGCCCCAGCTTGCCGTTGACAAACCAGGACTTCGGACTTACATGATACCGCCCTCGGGACATGAGGCCCCGGGGTTGGTAGTGGCCTGGACCAGTGACCACATTCTCGATGCTGCCCATCGAATAGGCCCAACTCTCGCTTCAGTTGAAGGCGGGGGAGATTGCGGCCAGGGGGATTGAGATTGCTGGGCATCGTGTTGGAGGAGGTGATAGCCATGCCTCTTTACGAATATCAGTGTGAAACCTGCGGAGCCTCGTTCGAGCTGCTGCGCCGTATCACCGACGACAGTGCACCTCAGTGCCCATCATGCAGTTCCATGGATGTGCACCGACTGGTCTCCCAGAGTTCCTTCGTGCTCAAGGGCACCGGCTGGTACGTCACGGACTACGCTCGCAAGAACAACGGCTCAGACAATCACCACGGCAAGGGTACAACCGTGCCCATTGATGGTGCGGGCAGTGAGGGCAAGGGTAGCGAGGGCGAAGGAAACGGAGCCAAGGGCACAACAGATGCTGCCAAGACCGCAGGGGCAGACTCCAAGGCCGCTTCGGGGTCGTCCCAAGGAAGCGAGTCGAAGCCCTCTGGGGAGAGCGCTGCCCCGAAAGCAGCGACGCCATGATTGGTCCTTTGGCGGGCAGGGAAAAGGCTATCGTGCTGCTTAGCGGCGGCATGGATTCGGCAACGGTGCTCTATGTGGCGCACTCCCGAGGATTCGATGTGCATGCCCTCAGCTTCGATTACGGCCAGCACGCCAGGGTCGAACTGGAGAAGGCGGCTAGGCTGGCAGCTGCTCTGGGCGTAAGGCACCAGATTCTCCGGCTGGGACTTGACGCTGTGGGAGGAACCGCCCTGGTGGGAGACCGGACGGTCCCCGTCGCTGGCAAGGCTGAGACCCGCTTCGGCATCCCTGAGACCTACGTTCCAGCACGAAACACGGTCTTCCTCGCAGTGGCCATGGGTCTGGCGGAGACCGTCGGTGCACACACCATCTTCATCGGCGCCAACGACATGGACTACAGCGGCTATCCCGACTGCAGACCAGAGTTCATCGCTGCCTTCAACAACCTGTCGGCCGTCGCCACCGCTGAGGCTGTTTCCGGTGGTCGGCGCATCGTGGTGGAGGCTCCGCTGATGAAACTCACCAAATCCGAGATCATTGACCTTGGTACGAAGCTCGGTGTAGATTTCTCCCTGACCATGAGCTGTTATGCACCCAAGGCGGACGGAGCCTCCTGTGGCCTCTGCGAGTCTTGCGTCCTGCGCCTCAGTGGTTTCAAAAAGGCCGGATTGAAAGACCCCGTGCCCTACGCCTGAAGCTCCGGGGAACCGACGCTTCACGGCCACGAGCGCATCATCAGCCGTTGGAGGTCCACTCTGCTGCACCTCGCCAGCAACACCCTCCTGCCACTTGGTATCGCCGTCATGCTTGCCGTGACGTCATGCTCCGCTCCCCAACAATCCTCTTGGGACCTTGAGTGTCACAACTCCTTCACTCAGGGGGTGCAGGCCATGGAGCGCTGCGCTGCTTCGGCACCGACTGCCGCAGATGCATGCCGCCAAACCATCGAACTGGCCAACGCATTGGACCGAGAGGCCGTTGCCAGTTCTGAACCACAGTCCGTAGAATTGAAAACCAGAGTCGAGACGCTCCTGAAGGCAGTTGCTCAGCCACACTGTGGCGCCCTGGAAGCACGAGCCCGCTTCCTCCTCGCCCTGCGAATGGTCGATGAAGCCCCGGACAACGCTGCTGGCATCACTGCGCTATTGGAGGTGGCCACCCTGCACCCAGATTCGCATGTCGCCGGTGAAGCTGTTGAGACACTGTTTCAGTATCGTGAAGACGCTGCCGCAGCCGGCCTGAATCTCAAGTCTCTGCTGGCCCAACTCTATGAAGCGCACAAGGTGCGACGAGTAGCTGGCCATGCCCTCTTTTACTACGCCGCCCTGGAAGCCCTCGAACCCCAGGGAGAGGAAGCGTCACTGCGGACCCTGCTCAAGATCATAGATTTCCACCACTCCTCCCCGCTGTGGGACGATGCACTCTTCCTTGCGGCAGATACCCTCGCTCGTTTGGGCTTCAGGGGCGACGAGACCAGGCTGCTTGAGGAATCTCTTCTTCCAAACCCAGCTCGGGGAATTGACGCGATGCATGATGGGTTCGCACAACGGGTTCGCCTCCGGCTTGCACAACGCTACCTGGCCCAGGGACGCTATGAGGAGGCTCTGTACCAGCTCGATCTGGTGGTGAACAAAGGCTCGGGACTGAAATGGAAGGATGACGCATTGTGGCTCGCGGCCAGGGTGTTTGCCAAAGCTGGTGACATCCCCCGAAGCTGCAGCACAATAAGGGCGCTGCTCGAGAGCTGCCCGTGGTCCAAGTACGTCCAGGCAGCACGCAAGATGGTGCACTGCGCTCCGTGAGGGGCCTGACGAAGGAGGTGGCGGTGTCGAAATGGAATGAGATAGAACAGTTGCTGACGGCCAGTGCCCCCCTTGACGTTCTAGCAAGAGAGAACATAGCCCGAGACCTGGCCGGCGAGCTTGGGGCCGCTGCAATATTCCCCCAGAGCCTGTCGAGAATCCGGGGGGGCAGTGGTGTCGTGGCCCTTGCAGAAGGGGCCCTGAGACGAATCGCATGGATCGGAACAGGCAGCAACCAGCCCAGGCTGGTCAATAAGCCGCCACTGGCCGAGTTTAAAAGGGGACCCCTTACTATCACTCTGCATGATGTCGACGCCGAGATTATGACGAGACTGGTAGCCGACATACCCTGGCTGAGGCCCAGGCCGAATCCGGGCCTCCCCTCGTTGGGACTGGGCGATGTCTTCGGGAAGGCTACTCCCGGCCACATCCGGGGGATATGCGGTTCCGGCCTCTTTCCCATCCTTGCACAACGCAGCGTCCGGCAGAATGAGCGGACCGGTGGGACCTTCGCCTCGGCCATGCAGGATGTCGTCTGGGGTATCCTTCGTGACGGATACGAGATGGGCTTCGGGGCAGATGCTGATCACATCTCTCTGCCCGATGAGGTCGAGGAGGCTGCAAAGGCCGGCTACGTACGATTCACTTTCGCCCTGGCCGGGGCCATGCCCGACGTTGAAGGATTGGACAGAAAGGAACTGGCCCGCCAGTTCGCCCAAACCGAGCAACGCTTCGGCGCCGCAGCCCCATGGCGAAAAAAGTACCTGGGAAGAAGCTTCCAAGTGCCCGTGGGCCTTCGCCGAGAGGGCATCTCCTTCGACGAAAGGGCATTCTTCGTTACTGCCATCCGTCTGGCACCCATGATCACCAGTCTGGTTGAGCTTGCCGAGGTCCTGCGCCATGCCGCCTCGGGGCGCCCCTACGAGATAGAGGTGAGCCTCGATGAGGCCGATGAGCCCACTTCGCCCCACGAGCACATGATGTTGGCTACGGAGCTGGGAGACCTGGGCGTGCCCCTCGCCGCACTGGCACCACGCCTGCCCGAGGAACTCATCGAAGGATTGCCTTACGAGGGCAACCTCTCCAAGGTCGTTCGCAGACTGCAACTTCACCACGGAATTGCGAGAGCCACCAGTCAGCATGCTATCTCCCTGCACGCTGCCGGGAACAAATGGAGGCTGCTGAACCGCCTTGGTGACGCTACCGACGGCCTTTTCCACGCCAAGATTGCTGCGCCGTCCCTCAATGAGGCGCTGCGACTGGCGCTGGATGAAGACCCTCGGCTCTTTGACACCATCGTCAAGGTGGCAAAGGATGGCTACACTCCCCACGGCTACAAAGGCTGGAACCTTGACCCATCCTTGCTGCCTGCTCCATCGGAGCTATCCAAGGCCGATGCCCACGAGATCTTCTTCGAGAGTCGCGAGGGCCTCCTGCTGCTCAGGGCCTCGTTGGGGCCCATGATGGCCAATAAGGAGTGCCGCCGAGGCCTCATGAGGCTGCTGGAGCAGAATGAGGAGTTGTATCTCAAAATGGTCACAAAGCAGGCCATGGAGCATGTCAAGGCGCTTATGGGCGGGTAGTGCGCAAGCGATGGAGGCGGCTCGGACCCGACTGACACAGCGTTTTCGGGCAGACGAAGCCAAGCCGGCGCTTCTTGTCATCGACCTTGTACATGGACTCGGAGACCGCCTCTCTACACGGCTGCTCACATATCTCGCTCCCCCCAGCAGCCGTGTACCCCGAGCCGGCCGAAGGACGAGTCGAGGGGTAGGGGCGAGAATGAAGGTCACTGGTTTAGCGATTAAGTGGGCTCTCTGAGGGCCGTCGAACGCTGTCTGAGGGCCAAAGGTTGGGGCCCTGGCGGCCAAGTGGATTGACAACCTTCGTCGACGATTCCCGGCGACAAGCTGGCCGGGATAATGTGCCACCTATTGGGGGACGTCGTGATTGCAGTAGAAACTCTATTCATACACCTTGGGTGGCTACCCTTATTTCTTGTATTGTTCTGGCTATACTACAAAGAAAAATATCCTATTGGTGCTGCCCTGCTTGCCTACTTCCTTGGAGCCTTCGCCACGCTGCCTGCCTGGCTATTGCAGCTTGCGTGGAGGTGGGTCTGGCTGGGCCAAGAGTGGGCGGAGATGTGGGACATGCCTCTCTGGATTGTGCCGGTTGAGGAGGGGGCGAAGCTAGTGGCGGCTATTGGGGCGTTCTCGGCCCTTGGTTGCAAACAGTGCAGGTCCTTCTTTCCCCTTGCCATGGCTGCGGCCCTTGGATTCTCGGTGCTGGAGTCCTCTTTGGCGGTCATGGTCTGGGGTCTGGACGTGGTGCCGGTGCGGCTTCTGGTGAGCGTCCCAGGGCACCTGGTCTTTACGGCATTGGCAGCGGTGGGGCTGGCCGGGTGCAGGTCGGAGAAGCCGAGATGGACTCTGTTGCTGTTATGGGGCCTGCTGGCAGTCGTCGCACACACGGCGTACAACCACTTTCTCCTCTACCACGAGGGCGCCAACCTGCTGGAGGCTTTTGCGTGGCTCTTGGCCATCGGCACAGCGTGCGGGGTGCTTGTCTTCCTAAGGCTGCGTCGAGGCACGTAGCCAAGAACCATATCTGCTGGCTCACTCCGCCGAGGCTCCGTCCCTCACTCAGGCTCCGTCCCTCACAGAGGCTCCGTCCCTCACAGAGGCTCCGTCCCCCACCGAGGCTCCGTCCCTGAACCAGGCTCCGTCCCTCATTCAGGCTCCGTCCCTCACCGTCCTCCCTCTCCGTCCCTCACAGAGGCTCCGTCCCCCACCGAGGC
>CAZQHM010000007.1:0-32362 GCA_964593355.1 uncultured Myxococcales bacterium
GTGACCGGAAAGAAGATGGGGCAATATGACGTGGCCTGTGCCGTGAAGGGCAGCGACAAGGTGGACGACACCCCCGAGAAGCTAACCGTCAACGCCGGGCCCGCAGTCAAGGTGACAACAGCGCTTGCCAAGAGCACCATCGATGCCGGTGGAAGCACCACGGTCACATGTTCCGCAGTTGATGCCTTGGGCAACCCCGCCGCCGACGAGTTGAAGGTCGAGGCACCCGAGCAGGTCACTGTCAACGGATTCACCGTCTCCTCAACCGTTGCCGGCATCTGGGAGATTACCTGCGTAAGCAAAGAGAACCCCGAGGCAGAAGCCGACGGTTCTCCTCTAACGGTGCAAGCCCTGGCAGCTGAAGGGCTAATGCTCAAACTCAACCCAGACAAGCCCGTCTACCAGAGGGGAGACAAGGTAACCGTTGGCTTCACCATGGTGGACAAGTACGACAATCCGGTCCCAGGTGGAGAGATCGACATCCCCACCGTGAATCCCGTAGAGGGCACCGAGCAGACCTCCGACTACGCCTTCAAATTCCATGAGCAAGGCAAGTACACATTCTTCTCCTGCGTCACCGGCGATGCCTCGAAATGTGATGAGATCGACGCCTGGGTCGACGACACGGCCCCGCTCATCGTAATCGACTACCCCGATCGCGGGATCACTCTGTCCGGGGCTACGACCATCAACGTGACAGGCCACGTCTCTGAAGAGGTAAGCACCCTGCAAGAGTTCCGCATCAATGGCGTTGAAGTCGTGGTCGACCAGTTCGGCGCCTTCAACCAGCCAATCCTAGCCGTTCAGGGCATGAACCTTCTGGCCTTCCACGCAGAGGACATCTTCGGCAACAAGCAGGACTCCTTCCGCTCGTTCTACTTCTCTCAGACCTGGTACACCGTGGACAATGCGAACCCCGCCGCCAGCGCCGTTCCTCGCAGCGCCCTCATCTATGTCGATGACAAGCTCTTCTACAACCCCGACACCAGCGACGAGGCCAACATCACGGCCTTCCTCTCTACGGCCCTGGGCGACCTGGATATCGCTACCCTCCTACCCTCTCCAGTGACCAACCTGGAGCAACTTGGCTGTGGTTGGGACGTTTTCATCAGCAATGTGCAGTACGACCAACCCACCGTCTCTGTTAAGACCGTTGACGGCGGCCTCGGCCTGACAATCCAAATCGCCAACTTCGGCGCCGACGTAGAGTTGGACAAGACCAAAGGGCTCCTCTGCCCCAGCGCCAGTGGCACCGTCACCGCCAAAGCCATCAACGTCACCGTCAGCATTCTTGTCTACGTGGACGGCGCAACCGGAAAACTTGTGCTGGCCCAAGGCAATACCGACGTAGTCTTCGACGAGTTGGACATCAGCCTCAGCGGTCTGGGAAGCCTCCTAAACGGAATCATCGCCATGTTCGAAGGCACCCTGACCAACTTGCTCAAGGATGAAGTCAATAAGGCCATCGGAGACCTCATCGTTGACTTGAACGGATCCGTCCAGGAGTTCCTTGGAGAACCCATCGTATTGCCCATCGACCCACTCATCCCCGGCATGAACCAGGTTACGCTCAACATCAACATCTTCCCCTCGCTGTCTCAGTTCAACACCCAGGGTGGCCTCATCGAGGCAGACCTCGCTATTACCGCCGACAAACTAATCGACGCCAACCCTCTGGGCAGCATCGGCCGCTCCTCCTGCCTCTCCCAGACTCCGGAGAGTTTCCAGTTCGATCTAAACAACCCCGAGAAGATCCTGCTGGCAGTCTTCGACGACATCTTGTCCGAAGCGCTCTTCAGCTTCTGGTGGAACCGTGGCACGCACCTGAGCCTCACCTCGGCTACACTGGCAGAAATGGGTACTGACCTCGCCGGCTATGGAATCTCTGACCTCATCGTGGACTCGGCCCCCCTCCTGCCTCCCATCGTAACCGGTTGCCTCCCCGGTGGCCTGGCAACAGTCCAGCTGGGCGATTTCTATGTCGAAGCAGAGTTCACGATGCTCGGCAAGCCCGTGGATCTCCACATGTACCTCTACCTTCAGTTGGACATTGAGCCAGAGATAATCACCGAAGAGGGTGTCAAGAAGATTGCAATCAATATCAACATGCCTAGCATTGTTGAAGTCGACATCGTTCACATCAACGACGAGTGGCGCGGCAAAGAGAGCACCTTCATCTCCCTCGTGAAGGATACCCTCATCCCCATGGCCCTGGAGAGCGTCGTGGAAGAGCCACCAAGCTTCGAGATCCCACCGATTAGCCTCGGCGGTCTGCTTGGCGACGAGCCCGATCCATCCATGCCCCTCACTCTGCCAAACAAGGACCTGGTCATCGACCTCAAGGTTGCAGAACACGTTATGGGCTACATCAAGGCAGAGGCGGGCATCCTGTTCCAGGATCCTCCTCCCCCCGAAGAAGAAGTGACCCCGTAAGAGTGTCCCGTCCGGAACGGATTCCATCTGCAGACCATCTTTCCAGCCTTCGCTCCCACCCCATGGTCCACATCTGATTGTCTGTTGGAATTGCTGGCGGAGACTCCCGATTCCTACTTCTGACCCTCTTCGACCTGCACCGGGTTGAGACCCAGTGCCTCAAGCTGAGGCACCACTACCGATGCATCACCTGCAACCAGCACCACCAACTTCTCAAGAGGCATCAGAAGACGAGCCAGTTCTACAGACTTGTCCGCTGTGAACTGGGCCAGGATCTTCTCCCGGGACTTAATGTAGTCAGAAGGGAGCCCATAAACTGAGACTCTGCGGAGTACGGTCATGCGCTGGGCCAACGTCTCGAACTCCCGCGCCATGCCCAACAGCATGGAGTTTCTGGTGAACTCAACCACTGCCTGCTCCACGTCCCGCTGCCAACCATTGATAGCATCAAGAATGATCTGAACCGACTCCCCCGTAGCCGCAGTGTGCACGCTGCCGTGGACGGCGAAAGCCCCCCACCCGTTGCCGCCCATGAACATCGACCTCATTCCGTAAGTGTAGCCCTTCTCCTCGCGCAGGATCATGTTAATAACAGAGGCAAAATTGCCTCCCAGACCGTAGTTCATCACCGTGGCCGGGAAGTAGTCCGGGTGATTCAGGGCGAGACCCGCCAGACCAATTCGGATCTCTGACTGGGGCGCCCCTGGGAAATCCATGACGTGAATGGCCTTCCTGGCGGCTGGCTGCTGCATCGCAGGAACATCATCCGTCAGTTCACCGGATTTCAGTTCTGCAAAGGGGGCCAACAATTTCCTGAGTTGTGCCATCTCCACGTCGCCGACGGCCAGCCAGTGGAGCCTTCCCGGAACCAGATTCGCCCCGACAAAGGACCGAACCTCGTCCAATGTAATGGCGCCAACCGATTCCTCCGTTCCCAACACCGAGCCCGCCGCCGGGTGAGCTTTGCCGAAAACCAGTTCACCAAACCTGTCATAGGCAACGTTGGCAGCATCGGAGTTCTTCTGTCTAATCGAGGCCAGCTGGCGTGCCTTCAGTCTGTCGAATTCTCTTTGGTCCAATCGCGGCTTGAGGATCATCTCGGAGAGCAGAGCCACCACCTCGGGCAGGCTCCTCTCAAGGCACAACACCTCATATTCGGTGGCATCAACGCCCACCGAAACCTGCAACGATGCGCCCAACTTGTCGAATGCCTCCTGAAACTGCACCGGTGAGAGCGTTGCCGTGCCCTCCTTGAGTAGATGCCCTGTAAGATACGCGATGCCCGGAGCCTGCCCCCTCTCCAGCGTCCGACCCCCACGCCACACAAGGGAGAGCCTTACAAGGGGCACCTCCTTACCAACGATCACCCCCAATGCCATTCCGTTTGCCATGGCATCCAGTTCCGGCCTTGGCGCCTTGACCGCCGGCGGTTCTCCCACCACCGGTGCCTTGCTTCTGTCAAGCATGGACGGGGCAGGTGGGGGCACCCCCTCATCCTTGGTGCCTGCCTCGAGAGCCACACCGCTATCATCTGGAATGGGAAACTCCACAGACCCCGCCGCAGCCAGGGCACTCTGGTCATATGGCACAACGGAGAGCGCCAAGTACGGGGAGAGGGTGGGCTCCTTCCCACCGTTTGGCGGGGTTCCGGCGCCCATACCCTGTAGAAGATAGCGCATGGCGACCCTCTTTACATCGCTGGGGGCAACGCTCCGGAAACGTTCCAACTCCTGCTCAAGGGCTTCCGGACGACCAGAGAAGGATGTCGTCATTGCCAACACCATGGCCTTGTAGAAGACGCTCTCCAACTGACCCATGAACGAGACCTCGAACTTTGCCTTCTCGCCGGCGAGCCGCTCCCCCGAGACCTCCGCACAGGCAAACTCGGCCAGCCCGGCACGGATCTCAGCCTCCACGGCATCCAGGCTCACCCCCGGCAGAGGCCTCACTGAGATCTTGAAGAGCCCTGCAACCTCGCCTGTGGTATTTGAGACCTCAACCCGAGAGGTCAGCTTCTTCTCCTCAACCAGCCTGCGGTAGAGCACGTCGGTCTTGTTCGTGGCGAGCATGTCAGCAAGGTAGGCCAGAGGTGCCTCATCCTCGTGCTGACTTGGTACCGTGGGCCAGACCATGACCAGTTGAGGAACCTTGGCCAAACGATCTCGGTAGTACAACCGCTCGGGCATTCGGCCGTCCTTCATCGACAATCCGGCAAATTCTTCACTGCCCACAGCCCGGCTTACTGCCCCCGGCTGGCGAACAATAGGGGCTACGTCCGCTCTTCGGCGAATCTCACCGAAGTATTTCTCAACCAGCGGAAGCGCCTCCGTCGCCGAAATGTCTCCGGCAATGACGAGGGTGGCGTTATTCGGGCCGTACCAAGTGGTGAAGAACTGCCTGACATCATCGAGGGTGGCCCCGGCGATGTCCGGGAGAGAGCCGATGACCTGCCAGTTATATGGGTGGCCTTCCGGGTAGAGCGCCTTGCCGATGACGTAGTTGGTGTAGCCGTAGGGGCGGTTGTCGTAGCTCTGCTTTTTCTCGTTCATCACTACGTTCTGCTGATTCTGGAAAGAGTCTTGGGTCAGGGCGCCAAGCAGCCAGCCCATTCGGTCCGACTCCATCCACAGCACCGTTTCCAGGGCGTTTCTGGGCACCACTTCATAGTAGATCGTCCCATCCTCCCACGTGCCTCCATTGAGAGTGCCCCCAACCTCCTGAATCCGGCGGAAGAACTGATCGGGTCCCAGATGCTGGGACTCTTGAAAGAGAATGTGCTCAAAGAGGTGGGCAAAACCGGTCTTGCCTACGGTCTCCCTGGCCGAGCCCACGTGGTACATGACTGCAACGGCCACGATGGGATCCGAGCGATCTGTGTGGAAGACCACCCTGAGACCGTTGCTAAGAGTGTGGACTTCGGTCGGGATGGCCGCCGCCGCCGCACCCTCAGATCTGGCCAAAGGCACCCCACCGCGATCTGCGCCCATGGGCCCGGCGGCTCCCAGTTGAAGGCAAAGCGACATCTCACCAACAGCGGGAAGCAGCCTCCCTGCAGGCCGAGGCCCTGCCATAATCTCGCCAACGCCGCTTGCTGCACAACACGCCGAAAGTATCCCCATGAATGCCACCATTCTCATCACTTCTCCTGGTCAAAAAGGGGCTCCTGGCGACCATCGCTTCGCCCTGCAGGCTAGGCTACCACCCACCCCGAAAATTTTCGTGGCCTATTTTGCCGAAACTTGAATAAACCCGGGGGTCCCCTAGTCGAAGCCCCAACGTTCCCCTTTACGGCAGCAAGTGCTTGCGTATAATCGGGGACCGGAGCAATCCAAATTCCAAATTCCTGGAGGAAGAGAAATGAAAAAGGGTATCAAAGCAATCTTGGCGCTGGTGGTTTTCGTTGGTCTGACGGGCAACGTCTTTGCCAAAGAGGATCCTCAGTTCGAGCTGGGCAAGCGAGCTGTTTCGGCCGCTGGCGTGGCTGTGACAGCAGTCAACCCCGGCAAGGACTTCAGAGGCAACGAAGCACTCGTCATGACAACCAACCTCAGCCCCAACCAAGTTCTCGACAAGTTCGCCGGCGCCATTGCCAACGGAAAGCAGTTGGACGGCGTTAGCGTCATCGGAATGGCCTACATGATTCAGAGACAGGCCTGGACGGTTACGCTGCAGCTCGGCGAAGAGATGTGCAGCATCAAGATCAAGGCTACCGACAAGGGTTCTGAGATCCTCGTGAAGGGCAAGCACAAGGCCCACAACGTTGAAGAAGAGCCTGCAGTCACGGATCCTGGCACAGTGAAGTAGTCGTTCACCAAGCCGAAACGAAGAGAAAGCCCGGGGAAACTCGGGCTTTTTCGTTTAAAGCCCCTACCCCACCCCTTCTCGACTCTCGCACACAGTCTCCGAGGTTTTCCGGCCAGCGATCGTAAGAACTGGACCCAAGGCGTGTTGCTCGGCCCTTGACTCGGGCGCCCCTAATTCCTTTATTTCCTGTCGTAAAGATAGACAATCCCGAGACCCTCGGGGCAAAACGCTGGAGGATGCCATGCACAAGCTACCTAAACTTGATTACTCATTTGATGCACTTGAGCCACACATTGATGCACAGACCATGGAAATTCATCATGGTAAACATCACGGCGCATACGTAAACAACCTTAATGCCGCTCTCGAGAAGGTGGGAGGCCCGTGGGCTGAGTTGAGCCTCGTGGAACTGAACAGGGCGATGAACGAGGTTCCTGAGGCGGTGCGTACGGCCGTGCGGAACAACGGTGGAGGGCATTGGAACCACTCCTTCTTCTGGGAGACCTTGTCGCCATTGGCAGGCGGCGCTCCCCGGGGCGTGCTTTCAGCCGAAATCGACGCCGCCTTCGGGTCGTTTGACGACTTCAAGGCTCGATTCGAGGCAGCGGCTTTGGGCAGATTCGGGTCTGGTTGGGCTTGGTTGGTGAACGACGGGTCTGGGCTGGCTATTGTGAGTTCCCCCAATCAGGACAATCCGCTGATGGACGGTACAGGGGTGCCACTGCTCGGAGTGGACGTCTGGGAGCACGCCTACTACCTTAAATACCAGAACCGGCGGGCCGACTACCTGAAGGCGATCTGGAACGTCATTGACTGGAGCGTCGTGGAGAAGAGGTATCTGGAGAGCGCCAGATCGTGAATGGTGCCCACGACCGCCGAGGCCGCCTCCATGGGCCGCCACGGAGACCCGGGGCAGATCGCCTGATTATCCTGCTATCTTCGAACAACCAGATCCGAGATTGGATATGCCGTGCAGGAGTGGAAGTAGCCCTTCCAGGCATCTGACTCCCTGATCTTCACGGTTGGCGGTACATAGAGGTTCCCGCTGACCAGTCTGAGCCGGCAAACAGAGCAGTTGCCGGTTCTGCAAATGGCGGGGACCACTACTCCATGTCGTTCCAGGGAGTTGAGCAGGGGAACGCCTGCCTGGGCACTAATTGTCGGCCCCCCCTCGAATTGCACAGAGAACTCAGCTTGAGGTGAGACTGCTTCGGGCCACCCCGGCTCCAGTTCTGGGCGGCGGGCGGGTCCGTAGACCTCCCGGCGGATACGTCGGGGAGGCACGTCAAGACTGGCGAGGGCTTCAAGGGCGAACTGATACAGTTGCCTCGGACCGCAGACAAAGAAGGTTGAGTGCTGGAAGCCGGGCACCAGTTCCTTGATGGTGTGGGCGTCCATGAATCTGGGTTTGGCCTTTCCACCCGGTTCAGAGAAGAGGTGATGAACTCTCAGCCATGGGAGGCGTCTCTCGAGATCGGCCAATCTACCGGCAAAAATGACATCGGAGGCGCTGCGATTCCCGTAGAGAAGGGAAACGCTGCCTGAGAAGCCCTCCTGCTCCAGGGCCAGAAGCATGGACATGAATGGAGTGATTCCACTGCCACCGGCAAGGAACACCAGATTCTGCCCATCGGTGAGAGGCTCGTAGTAGAAACCTCCTCGTGGTCCAGATGTTGTGAAGAGATCTCCAGCGGTAACCTTTCGGGCCAGGTAGTTGGGGACCCACTCACCGGGCATTGCCTTCACGGTCACCTCAAGTTCTGGGGCGCCGGGAGCAGAAGCGATGCTGTAGGGCCGGCTGGTACGCACGCCATCCAGTTGCAGGTTGACTGAGATGTACTGCCCCGCCCTGAAGTAGGGAAGAGGCCCGTCCAGCCTGGAGAAGTACAGAGTGGTAGTGCTGGGGGTCTCCTCTTTGACCCGCTCAACCTTCAGTCTCATGCTTTTTGGCTTCAGTGCATCAAGAAACGCTGCCTGCCGGGCCACCGATTCGGGATCCCAGCGGCCGGCAGGGGCATCAGGAGCCGGCAGGGGCACCTTCTTGAGAAGCAATCGCCCAAGGGCTCCCAAGTCTCTGGCAATCTCCTTTGCGTCATGCAGTTTCTGAAAGTCCATCATACACCTCTCTTGGCAAAGGAACCCTGCATCACTTCTTCGGCGACCATCTGGCCCGAGGCTATTGCCGGTTGGAAGCCGCCCCCGGGCTGCGTAAATGCCCCGACCAGGAAGAGTCCCTCCACGGGGCCCTTGTGACCCAGTCGCCACACGGTGGCATCCCACGGGGGCTGCTCGAAGCCGTAGATTGCCCCCTCGTAGTTGCCGGTGTAACGATAGTTCGTGACCGGGGTGGAGATGTCCATCACCTCGATGCACTGTCGAATGTCAGGCACCACCCTCTCGGCCATTGCAAGCATGCCATCTGCCATGCGACGCTTCGTTGCCACGTACTGCGATGGGTCGAGGGTGAACCAGGGGGCGCCGTAGGCCAACCCGGTAAGAACCACGGAGGAGGTTCCCGGTGGGGAGATGGTGGGGTCGCAGATGTTATAGGTTGTGACGCACATGGCTTTCGGGGTCTCCAGGGTATGCATCACCCTGAAATGTTCGTCCTGGTCATAGTCCAGATTCACGAAGACCTCGTGATCCTGTATCCCAAGGCTTTCGCTACTCCGGTCCAGCCCAAGATAGACGTTGATACTGGAGCCTCCGACGACACTGGCCTGCAGTCTTCGCTGCCAGCTGGCCGGCACAGCCTCTTCGGGAAGCATCCTGGTGGTATGAATTGGGTCGGAGTTCGATATTACGACCTTGCCTTCGAAGAACTCTCCGCTGGCCGTTTCAACGCCGACTACACGGCCGGACTTGACGACGATTCCGGAGCACTTGGTGTTGAACTGCACCTTTCCGCCGTTTGCTTCAATGGCAGAGACGAATGCGTTGGAGAGGGCCTGGGATCGACCGTGGACATAGGCCGCCCCGGACTTGATATAGACGGCAAGCATCAAAGCGAAGTAGAAGAACGATGCCTTGGAAGGTGGCATACCAACATAACCCCAGTACTGCGATATAATAGCCTGAGCCTCAGGATCCTTGATATAGCGTGTAAGCACCGATTTCCAGGTACGCCCTTGGTATCTGAGAACATTTGGGCTGGTGACGGGCACCTTCAGAAAGGTTGCGACGTCCATCTGCCCCTTGTTGAACTTCTCTTCCAGGCTTCTGGTTTCCACATCGACGGTTCGGATCAGCTCAAGCAGTTGCCTGATGCCCTGAGCTTCATGGGGGAATAGTGAGATGAGGGTGTTTTGATACGCATCCCAGCCAAAAGGAAGCCGTACGTCGTGGTTGGGGAAGATGCTCCGGTAGAGGTCCGGGATCGGTTGGAAGGTCAGCTGGTCGAGAACTCCGAGCCAACGGAGGTACTCGTAAACGGGCCCTGGTTGATCTGTGGACCCCACACCGCTCAACTCGTGGAGTGCCACCTCAAACTCGAAGCGGCCTCGGTTGAAGCTGGTTGCGTACCCTCCAGGAACCCCGTGCTTCTCCAGCACGGCCACGGAGAGCCCCCGCTTTGCCATGGAAGCCGCTGCCGATAGGCCTCCAAGTCCAGCCCCTATTACTACGGCATCGAACCGATGCGCCATGTTAACCTCCAGAAAGGTGAAGCCCGTGATGAGCCAAGCGAAGACTGGGCCGCGCGAATTCTTCTTCACGGGCCATCTCTCGTGGCCTCGGGGTTTTGGGAGAGTAGAGCACCGGGGCGGGGGCATGTCAACGCTGATGCGGGCCACTCCTCTTGCCAATCCGTTGCGCATGAGGTTGGCTCACTATAGAATGGCTCGGCTGTCCAGACCTGAGTGGTTTTGGTCGCAGCGCTGAACCAGTGGTCTCCCTTCTCGACGCGTCCCCTCGATTCGGTCCCCGGCCGGCTCGGGGTAGCGGCTGCCGGTGGGGTCGAGATGCATGAGCAGCAGTGTTGGGTCACGGTGTTGGTAGCACCCGCTGCAGAGGTGAGCAATGAGCAGGCGATGTGGTTTTGGGCAGAACATTCTGGCCGCGCTGGCATTGGTGGTGGTGTTTGGTGGCTGTGGGGCATCGGGAAGCAACAGCGGGGAAGAGAAGGATTGGATGAAATGGGACAGTGCGGCTGACACTGCCCCCGACGTGACTCGGGAGGTCACCGGGGAAGATGCCCAGGACCTGAGGGTAGACTCTGAGATCCATGGCGATTTGGCGCACGATCTGGAGATCCTTGAGGAAGGGGGCATCAACTGGCCCTGCACGAAGGATTCTGATTGCAACAGCGGCCATTGCCTCGATCTTGGGGATAACTCGGTGTGCACGGTGTTGTGTCCCGAGGGGGAGTGTCCTTCTGACTGGAAGTGCAAGACTGTTGTAGACTCTGCGCCGAAGCCGGTGTTGGTTTGTGTTCCGGACATGGGGACCAGGTGTGCTCCGTGTGAATTGGACAAAGATTGTGCTCCCGAGGGGGACCGATGCCTGGCTTTCGGCGAGGGAGTGGGGTTGGGGTTGTGGTGTATGGAGGATTGTTCCGTGGGCGGAAAATGTGCTTCTGACTATACTTGCAAAGAGGTAAAGGATAGCGTCAGTGGATTATACAAAGGCACATTCTGTATTCCTAACAATAACAGTTGTTACTGTAGCCCCGAGATTGAGAAGACGACCCGTCCATGTTCCCGTAAGAACCAGTGGGGTGAGTGTCAGGGGGAGGAGATCTGCGTGGGCAACCTTGGGTGGGTGGACTGTTCGGCCCCTTTGCCGTCGGTGGAGTATTGTGATGGGAAGGATAACGATTGTGACGGTTCCGTTGACGAGGAGTATTTCGTCAACCTGCCCGATGGTGGAGGCAAAGCCTATGCGGGGCAGCCTTGTTCTGTGGGGATTTGTACTGGGGGGACGGTGGTCTGCAAGAACCTGTCGGAGGCTATGTGCTCTGCTGTGACCCAGGGCCAGACCGAGGTTTGCAACGGTCTGGATGATGACTGCGACGGTCTCGTAGATGAGTATGTCGTTAAGAAGTTCTATAAAGACCTGGATGGTGATGGATTTGCGGTTGTAAATGATGACTTCGTTGAGGGGTGTGAAGCTCCTGAAGGATATTCTGAATACACTAACGATTGTAATGAAGGCGATCCAGAGGTGGCTGGGGGCTTGCCGGAGTTGTGTGACTACAAGGACAACAACTGCAACGATATGGTTGACGAGGGGCTCTTTCTTGCCCTGCCCAACCAGCAGCCCATATTTCTGGGAAATCCTTGCGGCAGTGGCGCCTGTGAGGGCGGCATGGTTGTGTGCCAGGACAAGCACACTCTGACCTGCTCCAGCTTTGATCAGGCGGTTCCCGAGACATGCAACGGTATAGACGATGACTGTGACGGGAAGGTTGACAACGGTTGTGACGACGATTTGGACGGATACTGTGATGCAACGATGGAGATTATTGGGAAGCCACCAATTTGCAAGTATACTGCCGTGGACTGTAATGACGATGATAAGTTTATTAATCCCGGCCGAAATGAGTACTGTAACAACAAGGATGACAACTGCGACGGCCTTACTGACAATGATGTCATAGATTGTGCTGCCAATTCTTGTACTGGAGATGGAAAGGCCTTCATGGAGACGATTTCGGCCGCGTGCGTTGATGGACAGTGTCAGGCTCCGGGGGCGAAGTCATGCGGTTACTACGCCTGCGAGGATGGCGGGGGGCCGGGCAAGAAGTGTCTAGAGAGTTGTTCCTATGACATTCAGTGTGTGCCCAATGCCCATTGCGAGGAGTCCACGGGGAGTTGCCGGCCGGACGTACCCAACAGCGGAGGGTGTGTTCAGAACAGCGACTGTGCGAGCAACTATTGCAGCAACGGGTATTGTTGTTCATCGGGGCTTTGCTGCTCGACGTCGGCTGATTGTCCGGCGCAGTACTGGGAGGCTCCCACGTGCCAGTTCACGCCCGGTTGCCAGGGCCAGCGTCGGGACGCTGTGTGCGATGACGGTCAGTGTAAGGCAGGCCCCCCAATTCCGGACGACACGGGGTGCACGTCAGCTTTCAAGGCGAAGGATTGTGGGGCGTACCAACCTATACACTGCAATGGGAAGTTGGACCAGTCGGAGCCTCTGTGTCCCACTTGGTGCCTGGAGGATTCTGAGTGCAGGGATGGGTTCCACTGCGACCAGATTTGTGTTCCGGATCTGGCTGACGCTGCTTTCTGCGACGAGGCCAGCGACTGTGCCAGCGGTCACTGTCAGAACGGGTTCTGTTGTGCTTCGGGGGATTGTTGTGCTCAGGCAATAGACTGCAACTCGCTGGTCTATGCCGAGGCTAGCAGTTGTGTGGACCCGGGGAACTGTCAGGGGTTCAGGCGTGATCCTGTCTGTGTAAATGCCATGTGTGGAAAGAGCGACCCAATAGGGGACGATTCTGGGTGCTTGCTGCAGGTTGCTGACCCATGTGGTCCTTACAAGGATGTCGTTTGTAACGCAAACATTGCTCAGAACAAGCCACCGTGCGGCAGCACCTGTGTGACCAACTCGGAGTGCGACCCTACGTCGCACTGTCAGCTTGGGAAGTGCATCAGCGACGTCAACGCTGGTGAGGAGTGTTACTCGACGCTGGATTGCGCCGACGGGCTCTATTGTGTCGATGGTGTTTGCTGCAACTCGCCGTGCGAGGGTCTGTGTCGCTCCTGCATCGTTCCCGGTTTTGAGGGAACGTGTGTGAACATTCCGTCCGGGCAGGATCCTGAGGGGGAGTGTCTGGAGGTTGACTGCAGCACATTCTTCCACGGCTGGGATGCGGGTAAGTGCAGGATGCGAGAGAACGCCCCGGCGTCTACCAGCAGTTGCGACGGCAACGGCCAGTGTACTCCACCGGCAGCGGTGTGCGGCAGTATGGGACCGGGTGCGGTGGCTAAAGACTGCACGGGGCAGTGCCAGGCTCCGGACCCCAACACATGCACTGGTACGGTGATGCCGGTGTGTCAGTTCGCTGATACGGGCCCCATTGTGTGTGGCGTTGGGGCTTGCGCCAGAATAGTGCAGGGGTGTGAAAACGGGGTTCCTCAGCAGTGTGTTCCGGCTCCTCCCGGCGAGGAGACCTGTAACGGCATCGATGATGACTGCAACGGTCTAATTGACGATGGCTTGGCAAATGCCATTGACACCTATGAACCCAACAATAACTGCGAGGGCAAGCACTATTTGGGTTATGTGGATGAGGGGGCGCCTGCCACGACGTGGACGGCTACAATGTATCCTTCATGGGACGTAGACTTTTTTGAAATCGATGCCGTCGAGGCAGAGCATACATGCATGCCACTATTCAACCAGAACTACACACTGGAGATCAAGGTCGTTCCACCTCCCTCGGCCACATGTAGAGATTATGACATTTTTATTTACGACACCAACTGCATGCTGATCAAATCGGCGACATCCAGCAGTTGCACCCAAGAACTGCTGAAATATGAGTGGACCGGGACCTGTGCCTTCGATGACTCTATCGCAGTTCGAATCAAAGTAGTACCATGGACCGAGTCCTACGACTGTGCCCCATATTCACTATCTGTAAAAATGTACTAATAGTTAAGCAAACAAAGCGCTACGATTGGGATATTTGCCGAGTGCCTTGCTGACTGATGCGCAGCAAGGGGGTCAACTCTGCTGCTATGGAGGCCAGGCCTTTGGAGGTAGCCAGTTGGAGTGTCTCCTGGCCGCGGTAGGCAAAGGGGAGGGCCCGGATATCATCCACGGTTGTTCGTTCGCCGCTCTCTAGGTTATGGAGGGTGACGATGCGCTCAGAGTCGTGTTCGCCGGAGACTTCAACAGAGGTGAAGTCCAGGGGGATTCGGTATCCGCTACCGTGGGGGAGTGGTGCAGCTGAGTGGGATGGGTCGGTATCTGTGGTAGTAAGGAGGTAAGCAGGCAGGCGCTCCTGCTGGGCGAAGGGATAGAGGGCCCCCGGCGAGGGGAGATGAGATCCCAGGAGCATTGCACCGGGCTTAGCAAGGCCCTGGTGCACGGGGTGGGTGACTACAACGATGTCTGGTCCAAGGATTGCGTTGGCGAATGCCTCACGGCGGGCCAGAGCGAACGACTGGGCTCGCTGGTAGGCGGCGAAGAACTCTTCGGCATGGCGTTCCAGTAGTATCTTGAGGTCTCCCCACGGCGTTGAGATGATTCGGGCGCGTTGGGCGAAGACGAAGTCGTGGCGGTCGTGGTAGAGGAAGCGGCGGTGTTCGTCGCCTGATCCGTGTAATAGAAATAGGTTGTCAAAGTCTGCAAAATCCGAATGCCCTTTCCAATCTGCTCTGTAAAGTTGAAAGAAGTGATTACTGCTATCAAAGTCCCACTGAGTTTCGACTCCCTCAACGACAACCGTATTGCCAAACGCGGCCAGGCGTCGGTCCAGTTCGTCCGAATTCTGGGGGCTTTGAAGGGCGCCGACCAGCATACCGCAGGCGTTGGGTTTGAGGTCGAGAATGGCGAAGGGGCCGGACCAGGAGAGTAGTCCTCCGTAGGCAAAACCAGCCCCCCAGCGTGTTCGGTTTCTGGTGATGGCGAAGTCGGGCGACGTGTGAAATGTGGCATCGGGTGTCAGTCCGAGTTGCTGCTGCGCCCAGAGCACTTTGGCCAGGCCGAACCTGAGATTGGCGAGGCCCATGAGAGCGCCCAGGTCTTGCAGTGTCGACCCAACGATATTGTTAGTAGCTAGTGCAAGAATATCTTTAGAATCATACATACCCACCTCTTGATAGGCTTTTTCGGTTCACCGCTTCAAATGTTGCCATCTCACCTTGCTTGGTCGATGACCGCTCTGGCTTTCAACGTCACTCGAACTCCAGCGAGTCTACGAGGACTGAGGTATCTCCTGCGGAGTCGCCTCTATCGGAGACAGATACGTTGATTGTGACTGGTTTTCCAAGGCCTGCGAGGGCTGACACATTGACGCCCGAGGGGGTTCTCCAGCCGGTACCCCATGCGTCTCCGTTGTCGAAGTAGCAGGCTTCGGGCCACTGTTGCAGGGCCGGCTGGCCTGAGGGTTGGAACCAGAAACCACATTCGCAGGATTGGCTGCCACATTCGAGGCAGGTTCCGCAATTACCGGCATCACATGGGCAGATCATGTTGACGTTGACCATGTCGACGCCAGGGGCGAGCAGAGAGATGGCCTCTCCGGTTTCAGTTTCGAGTTCGATGCGGTATTGGTCCTGGTACTGGTCCACACCGCAAGATTCCAGCAGTTCATGTGAGATGAACTGGAAGGCAGAGCGGAAGACCAGTTTGCCTGGAGGCAGGCAAAACTCTTGTTTCAGGGAGCCGGTTTGCGGGGTGAATCCGACGCCGGTTGAGATGAAGGCCATATATTGTTGGGCGGGGCTTTGGCCGCACCAAGAGGCCAGGACCCTTGCGTCCCCTGTGGCCTGCCAGCCTTTGAGGTCGCCCGAGGAGAAGTTCGGGTTGATGATGTCGGCGAATGCGAGGTCCACGGTACCTGAGCCTATGAGTCGCCAGGGCAGGTCTGCGTTGTCTGAGCCGTGTTGGGGGATCATTGTTGCGACGGGTTTGGCGTCGCCCATAGCGTTCTTCAGGAGTGCCACTCCCGAGGAGAGGGCATTTTCGGGCGAGACGCTTTCATCTACGCCAACGACGCCTTTCGTACCCGTGGCCAAGAAGGCCAAGAGCATTCCTGGAGCGGCGAGGCTGTTGGAGAATCCAAGGTAGGCCATGTCTGGTCCGCCGGATGAGCCACCGTGGGCCGCTATGAAAGCGGGTGAAATGGCCCAATGTTCCAGCCCGAGCACGAGGCGCCCCATGGCGAGGTCAATTTGGTTGGAGTCGTAGAGGGTTCCCACGGGGGTGGAGTTCGCCGCTGCCTGAGTGACAACGCACTTGTGTTGGGCGTTGCAGGGCTGCACGGGGTCACTGAGACAGTCGGTACAGCAGGAACCGTCTGGCAGTATCATGCAGGAATCGGGCCTGTCCATGAAGGCATCGCACGAGGCGGGCGATTGGGTGAAGACGAGGGGTTGTGGTGCCCTGAGGAAGGGGGGCAGCCAGGTGACCACTTCTATTGGGGCTTGGCTGAACCCAGGTTCCACGGCATCGAGGGCGGAGTAGTCCATTGAGTCGAAGGCAACGCCACCGGGGCCGGCGAAGAAAGCCAGTCCGGTCTTGGGGAGTTGCCGGAGGGAGTCGGTTTGGGAGTTGGCGGATATGTTTCTCCAGGGCGGGCAGTCAAGCTCATCCAGAAAGTCACTCAATGGGGCCAAATCGTGACCGGCGGAGGCCACCAACCTTGAGGAGGGGATGCTCTTCTGCGCAGGGGCATCGGAAATGGGTGGATAGAGCAGGGTAGCCGACTCTTCTTCCCAGATGGTGGGGGTAACAGCACCGAAGAACCCTGATGTGAAGTGAACCCAGACGAGGGGCGAGCCTGCCCTGGCACCTGCCTGGTCAACTGAGTTGAGTGACCTCAGCCAGGCCACGACCACCTTCCTGGCTTCATCGCCGGGGATTCGGGCGTTTAGTTGGGCGTCGTAGAGTTGTCGTGCCTGTTGAAGAACGGACTGGGCGGCACTGCAGGCCACCTGGGTGATTCTTGGCACGACGAAGAGGGGAACGCAGGGGGTATAGGTGACCAGTTTGCCTTCGGCCCCGAGGTCTACGGTGATTGCGGCCCGGAAATGGCGGACACCGGCGGTGGGCTTCTGGAGCCTATATACTTTTGTGTATACCTGGTCACTGGCCAGTTGGTCTCCACTGACCACGATATCTCCGTCATCGGACATTATCTTTGCGGTGAGTCCCACCTTAGTGGAGCAGGTGGAGTCGCTCTCCATGAGGACCACCTGAGCCGGGTCGAAGCCTGCGACCTGGTTCAGGTCCAGGGTGAAGAGAACATCCGTCGACTCATCTGCGAAGACGGCATCGACGTTTCTGACCAGGGGCGTTGGGAATTGGAAGCCTGGGGTAGCGGTGACGAGCACTGAGTCCCATGCGACGACGTTGCCGTCGAGTTCTGCGACCACGGACAGGCGGGTAGTTCTTGCTTCCCAGACCTCTCCCAGATCCAATGGAGGGAAGAGTTCAACAGGCGGGGCGGCGAAGAACCAGTAGGGTGATGCATCGGTGTCTGGGGTGGGAAGGTCCAGCCGGTCGCCGCTTTGGGACTCGACGTAGAGCTTCGAGACTGGTCCATAGCCGACGCCACCCACTGAGACAGTTGGCAGAGGCGTTCCGCTAAGGCTTCCGCTGCTGACCGAGAAGGCAGTGGCAGATGATGGCGACAGGATCTTGAGGGCGGTGGCTGAGGCGGGATCCAGGGAAATACCTGCTGCGTCGGGCAACTCACCGAGGTCCGGGAATGGGACGTCGGCAGTCTCAGGGCCTCCAGAGGCATCGGGGGATTCCGGAACATCGGGCTGTCCTGAGTCTGGTGGGATGTACTTCTTCTCATCCCCACCGCATCGGGCCAGGGCGAAGAACAGCACAAGCACCGTTGAGACTAACCGTGCAGGCATCACTGGTTTCTCCCGGGGTTCGGGTTATTGGATCTTGATGGCGTCGATGAGGATGACGGTATCGTAGATGGAGTCGCCCTTGTCGGTGGCGAAGAAGCGGAGTGTGGCAGCGCCCTTCCCGGCCATCGCCATGATATTCGACTCGGCCTTACGCCACTGGGTGTTCCAGGAATCGCCCTGGTCGAAGGAGACGTCTGATTTGAGGAGCCCCTCATATTTGGAGCCACAGCCCATGCATTCATCGGGCGGGCACAGGTCATCCACCGTTACATTAACAAAAGTAATCAAGCCATCATCGCTTTCCAGCGTTGCCTCGAAGGTGTCCTGGTATGAGCTTCCGCAGAATTCTTTAAATTCTTCGGAATAGTATTTCCAATAGAAGCTCATCTTCATCTTTTCGGGGGGCACGCAGAACGACTGGTATATCTCGCCAACCTGGGGAGTGAAGCCAAGGCCCGTTGAGATGAGGGCCATGAACTTACCTTCCACTGGGATGGTAATACCAAGCTGAGAGATGACTCGTCCATCGCCGGTCTTTTGCCAGCCAGTGATGTCGCCGGTTTCGAAGCTGGTGTTTATGAGGTCGGCGTTAGCGATGTTCAGGTTGCTGGCGCCGAGCAGACGCATGGAGGTGTCGGGGAAGGCGGGGTCCTTGTCGCTGGAGGGGGGCATTGCGGGTCCGGAGAAGGTACCCGACTCGACCAGTTGCTTGACATAGGCACTGCCCTTCTCGAAGGCGAATTCGTTGGAGACGGTTCCGGTGTAGCCCACGACGCTTCTGGCGCCTGCTCCGTAGAACTCCATTGCCATGGTTCCGTTCCACATGGACTTGCAGGTACCGAGATAGACGAGGCTATTGGGGAGGCCGGTGCCTTGATACTTCTCTACGAAGGAGGGGAGGATAGCGAAGGTCTTTGCGCCCATGGCGACGCGGCCGGCGAGGAGGTCGGCCTGTTTGAAGTCGACGCACACACCGGAGACGGAGGTCGAATTGACATTAGCCTCTGTGATGATGCACTCGCTTCCTGCGGGGCAACCGGTGGGTCCGGAGCAGGATGGGCTGGTCTGGACGAAGTTGCTGCAGTTGACCTCTTCTCCGGTCCAGATGATCTCCTGACTGGCTGCGCCTGTCCAAGCGTAGGGTTCCCTGGCTTCTTGCGACAGGTCTTTGAAGAGGGTATCGCCGTGGCTGGTGATGGTAATGACGCCGTAGTTGCTCATGGCTCTGAAGCGAGCGAGGGTAGCCAGGTTGCCCTTGAAGGGGCCCTCGGTGGAGTAGGCGGGGCAGGTGGAGTTAACGAGGGTAGAGTGAATAGCGAGAGCTTCGTCTTTGGAGGCGAACTCGGTGTTGTAGGGAGCGAGGGTAATGGTGCGTTTCGACGAGATGCGCACTTCTGCTCCGGCGGCAAGCGGGGGGGCTTTGAAGGTTTCCATCTGGTTGAGCGCCCAGTCCATCCCTTCAAGGTTGGGGTCGAGTGCAGCATAGTCGAATGTCGGAGGAGTGGCGGTGTAGTCGAGGGTACCGCCACGGGTACCTTCCTGGCTGAGTTCGATGGCGCCGAGGAAGCCAGCGGCGAAGCGGACCCAAACGCCAGTGCCGCCCTGGGCAACTCCGGCCTCGGTAACCAGCGGGCTGGCGAGCAGCAAGTCGAGGGCGGCCTGCTGTGCATCAGCGTCGCCGGTGGAGACCGCACGGGCGGCGGCCTCGGCCTCTTCGAGGAGGGATTTGGTATCGGTGCAGGTCTGCTGAACGATTCGGGGGACCACCTCGAGGCACTCCACGGGGGACATGGCCGTGTATTGCTGGTAGCCAGCCTTGACCACTGCCTTGGCGCGGAAGCATATCTTTCCTGGGGTCTGGGGGGAGTAGCTCTTCTTCCACGAGTAGATGGCATCGGAGGCTACTTCGTCACCGGAGGATCCAACCTGTCCGTTGTCGACCATGGCATGGATGTCGGTGACGCAGAGGCCTTCGGGGGTCGCCTCACAGAGGGTGAGTGTGCTGGGCTCGAAGTTGCCGTACTGGGACATGTCCACCCGGAAGATCACGGACGAGGTAGTACCGACGAAGATGACGCCAGGCCAGAGTTGCAGTCTGCTGCCGAAGAGGAATCCCGGGTTGTAAGTGATGACAATAGAGTCAGTAGCTACTTCGTCGCCCTTCTTGGCCGTGACGGTAATGCGGTTGTCGCCGTTCTTGAGGGTAATGGTCGTTGAGAGCCAGAACGGCATCCCCTGGGCATAGCCTTGTTGTCCCTCACCTGTGGTCCATTCAATGGACTCCGGCTCTCCGGCCACGAGGCCGGCCAATTGGATGAGGCTGCCAAGAGACTGTGCCGAGCCGGTGGCAGAGGGGCCCACGATTTTGATGCCGAGTTCGGCGCTGGGGAAGTAGGGATCCGGGGGCTGAACGGTGTCAGTCTCCGTATCAGCGAGGTCTTGCAGATCGGCGAGGTCTTCCACGTCGGCTGCGTCTTCCACCTCAACAGCGTCGCTAATCTCGTTGGTATCCGGGGGAACGACCACGTCATCCAGGTCCGGTTCAATGTCTTCGACGACATCGAGAGGGTCCGACGTTTCCTCAAGGGAGTCGAGGCCCGTCAAGTCATCACCAAGGTCCTCGGTGCCTGTATCTTGGGAAGTGTCGGCCGTGTCATCGGGGGATGAGGAGTCTTTGGACCCGCCATCAGAGCCGGAAGAGCAACCGAAAGAAGCAACCAGAGCGACCATCACCAAGACCGAAAAAAGCTTTCTCATCATCACCTGCTCCCGTGTCTCCAGGACACACTAAACCCGCCGCCATTCTACGTTTTGCCTGTAGTGCGTCAAGGAGTAATGAGCCTGGATTGCTTGCGGATGCAGCGGCGGGGAGAGGGAGGGCGCTGACGATGGTTGTCGGCGGTTCACGCGACATGTTGGAGGAAGCGCTCGAACTCGGACTTGAGTCGCTCAAATGAAGACACTGCTCGTTGGGGGTCGCCTTGGGATGCCCACTTCTCGAGCTGATGAGTCACCTTGTGCAGGGCCATTGCACCGACATTTCCAGCGGCCCCTTTGAGTTGGTGGGCTTGACGTGAGGCCTTGACGAGGTTTCCCTCCTCCAGTGCCTCCTGAAGGCTTAGAACCAGTGGGGGCATTGAGTCTCTGAATACCTGGATGATGCCCTCAACGAGGGAGTCGTCGCCGCCCAATCTCTCAAGGAGGGCCGCCCGGTCGAAGAGTGGAGGTCCTTTGGCCGGTGATAGTTCTGATGTGTCTTCGAAGTCTCTGGGCTCTCGGTGATCATTTCGTAGCACTTCATGCCAGCGAGATAGGACTTTGGCCAATCGTTTGAGTTCGATGGGTTTGGTGATGAACTCATCCATGCCTGCGGCGAGGCAGGCATCTTCTTCGAGTTGGCTGGCGTGGGCGGTGACGGCCACCACGGGTACGGTGGGGTCTTTGACACCCCGGCGGCCCTCTCTGATCATCCGGGTTGCGGTTCTGCCGTCCATCTCGGGCATCTGCACGTCCATGAGCACAAGCTCGTATCTTTGGTTGGCCAGGGCTGCGAGTGCCTCAGGGGCACTAGCCACTGCCTCTCCACGCCAGCCCAGGCTTTCCAACATACCGAGGGCGACCTGCCTGTTGACCTCGCTGTCGTCCACGACCAGTACTCCCAGGCGCTGCCTACCCACCTCTTGTGCTACGAAGCGGGTGATGAGGTCCTCGTTGCCTCCATCGGATGGCACTCCGTGTGAGATGAGATTTAGGACTTCGTGGAGTTGGCCGCGTTTGACGGGTTTGGTGATATAGGCAGCGTAGCCCAGGTCTTTGAGTCGTTGGACGTCACCGCGTCGGCCGAGGGCAGTCATGAGCAGGAGGCGAGTGGTTCCTGTGGAGTTGCTGTCCTTGACCCAGGCGGCCAGGCGTTCAACGGCACCGGCTTCGGAGTTGGCATCAACGATAACAACCTCGAAGGGGAGGTAGCGGTTATTGGCCTCTCGCATTGCGATGAGGGCCGCTTCCACGGTGGCCTCCTCCTGGTGAAGGCAGCCCCACTGTTCGAGGAGGGCGCCCAGGAGCCTTCGGCTGGTCTCGTGGGCATCGAGGACCAGCACTCTGAGCCCGGAGAGTTCGCGCCACGGTGCGGCCTTTCTTGGAGTGGTAACAGCTGCCTTGAGCGGCACAGTGACTGCGAAGGTAGAGCCTTTACCTGGTTCGCTTGAGACTGTAATGGAGCCACCCATCTGTTCGGCCAGGCGACGGCTGATGGAGAGGCCGACGCCCATTCCTCCTGAGTTTCTGGTATCTGAGGCCTCCAACTGGGTGAAGGGTTGGAAGATCTGTTCCAGGCGGTCGGAGGCTATGCCGATGCCAGTGTCTCGAATTTCCACGGAGACATCGAACCGGTCTGCTCCGTGGGGTGTTGCGGAGACAACGACGGAGACTTCGCCGCGCTTGGTGAACTTGATGGCGTTTCCGACGAGGTTGACCAGAATCTGGCGAAAGCGCGCCGGGTCGCCGCAGAGTCTTTCGGGCACGTAGGGCTCGGAGTGGGCGGTGACGTCGAGGCCTTTCTCTTGGGCTCTGAGGGCCATGACTTCGACGATATCTTCGACCAGGGCGTGGGGTGAGAAGTCGACCTCCTCGAGGTCAACTCGACCGGCCTCGATGCGAGAGAAGTCGAGGAGGTCGTTGATGATAGCAAGGAGGGCTTCGGAACTTCGCCTGATGATGCTGAGGTAATCTCGCTGGTCGGGCGTGAGCTGGGTTTGAGCAAGAAGGCTTGAAGCTCCCATGACGCCATTGAGGGGCGTGCGGACCTCGTGGCTCATGTTTGCAAGGAACTGGCTTTTTGCGTCGTTGGCAGCGTCGGCTCGCTCTGCAAGTTTGCGGGCCTCTTTGATGGATTCTGCCAGTTGGACATTGGCCAACTCCAGTTTTCGCTGGTAATCGTCGAGTCGTTCTCTCTGTCGGACTCGCTCAGAGATATCACGTGCCACGGCGAGGTTCTGGATGGCTCCAGAAGCCTCCACTACGGTGATTGTGAGTTCCAGCGCCACCACTGAGGCGTCCTTGCAGCGGGCTACGATCTCGACGGGCCCGGCAGGCTTCCGTGCGGCCGAGGTCTGAATGTCGAAATCGAGTCCAGGCCCGGGTTCGGCCTCAAGGGACTCAGGGGCCAGCAACTGGTTGAAGTCGGAGCCAACGACCTCATGGGAGGCCCAGCCGAGGATACGTTCCGCCGCCGGATTCCAGAACTGGATGGCACCTTGTTGGGAGACAACGACGATGGCCTCCTGGGCGCTCTGGCTCATGATGCGGAATCGTTCCTCGGAGCGGCGGAGGGCTTCCTGGGATGCTGCCTGCTCCAGGGAGAGGGCCTCCTGGGTCTTTCTGATGCGAGCGGAATCCACCAGCGACAGGATCATGCCCACCCAGACCAGCAGGAGAATAACGGCAAACGCGCCTGCTGCAGCAAGGGGTACTGCTTTGGCGGTGACCACGCGTCCCAAGGCCGTTCCCCCTGGGAGAGCCACACCTAGCCACAGGCTCTCACCAGCCTCAGAGGAGCCTGACTGCATACTGGTGAATGCGAAAACCGAAGCACACTCGCCAAAGGGCTGGGTGGGGACAACGGAAGTGGGCGACGTCCTCGAGAAGAGGCCGAATGGCCCGTCGAAGAGTCGCATCAGAGCCGTTGCCCTGCGTTGGGAGAGGCATTTGCGTGAGTCGATCACTCTCTGGGTTGAGTTTGCGCCAAGCCCATTGGAGGCCACATGGAAGAAGCAGATGGGGGCCCCACTGCCCGGCCCCTGACTAGACCCTGAGAGGTCCGGAATCGACGACTGCATGCGTTCAAGCCCATCCGTCGCACTGCCATGGCCAGTTAATTGGAGCAGATCGGCGGCGACGGAGACAATCAGCGAGCCCATCTTCCGTGACTTATCCTCCTCGTTCTCGCCTGCATACCTGCTGACCAGCACACCCCAAAACGCTGCGGCCACGAGGACCCCTGAGAACAGGAGGTCCCAGCGCACGCAACGGGCGTGCTCCACGTCCCCGACCAGGGTTTTGCGAACGGCGGCGAGCCGCACGCGGAAGAGCATCGCTACCACCACTGAGAGTGGTAGTGCCACTATTAGGCTGACCAGCGTGATCACAACGGACGGATGTTCAGGGTCTCCCAGAACCCCCAGGGCCCAGGGGTATGAGAGGGCCAAACTCTCCACGGCCACAAGAAGGGCCAAAGAAATGGCGGCATACCTTGCGGCCCTTGGTTGATGGGCCCGCCACGGGCCGAAGTGGCAGACAGAGAGGCCTGCAGATGCGCCGGAAGCGGCAAGGAAGACGCCCAACGACCAGAAGGCCGCAAGCTCTCTTGGCATTAAGGCACTGGCGCCCAGCGTCACGAAGAACATGAGCGCTACGAAGAGCCCGAGGCGGAGGCTCTTGCCGAATATGTGTCTGGCGGCCACTCCAATAGGCACGAGGAGCGCGCCAAGGGTCATTAGCCCGCCAAGGGCGGCCAGCCAGGCCGAGAGGCCGAGAACGGCGGAAACCAGGACCACTGCCCGGCCCAGAGCCATGAGGGCGGAAAAGACGATAACCCAGCGAAGTGTTCTGAGGACTGGGTCGATTCGGTCGTTGATTACCAGCAGGGCCAGCAGACCGCCGTAGGCCAGGAAGCCGAACAGAACCAAGGCGTCCCAGTTTTCGAGAATGAACCCCATTTCGACCCCAATTTGCAACAAGTTTGCCTGACGCCCGATAAGCTAGCGCAAGCGAAGGCTGTTTCAAAGGAAGAAATGGTGTTCTCTGAGAGTGGATTCCATGGGCGAAGGATTTGGAGCGCTGCGGAGTGCCTTGCTTTCAGGGGCACAATTCATCAAAACCGCTTGACTCTTGAATGACAGTACGGATCCTTACCGGTCTTTGTATAATAGTCCTGATGATACTCTTCTGCGGGCCAGAAGGTTCCGGCAGGATTCAATTCTGTTACGACGTAGAGGCCTTGTGACATGAGCTGTTTGATCAGGTCTGCTGCAATGCGTTTCTGCTCGTCGTTTACGAAGAACACAGCGCTGCGGTATTGCTCGCCGACGTCGGGGCCCTGGCGGTCCTCTTGAGTTGGGTCGTGGATTTCGAAGAAGAGTTTGGCGAGGGTTTCGAAGGAGACCACTTTGGGGTCGAAGGTCACCCTGACCGCTTCGGCGTGTCCCGTGCTGCCTGTGCAGACCTGTTTGTAGGTGGGCTGTTGGACCTTTCCGCCCATGTATCCGGAGTCTGCTGAGATGACGCCGGGCGTGCGTTCGAAGTGGTACTCAACGCCCCAGAAGCATCCACCTGCAAAGTAGGCAACTTCTGTATCGGAGCTCTTTGGAGCGAACTCCAGGCTGACGGAGTTGACGCAGTGTCTGGTATCGGTTGGGGTGAAGCCCTCTCCTCGGAAGACGTGGCCGAGGTGTGCGGAGCACTTGGCACACACGATTTCGGTGCGTGCCCCATCGGGGTCGGGCAGTTCTCGAACGGCGCCAGGGAGGGCGTCGTCGAAGGCAGGCCAGCCGCACCCCGAGTCGAACTTGGCACCGGAGGCGAAGAGTGGCGATCCACATTGCCTGCACTGGTAGGTGCCATCGGCCTTGTGGGCAAGGTACTTCCCGGAGAATGGCGGTTCTGTTCCTTTGTGGATGATGACTCTTTTCTCTTCGGGGGTGAGGTCTCTGAGGCTCATATGGGCATCTCCCTTAGGTTGTTTGTTTTCTGTGGACCAGGCAGCGATTGTCGCCAACACGACCAGGGCCACGGAGGAGAGAACGACGAGCAGTCTAACAGGACTCATGGGAACCTCCAACGGTTGAGAATATGGGCACTTCGAGGTGAAGTGGCCATGCATGGGCGTCGGTCGGCGGCCTGGTGGCTCCGTGTCGGCGGTCTGTCGGCCTTGTGGCGGCCTCTGTGGAATGGCTGTGCGTGGCCGAACGCTTATGGTTACGGGTGGCGCGAGGGCAGGGATTGGAGTAAGGTGGCGCTGCCTCTGTTTGGGAGATGGAGAACCGACATGAGAATTTCATTTATATTTTTTCTGTTACTTATGGTTTCTTGCTCCAGTAAGTCCACGTCCCCGTCACTTGAGGGTGACTTGTCGGAATCGGAGGATGGCATTGCTCGGGAGGTTATGGAGGATGGGATTGGGGCGGACAACTCGGTCTCCTCGTGCAAGCCCGGGCAGAGTTGGTGTGAGGGAGAGAGCATTGTTCGTTGCCGGGCGGACGGGATGGGAACCGAGGTGGTGAACAGTTGTTCATCTCCTGCTGTGTGTTATCGGGGTGCTTGTTGCACGCCGTATTGTGACGACCTGGAGTGCGGCGACGATCAGTGCGGCGGGGTATGCGGCAACTGTTCCAGCGGGCGTCACTGCGAGGATGGTGTATGTCAGGACGGAGCCTGCGAAGCGCAGTGTGAGGGGCGGGAGTGTGGGCCGGACGGTTGTGGTTCGGTGTGTGGGGAGTGCGAGTTCGGGACCATTTGTATTGCCTTCTTGTGTTTGGCTCCGGATTCATGCGTGGGCAAGTGCGACGGATTGGACTGCGGCTATGTTGGTGAGTGCAACTGTGGAGGGTGCGGGGCTGAGGAGCTGTGTGTTGCGCACGACTGCGTGGATGCCGAAGCGCCGTGTGCTGTTGAGTGCGAGATGAAGGAGTGCGGCGTGGTTGGAGAGTGTGATTGTGGGAAGTGCGGCGATGGTCTGGCGTGTGATGACGGGGTGTGTATTCCGGCGATGGATCCCTGCTTCAGCATCTGCCTTGGGAAGGCCTGCGGGATGGAGGGGGGGTGCGATTGTGGCACCTGCAAGGAGGCGGAGATGTGTGTGGAGGGGCAGTGCGTGGAGGACCCATGTGCGGCGGTGTGTGAGGGGGTGGCCTGTGGCGACTCTGAGGGTTGCGACTGCGGTGTGTGTGATGGCGGGTTCACTTGCCAGGAGAACAAGTGTGTGCCTGTTACGGGGCCATGCGTCGGGTTTTGTGCGGGCAAGGAGTGCGGCGAGGTGAGCGGTTGCTCGTGCGGCGAGTGTGGGGAAGGGGACTACTGCACCGACGATTACAAGTGCGAGTGCAAGCCATTGTGTGACGGGAAGATGTGCGGTGACGACGGTTGTGGTGGGGCTTGTGGCAACTGCGAGGGGGGCACTGTGTGTACTGCGGCGGGTCTCTGTTTTGACCCGGACTGCAACATCTACCAGTGGGAGTTCACAGAGCGGCTGGGGCGCGTTGGGGTTCTTCAGTTCGGTGATGACGGGTTTCCGGGGCACGGTCTGGACGTTGACGAGAACCCAGCGACCTGTGCGCCCAAGGGCAAGTGTTCACAGGGCATTGACAACGAGATGGGGGGCTCTCTGGCGGGGGTGCCGGGGATTGGGAACCCGTCGGATTGGTTGCAGGATGCTATCACTGAGGGGAAGGTGCACCTGCTTCTGGAGATCTCTGGAAGTCCCAGCGGGACGTGGCTCAACTTCCTGGCCGGCGTCGGCATGGACCAGGGATGCCCAGAATTGGGGGGAAGTTGCACGTTCAAGGTGGCAGCAAACAGCTTCGATGGCTATTCGTGTAAGCCTGCCATGCGGCTGTCGGGCACCAGTACGGAGAGTTCCTTCCTGGTGGGTAGTTTGGATCAGAGCGTAACGCTGCCCCTGCCAGTGGCTGGAGGCATCACGGTCCCGCTGACGTTGTACAGGGCCCACGCCAAGGGTACCTACACTCTTTCGGGGGGAACCTTCGCAATTACTAACGGCGTTCTGGCCGGGGCAATCCTTAAGTCCGAGTTTCTGGTGCTGCTCAATGCGATCCCGGATGGGGTGCTTCCAGTCTCGATTGAGACAATAATCGGGGCTCTGGACCTTTTCATCAAGCCGGACCAAGACTTGGATGGCGACGGCACTTTCGATGCCTACTCTGTTGGCTTCACCATGTCGGCCGCGGGGGTGCCCGTGCTTGGGGTTCTTTGATGCAGGGCGACCGGTGGCTACAGCAGGAATGTGACCCACTCTCCATCCAGGGAGATGGTCTCTAATGGGGTTCGGCCAAGGGTGCTGAAGAGGTCAAGCACGCTGTTTTGTGCCCAGAGGGTTATTCCTGAGAGGACGATGCGTGTCTGGGGCCGCAGCTTGGCTGCGTACTGTGTAAAGAATTCTCTGGTAACCTTTGGACCTATATTAAAATAGATCATATCATATTTTTCAATGTCCAGAGAGATATTTAGCACATCCCCGATTACTATATCAACCTTCTCATTTGCCACGCCGTTGAGTTCAGCCAGTCTGGCGATTGCTTCCGACGCCATTTCCTCAATTTCTACGCACAGGGCCGACTTGGCCCCCAGCATAATTGAGGCCACCGCCAGGATTCCCGAACCGCTGCCCAAATCTGCCACAACGCTGCCTGGTTGGAGGTGTGACTGGATGAGTGTAAGGCATGCCATGGTGGTGGAGTGTTCACCACCTGAGCCGAAGAGGCCGCCTGGTTCCGTGTTTATGACGACTCCTTGGCTGGCGGGGTCATTGGTGCGCCAGAAGGGTTTGAGGGTGAGAGTAGGGGTTACTTGGATCGGCTGATGTGATTCCCGGTACTCCTCCATGGCCTGGCCATCGTCCCAGGTGCCTGTTTCGCACGATATGGAGGCGTCGGGCAGGAGTTCGCCCAGGAAGTCTGCCACTACGAGGCCGGTCTCGTGGTCAAGAGTGAGGTAGAGGGTTGTCTCCGGAGGAACTACGAACTGAAAGGCATCGTCTTGTACGATGTGATTAACACCTGTTCTTTCGATAGCGAAATTGGCTATTCCTGCTCTTTCCAGTGCATCGGAGACCAGTTCCTCGGCCGAGGCGGGGAACCCTATTTTTGTGAAGCGATGTTTCAACGTGGACCTCTAAATGATTTAGTAGCCTCACAGAGTAGATGTATATGATAATTAAACTCAGCTTGCCTGAGCAAGTTGTAGGCCGAACTGGAAGGCATAGTCCAATAGTTCACCGTTAGATACGATCTCACCCGGTTTATTGGCTGTACCGTAGATTGAACCAACGTAGTCCATCTTCAGATACTTCGCCAGGTCTTCCACAGCTCGGATAGCGTTGACGCCTCCGGAGACGAGGACGTCTTTGTCTCCGAAGGTGAGGCAAAGGGCGACCTTTTTTCCGGCGAAGATTGATGCTCCGTCAGCGGAGGATTCGCCCATGAGGGCGTATAGGCGGTCGAGCAGGAGCTTGAGTTGAGCGGACATGGTGAAGCAGTAGACCGGAGTGGCCAGGACAATGGCGTCTGCCTCACGAAGCAGTGGATAGACATCCTTCATGTCGTCATCGATGGTGCAGGCCTGGCCGACGTTGTCGTGGCACCAGTCGCAGGCCTCGCATGGGTAGACTGCCATTTTGGCTAGATGGAAGGTCTTGACCTCTGCTCCCGCTTCCCGGCAGCCTAGGGCTACTCTCTGGGCGAGTTCGGTGCTGTTTGAGGCTGGACGAGGGCTTGAGGTGAGAACGAGAACACTCTTGACTTGGGCCATGGTCAACTCCTGGCATTAGGGCGTCACCACCGGCGTCGTTGGAGACTCTAACGACTGCCGAGAGACTCTTTGAGGAACCGTATGTTGTAGTAGCACGGGTTCTCAAGGTCGGCGAAAAGATGTCTGTTGGCCCAGAGATTGTCAACCATCTGGTCTACGGAAAATTTCGGAGCAAAGCCCAGGTCGTTTTGGGCCTTGAGGGTGGAGACGTTGTAGCTTCGGCACTCCTGCATCTCCAGGATTTCGAGGTCGATGGGGTGGCCGAGATGATGGGCCATGCGGGCAGCGATTGCGGAGCCAAGCTGCTCGATAGTGTAGTTTGCCGATGCGACGTTAAAGATGCCGTGATGGTCTTGGGGTGCTTCGAGGGCCAGGGTGAAGGCCTGCACGGCGTCCTCCACAGCGAGGATGGGCCGCCAGATGTGGGGGTTGAAGACGACGACCCGCTTCTGGGCAAGGGCGCTTCGGAACATGGCGTTGACGACCAGGTCGAGCCTCATTCTTGGACTGAACCCTGAGACGGTGCCGAGGCGAAGGGCTGTGACGGCGAAGTTTTCGTCGGCGAGGTAGAGGGCCGATTGCTCGCCGAGGTATTTGGAAATGCCGTAGGGGGTTGTGCAGCGTGCGGGGTCGGTTTCAACTCGAATGCCCTGGGCGTTGAAGCCATAGACGGCGCAGGAGCTTGAGTAGACGAAGCGGGCCACGGCAGTTCGTTTGGCCAGCCAGGCGAGGTAAGCGGGTGCAGCGGAGTTGGAGACGAAGTTTCGATTAGGGGCGAAGTCGGCCATGGGGTCATTGGAGAGCCCTGCCATGAAGAGCACTTGCTGGACCCCGGCGAGGTCATCCTCGGTCAGGTCCAGGACATCTTTGCGGACAACGGGGACGGAGGAGGGGAGGTGGTTCCCGAACCAGAGCAGGTCGACGACTTTGACGTCGTGACCACGGGAGAGGAGGTTTGGGACTAGTGAAGAACCGATATAGCCGGCGCCGCCGGCAACGAGAATGCGCATGGCTCCTCCCGGAAGGACATTGGGCAATCCTACAAGGGGGTGCCGGGAAAATCCACAAGCAAGAGGGGGGAGTGGACTATTGACGGGACACGCTCATGTCGGCAACGCATGGGTGCCACTGCCACGGGGCCTTGCCCTGGTCATGAGTGAAGGGGCTCTTTGGGGGTGCGGCTACGACGGCTGGGCCGTGTTGGGGATGGCAATCATGCCGTCGAAGGCGAGGGCCACGGACTCATCCACCAGGGTGTCGATGTCGACGCCTGGGAAGCGACCGGCCCACCAGGAATCGGCGAGGGCAATGACCAGGCCGACAATGGCCTGGGCGACGATGTCGGTTCTCATGGGCCTGGCAAATCCACGAGCGACGCCGAGGTCCAGGAAGCTTTGCGCGAGCTGGGCGAATTCCAGGAAGACTCCCTCCACGGTTCTCTGGAACTCTGCGTCGATGGTGCGCCCTTCACGCAGGAGCAGGGAGGCAAGGTCTCGGTTCTGGTCAAGGACCTGTGCCATTCGGCGGTAGGCGTCCCTGGAGGCGCTACGGAACTCTTCGGCGGACTGCGGTGGGCGGCTCTCCATGTCCTGGAATTGGGCAGCGACCTTCTGGAGAAGGAGTTCGAAGAGGGCCTCGAAGATTTGCCGTTTGTCCTTGAAGTGGCGATAGAAGGTGCCCTGCCCTACCCCGGCGTCGTTGACGATATCGGAGATGAGGGTCCGGTGATAACCTTGGCGGGCGAAGACTCTGGAGGCCGATTCGAGGAGAGAGAGTCTGCGCTTCTCGGTTCGTTCCTGGTCCCGCTGCTTTCTGAGTTCCGAAGGCATGTATTCCCCCACAGCGCTGTGCCAGAGAGTAGACAATGTTTGGGGGTGGGTCAACGGGTCCAACGGAGGTTTCTCGCCCCACCGATGCACCCGATTATTTGTTGGATTTAGGCCAAGACAAGGGGCAGGGCGAAGAGTATCATGGCGAGTCGCGTGCGCGGTTGGGCGCCGAGAGACTGTCTTGGGGGAGCTTCATGAAGAGACTTGGAAGGTTTGCGATTTCGTTCTGTCTGGCCGCTGCTTTTGCGCCGATGACGGCATGCAGCGAGGGCGACATTATGGAAGTCGATATGGGGTTCTATGCGGATCTCGGCGACGTTGAGGAGGCTCCAGACGGTGAGGGAGTTCCTGATGGTGAAGGCGCAGAACTGGTTCAAGGTGACATTTCCGCTGAAGACGGGCTTGAGGAAGACGGCTTTGACATCGAGATGAAGGCCTATTGTGGCGACGATGTTTGCGATGACGACGAGGATTTCGAGAGCTGCCCCGAGGACTGCCCCGTTGCGGTTTGTGGCAACGGCGTATGCGACATCAGCGAATCCAAGGCTACGTGTCCGCAGGATTGCACCTTCTCTTGTGGCAATGGTGCATGTGAGGCCATGGAGACTGCCGACTCATGTCCGGCAGATTGCGCCGTGGTGAGTAGCTGCGGCGATGGAATCTGCAAGAGTCAAGAGTCGTGCACTACCTGTCCCAAGGATTGTGGGGAGTGTCCGGCAAAGTGCGGCGATGGGGTCTGCGGCAAGGATGAGACTTGCTCGGGATGCCCGGCGGATTGTGGGGCTTGCCCGGACGTCTGTGGGGACGGGAAGTGTGCAGGTTCCGAGAACTGCAGTGTATGCCCCGACGATTGCGGCAAGTGCCCGGGCAGTTGTGGAGACGGGTTGTGTGGTGCGGGGGAGACGGCGACAAACTGCCCAGCGGACTGCTCTACGGGTCCAGTCTGTGGCAATGGACAATGTGAACAGGGTGAGTCGGCAGCGTCATGCCCCCAAGATTGTGGCACGGTGACAACGTGCGGCAACGGCAACTGTGATTCTGGCGAGACAGCGTCGAACTGCCCACAGGATTGCCAGGGGGGTGGTACGGGAGGCTGTGGGGATGGTGAGTGCGAGTTGACCGAGTACCTGACGTGCCCGGAGGATTGCACGGGCGGCGGCGGTGGCGGCGGGCTCATGGGCGAGTGTGGAGATGGAGAGTGCGGCCTCATCGAGC
>CAZQHM010000007.1:32462-93145 GCA_964593355.1 uncultured Myxococcales bacterium
AGTGCGGCCTCATCGAGCAGTTCACATGCCCCGAGGATTGTGAGGGCGGCGGCGGTGGTGGTGGCGGCGGGCTCATGGGCGAGTGTGGAGATGGAGAGTGCGGCCTCATCGAGCAGTTCACATGCCCCGAGGATTGTGAGGGCGGCGGCGGCGGTGGCGGCGGCGGTATGATGGGCGTCTGCGGCGACGGAGAGTGCGGGATGATAGAGCAGTTCACCTGCCCCGAGGATTGCTGATCTTCTGTCTGTAGATACGACGTTCCCGGAGGCCCCTGCGTGGGCTCGGCTTGTAACTCACATGGCAATGACGCAGGCCTTCTTTTCCTTCATGGCTGCTCATGTATCTCGATGCGCCTGGCGGCCGTGTACCCTGCCTTCGAGGGGAGCAAGGCCTGAGCCGAGTGGAAGGAGGGGGGGCGAGTATGGTGAGCAGTGGTTCAGGGGAGAGTTATGCGTTGAGCATCTCGTTGACGACCTCATCATGCCTGGCCCATCCCGGCTCTACTTCGGCGAGGACCATGCTTTCAGCCTTTCCGCCGATGAGCGGGATTTTGACTTCGATGTTGAAGTCTGAGACAAGTTGGGAGTCGACTCCGCTGGGGTTGATCTTGAGTGTTCCCCAGACCTTGACGCGATCGGCGAAGCTGTTTTGTGGCACGTAGGTCCATTTGCACGACATTGTGGATAGGTCCCATGTGTAGTGGGCCACTGCGTTTTCTGTCTTTGTTTTATCCACCCCAGTGATACCTTTGGCATATTCCACGGTATGCACATCGTAGGTGACCTGTGTGTCAGTTTTTTTGTAGTTCGATACTGACGCTGAGACAGCGCCCTGGGCCCGCTCACGTCGCACCTGGAACTGTTCATCCACGAGGATCTCCAGGAGTCTGCCCGGGTCCGTTTTGAACTTCACGATGTGTTCAGATCTCTTAGCCATGGTCTTCCTCCCCTGCACGGCTGCCCAGCTATCTCGATCCCTCCGGGCAGCCGTGTCCCCGGCCCGGCGTTTGGCCGAGTCGGGGGGGCGGGTCGAGAAAATAAAGATGCACCCTACGTTTCAATCCCTACTGAAGGGTAAAACCCCAATCATCAATATGGACAAATGCAGATCCGTTGAAGTTCGGTGCTTCATCGTACATTCTGATGATGCCACGGACATAGGCTCCCTGTTCTGGAGCGGTAGCGGTGTGCACAAGCTCGACCCACTGATCCGAATCAGCGGAGAAGGTTGAGCTGTAGTTCACAGCACCGTCGGTTGATTTGTCGTCCTTGTAGAAGACCATGCCTTGTCGAACCCGACCACCGGGGGCCTGGTCCAGGACCCAGACGGAGAAGGTGACGGTCTGTCCCGGGGAGACGGGGAGGTAGAAGCCCTGGTAGATGTCCTGGTTGGTATCGGAGGTCCAGGTGAGTTTGCAGCTTGCGGAGCCGGTGTGAGCCACCGTGGCGTCGCGATTGGCGGAGAAACTGGCGGTGACCTTCTGGAAATCACTGGGTGGGTCATCGAGGCCAATTTCTTCGAAGCCCCAGTTGGAGTCATCGAAGACGGGGGTTTCGCCGCACTCGTCGGTATTTACGTTGAGGATGTCTGCTGCAGAGACAAAGACATGAATTTGGTGTTTGTCGTCGTACTGTCTGATGACGGCTCGGACGAGGTCGAACTTGGCCCCGGCGCAGAGTTGCCCGGGGGCATCGAGGCGCATTGGCACGGCGGGGTGGGAGCCATAGGCAACAGTAGCATCGTTGCCAATGAGTGAGACGACTGTAAGTCCGTTGCCGAAGACAAGGCGGCTCTCGTATTGCTCATCGGGGAGAAGGTTACCCACGACCAGTTCAAGGGAGGAGTCAAAGGGGTCGGCAGCACCGACCTTCTCACAGGATGCTACGGCGGTGACTTCCTGCTGTCCTTTGAAGGATGCGAACTTCGTGACGTGGCAGTTGACCACATCGCCAGCGGAGGGTAGCGGAGTCTCGCCGGCGGGGAGGTAGAACTCCATGCCTCTTGTGGAGGAGCCATCGAAGACGAAGAAGCCTTTGTCATAGGAGTAGGTTACTACGGCCTCTTTGACCCAGACGTCGACGTCGCCTTCAGGGCAGTTGAGGAGGCCGGCGACGCTATCCTGGTAGCCGCAGACGCCCGGGTCCACGACCTCTTCGGCATCGACCTCTTCGACCTCGGTTACATCAACGATTTCGGCGATTTCCTCGATCTCTTCGATGTCGGAGATGTCGGCGATGTCGACTACTTCCTGGAGTTCCACCAGGTCCACAGGCGGCGTGTTGTCCTCGGGCACATCGGTGGGTAGCAGGTCGGTGGATGGCAGGTCTTCGGGGGTCTCGAGGTCTTCGTCGGGGACTTGGGTATCGCCGAGGTCGGGGTTCCCCTGGGAGTCTTGTTCCTGGTTATCGGGGAGCCCGCCCTCGTTACTGCGGCCTCCACAGCCCAGCGTGACGGACAAAGCGAGCAATGAAAGAGTGACTGTCATGAACCGCATAAGTTTACCTCCTAGTAGGTAATATAGGGCAGAAGTATGCCAAGATTTGTTTCAAAGACCATACCTAATGAGAATGCGTCTTTGGTACCGTCGCCATTAACGTCGATATCCCTGGGCATGACCCCTATGAGTCCGAGGATGGATTCTTTGTCTCCGCCGGGGAAGTACTGAGAGGGTATCGCATCCACCATCTTGGTGAGGTCTTCGGGGGTAACGGCACCGGCGAGCACACCTGAGAGGTGGGTGATGGTGCCATCGGTATGAGTTGAGACCTGGGCTTCTACTTTGGCGTTGTAGATCACGATCTCAACCTCCACATTGTTAACGAAATAGAGGCGGTAAGGGAAAACGTACCCCGACCCACCTGCGGTGAGGACGTTATCCACGATCTTAGAGTTGGTAAGTGCGACCCAAGGTTTGCAGAGGGGGTCAAAGCTGAGCGAGCCTGTGCGATACTCGCAGACGTCGTGTTGGACATCGCAGAGGGGGTTGGAGTCAGCCAAGCCGCCATAGAGGAGGCTGGTCTGGAATGGTTGTCCGTCGAAGGTTGGATTCTCCAACACGGCGAGGATGACCATTGTGGATTCTGGGTCGGTGACGTTTTCTTCGAGGAGTGGGTTCACCAGTTCCGCTGCGAAGGAGAGGGTATTATCGAGGCCATTCTGGCAGGTTGAGGGGGGAGAGCAGGTCTTTATGTCATTGTCGACGTTGAGGGCTTCGCCGGGCAGGCCACCTGAGCCGAAGCGAAGGGAGACTATTTTTTGGACGGCGGGGCCGAATTCGACGTTGCAGGCGGGGCACGGGTCCCAGTAGCTTTCCTGGCCGATACAGCGCCCGAAGTGGCAGACGTCTTGTTCGGTGCAGAACTGGCCATCGTCGCAGGGGTGTTCATTGAAGGCATAGACGCAGCCGAAGCTGGGGTGGCAGAGTTCGTCGGTGCATGGGTTGTCGTCGTGGCAATCCAAGGTTCCGTCGTAGAGGCACTCTCCCTGGGAGCAGTAGTTGTTGAGGGTACAAACGTCCCCATCTCCGCAGACGGCGGTATCATCGGGGGTGTGGGTGCATCCGGTGGCGGGGGCACACTGGTCCACGGTGCAGCCGTTCTTGTCGTCGCACAGGAGGTCATCGGGTTCATTGACGCAGCCGTTGACGGTGCAGCTATCCACGGTACACGGGAGGCCATCGTCGCAGTCGCCCGCCGAGCCGGCGACGCAGGTTCCCATATCACAATAGTCGTTGTCGGTGCAGGGGTCGCCATCTTCGCAGGAGTTGTCGGCGCCCAGTGGGGCCCACCCAAAGGCACCAGCGCTGGTGACGCAGGCCTGGCATGGGTTGGTGGGGTTGCGGTCGCCCTCGTCGAAGCAGGCGCCATTGATGAGACAAGCACCGGCATCGATAAGAATCTGAGTACAACCACCCTTGCCGTCGCACTCTGACGAAGCGCATTCGAAAACCGGGCACTCCAGGGGCTGTTTCACGCCGGCGCAGAGGCCGTCGTCACCGCATTTGTCCTCTTGGGTGCACGGGTCCTGGTCATCGCAGGGGTCACCAGGGGTGCAGGCAGGTTGAGGGGTTGTGTCGACCTCAGCGGAGGAGTCGGCCCCCAAATCGGTCTGTACAGCTGTGTCCTTATCGCCGGTTGAATCACCCGATGAGCAGCCCACGGTAGAAGCGAGCAAAAAAGCAGACAATACAACCCACGCCCCAGTTCTCATGCTAATCCCCTCCGTTCAGCGATTGCCGATGGCCTGCACTAACGAGGCATCTCTCCGGCCACCCGGGCGAATTTACCTCAATTTGGGGGCAACTTTCCACCCATTTGATGGCCATTGCCGCAATCCGGCTTGACGGGAGGCCGGCGGTGTGGAATTTTCGCTCAGGATTGAATCTGGGGGAGAGCATGGCCAGGAGAGAAGGAAACCACTTTGTCGTGACTTATAAGGATGCCCGGGACGGCAAGGTTCTGGCTCTGAAGGTCAAGAGCATCACCGACTCATCGCTTGGACCGGCTTTCGTCGAACTGTCGGATTTCGTCTTTGAGAGCAGCCAGCTGATTCTGGACCCTGCTGCAGAAGAGTTTCAAGATAAGTTCAAGAATGTAAGACGGCTACACTTGAGTATTTATCATATAATATCTATTGAAGAAATAGGTCTAGCGCACCGGGGTCTGAAGCTTAAGAATGACCGCAGCAATATCGTAGTTCTGAAGGGTGAAGATCCTAAGAAATAACAGGACAGGTTCATGGCACTTTAGGGCTTGTCAGCTAGTCTTCTTTCTTCTTTCTAAACAAGCAGCATATTGGCCATGTGATAATTTTCCATGTTAGCACAAATGCGGTTTTTATTGTCTTTTTAATAAGCACAGTCACAACGAAGAAAAGTACTATAAGAGCAAGCAGGGCTAAGATAGCGGTACCGGCGTATTTGCCGGCCTTATACTGCAGGCCCTGGGCGTCTGGTGCCTGCTCCCAGAACTTCAGTGCGAACAAGAACCCAGATACGAAGCCCAGTTCTTGGTCACCCAACCCTGGAATCGCTGGCAGCTGGCCTTTCTTGTTGGCCGCAGGCAGCGGTTTGGAGTCCCTGGTTCCGACCACCTTCACGGGGGTATCGAAGACCTTCTCGTCTTCGGGACCACAGAGGGCGTAGTCTTGGGTGACTACCAGAGAGGAGCCCTTGGGGCGGTTAGCGACGGCCCACTCCTTGAGTGGAATCATGGGAGCATGTTGAGCAACGATGGCTGCGGCCCAGCGGCCATCGGGGGCCAGGTAGGGGGCTTCGAGCCAGTCCATCTCGTTATAGAGAGTCCAGAGGGCGGAGGCGCAAGGCGGGCTGGCTGGGGAAGCGCCGTCCATGAGCTTCCATTGGCTGGCCTGGGGTACGATAACGGAGTAGTTATCGATGCGCTTTGAGCTCAGGAGCAGGGAGTTGGCGTCGGGCTCAGCGAGGGCCACGGAGCAAGGAAGCATAGCAAGCACCAGGGCCAGCACCAGTGTACGCAAGGCTGAGAGTTTCATGATGGTTCCCTCCTATGAGTGGGCGAGCGCCTGGCGCCCACCGGAAACATAACGAACCTTACAATAACGGTCGCCAGGAATACTACAAGGGAAATGTAGAGGGAGCGCTCCTGCAATGTGTTCCGAAATCGGGCGACGCTGTCGAGGAACCTGGCGCATTCGTCGTAGGTCATGAGGGGCTGAAGTAGAGCCAGCCCATCTTCCGAGGCAACGAGGCTGTCATCGACGGCTGTTGAGGCGCTGCGTTCACACAGAATCCTACAGTCGTGGTAGGTCGGAACGAAGCGATGTCTGTACTCCCAGAGGAGGTAGTTGGCGGCAGGATAGGAGACCAGTCCAATGCAGAAGCAGAGGAGGAGCCAGGCTACGTATCGGTGCATCAAGGGGCCTCCGGCGGTGTTGCTGAGGGGTCAAGGTTGATGATAACCACGGGCCAGGGGGAGAGTAGCTTTTCAAGAAGATCAACACGTTCCTTTTTGGCGCAAAGCAGCCAGCAATCGGCCCTGTTGAGTGCCATTGACTGCACCAGCGCCTGCGTATAGCCCAGGCCTTGCGCCTCCAGGTGTCCAAATTCGTCCACTACGAGCACGTGGGAGTTTGTCGCTGCCCTGATGATCTTCGGCCGGGCCCAGTCGAAGGTTCTTTGCCGGAATCTGAATCTCATTTCGTAGCTGCGAGGGTTTCTTCTCGGAGATGCCAACTTTTGGATGGCGCCGGTTTCTAGGCACTGGGCATCGTAGCCATGGTCCGTGGGGGCCGTCTCTTTCGGAATGAGGGGGTGTGTTGCGCCAGCCTGGGCTAACTCGTTAGCGGGCCGGGAAGGGAGGCGGCTTCTTCGCCGCTTGGGTTGAATGATTCCTCCGACGGAGCGACCACGAAGCCTCATTGCACCGACCAGATTCTGCAGCCACGTGGTCTTTCCTGCGTCGGTGGGGGCGGTGACGATGATGACCATGGGGATTCTGGGCGGCGAGATAGTGCTCAAGATTCTAGCCAGGGCGAGTTGATGGGCGTGATTCAGGAGATTGGCCAGGCGTCTGCGGCTGAGCAGGCTCAGGGTGCGGGTGAGCCGGGAGCCAGTTCCCTCTTGGTAGTTTCGGGATATGACCTGGGTAAAAGCGGGGAGTGTGTCAGCGGCAGCGGAGACGGCATCCACGAGGCCCGGGGGGAAGATTCGTGCCATGAGGGCTCGGGGGCCGGGGCGGGCGGCAAGGCGGCCAAGCCAGGTCATGAGGCCAACGAGGTAGAGGGCTCTGACCAGCATTTGGGCACCAGCGACGAGGCCACTGAGGCTCAGGCCGAGCCATGTTTCGTTATGTTGACCTTTGGGGCCGAGCATGAGGCCGGCCCCGAGGGTAATGACGAGGGTGGCTATCCAGAAGGAGGGTCGAAACAGGCGTTTGGCAGCGTTGGGGTTCTGGAGGACAAGCAGGGCCAGCATGATGATGACCGGGGCAAGAGCGTGGGCCCAGGAGAACGTCAGGTGGAGTACAGGAAACGCCAATAGGCTGATCAGGATGAGCTGATCCAGCATTGGAGAACTCGAGGGGGGCGGTTCTTTGAGCTGTTGCGGTTCCAGGTCGGCGTGGGGGGAACCGCGTGAGTCCCATGAAGGGAGGGTCCGGCTGGGGATCCAGGGAAGGGAGCGGGCGATGCGAATTCCGGCAAAAGCGGCTGTTGCCCCGATGCCCATTATCAGGGCAGCGGACGCCACGGCCACCCAATGAACGTGGGCGGGTTGAATGCCGAATAGGTCGACGATGTAGCTAAGGGTGGAGAGGAGGAGGTCGACGAGGGTCTGGCCGTAGAGCAGTAGCTTGGTGATAATGCCCTGGGAGAAGCTCCAAAGCAGGGCCACGGCCCCGCCCAGGGCGATACCGGGGAGCTGCCAAGGTATCAGCGAGGCCATGAGGTCGAAGAGGGCCGCCTCCATGCTGATGCCCAGCAAGGGTCCCCATACCACTGTGGATGGGGCCAGAGCGCGAATAGATGCTGCGACGAGGCCCGTAGCCAGGGAGATGCCGGGCAGTGGGCAGAGGCGTCTTTGAACTGAGAGAATAATCACGGAGATGGTGGCGAGTATGAGTCCGACCATTGGGATCTTCAGGGCATGGAGGAAGACTCCCAGGACCCCTTCAACGGTACCCCATAAAGCGCCGAATGAGGCAGCGTAGATCCAGAACGTCGGATTCTGATTGCGCTTGCCTGTGGGAGGCTTCGAGGGTTCCATACCGCACTCTCCAAGAGGTTCTACCACGAATCGAGGGGCCGGGTCCGATGCGCCCCAAAGGCGAAGCCCAAGAGGGGGCAGCACAAACCAGGGAGGCGCCGCTCCAACGCGAAGAAGGCAGGATAGCGCCTGCTGCGTGTTTGGCAAGGCTTAGAACGCCCCATGCGGAACGGTCCGTTCAGGAAAGGGTGGAGCCCGCGGGAGGGACCCCCAGGCAGTTTTTGGGGGAGTTGTGGATTGTAATGCGAGGGCCGATTTGCTAACGTTTGGGCTCATGTTGTGGGGTGCACGATGATAAGAGCGGGTATCTTTCTGGCAAGTGTGGCGCTGTTGGTGGCGCCTTCCTGCCAGTTCCAGTCAGACTTTTCGGCGCTGAAGTTCAGCGTGGATGGAACCGCCGATGTGGTTTCCAACGATTTGGTAGAGGAGGAGACTTCGTCACCGGACGTGAAGGACGTTGTGGTACCGGACAGTTCCGTGAAGCCTGACGTCGGTGTTGTTGAACGGAGCTGTATGGAGATACTGAACTGCGTCTTGTTTGAGGAGCGATGCCTGGACTTTTCGGATTTCTCTTGTCCCAATGCGTGTGCGGATACTGATGACTGGGAATCTAATGGGCTCTTCTACAAAATCTATTCGGCCCTGGGGTCATGCCAGCTGGCGGGGAGCACGGACAACGAGATTTTGCCATGCCTCTATCACGATAACAGTGCGTCACTTGTTGCCTGTGTGGCCGAGAAACCGGATGAGGGAACATGCAGCGAGGCAATGATGTGCATGTTGAACGGGGAGCCGTCCTGCGGTCAGTTCTCGGCGCCCAAGGAGTATTTCGGGTGTATTGGGCGCTGCGTCAGCGGGATTTCGGCGGCGGAGCAGAAGGGGATTGCGCGAGTTCTGGGTGGTTGTCCCGGGGTTGTGCCCATGGGGGGCGTGATGGAGAGTGGCTCGGGGCTGCTGGGGGAGATGTGCATCGAGGGTCTTGAGGATTGCTTCGGGTCCAGCGGCAACCGCAGCTGCGTCTCCATAGTCAACTGCATGCTACCGTCGTGTCTGGATTGCAGTGCGCTGGGCGACCTTTGTGACCCGAGCGCTTGTGCGGTGAAGTGCCTCTCCGGGGCCAGTTCGGAGAAGGCTGTGGAGTATGCGCTCAAGAGCGTTGCACCGGCGTTGGAGAACGGCGGAAATGTTTTCGGCGGGCTGCTGGCCTTCACGGAGTGTCTTGGGGACAACTCGGGAGGGCGGGGCTGTCTGGCGGTGATGAACGACCTGGAGGAGAAGTACAAGAGCGGCGATCCTTATTGGCCGGATCTCTACGCAGACCTGGTGGCGACTGTGTATACAATCAAGAACGACGACATCGGGGAATTGGCCGATGCGTTGAACTGCCTTCGTTCGAAATGGAACGAAACGGACATGCAACTGGACCTGCTTGCCTGGCAGACGTGTCGCCTGCAGTGCAACTAAACAGACTTGCCCGTTTGGCAATTGGTTAATGCGTTTCTGTTTAGCAGTGGAGGCTATTGGCCGGATCGTACGAGTTAAAATGAAGCCATTTGAAGAGTGCCCAATTTTTGTATGGAGATACTATGCGAGCGGTTCTGAGTATTTGCGTTATTGCGGTGGCCTTGCTGATTCCAGTCGTTGTTGAAGCGCAGGAGATTGTTGATGGCGCGTCGGATAGTGGTCCTGCGGCTTTTCCGCTTCGGGAGCCCGATTCCAGTTCGCCCATGCACGTTGTTTGGGAGTTGCTGAAGTTGGGCATCGACGGGGGAGAGGAGGAGAAGGCATTTCGGAGTTACCTGAACTGGGTTGCCAAGGACAGGATAGACACCAAGGCTAAGCAGGGCGAGCTGAAGGAGAAGGAGTTCAAGAATCTTCTGAGGAATGCGTCAGGATATTTTACACAGGATCAATACGGACTGAAACTGATGGTTATATCCATGACGCCGAAGCCTGATAAGATAGAGAAAAGCACTAAGAAGGTCTACATTGCTTTGAGGAACGTTCTTGAGCCGGACGACCGAAGCGGGCTGTTCATCCTGGAGCGAGGCCCCAAGGGTTGGGTGGTCAGGTCGCTGAACTTGTAGGCATGGGACGCCGGCCCGGACTGATAGTATCTCACTGCTGATGTCAGTTTCCTGGTACGAGGAATTGTACCTTGTCCTCCAGGCCGTTCGATACGGCCCATTTGAGTTCGTTTCCTTCTCTCCATATTATGAGCGCCTTGGCATCGGGGAGGCTGTTGATAACCTGGAGGCCTTTTTCTTTGCCAAGCACCATGACGGCTGTGGAGAGTGCATCTGCGTAGGCCCCTTCGGAGGCCACGATGGTGGCAGAGAGGAGTTCTCCTGCGGGCTGGCCGGTTCTGGGGTCGAGGATGTGGCAGTAGTGGGCGCCGCCGATTTCGTAGAAGCGTTCGTAGCACCCGGAGGTCACCACAGCGCCGGAGTCGATTGAGAGGACGGCGATGCGTTCGTTGGGGCGTTCGGGGTGGCGCACCCCCACTTTGAAGGGCTCCTCACCCACGGAGTTGAAGAGGGCGAGGTTGCCTCCTGCGTCTACGATTCCTCGTTTGATGCCGTGCCCCTGCAGGATATCGGCAGCTCGGTCGGCGATGAATCCTTTGGCGACGCCACCGAGGTCGACGATCATGTTCTTCCGCTGGAGGGTGACTCTTGATTCATTTACGTTGACGCTCACGAAGCGGAAGCCCACCAACTCCTTGTGGGACTCAAATTCTTCTTCGTTGGGCAGTCGTCCGAGTTCAGCGCAGCGGCGCCAGAGGTCTATCATGGGACCAACAGAGACATCGAAGGCGCCATCGGTGGCATTAGAGACCAACTGTCCCACCTGAATGACCCTGAGCAATTCGGGGGAGACCTTGGCCTTGCCCTCCCTGTTGAGTGTAGCCAGTTCACTGTCATCACGATGGAAAGAGAAGACACCTTCGAGGCGCTCGGTCTCTTCCTGGATCTCGGTCATGGCCTTATCGAAGGTGGCTGTTGAGACGTCGTAGGCCTGAACGGTGAAAGGAATGCCGCCCATAGGCATGAAGGTGGCCTTGGCGATCTCCTTCTTGGAGCAGGCCGGAGTCACTGCTATAGAAAGGGCCGCTAGAAGCAGCGTAGTTAGGACTCTCTTGGACATAGGGCTCCTGAGTTCGTTGGTCTGTGGAGGGGTGGAATCAGCTACCCAGGCCGGAGAAGCCCATGAAGGCCAAGGCAAGAATGCCTGCGGTGATTAGGCCAATGGGGGCACCCTGGAGTACCTTGGGGACGTGTCGAACTTCGAGGCGCTCGCGGATTCCGGCGAAGATGATTAGGGCCATGGCGAATCCGATAGCCGAGCCCACTGTGAAGACGAGAGACGCGAAGTAGCTGAGTTCTTCGCGTACGCTGAGCAGGGCCGTGCCCATGACAGCACAGTTCGTAGTGATGAGGGGCAAGAATATGCCAAGGGACTGGTAGAGGGATGGGGCGGTTTTCTTGAGGACGATTTCCACAACCTGTACCAGGGAGGCGATGACGACGATGAAGCTGATGGTGTCCAGGTACTGAATATCGAGGGCTTTGAGGCCCTCGAAGACGGGGTAGGTAATGGCAGTTGCCAAGGTCATGACGGCCAGAACAGCAGCAGACATTCCGAAGGCAGTGGAGAGTTCCTTGGAGACGCCCAGGTAGGGACATATGCCAAGGAATCGGGCAAAGACTACGTTATTGGCCAGAATGGAGACCAGAAAGATTGAGAAGATGCTCATTTCAGCCATTTGCCTTCCTCCTAGCCTCGATGGCATTCATGCCGGCGATAAGGAAACCAAGCGAGATAAAGGCCCCGGGGGGCAGGATGAAGACCAGAGCGGGCGTGGGGTCTTCGCCAAAGAGCTTGACGTCGAACAGGGTACCGTTGCCGAGGATTTCTCGAACGGCGGCCAGGAGGAAGAAGCCGAGGAGGGCACCGATGCCCATGCCAAGCCCGTCCAGTGCCGATTCGAGGACGGGGTGTTTGGATGCAAAAGCTTCCGCACGCCCAAGAATGATGCAGTTGACGACGATAAGCGGGATGAAGATGCCCAGCGCCGAGTAGATGTCCGGGAAGAAGGCGTTCAGCACCAGGTCAACAATGGTGACGAAGGTTGCGATGACTACGATGAAACAGGGCAATCGCGTCTTCGACGGGATGACGTTGCGGAGAAGCGAGATGGTGACGTTGGCCGACACCAGCACGAAGATCACCGAGAGACCCATGCCGATAGCGTTGCTGGCGGCGGTGGTGACAGCCAGCATAGGGCACATCCCCAGCAGCAGCCGGAGAATCGGGTTCTCTTTCCAGATTCCTTTGACAAGTTCGTTCATGATTCAGCCTCCGCTACTTCTGCGCCGTCTGTTGCTCGAAGAGCGCCGTAATCTCCGGGAGTTTGCCTCTGACCATCTCCGTGGCCTCCTTGACGGCCACAGCGACGGCCTTGGAGGTGATGGTGGATGCAGTGATTGCTGCCACATCGTTCTCGGAGTAGCCCGTTTGCTTCACATCAAAGGTAAATTTCGAAAGCTCTTTATCATAGAAATTCATGCAAAAGAACTTCTTCGGATCCTTTGAGGGAAGCTGGTCGGGGTCAATGCTCTGGCCGTCGGCCACCTTCGCACCGAGGCCCGGGGTCTCGGTCTGCTCAAGGACGTAGAGCCTGTGCATTTTCAGCATCTCTGGCTGTTCAAGCTGTTTGAGACCGATGAGCATTACGATCTTGCCAGAGTAGGCTCGTTCGGCCCTGGTCTTGACGGCCAGTCCGCATAGCTTCCCGTCGGCGAAGCCGGGGTAGAAGATCTGTGTGGCCTCAGCCTCAGACTTAACTACGCCGGTCTCCTTGTTCCAGAAGACCTTCTTCTCGGTGTCGGCTTCACAGTTTGGAGGCAGCACCTTGCCAACGGCTCCCTTTTCGGCCGCCAGCTTGGTCTGCTCTATGCGATCAGCGGTAGCGGCCTTCACCAGAGCGAGGCCACCGGCGCAGACCGTAGCGATGGCCACGATAACGAGTATTGCCTGCAGGTCTGTTTCTTTCTTCTCAGCCATGGTCTCCTCCCCCTATGCCTTTGCGAAGGGTGCGGGCTTGATGTAGCGGTCGATGAGAGGGGTCAAGCCGTTCATGATGAGTATTGCAAACGACACCCCCTCGGGGAAGGACGCCAGCAGTCTGATGAGGCAGGTGATGATGCCGCAGCCAAGACCGAAGATGATCATTCCCTTGGTTGTCACCGGAGAGGTCACCATGTCGGTGGCCATGAAGATGGCGCCCAGCATGACGCCGCCCGAGAGCACATGGAAGAGGGGGTTGGCGTAATGGGCTGGGTCAACCAGGTAAAAGATGCCCGAGAAGACGAAGACGGAGCCAATGAAGGCCACGGGGATATGCCAAGTAATGACCTTTCGCCAGAGCATGAAGAGGCCACCAAGAAGCAGCGCCGCAGCGGAGATTTCGCCAATACAACCGCCGACATTGCCAAGGAGCATGTCCGCTGTGCTGCCGGGCATGGCCCCGGACATGGAGAAGCCTTCGGTGCCCTTCTGGACATACTTGAGCATCCCCAGGGGAGTGGCGCCGGTTTCTGCGTTCACGAAGAGGTCAAGGGCTCCTTCTATGGGCTTGGGCCAACTGGTCATGGCCGTGGGGAATGCCACGAACATGAAGACGCGGCCAACCAGCGCCGGATTGAACGGATTGTTGCCAATGCCGCCGTAGGGGATCTTCGCCACGAGAATGGCCACGGCTGAGCCGACGACGGTCATCCAAATTGGGATGCTGGATGGAAGGTTCATTGCCAGCAGCAGTCCTGTAACCACTGCCGAACCGTCGGTGATGTGCTCCTTCATGGGGCGCTTCAGAAGCAGCAGTCCCAGGGCCTCAAAGGCCAGGCATGCCACTACGGCAACCACCTGAACGAGCAGAGCGCGCCAACCGAAGAACCAGACCGAGGCGGCCATGGCCGGTGCCAGGGCGAGGACGACGGTCATCATCACTTTGCGAACGGAGTCCTGCTCCCTGAGATGAGGAGAAGACTGCAAAATCAGTTTTTTCTCACTCACTTCTTTATTCTCCTCTGATAGTACTTCGCCAGCCGGTTGTATAGAACCAAATTTCTATGCGCCGGGCATACATATTGGCAACATCCGCATTCAACACAATCCATCACACCGATACAATCTGCCCAGCGTTTGAACTCGGCCATGGCCGCTATGTCGCATGGGACAAGGTTCACGGGGCAGGCATCGACGCAGCGACCGCAGCGAATGCAGTCCCGCTCTTCGTAGGCCTGAATCTCCTCTTCCTGGAGCAGGAGCAGGCCGGACATACCCTTGACCACAGGGGCGTCGAGGGCACGAATGGACTTACCCATCATGGGCCCGCCTGCCACAATGGCTCTGAGCGACTCTTTGACCCCTCCGGCAGCATCGACGAGGGCCTGCAAGGGAGTCCCGATGCGGACGAGGTAGTTGCCCGGGTTGTTGATGGCTTTGCCCGAGACCGTAACGATGCGTTCGATGAGGGGCTTGCCCGTTGCCACGGCGTCAAAGACGGCAGTGGCGGTGCCAACGTTCTGGACCACGACTCCCACGTGAAGGGGGAGTTTTCCAGAGCCGACTCGCCGACCAACCAGGGCATCGATGAGCTGCTTCTCGGCGCCCTGGGGATAGCGTGTTCTCACAGGAACTACACTGATTGCAGCTTCGGGAACGGTACCTGAACAGAGGGCAAGGTGGGCCTTGTCGGCCAGGGCCTTGTTCAGCGCTGCGATAGCCACTTGTTTGTTGTTCTCAACGCCAATTAGAACATTCCTGACCTTGAGCACCGCTGCCATGACCAGGGCGCCTGCGATGAGCTGAGCGGGTCTGGTCTGCATAACTGCGTCATCGGCCGTGAGGTAGGGTTCGCACTCGCAGCCATTGAGAATAAGCGTATCGAGCTTGGCATCCTTGGGTGGCGAGAGCTTCACCTGAGTTGGGAACGCTGCTCCGCCCAGGCCGACGATTCCCGCTGCCTTGATGGCCTCGACGAAGCCCTCGGGGGTATCGAACGGTACCTTGCCATCGGCGACGAATTCTTTGGCGGGCGTGAAGTTCTTGTCGTTCATGATCTCGACAATAGGAACACGGTAAGCGCCGACGACGGGACCATCGAAGATACGCAGAACCTTTCCGGACACTGGGCTGTGGACGCAACTGGAGATTGGTCCGTCGAGGTCCGAGATGAGGTCACCCACTTTTACATCCTGGCCCTTGGCCACGACAACCTTTGAGGGTTTGCCGAGGTGTTGGGTCACGGCGACAAGCAGTTTGTCGGGCACCGGAACTTCTATGACCGGCAAGGCAGGGGCGAGTTCTTTGGCCTCACGGGGGTGAACTCCGCCTGTCTTGAATCCTGTACCTGCTCCGCTCATGCGACCACCTCCTTGGCTTCTGCCTTGGGCGGCAACTCGAAGTGCGCTCCGAGGATGGAGTGTTGCGGACATTTTTCGATGCAGGCGCCGCAGCGAGTGCACAGCTCCTGGTCAATAATGATTAGTTCGTCCTTGAGAGAGATGGCCTTGGTGGGGCAGGCCTTGACACAGAGCTGGCAGGTGATGCACCCGACCTGGCAGTACTTCTTGACTGGAGCGCCTCGGTCCTTGGAGCGGCACTCGCAGTACACCCTGGCGCCCTGGGGAATCATGGCGATGAGGTTTCGTGGGCAGGCCTTGACGCAGGCTCCGCAGGCCACGCACTTCTCCTCGATAACCTCGGCAACGCCATCAACGATGCGAATGGCGTCAAAGGTGCAGGCTGTGACGCAGCTGCCCAGGCCCATGCAGCCGTAGGGGCAGACCTTTGTTGCCGCAGTGACGAGATCGGCAGCGGTGCAGTCCTGAATGCCGTAGAAGGCTCCTTCGTTGAGGGCTTTGCTGTCGGTGCCCTTGCAGAAGATGTGGGCTACGGTTGGCGTTGTGCCCTTGGACTCCATACCCAGGATCTGGGCTATCCGGTTCTTGGTGGCTTGACCACCAGGGGGGCAGGTGCGGTCGGGGTCTCGTGTCTCGACCATGAACCGAGCGAACCCCGAGCATCCCGGGAAGCCGCATCCACCGCAGTTGTACTGGGGCAAGACCTCCTCGACTTCTTTGATGAGGGGGTTTTCGACCACAGCGAACTTCTTCGCCGCCACGACCAGCACTACCGCCAACACCCCCGACAAAGCTGCCAGGAAGAGCGCTGCCGTTACTACCGCTTGGACATCCACCTCAGTCCTCCTTGAGTGTCTCCTTGACAACGGGAAGGTGCGTCCCCAATTTGTTGGCTATGTACGCTGGCAGCAGTCCCAAAGGAAGCAGGACGAGCACGGCGAGCAAACCGCCCACAGATTGCGGAACACCAATGGCATCCGAGAGCCAGTAGGCTCCGGTGTAGCCACCCAGGAGCGTGCTTATACTCGGACAGAGGTAGAGCAGACAAGCGGTTTTCACCTTCCGTTCGGCGGAAAGAGCTACGAGCACCTTGTCTCCCGGGGAGACGTCGTGCTCGAGCCTGGCCTTCATGGTGTAGCTGGTCGTTCCATTCATGAACAGCGAACAGGTGCCTGAATGACCGCACCCCTGACATCGGTCCATCTCCATGATGAGGTCTGCGGTGCGGCCGTTCACGGAGAGCACAACGCCTTGCTGGAGTCCGGGCCGGAGTTCAGAGCAGTTGTCTGGAACGGAATGGCCAGCGGCCACGATTCGGCCGAGGCCTGGTGTGGCCGAATTGGAAAGGGAACCGTCTCTTGATGAGGATGAATCCATGGAAATCTCCAGTTCATGATCCCGGGGTGGTGCGGGGATGCTCATTTGCCCTCAAGGATCTGTTCCTTGAACTCCTGGCGGGCCTCGTTCTCCTGGCGCTCTTTCTTGTTCTTGAGGTAGACCTGAATGGCTTTCTTGTGGTCGTCATAGGTGGTTGAGAAGATGTGGCCACCAGAGCCATCACCGCTGGCGACGAAGAAGTAGAAGTCTGTCTTGCCTGGACCCACGCTGGCCTCAATGGCCCCTTTGGATGGGCTGCAGATTGGTCCGGGGGGTATGCCTTCGTGGGCGTAGGTGTTGTAGGGGTTAGCAGCATTTCGGCGGTCTGTGGGTGTGGGCACGGCACCTTGGCGCTCATGGGTGTATGTCAAGGTGGGGTCGGTCTCGAGCTTCATGGGCTTTCGCAAGCGGTTGTAGAACACAGATGAGACAAGGAACTTCTCGTGGGGCAAGGAGGTTTCCCGCTCGATGAGGCTGGCGATGGTGAGGAACTCGTGATCCGTGAGTGCGAACTGCTCCATGATCTTGCCATACTCTCTGATGCGCCGCTTCTTGGCCTCCCTAATCTCGTTTTGGGTGAGTTGCACCATCTTACCCAGGACGTTGTCCAGTTTCTGCCCAGGGGTGATGTAATAGGTTTCGGCGTAGAGCCACCCCTCCAGGGGAAAGAGCACCTTCTCTTTGGAGGGAGGCTCGGGGATGCCGATGCTGGTTGCGAACTCCCAACTGGTGGCCCGCTGGGTGAACTCTTCACGGGAGCAGAGGCCCGATGCGACAAAGGCCTCGGTGATCTGCCACATGTTGGCTCCCGGGCGAATGGTCACAACCATGTAGGGCACCGAGGGCCCCCGTGCGAGATTCTCGGCGATTTCGGCGGCGGACATGGTTGGGCTAAAAGTATAAGAGCCGGCCTTAAGGCTCCCAGCGATATCATTACTCCATAAATATAATCGAAAGTATGTCGGACTTATCTCGAATTCCGCATCTTCCAGCATTGCAATGACCTGGGAGACGCTGGTACCTTGGGGAATCACGACTTTGGCAGCGGGCCCCTCCTCTTCGGCGAGGGGTTCGAACATGGAGGTATGGTAGTCCCAATAGACGAGTCCAGCGACCCCAAAGAATATGATGACACTTAGAATAGCCCACCAAAACCCCTTTTTCATTGTACACCTCCTTCCTCGCTATCTGTTGTATGCTGCCTGGGCAGGGAGTCAAGATAAGATTGGAGCAGCACTGACGCCGCTGCCTGATCTATGCGGTCTTTCTGCTTCTTGGGTCGGCAGCCGGCCTCACTGAGGAGCCAGGAGGCCTCGGCAGTAGTGAGGCTCTCGTCGGCAAGCCGGACCGTAACAGTATCCCCAAGCATCTTCCGAAGCATTCCGGCGAAGGAGGCAAGTCTGTCTGCCTGCTTTCCCCGAGAGCCATCCAGCGACAAGGCGATTCCCACGACCACTACCTGGGCTTCGAGCCTTCGGATGCATTGAGCCACGAGTTCCACGGCCTTGGGCATGGGCCCGTTGTGAACGATGGTCTCGCGAGGGAAGGCCATGCGCCCGCCGGGGTCGCTGATAGCGACGCCTATCCGTCTGTCGCCGTAGTCAATACCGACGTAAAGTGGCACAAGGACCTCCAGTGGGTCAGGCGGCCGGCCTCATGTCTTTAATCTTGATTCCCAGGGTTGTGAGCCCCTGGAAGCTCCTCATCTCGGGGACATAAGCGACATCGACGACATCGCCGACACGCACGCCCAATTCCGGTGCACGCCACCAGAGCCCCTCTACTCGGCGGCCGGCCTGTTCGAAGGTGAGTTTGAGGCTATCGTTCTTGATTATTCGCTTGTCAACGACTCTTACTGCGGTGGATGCCAGCACGGGCTCGGGGTTACCTGTCCCGAAGGGCGCCAGGCGTTCCATGACCTTGACGTGATCAGCGGAGAGGGCGCTTAGCTGCAGGAGCACATCTATGGTGAGTTCAGGCTCTGAGCCGACTCTGCCAATGTGGTCGGTGTAGGCCACTTTGAGGTACTCCCTGAGGGCATCGACGTTGCCGACGTCCATAGTGAGGCCGGCGGCCTGTGAGTGCCCACCGAAGCGAAGGAACAGTTCGGGGTGCATAGCAAGGGCTGCGGCGATGTCGAACCCTGCGATGCTGCGGGCGGAGCCTGTGACCATGTTGCCGTCCTGGACGAGCAGAATGGCGGGGAGGCGGAAGCGCTCGGCGACGCGGGCCGCTACTATGCCAACCACACCAAGGTGCCAATCGGGGCTTGCCAGGACCAGCGGGCCCGTGGGCTCTTCGCCGGCATCGAGTACCTGATTCACTGCCGAGTCGAGGATAGCCTGTTCCAGGAGGCGGCGTTTGCTGTTGAGTTCCTCTACGGCGTTGGTGAGTTCAAGGGCCTTATGTCGCTCGGAGGCCAGCAACAATTCTACTCCGATGGAAGCGTCGCCCAGTCTACCTGCTGCGTTCAACCGTGGGGCGATGTTCCAGGCAATGCTGCCGGCATCCAAAATGGGGCCGTTACATTTGGCTCTCTCTTTCAAAGCTGCGAGGCCTGCTCGAGAGGCATCCTTTGCAAGCACCTCCAGACCTTTGACCACCAGGAGGCGGTTATGGCCTCGAAGGGGCACCATGTCTGCCACAGTACCCATGGCCACGAGGTCCAGGAAGCTCTTGGGGTCAATCTGCTGTCCGGCCAGCGAGGGTCTGGTGCGAGCCTCCACGGAGACGGCGCAAATAAGCAGGAATGCTACCCCTACCCCGGCCAGGTCTCTGAACTCGTCGTCGGCATCCCATATCTGGGGGTTGATAACCGCTAGTGCGTTGGGCATGTCGCCGTGGAGTTGATGATGGTCGGTGACGATGACATCAATGCCCCGGCCAGCCAGGTAGGAGACCTCATCCACGGCGGAGATGCCACAGTCAACGGTGATGACCAGGGATGCTCCCAGATCGGCCAGTTCCGATGCCCTTTCGAGGTTGAGGCCATAGCCTCCATTGAGGCGATGGGGCAGTCGCCAGACCACATTGCCCCCCAAAAGCCTGAGGGCTGAGACGACCAGGGCCGTTGAGGTCATGCCGTCCACATCGTAGTCGCCGAAGACGGCAATGGTCTGCCCGGCTTCCAAGGCCGCCATGATGCGCCTGGCCGCCTTGGCCACAGTGGGTCGCAAGGAGGGGTTCCCGAAGTGTTGGAGCATGGGGTTCAGAAAGCGTTGCACCTGAGTTGGCTCCACGATTCCTCGTTGAGCCAGCAAGAAAGCCAACAACTCCGGGTCGCTATCGAGAGATTTTCGAAGTGTTTCAACGGAGGCGCTGTCAGGCGCCGGCAGGAGGGACCATCGCATCGGCCATCGCAGCTTGGCTATGCGCCGGTGGGGGCAGCGGAGCGGGTGGTACCCTTCTTGGCCACGAGCCCGTCAAGCCAGAGGACCATGGGTGAAGCAATGAATATGGAGGAGTACGTCCCAACAACGAAGCCAATAATAAGTGCAAAGGCGAAGTCTTTGATCAATCCGCCACCGAGGATAAAGATAGAGATGACCGTAAGCAGCGTAGTACCAACCGTCAGCAGGGTTCTTGACAGAGTCTCATTTATAGACTTGTTAATGATGCGGTCAAATGCATTTCCACGGTATTTGCCGATATTCTCACGAATACGGTCGAACACCACGATGGTATCATTGACCGAATAACCGATAATTGTCATAATAGCAGCAATAATAGGCATAGAGAACTGGACCTGGAACAGAGCGAAGAAGCCAATGGTGATAATTGAGTCATGAACCAGAGCAGCAACAGCAGCCGGGCCGAACTTGAAGTCGAAGCGAAGGGCGATGTAGAGAAGGATGCCAAGGCAGGCGAAAAGCAGGGCAATGAGGCCCTGGGCCATCAAATCGGCACCGACGCTGGGGCTCACCGAAGCGGAGGATTCAACGGCCTCGAATCTTTCGGCCAGTCCGGCGGATGCCTTGATGGACTCCTCGAGTTTTCCGGTGAGTTCCTCGATGCGCACGGTGAAGGAGTTCTCAGCGTTGGTCTCTTTGAACTCTTCGATTCGCTTGATCTGTGCGGCTCTACTCTCTTCTGCTGCCTTCTTGGCCTCTTCGCTGGAGCCTTCCTGCTCGACCAGGTTAGCTTCTCTGTAGATCTCCATATTGAGGTCACGGACCTTGTCGGACTCGACGTTGACCTTCTTGAGGCCTTGGGCAATGAAGAGGTCGTTGAGTTCGCCGGTTCTGGCCTTGATGTTGGATTCAACGGGGAAAGAGACGAAGAAGGTGTCGCCGCCCTCTTCGGGAGGATTCACCACTGCGGTGTCGCCATACTTCTCTTTCACTGCGGCCACGATGGAGCTTTTCTGCTCCTCGGAAAGCAAGGTTACCACGTCGGTGTAGATCACGTAGCGCAGGTGCTCATCGTCACCGGAGCCGGCGACAAAGTCCTGGACCTCGACCTGTGGGGCGGCGCCTTTGGTCTCGGCGACGATCATGTCGGAGACGGCCTTTCTGATGAGTTCACGGTCAATGGGCTCGCCCGGCTTGAAGGAGAGGACCATTTTGGTACCACCCTTGAAGTCAACGCCGAGATTGAGACCTCTGGCGAGCAGGGCAACTATGCTCAGGACGATGAGCACCCCGCTGACGATGGCGAAGGTGCGCCTGTTTGCCACGAACTCGATCGTTGTATTCGGCTTTATAAGCTGATTGAATTTCATTATTATGTCCTCCGCTCCTGATATACCTTAGATGCTCACCTGGTCTTTGATAATCTTTCTGTCAAGCATCCAGCCGTAGGCCATCCTGCAGATAACCAGGGCGGTGAAGACCGACCAGATGATGCCGATGAGAAGGACAACGGCGAAGCCATAGATCGGGCCGGTTGTGAAGTTAAGGAGGATGAGTCCAGCCAGGGCCGTGGTGAGTTGGGAGTCAAGGATGGTCCAGGTGGACTTCTGGAAGCCCGTTTCGATAGCGGCCCGCGGCGGCTTTCCGGCTCGGATTTCTTCACGGATGCGCTCATAGATGAGCACGTTGGCATCAACGGCCATACCCAGGGTCAGCACGATACCGGCGAGACCCGGCAGTGTTAGCGCCGAATTGAAGCCGATGAGGGTTGCCAGGATGAAGATCATGTTGGCAATAAGGGCGAGGTCAGCGACGATACCGGCCTGCCTGTAGTAGAACCCCATGAACAGGAGAACGAGGATGGCGCCCAGGGCAAAGGAGAAGACGCCTGCATCGATGGCATCCTTACCGAGGCTCGGTCCGACCACATGATCCTGGACCTTGTGCACGGGGGCCTTATAGGCGCCGTGTGTGAGCACGGTGACAAGGCTCTGGGCCTCTTTGAGCTGCTCTGAGGGATTCCCCGCACCCAGGGTTATCTGAGCGCTGCCGCCGGCGATCTTCTCTTTGATGACCGGAGCCGAGTTGATGTCATCGTCCAGGAGGATTGCCAGGAACTCACCCACATGCTCTTCGGTGAGTTCGCCAAAGAGGCGTCCACCGTTGGAGGTGAAGTTGAGGCTGACGTAGGGGCTGCCCTTCTCATCGAAGCCAACGCGGGACCTGGAGAGGTGCTCGCCCGAGACTCTAGCCTCGGCGTCAAGAATCTCTGTGCGGTAGTAGCTGCGGACGACCTGGCCTTTCTCACGTTCTTCAACGAAGAAGTAGCCCACGGTCTTCCTTTCGCCCAACTTGCCTTCGGCCTGGAGGTAGTTCATGAAGGCCACGAGGTTGGACTTCTTAGGGCTCTTGGCCTGGACTCTGTTGTCTTCACCAAAGGAGGCAAACTCAATGCCCTCTGCCTTGTCCGGGAAGCGGGCCTTGAAGCCTTCGAGTTCCCCACGGAGGTTGGCGAAGTCTGTTTTGGTATCGACGATACGGAAGGTAAGCCTGGCGGTCTGCCCGATTCGGTCTCTTACCATATCCATCTGGTCGGCGGAGACGCCGGGAAGCTGCACATCGATGTCGCTTTCGCCACTGACGCGAACGTCCGGCTCAACGAGGCCGAAGGCATCGATTCGCTTGCGGATGATGGAGAGGGTCTGGTCAACGACCTCGGTCTTGAGGCGCTTGATCTCTTCGGCCTTCATGTGAAACTCGATGCCGTCGCCTTCCGCCGCATCAACCTTAACGTATCTGGCGTCGAGGTTGGTCTCCAGGAAGTCCTTGCTGAGGATGTCGAGGACGGTGCTGTCGCTGGTGACCAGTCTCACCGTATCGAAGGTGGGCACGCTGAAGGTGACCAGCTTCTGGACAGCCTCGAGTTCCTCGGGGGTGGGCTTGTTGTTCTCGCCCTCGTCCCACTCCTCGATATCCTTGCCCTGGTTCTCCTCTCTCATGGCGCGAGCGAGAAGTTCCTCAGTGCGGAACATGAGGTCCCGGGAGTTTTCCAGAACAGCCTTCTTATAGTCGACGGTGTAGCGCAGTTCGAGACCGCCCTTGATGTCGAGGCCGAAGTTCAGCTGCTTCTCGAAGGGGTACCACTTGGGCAGCGTATCAGCCGGCATCACTGTCGGCAGAATATACAGCACCGAGAATACGAACATAATCCCAACGAACAACGCCTTCCAGAATCTCTTCTTATCCATATCTTACTCCGTGACGATACCAAATGCGGGCGCTATCACTGAATAGCTACTTTTTGTCGGCTTCGTCTTTCTTGTCGTCCACTCTGGTATCGGTCTGCAGGCCCCCAACATGCTCCTTTCGGATCTTGATGGTCACGCCGTCAGCAACGTCCAGATAGATGATGGGGTCGGAGATGGCCTTGATTGTCCCCAGGATTCCTCCCGAGGTCAAAACGCGGTCGCCCTTCTTCAGGGACTTGAGCATCTCCTGGTGCTTCTGCTGCTGCTTCTTCTGAGGCCTTATCAGCAGGAAGTACATAAGACCAAAAAGGAAGACCATCCAGAGCAGGAATTCGATTCCCATCCCACCGCCGCCGCAAGCGGCTGGTGCTGTTCCAGACGCAGCGCCTTCAGTAGCCGCTCCCGTTCCAGACGCCGTTCCAGCGCCATCAGCCTGTAAAAAGAACAAAATGTTGTGTAACCAGGACACGCTTACCTCCCCAGTCCTAGAGTGCGGCCTATTTAGCAGGAATCGCCAGGCGGGTCAATCCTTTTTGCGCCCTTCGAGTCAGCCCGGTATCTCCATCCTCAATGCAACGCTGCCCACCAGCAGGGCCGTGAGGGAGTCGAGAGGGAGAAGGTCTGGTCTTTACAGTGGCACTTGTGGAGGGACGCTGCACGGGATAGTGTTTGCGGGCCGTGGCGGGAGTTGCTTAGGGATGGGTTGTTGGATGATGGCCAGGGTCAGTTGAACGGAGGGCAGTAATGGGCAGAAGCGACCATGGAGTGCACTGGCAGTTGGACCCAGGTGCTGTATTCATTAATCACGGCTCCTTTGGGGCCACTCCTATCCCCGTGATGGAGCGGCAGTGGGAGTTGCGGCAGCGGATGGAGAGGCAGCCACTGCTCTTTCTTGACCGTGAGCTAGAGGGGCTTCTGGACGAGGTGCGGGGCTGTCTGGGGGAGTTCCTGGGGGCAAGGGCTGAGGACCTGGTGTTCGTTCCCAACGCTACGACGGCGGTAAATGCCGTCTTCAACTCAACGGCGCTGAGGGATGGGGACGAGGTGCTCCTGAGCGAGCACGCCTATAACGCGTGTTACAATGTGGTTATTGAGGCTTGCAGGCGAAGTGGAGCCAGGCCCGTGCTGGTTCCTACTCCTTTTCCCGGTTCTAACGAAGATGCCGTTGTGGGGCGCTGGCTTGGTGCCGTGACGCAGCGCACGAGGTTGGCGATGCTGGACCACATCACGAGCCCCACGGCGCTGGTGATGCCGGTTGAGCGGTTGGTCGGGCCTATGCGTGAGATGGGGGTGGTTGTCCTTGTGGACGGTGCACACGCTCCGGGTCAACTTCCCCTGAACCTGGATCTAATTGGAGCCGATTTCTACACTGGGAACTGCCACAAGTGGCTCTGTGCTCCCAAGGGGGCGGCGTTTCTGCACGTGAGGGGTGAGCACCAGGGGGCTATACGGCCGCCGGTAATCAGCCACGGCGCTAACAGTAGCCGAAGGGACCGGTCGAGGTTTCATCTGGAGTTTGACTGGCCCGGCACATGGGACCCGACGGCGATACTCTCCATTCCCACGGCCTTGGCGTTTCTGAAAAGCCTGATGAGCCATGAGGAGCGCATGGTAAGGAATCACGACCTTGTGTTAAGGGGACGCCAGATGCTGCTGGAGCTGTTCGAGGCTCCTGCGCCTTGCCCTGAGGGGATGCTTGGTTCCATGGCAGCGGTGCCACTGCCTCCGTGGGTGCGGAGGGAGGGGGATGGCGGACGATTCGACCCGTTGGCGCTGTGGCTGTGGCAGGAGCACAGGATTGAGGTGCCGGTAATAAAACACTCCGGCGTATCGGGGCGTCTAATACGAATCAGCGCTCAATTATACAATAGCGCAGACGACTATGCGGCCCTCAGCGAGGCTCTTGCTGAGCTGAGGCCTTGAGCAAGTTATCCAAGCCCGGGTGGGAGCCCTGCAAGGATGCCCTATTTGACATACACGGTCTTGATGTTGACAAATTCCTTGATTCCGTAGTCGGCCAGTTCACGACCATACCCTGACATCTTAATTCCACCAAACGGAAGGCGTGAATCTGACCTGACAAAAGTATTAACGAAGGCACTGCCGGCATCGAGGAGTTGTGAGGCGATGTGTTCGGCCCGGGCCACATCTTTGCTGAAGACGGCGGAGCCGAGGCCGAACTCGCTGTCATTGGCCACTGCCACGGCCTCTTGGTCATTCTCGACCGGGATTATGGTTGCAACGGGGCCAAAGGTTTCTTCGTGGTAGACGGTCATGCCCTTCTTGACGTCGGAGAGGACGGTAGCGGGATAGTAAGCACCGGGACCATCGGGTACCACGCCGCCCAGGAGGAGTGTGGCTCCTTGGGCCACGCTGGACGAGACCTGCTCATGTAGTCCGTCTCTGAGGTCGAGCCTGGCCATGGGGCCGAGGTTCGTATTATCATCCAACGGGTCACCCATTTTGTAGGCCTTCATTGCTTCTACAAAATAGTGTTCAAACTCCTTCACCACCTTCTTATCCACGATGAATCTCTTAGCTGCAATACATGACTGTCCACCATTGATCATTCGAGACGAGGCGCATATTTTGGCAGCCTCTTCCACATCAGCATCTGCCAATACAAGGTATGGGTCACTACCACCAAGCTCGAGCACGCACTTCTTGAGCACACTGCCGGCCACGGCCGCCACCTTCTGGCCTGCGGGGGTACTTCCTGTGAGGGTTACAGCGGCGACGAGTGGGTTCTCAATGACTGGCTTGACCCGGACGTTGCCCACAACGATCGTTCGAAAGAGGTCCTGGGGGAAGCCTGCGTCGCTGAATACTGCCTCGATTGCCAGGGCCGAGCCGGTGACATTGGACGCGTGTTTGAGAAGTCCGCCGTTGCCGGCCATGAGGGCGGGGGCAGCGAAGCGGAGCACCTGCCAGAAGGGGAAGTTCCAGGGCATGATGGCCAGAACGACGCCGAGGGGGTTGAAGGTGACGTAGGAGGAGGATGCCTCGGTGTCGACCATTTCCGGGGCAAGAAGGCGATGGGCGTTCTGGGAGTAGTAGTCACAGACGCCTGCGGACTTCTCTACCTCAGCTCGCCCTTGTGCAACGGGCTTACCCATCTCCAGGGCCATGAGCCTGGCCAACTCATCCTTCCTCTCCCGAAGCAGAGCCGCTGCTTTTGTCATGAGGAGTGAGCGGGTCTCGAAGGGCACTTTGCGCCAGTCCCGTTGTGCTGCTGCGGTGGATGCAACTATAACTTGTATAGTCGCATCATCGTATTCTTCATATGAGGCAACAAGTTTTTCATTGGCTGGGTTAACGATATCGACCTTTGACATTGGAACCTCCGTTTGGACGGGAGCAGTTGTCACGGGTTGAGTATATAGTAACCGGGCCGTGGCTGGGCAAGGGGAGAAGGACGCCGGGGGCGGATCCCAAGCCGGGGAGCAAATGGACTCTGTCACGCTGGTAGACAGTTCGGCGACGGCGACGGCGACGTCAACCCGCCTTTGGCGGGGCTACGGCCACGAAACGCACCCGGCGGACGTACGGGTCCCCGGCAACAGAACCGCAGCCAAGGCCGCCAGCGGATGGCTCGAGGCGTTGTGTTGGCGAGCCCGTCAGATGCAGAGGCAATCGCACACACCCATGCTGCACGAGCAGGTACCGAAGAAGTAGCCTGACAAGAAGCAGGAGAGGAAGCAGTCCAGTTCGGCCACTTCGCAGTACGGCGGGTTTGCGCACGGTTCAGAGGGGTCCCCGGGTTGGTGGCAGTAACGCAGTTCTTCGCCGTCGCACTCGCCATTCCAGGAGAGGTCACCGCAGGGGTTCGGAGGCAGGCATTCGCCAGCGGCTGAGCAGGTGTAGCCTGCCTGGCAGGTGCCACAGGAGCCGCCGCAACCATCGTTGCCGCAGACTTTTCCCGCACAATTTGGAATGCACACGCATTTACCGCTCTGGCATTGGAAGCCTGGAGCGCAGGTTCCACAGGTTCCGCCGCAGCCATCGCTGCCACAGTCTTTGCCCGTGCAGTCAGGAGCGCATATGCACTGTCCGTTCTGGCAGACGGAACCGGGGCCGCAGGTTCCGCAGGTTCCGCCGCAGCCATCGCCTCCGCAAGTTTTTCCTGCGCAGTTCGGGGCACAAACGCACAGTCCCCCCTGACATACGTATCCGGCGGAACAACTGCCACAAGAACCACCGCAGCCATCGTTGCCGCAGTCCTTACCGGCGCAATTGGGGGAGCAGGCGCACTGGCCACTCTGACATACGAAGCCTTGTGAGCAGGTGCCACAGGAGCCCCCGCACCCATCGCTGCCGCACTCTTTATTGGAGCATTGCGGTATGCAGATGCACTGGCCGCTCTGGCAGCCGTACCCTGGCAGGCAGTCGCCGCAGGTTCCACCGCAGCCATCGTTGCCACAGACCTTGCCGGTGCACTGGGGGACACAAACGCACTGGCCGCTCTGGCATGCGTATCCGGGCAGGCACTCCCCGCAGGAGCCGCCGCAGGAGTCGGAGCCACATGACTTGCCGTCACATTGTGGGATGCAGATACACTGGCCGCCCTGGCAGCCGTAGCCGGCGAGGCAATCGCCGCAGGTGCCACCGGTACCGCAGCCATCGGGACCGCACTGTTTTCCATCGCACTTAGGCAGACAGACGCACTGTCCGTTCTGGCAGCCGAAGCCGGCGAGGCAATCGCCGCAGGCTCCACCGCAGCCATCATCGCCGCAGACTTTGTTGAGGCATGAGGGGACCAGGGGATTGAGTGGCTCGCAGTCGAACTGGTCCCCTACCCCATCGTTATCGTCGTCATCGTCAACGCAGTCGGCGATTCCGTCCTGGTCATTGTCGGGGAATCCATTGTCTGCGACGCCATCGCAGTCATCATCGAGGCCGTTGCACTGTTCTGGTGCGGGCAGGGCCCCCTGACACTCGACCTTCCCATTGTTGCAGACGGAGACGCCAGGGCATGCGCCCAGTTCTGTAGAGACAAGGCATTCGCCGCCGACCCAGTCTTCGTCAGTGGAGCCATCGCAGTCGTCGTCGACGGCGTTGCACTCCTCCGGTTTGGGTGCCGGTGCGGAGCATTGGCTCATGGCGTTGGTGAGGCAGTACCAGGAGCCCTGGCAGGTACCGTGTTCGTTGGAGACCTTGCACCAGGTTGTGCCCTGGGATATGGCAAGGCGTTCATTACATGCGCATTGGCCGGAGGAGGGGAAGCACTGGCGGCTATCGGCCCCTTCGACGGTGACGACGTCTTTGCACTCGTAGCCAGCAGGGCATGTCTCATTGGTCTCGCACTTCCCTCCGCAGTATGCACCGCTGTCGCCATGGGGTATGCACCGGGCGAAGCTATCGGCCTGCATTCCAGTGCTGCACTCGGTACTGGCGAGGCAGGGGCGGCAGAGCCAGGCGTGCAACGGGACGCAGATGAATGCCGGGTCGGGGCTTCCCGAGGTAGCCACGCAGGTCCAACCGGCGGGACACTCATCGAGGCAGAGGGGCGCGCAGACGGTACCCTCAGCGCTCTCGACGCACCATCCGTAGGTGCAGTCGGCGCCGGTTTCGCAGGGGCACATTGGGCCACCCTCACCATCGCAAAGGGAGAGCGTCACATCCTCCACGGGCAGTTCAGCCAGGCCAAGGTCGGTGGTCTCGTCAGGGTCGGGTTGGTTGTCTAAGGGAGTGATGTCTTTGGAGCCATCGGTCAGTGACTGGTCTTTGGCTCCGTTCTGGTCCCAGGTGGAGGTATCGGGTAGAAGGCCCAGGTCTTCTGAGAGGTCTTCTTCGGAGAGGGCGGTTCCGGTGGCACCGCAGGCCACGGCGAAGAGGGCCAGGAGGCCCAGAATCGGGAGCGTACGTAAGGCGGTTCTCATCAAGGCACCTCCAGCAGCACTTCATCTCCCCGTGGGTGAACGGCGGGGGAGGGGACCATTCGGGCTTGGTTTCGGGGCGTAAGTATACAGTATTGCGGGGTTTTCTCCAGAAAAATCGGGCGGCGATACTGGGGGGGGGCCGGGTCGGTCAGGAGACCAGGGAGAGTCGAGCGATAGCCCGGCGGAGGGCGTACTCGGCTCTGGCGACATCGAGATTGGGGTCGTTTCCCAGGGCACCCAGGCGAGCCTCTGCTCTGTGTTGCGCCTCACTGGCCCTTCTGAGGTCAATCTCTTGGGGGCCTTCGGCAGTCTCGGTAAGGACAGTGACTGTGTCGTCCATGACCTCGAGGAAGCCTCTGTTGACAGCGAGTTTGCCCGACTCTTGGCCGGAGTATTGGAGAACGCCAACCTCGAGGGTGGATATGAGGGCTGTGTGGCCCGGGAGGATGCAGATCTCTCCCAAGGCTCCTGGCAGCACCACAGAGTCCACCTCGACATTGATTTTTTCGCACTTAGGTGTAACTACTCGCAAATGCATCTTTACATACTCTTCGCTTTTTCGACAGCTTCTTCAATAGAGCCAACCATGGCGAAGGCGCCTTCGGGCAGGCTGTCGTGCTTTCCGTCGATGATCTCCTTAAAGCCGCGCACGGTCTCTTCGAGTTTGACGTAGCGACCCGGGCGTCCGGTGAACTGTTCGGCGACGTGGAAAGGTTGGGAGAGGAACTGTTGAATACGCCGAGCTCTGTGGACGGTGACTTTCTGGGACTCAGAGAGCTCTTCCATGCCGAGGATGGCGATGATGTCCTGGAGGTCCTTGTATTCTTGTAGGAGGCGCTGGACCTCTCTTGCGGTGCGGTAGTGGTCCTCACCCACGACGAGGGGGTCAAGGATTCGGGAGGTTGAGTCAAGGGGGTCCACGGCGGGATAGATGCCGATTTCTGCAATAGAGCGGCTAAGCACCGTAGTGGCGTCGAGATGAGAGAAGGTGGTAGCGGGAGCCGGGTCGGTGAGGTCGTCGGCGGGCACGTAGATAGCTTGGACGGAGGTGATGGAGCCCTGGGTGGTGGAGGTGATGCGCTCTTGGAGTTCACCCAGGTCGGTAGCGAGGGTGGGCTGGTAGCCCACGGCGGAGGGCATACGTCCGAGGAGAGCGGAGACTTCTGAACCGGCCTGAGTAAAGCGGAAGATGTTGTCGATGAAGAGGAGCACATCTTGCTTCTGGACATCGCGGAAGTATTCAGCGGCAGTGAGGGCCGAGAGTCCAACTCGGGCGCGAGCTCCGGGCGGCTCGTTCATCTGGCCGTAGACGAGGCAGGTCTTGTCGATAACGCCAGACTCTTGCATTTCGAGCCAGAGGTCGTTTCCTTCACGCGTTCGCTCCCCCACCCCACCAAAGACCGAGACGCCGCCGTGATGTTTGGCGATGTTGTGGATGAGTTCCATTATGATGACGGTTTTTCCAACGCCGGCGCCGCCGAAGAGGCCGACCTTACCGCCCTTTGGATAGGGTGCCAGCAGGTCCACCACCTTGATGCCGGTTTCCAGGGGGGCAATCTCCACCGATTGTTCCTGGAACGATGGGGGCACCCGATGGATGGGGGAGAACTCGGTAGCGTTGATGGGGCCACGTTCATCCACGGGCTCGCCAACGACGTTCATGATGCGGCCCAGGGTCTGGGGACCGACGGGGATGAGGATTGCTTTGCCGGTGTTGAGCACGGGCATACCTCGAACCAGTCCGTCGGTAGTATCCATGGCAATACAGCGGACGGTGTTCTCTCCGGTGTGCTGAGCCACTTCCAGGACGAGGTTCCACTCCTTCTCGCTGATCCAGGGGTTGCTGACCTTGAGAGCCGTATAGATCTCGGGCAGTTCGCCCTCGTCGAAGACGACGTCCACCACCGGCCCGATAACTTGTGAGACTCTGCCCTGCTGCATCGAATCCTCCTACTTGATGGCCTCGGCACCACCAACAATATCAACCAATTCTTTAGTAATAGATGCCTGCCTCGCCTTATTGTACTCCAGTGTGAGCTTGGCGATGACATCGGATGCATTTTTCGTAGCGTTGTCCATGGCCGTGGTTCGGGCCCCCATTTCTGAGGCCACGGACTCCAGTAGGGCGTGATAGAGGCCTACGTTGACGTACAGCGGGTAGAGCCTGTCCAGCACCTGCCTGCGCCCGGGCTCGAAGAGGTGCCCGAACTTAGACGCTCTGGTATCACTTTCCGGGACCTCAACAGGAAGCACCTTTGTGAGCGTGACCTTCTGGACCAGGGGGGACCGGAACCAGTTGTAGATCACATAGAGGGCATCATAGGTTCCCTCGTTGTAGGCGGCGGACAGTTCATCGCCAATGCGCGCCGTTCTGTCATAATTCATATTCATAAACAGATCTTTATAATAGAATCTAACCTTGAACCCTCTTCGCTGCAGTGCCTCGTAGCCCTTCTTGCCAATAACGGCCAGCTCTACTTCGACCCCCTCTTCTTTCTGCTTGATGGCGAACTGCTCCGCTGCCCTGACAACGTTAATGTTAAAGCTGCCACAGAGGCCACGGTCCGAGGTGAACGCAACGAGCAGGACTCGTTTGGGTTCTCGGTGTACGAGCAGCGGATGAGTGAGCCCCTCGTCAAAGGAAGCGAGGTGGTGTATCACGTCGCCAAGGCTCTCTTCATAGGGTCGGAGGCTGATAGCTGCTTCCTGGGCCCGGCGCAGCTTCGCAGCGGCTACGAGCTTCATGGCCCTGGTGAGTTGCTGCGTGCTTTTGACGCCGGCTATTCGCTTCCGGATGGTTTTCAGGTTCGGCATCTAGGCTCCCCCTAAGGCCTGAAGCTCTTCTTGAGCTCCTTTATGGCGTCGCTCATCTTCCCCATGAGTTCCGGGGAGAGGACCTTCTTCTCGACGATCTCCTTGAGGATCTCTGGGTAGCGGGCCTCAACAAAATCGAAGAGCTCGTTCTGGAAGCGTTTGATGCTGGCCACGGGCAGATCAAGGAGGAGGTTCTCCTTGTTGGTGCCGGCGAAGAGGATGAGCACCTGCTTCTCCACCGAGAGGGGCTCGTTCTGAGGCTGTTTGAGGATCTCCATGAGCCTTGCGCCCTTGTCGATCTGGCGACGGGTTGCCTCGTCGAGGTCAGAGCCGAATTGAGCAAAGGCTTCGAGGGAGCGGAAACTGGCCAGGTCCATACGAAGGGAGCCGGCCACCTGCTTCATGGCCTTGATCTGAGCGTTGCCGCCCACTCGGGAGACTGAGAGGCCGGCGTTGACGGCGGGCCGCACGCCTTTATAGAAGAGGTCTGTCTCTAGGTAGATCTGACCGTCGGTAATAGAGATCACGTTGGTCGGGATGTAAGCAGAGACGTCACCGGCCTGAGTTTCGATAATCGGCAGAGCGGTTAGGGAACCACCGCCAAGGGGGTCGCTCATCTTGGCAGCACGCTCGAGGAGTCGAGAGTGAAGATAGAAAACGTCGCCGGGGAACGCTTCGCGTCCTGGGGGGCGGCGGAGCAGGAGGGCCATGCAGCGATAGGCTGTGGCGTGTTTCGAGAGGTCGTCGTAAATCACCAGGGCATGCTTGCCACTATCTCGGAAGTACTCTCCCATGGCGCATCCCGAGTAGGGGGCAAGGAACTGCATGGTAGCTGCTTCCGAGGCACCGGCGAGCACCACGGTTGTGTACTCCATGGCGCCGTGCTTTTTGAGGCGGTCTACCACTTGGGCCACGGTGCTCTGCTTCTGTCCAATGGCGACGTAGATGCAGATGACCCCATTGCCCTTCTGGTTGATAATGGCATCCACAGCCACGGTGGTCTTACCGGTGCCGCGGTCTCCGATGATCAGTTCACGCTGGCCACGACCAATGGGGGTCATGGCATCGATAGCGGTTATGCCGGTCTGAAGGGGCTCTTTCACGGGCTGTCTTGCAACGATGCCCGGAGCCTTAAGTTCAACTCTGCGGTGGGTCGACGCCAGGATTTCCCCTAGGCCGTCGATGGGGTTACCCAGGGCATCCACGACCCTTCCCACCAGGGCATCGCCGGCGGGCACTTCGACGATTCGGCCGGTGCGCCGGACCTCATCGCCCTCCCGGATCTTCTCCGACTCGCCCAGTAGTGCTACGCCAATATTATCTTCTTCAAGGTTTAGCACCATACCTTTGACACCGTGGGGAAACTCCAGGAGTTCACCCGACATGCACCCGTCGAGACCATAGACGCGGGCGATGCCGTCGCCGGTGGCAACTACGCTGCCTACCTCTGCAACGTCCAGGGCTTTGCCGGCCCCTTCCATTTGCTGCTTAAGTATTCTGCTTATCTCCGCAACATTGATACCCATCGACACCCCCGAAGATTCCGGTTCCTGCCTTAGTTACACATTTGAAGAAATCTGCTGACGCAGTTTTCTGAGCTTACCCTTAATCGAAGAGTCCATGACCAGATTCCCTACCTGGACCCTCACGCCTCCAAGCAGCGACTCTTCGACCTTGAAACCGGCCAGCACTCGCTGCCGATAGAGTCTGGTCAGAGCCATGACCATATCGCTCTTCTGGGACTCGTTGAGAGCTTTGGGCGTGGCGACGCTGGCGCGAATCCGACCAGCCTCGGCATCCAGCAATTCCCCGAAGCGTTTAGAGCATGCCGACAGGAATTCAAGCCTGCCGTGCTGTACGAGCAGCAGGAGAAAGCCTTTTGCGGTGGAGGGTATGGTCACCTCAGCGAAGACGCCCTCTAGAATCTGCTTTTTTCTTGTGCGGGTGAGGAGGGGCGACTCCAAAGTGTTTCTCAACGCCGGCAACTGCTCCAGGGCCGCGGAAAAGGCCGAAATTGACTCTCCGACGGATTCTGCGTCTTTGCGCTCCTTGCAGAGCATCATAAGCGCACGGGCGTACCGTCTGGCAACCACTCCCTCGTCAGGTCTCATCTTGCCTTCTCCTGTCTGGGAAGCTGCACGGTAGCCAGCCCGTTAGAAAAGTCTGCCACGAGGCGCTCGTGAGGCAGTTCCTGCCAGGTCGCCTTAAGTTGAAGTTCCGCTTTGTCGAGCGCTGCCAGGGCCACCTCGGTCATGACCTGCTTATCGAGCCTTGCCTTTTCGCCAACCAGGGCCTGCTCGGCGCCCTTCTGAATCTTCTGGGCCTCTTGCGCTGCTCGCTGGCGAATCTTCTCTTCGAGGGTGAGCCCCTCTTCGTGCATACGTTTGATAAGGGCCGCCTTGTCATCCTCCAGGCCATGGACCTTCTGGCGTGCATCCTGGGCCTGGGTGGAGGCTTGGCGGGCGGCGGCTTCGGCCTGGGTGAGCCTGCGTGCGGTGTTGGCAGAGCGCTCACGAACAGCACGGGCGATGGCGGGGCCCGCCGTTACAGCAATAATGGCAACAAAAATGGCGAAGTTGATTATGTAGAAACCGTGGACCTTGAGCGAGAAGCCGTGGCCACCATCTTCCCCGGCCAGCGCCAGGGCCGGAGTTACCAGCAGCAGGGCCGCAGAAAGAAGGGAAGCGGCCCGAGCAATCAGGTTCTGAACATCGGCCTGCGCCCTTTTCATCGTTTGCCCTCCGTGGAAGCACTGCTTGACCCGGTGAGGGAGGAGACCAAATCTCGTGCCAAGGATTCCACCACGGGCGCTGCCTGGTCTCTGGAGGCCTGGACCTGGCCGCGATAGGCGGAGACCTTCTCATCAAGCCAGGCGGCCCATTGGCTGCGGGCCTTGGCCAGGGTCTCCGATTCTGTCTTGAGGGCACCGTCCCGATGTGCGTTTCGCACAGCGAGCCCTTCGGCAGCGGCGTCGAGCATGGCGAGGCGATAGCGCTCGTTGAGTTCGTGGGCCTCGCCACCCTCTTTTCGGGCGATCTCTTCTTTGCCCTCGGTTTCTGCGCGTCGGGCTTCGAGGAGGGCCAGCATGGGCTTGAAGACCAGGAAGCGCAGGGCCACCAGGACGACCAGGAAGATGGCCAACTGAACGAAAAATGTGACGTCCAGGTCAATAAGTGCTGCCGGACGCAATGAGAGAAGCAGGTTCACTCCACCCCCTCCAAATTTGGGGCGATTCTGGCAACGCGCTTAGGCTTTGTCAAGCCCGGTTACCAGCGGAAATCAGGGGATTCGGGCGAGGCGGCACCGTGTGAGGAGAGGCGCAGCGAACCTCTCTCTCTGTGATTCGGTTCACGGTGGAGTTCTCCGTTTTCTTTGGTAGGTGGCGGTGGCTTTTCTTTCCAGTCTGTGTGAAGATGCTCGCAAAGTGGGCCAGTAAGCGGGCCCCTCTGGAGCCTTCCAATGATTCGGTTTGTGGAGTTCTTTTCTGGCATAGGAGCCTTCCATCAGGCAGCGCTGGGCATCGCTGAGGTTGTGGGGGCCTTCGACCAGGATTCGGTAGCCAACGAGGTATATGAGTTTAACCACGGTTTGAGGCCAAGCGCCCGGAATCTGCAGTCCATCAAGCCGGCAGAGATCTCCCGTTTCGATGCCGAGGGGTGGTTCTTGAGTCCACCGTGTCAGCCCTACACTCAAAAGGGGGCAGGCCGAGACGTGGACGATCCCCGGGCCAAGCCGCTGCTGCATTTCATCGACCTGATTCCCGTTTTGCGGCCGCGATTCATCCTTCTGGAGAATGTACCTCCATTTGCGGACTCCAGGTCTCGGGCCTTGCTCTCAACGGCCCTTACGCTTGCGGACATGCACTGCACCGAGGTGCTGCTCTGCCCGACCATGCTTGGAATTCCGAATCGAAGGCTCAGGTACTTCCTGTTGGCTTCCCGGGACGCCGAGCCAGAGGTGGAGTCGCCGGCCCCTGTGAGCAGCGCTGGAACAGCCAGGTCCCTTCCGTTGTACCTCGATTCTGCAGCCGATGACGGCCTGTACCTGCCCGATGGTTTCCACACCACCTATGGTCCGGGGCTGGACGTTGTCGAGGGGTCCGGGGGGATTACTGCCTGTTTCGGTTCATCTTACGGTAAGGCCAGAGCGCGAGCCGGAAGTTACCTGCTGGATGAAAAGGGGTTGCGGCGCTTCTCTCCCGGCGAGATTGCCCGTCTACTGGCTTTCAAGAAGGGCTTTATCTTCCCCGAGGGGTTCGACACCCTGACAAGATATCGTCTGCTGGGCAACAGCGTCAACGTTGCCTGCCTGAGGCGGCTGCTTCGCTCCTTGCTGCCCTGAGCCGTTCCAGGGGGGTCTGCCCCAGTGGTCTTCCTACCCCCGCTACAACGAAGTTGGCCCATGGCCGGTGCACGGCGAGCGGCCATTGGGGGTGTTGAGGCAGCTCCGATCATAGACCACACGGTCCAACTCGCACCATTCTTGACTTGCGAGCGCACTTGACGCATACCGTCTTCAACCTGACGGCGTCTGCGTGGGCGACTGGGTGCTCAGAGGCAGCAATGCCTGCCCCCCGGCTTGGGGCACTGACCTGTCACAACTGTGGAATTCTTGCGGATGGAATACGGCCCCGAGCTTCCGGTCCTCTTGATTTCAGGCGCTCTTGTCGCCGTATTAGTTCACTCTTTATACGTATGGCTTTCCTATCGAACTGCGTTTCATTTCTACCTTGGAATTTCGGTAGGAGTTATTCTTGGCTCTACATGGGTCGAGCTCTTGGTTCTGGGTGGCTGTCTCTGGTGCGGCGAGGCCTATGCTGCTGCAACCACTGCTTTGGCGGCCCCGTTTCTTTGGACGGCGGCATCGAGACTGGTGGGTGAGAAGGACCGATGGTGGGTCTTGACAGCGGGGCTGGTTGCCGGGGCAGTTCCTCTGGCTCTAGTGGTTGCGGGGGTTCCGTCCCCCTACCCCGAATTCTGCGCAACGCTGGTTTCCGGGGTTCTAATTTCCCATCGCATATGGAGGAGTCTACCGGAGGCTGGTGCCAATCTTGGTAGAAGGACCGCACTTCTGGGATCATGGTTTGCCCTGGCTCTGGCCCTATCTGTGCGCCCGCTGTGGATATACTTTTTTGGCAGCGACATGGTATCCGCCACCATGGTTCCCGCATCGCTTTATATTGTTGCAATAATTACCATGATTCTTTATTTTGACATAGCACGACTAACTAAAACGGCGGGTTTTAACAGACTACAGGTTCTACTCTCCAGCCCCACTGACGTTGTATACAGCTACCGGTTCAAGCAGCGGCGGGGATTCGAGTTCATAAGCCCGTCCATAATGGGCTGGACCGGGGTGACGGCGGAGGAGGTTTGCCGGAATGGTCTGTCGATGCTGAAGGCCATCCACCCTGAGGACAGGCAGAGGGTAAAGAACCGGTTGTTTGAGGATTACGTTGAGACGGAGCCACACACGTACCGTTTCATAACGCCGGACGGCAGCATTCGGTGGGGGGAGCAACGGAACGTTCCGGTGTTCAACGGAAAGGGGGAGGTAGTTGGGCTTGAGGGGGTGATGCGGGACGTTACTGCCGGCATATTGCAGCAGCGAGCGCTGGCTGAGAGTGAGGAACGATACAGGACGCTGTTCAATTCCGGCGGCGACATGGTGTTTGTGGCGACCCTGGATGGTCCAATGGGGCCTGGCAGGATGGTGGCCGTGAATGATGCTGCGGTTCTAACCCTGGGCTACTCCAGGGAGGATTTGCTGCAGATGAATGCTGATGGCCTGGTAGTGCTGGAGAATCAGGAGGCCGGTGAGGAGGCCATTGACAAGATCGTTTCGGGCCAGGACGTGATGCTCTCCATGAGTCTGCGCACCCGCTCTGGGGCTCTTGTGCCCGTGGAGGTACACGGCCATCCGGTGGTGGTTGAGGGCCAGGCCTCGGTGATAGCCGTAGCGAGGGACGTCTCGGAGCGCCGGGATTTGGAGGCCAGGCTGGTGCAGGCGCAGAAGATGGAAGCCATGGGACGGCTGGCGGGGGGTGTTGCCCACGACTTCAATAATGTCTTAAGCGCCATAATTGGAAACGCAGACCTGTTGTCGTTGCGGCTGCCTGAGGATCATGTGTTGAGACCTGAGGTCGACCACATATTGGAGGCCAGCGAGAGGGCAGCGAGGCTGGTTAGGCAGTTGCTGGTCTTTTCCAGGAAGCAGCCTTTGAAGCGGCGAATTCTTCAGTTGAACGATCTGCTGACTGGCATGGTGCCGTTGATTCAGTCGCTGATTGGCGAGCGAATCAGGTTGACGCTGGACCTTGACGAGACGCTTGGGTTGGTTAAGGCGGATCCGGTGCAGTTGGAGCAGGTGGTTTTGAATCTGGTGGTCAACGCCAGGGATGCCATGGCCAATGGCGGTGCCCTGGACATCTCAACGAAGGTTCATGTGCTCACTGTGGCCACCCTTGGGGGGACGCCTGCTGGAGAGTATGCTCTGTTGACTGTCCGCGACACGGGCCATGGAATCTCAGAAGATGATCTGGGTAAGGTGTTTGAGCCCTTCTTCACCACGAAGGAGGATGGAACGGGGCTGGGGCTGGCTACGGTCTACGGGATTCTTCAGCGGATGCAGGGGGAAGTGGAGGTGGAGTCTGTGCTGGCGCGGGGGACTACTTTCAGGGTGATGATTCCAGTTGCGGAGCCTGGCGAGAGCAGTTCGGACTCGAACTGGAGGCTCACCTCTTCAAGTCTTCCCCCGCCCGTGGGCAACGAGACCATTCTGGTGGTGGACGATGAGCCGGACGTGCTGAACGTTGCGGACAACGCTTTGCAGCAGCTTGGCTATACCGTGCTGGCTGCCGCTACGGGAGAGGAGGCTGAGGCCATAGTCAGGGGGTATCCCGGGGAGATACACCTGTTGCTGTCGGACGTCATCCTGCCGAGGGTTTCGGGGCCGGTGCTGGCAAAGAGGCTGTGTGTTCAGAGACCTGACATGAAGGTATTGCTGATGTCTGGTTACAGCGATGGGTACGTAGAGGATGGGAAGGAGTCAACTACCGCTTTCATTCCCAAGCCCTTCTCCGTGGGTGAACTTGCAAGGAAGGTCCGCAGGGTGCTTGAGCGCCCGTAACGAGCGCCACAAGCTTGCGTATTCCCTGGGAATTAGTCGAAATAGTTGTAGTAATCAACGCCAAGATGCGTAATCAGCTCCTCGCCAATCATATATCTGAGGGTATTCTTCATCTTGGTCTGCTGGATGAAGAGATCATGTTCCGGGTAGAGACTGGGGTGATGGATTGGTGACTTGAAGAAGAAGGAGAGCCACTCCTGAATCCCGCCCATATTGGCTCTTGCGGCCAAATCGGCGAAGATGCCAAGGTCCAGGACGAGGGGTGCTGCGAGGATGGAGTCTCTGCAGAGGAAGTCGATCTTGATCTGCATCTTGCGGCCCATCCAGCCGAAGATGTCGATGTTATCCCAACCTTCTTTATTATCGCCTCTTGGCGGGTAATAGTTAATTCTAACCTTGTGGTAGATATTACCATACAGTTCCGGATAGACCTCAGGCTGGAGGATGCTTTCAAGCACTGAGAGCTTGGAGACCTCTTTGCTCTTGAAGGAGTCGGGGTCGTCGAGAACTTCGCCGTCCCGGTTACCCAGGATGTTGGTGGAGAACCAGCCATCGACGCCGAGGTAGCGGGCCTTGAGTCCAGGGGCAACGATGGTCTTCATGAGGGTTTGGCCGGTCTTGAAGTCTTTTCCGCAGATTGGGACGCGATTCTTGTCAGCCAGCTGCATGATGGCGGGTGTATCCACGCCCATATGGGGTGCGCCGTGAGCGAAGGGGATCCCCATCTTCACTGCGGTGTAGGCGTAGACCATGGTGGGGGAGATGCGCTCGTCGTTGGCCTTGAGACCGGCCTCGAAGGCCTCGATGGTCTGATGTACGTCGCCGGGCTGCTGATAGATTTCGGTTGAACCGCACCATATCATCACGAAGCGATCGATATTGTGTTTTTCTTTGAAATTCTTAATGTCTTCAACGAGCATGAGGTGTTTGTCCCACCATGTTCCGCCCTGCTTGACGTTGGGTCCGTCCAGCTTCTTGACGTATCTTTTGTCGAAGACGGCGGGCATGGGGACGATAGATTCGAGATAGCTCTTGATGGGAGCCAGCTGCTCCTGGGTGAGCACGCCAGCTTTGGCGGCCGCTTCGTAGCAGTTATCGGGGAAGATATCCCAGCCACCGATGACTATGTCGTCGAGGCCAGCCAGCGGCACGACGTCTTTGATAAGGGGCTGACGGTTCTCGTCACGCCGTCCCAGTCTGATGTGGCCCATCTGCGACATGCAGCCGTAGGGAGGGCATAGCCCGCGGCGGATGGCCTCTACGCCCGCGGCGAAGGTGGTCATGACGGCACCCATGCCGGGTGTAAGAATACCCAGCTTTCCAGTTGCCGGGCGAATGTTGATCTGCTTCTTTTCCATGATACTACTCCTGTGTCATCAAGGGGCCCTGCTTCATAAGGGGCCGGAGAACAAGCCCGCTTCCATCCCGAATAGTCAGTGTTTGGGGCGGAGAGCCGGCTAGCCTTACTCCTAACCATGACGAAAAGCAAGCCGGATCTCCATTCAGATCTGTGCCGAATGGGGCCACCTCTGATGGGGTTGAATTATCGCAGTACTGGCCTAAAATGCCTAGGGTGAACGAGCGACAACCTCGTCCCCGTGCCCCTGGTAGCTACCTCGCCAAAGCATTGGCGCCCAAGGCGTTGCTTGGGGAACTGCCCGGGCAGCGTGGTTTTCGGCGGTTGGAGGAGAAGCCATGAGAGTATTGATGTCTTGTTCGCGCAGCGGTGGGGCGCTTGCTATGTTTCTAACAGCGCTGGCCGGCTGCACTTTCAGCGTCTCCTACCCTGCTGAGGATGCTTTCATTAGAGATACGGCGCAACATGAGACGGCGGTTGACGCACAGCGTCACGACACCAACGACGTGCTTACAGACAGGATCTCGCCACCCGACTCCGGGGAGATTGGACTTTGGGACGGCGCTGGCGAGACCGGCGAGATGGTTGTTCCTCCCGACGCTGACGACACGGTACTCCCGGAGGTCATTGAGCCGGACTTGGTTGAGCCCGACATAGAGGTTGGAGAGTGTGAGACCAAGGAGGATTGCCAGGTGCTGTACGGCGAGGTGGGCCCCTGCCTTGGCTACGTTTGTCAGGGTTCTCCGTCCACGTGCGAGACATACTTCACTGATGCGCCGTGTGACGACGCCGATCCGTGTACCGTGGACGACGCTTGCTTCGAGGGCATGTGTATGGGTATGCCGCTGGGATGCTTGCCCGTGGATTGCCACGAAGTCATGTGCGACCAGGAACAAGGCTGTCTTTATTTACCAACAAGTGGTGGTTTTTGTGATGATGGGGATGTATGCAGTATGGTCTCTAAGTGCGAGGACGGCATGTGTCTGGGATCGGACTGGCTGGATTGTGGAACCGACACCGAGTGTGAGAAATACTGGTGCGATCCCATTGGGGGGTGCCAGGAGGCCGTTATCCCGAATTGTGGTCAGTGTTACCAGGAGGGTACCGGATACAACGTGGATTTCGGGGGGTTCTGCTGTGCGGGGCTATCTCCCATAGCGGATTGTGACATGAGTGACGTTGGTTGTACAACGGCTGACTGCCTGGGCATGTGTAACTGCTCGGAGCTAAACGTCGTTTGCGCCAACTGTGGTGATGGCGTGTGTGGGCAGGGTGAGAACGTCTGCAACTGCGGGGCAGACTGCTTGACAGTAGAACCCACGACCTGCGCAGAGGCCGGGGGCACCTGCTACCTCAACTCATGCCCGGGTGGATACGTCGAAATTGCCTACCCAGGCTGCGGCTCGGGGTTCACCTGCTGCGAGAAGAATGAAGAGTGTATTCCCCTTTACCAAGTTGGTTTCTACGGCAAGGATTCTTGTTGTGCGGGGCAAGATATTTCGCTTTCAGTGGGATACAGCCAAGGCAACTCCTGCTCTGTAAGCACCGAGGAGTTCGTCTGCTCGCCGTGCGGCAACGGGAATTGCAACATTCCTCACGAGGACCCATGCAACTGCCCGGACGATTGCACTGCGTGTACCTCCTATTCGGACTGCCCCTTCTTCAAGGGATGCATTGGCGGCATCTGCCTGGAATGCGGGATGGAGCTTTGTGATGATGGGATTAGCAATGATTGTGATTCTCAGATAGACGAAGCTATTTGTGTTGGCAAAGAGTGCAAGGGTATGCCATCCTTGCCGTATGAACACGTGCCATTTCAGTATGTGATTCAAAAACCACAGTATTTCGACGAGCAGAACATCGCCATGGTTGCTCGGGTAAGGGCGGGGCAGGCGACATGCTCTGGGTTGACCTGCACGGCTCCGCTGCTGCTCGAGGAGAGCCTTCAAGGGAAGACCATACGCCTTGTGGGCAGTTCGCAGTATCCCACGGTGCAATGCAAGGGCCAACTCCTCAACCCCACTGACCCGTTCGACCTGGTTGATTGCAGCCCAGTTGACCCCACGAAAACCTACGTCGTCTGGGGCCTCTTCGACGGCGAGGACGTTAACTCAGCGAAGCTCTATCTGATGGGGTTCTGTGAGAACTGATGCCGGCGTGCCATGCCCTCTCAAAAGACTCCGCGGCTGAGCAGTTCTTCGGCGTTGCCGAACATGGCCGGGTCGTCCACATCTTGCCAGAGAGCCGTTCCCAGGTCCCACGCCCTCATGGCGCCTGTGCCGATGAAGAGCTTCATGGCATCGGAGATTGAGGCATCGCCTCGGCGAACGACGGCCTCTTCCAGAGCCGAGACCGTAGCCTGCTTTGACAGCACGAACATCCCAGTATCCACGCAGTTGTATTTGTCGATACTTTTACCTATATCAATGATGCGATCACCTTGGGACAACACTCTGGTTGCATCGTCAAGGTCAAAGACCTGGTCGATTTTGTAGTCGACACCCAGCACCGCTTTGTCGGCGCCAAGGTCAAGGTTGAGCATCCTTGTCAGGGTAGCATCCTCGAAGAGGTGGTCGCTCATGAGCAGGGCGAAGTCGCCTGCGGTCTGCTTTGCCCCAACCAGGAGCGAGATGCCGTTGGAGAGTTTGAAGTCGGGGTTGAAGGCCGGCTTCACCTGAAGCTTGAGGTCCCACGAGGAGACGGCATCCACGAGGCGACCGGCCTCAAAGCCAGTGACCAGGTGCACGGTCTCAACGCCGCTTCTGGCGCATTTTTCCATGACCCAGGCCAGCAGGGGCTTGCCTCCAACCTGACAAAGGGGCTTGAGGACCACTTCTCCAGAGCCCATGCTCTGCAACCTGCTGCCAAGTCCGGCCGCAACGATAACAACTTCGCGAATCATGTCTGGTGCTCCATATTTGTTGGAAGCCCTGCGCCCCGGGGGGGCGGGCTTGAGTGCACGAAGGCACACAGGTCAAGGAGAGTGCGCTACGAAACGAGGCTCTCCTTGCTGTGGGCGGAGACCGATGTGCTCTATCTAACGCACCGGAAGCCAAAGGAGCCGCTGGCCAGTGTGTTAGAGACGCTGAGGCGCCGAGTTACGTGGAGGTCCGCTGGGACGTCGCCGGCCCAACCACCTCGTGCTACGCGATAGTTCATGTCGCACTCTTCGAGCCAGGGGGGGAATGCCTCTTGGGGGGCCAGGTCGAAGGAGGTGTGATAACAGTCTTCCACCCGTTCCCAGGCGTTGCCGAGCATATCGTGGAGGCCGTATCCATTAGCGGACTTCTGTGCCACGGGTTGGATTTGGGACTGTGCGTTGTCGGCATGCCAGGCCACGGAGTCGAGGCAGGAGACCTCAAGGCCACAGCCGTACACCATGTTCTGACCGCCTCGGGCAGCATATTCCCATTCGGCTTCGGCTGGAAGGCGTGCAGAGATGGCCTCGCAGAAAGCTTTGGCCTGGTCGTAGGTGAGGCCGGTAATTGGGCACTCCATACAATTGGCGGGGACTCCGGAGTCGGTGCCCATGACGGCGAGATACTGGGTACGAGTTACCTCGGTTTTCAGAATCTGAAAAGCGGCCACCGTCTTCATGTGTTCGGGCTTCTCGTCGGCGAGGCAGGTGGGCGGCACTCCGTTGCAGCCCATCTTGAAGCATCCGGCCTTTATCTTGACCCAGACGAGGCCGTTTCCTGCGGGGTCGTCCAGTTCGGCCCCGGGGTCAGACGCTGGTCGGCAGTCGCACTTACCGTCGAAACAGGAGAGACCACCCGTGCAGTCGCCGCAGCTTCCACCGCAGCCATCGGCACCGCACTCTCTGTCAACACAGAACGGCGCACAACACATGCCATCCTCTTTACAGACGCCGCCGTTGCAATCCCCGCAGCTACCGCCGCATCCGTCGTCGCCGCACTCCTTACCGCCGCAGGCCGGCTCGCACTCGCACTTTCCGTCGAGGCAGTACTCACCTAAGAAGCAATCGCCGCACTCTCCACCGCAACCGTCGTCGCCGCATACCTTCCCGGTGCAATCGGGGGTGCAGCCACACTGGCCGGAGGGGCTGCATGCGACGCCGTCGGAGCAGTCACCACAGGAGCCACCGCAACCATCGTCGCCACATTCGCGTCCACTACAGTCGGGGGTGCAGGCGTCCTCCTCGACGTCGCCCTGGGGCTCAACGCAGACGCCACCAACGCATTCCAGGCCCTGGTTGCACAAATTGCCTTCGAGGCACGGCCCCGATTTCTCTCCCGGCTCTGCTCCGGCGGAATCATCCGTTCCACAGCCCCAAATAAGGGAAACAAGCCCCAAAGCTAGCAGGGTAGAAACAACACTGGACCTCATGGAAACCTCCCGTTGCAGTTGGAGAGAGTGCCCTCGGGCACGCCGAGGATGATAGCGCAAGTGCGGCGAGAATCCGACCCAAATGTTGATGCCCCTAAACCAGTGACCTTCATTCTCGCCCCTACCCCTCGACTCGTCCTTCGGCCGGCTCGGGGTACACGGCTGCTGGGGGGAGCGAGATATGTGAGCAGCCGTGTAGGTCACATAAACGCAGGCTGTGGGGTGCGGGCGCCGAGAACGACCGGCGCTGCCTCTGGGGCGACAACCTATCCTTGCCTTGTGCGGGTTGGCGAGGGTACAATCGGCGCTGTGTTGTGTGGAGGTACCTCGTGAACAGACACCTGATGGCTTTGGCTTTTCTTGGTTTGGTTGCTTCGGCGGCATGCTCGTCAACGGGCGAATCTGCGCTGGATGGCCCTGCTTTGGGCTCTTCGTGTGAGAGCCTCGGTATAACGGAGTGCACGGGCTATCAGGGCAAAGCAGCGGTGGCATTTTGTGCGCTGGACAAGAAGACTGGGAAGCCCACGTGGCTGCTGGGCAGGGTTTGTGAGGGCGATTGTGATTTTGGGCAGTGCGTGGCCACTGGAAGTGACTCCACAAGCCCGCCCGACTCCATATCTGGCGACACCAAGGAGGAGACAACCCCCGGCGAAGTGTCGACGGACCAGGTGTCGGAGGTTGGGCAGGATGTTCCCATTGAGGAACTGCTAGACCAGGGATGCGAGCCGGCGTGTAACGGCAAGGTCTGCGGGCCCGATGGGTGCGGTGGCAGCTGCGGGGAGTGTATCGGCGGGGAGGTTTGTCTTCCTGGGGGGACCCAGTGCTGCACTCCACAGTGTTTCGGCAAGCTGTGTGGTGACGATGGGTGTGGTGGCCAGTGCGGCACGTGCCCCGAGGGCATGGAGTGTGGGGTGTACGATCAGTGCGTTCCCAAGTGTGTTCCCAAGTGCGAAGGCAAGGAGTGCGGCCCTGACGGATGTGGAAAGACGTGCGGAACCTGCCCGGAGGGCAAGGCTTGTGGTGCCGACGCCAAGTGCAGCGTTTGCGTGCCGGTATGTGCCGGTAAGGAGTGTGGAAGCGATGGTTGCGGCGGCTCGTGTGGGGGCTGCCTGTTCGGATACGAGTGCCAGAACGACAAGTGCGTGAAGTCTTGCATCCCGGTATGTCCCAATAAGAACTGCGGCCCCGACGGCTGCGGCGGGTCATGCGGGGAGTGTGGGGTTGGCGAGCAGTGTGTTGATGGACGTTGCCTCATGGTATGCAACCCCAACTGCGATGGGCGGCAGTGTGGCCCTGACGGTTGCGGCGGGGTATGTGGGAAGTGCGCCCCCTGGGAGTTCTGCGATGGTTTGGGTCAGTGCGTCACCGACTGCACTCCACAGTGCAATGGCAAAGTGTGTGGCCCCGATGGATGCGGCGCCTTATGTGGCAAGTGTTCCTCTGGCGCCGTCTGTAATTCTACTGGTCAGTGCCTGACCGTGGGTGGGCCATGCAGCAATCTGGCCCCGGGTGGTTGGTGCGACGGAAACACGCTTGTGGCCTGTGTCAACAACGCAATTACGGTTACTGATTGCTACTCCATCGGCAAGAACGTGGTTTGCGAGTGGCTTCCCGCTTTGAACTACTTCGGCTGCGTGCCCAAGGGTGAGTGCATTCCGAGCTGTCTTGGCAAGAACTGCGGTGACGATGGCTGCGGAGGCTCGTGCGGCGACTGCCCCATCGGGCAGGCCTGCTCCTTCGGCCAGTGCACCAACGTTGGACAGTGTGGCGACGTGACCTATGTGGGATGCTGCAGCGGCAACACGGTGCTTTGGTGCAACAACAGCGCTCTCTGGTTCATGGATTGTTCTGCCACCAACGATCCCCTCAAGTCGCATTGCGGGTGGAACCCGGACAAGGGCTTCTACGATTGCGTGGCCGAGGCCGTGGAGGGGCCCCTGCAATACCCCTACTATTGTGGTGGCACATGTGTGCCGTCGTGTATCGACCGCCAGTGTGGAGATGACGGCTGTGGTGGCTCGTGCGGAACCTGTCCCACGGGCTTGGCTTGCGAGAACAACCATTGCGTGGGCGTCGGCGGTGGGTGTGGGCCATACAACAGTCAGCCCCAGTGCGTTGGAGACACGGTGGTCTGGTGCGAGAACGGCCAGATAGTGATGTTTGACTGCACCTTGCAGGGACCTAACCACGCCTGTGGGTGGGTACCGGATCTCTACGTCTACCAGTGCTATCAGAAGCCATGCACGCCTGCCTGCTCCAGCAAGAAGTGTGGCCCGGACGGGTGTGGCGGCAACTGCGGCTACTGTCCCTCAACGCAGTTCTGCAACGACATCGGGCAGTGCGTGAACGGCATCGGCCCGTGCGGCGACATCAACTACATCGGCGTTTGCGACGGCAACGTGGTGAAATGGTGCCAGAACAGCGTGTTGCAGGTCTTCGATTGCGACAACCTGGGCCCGACGTTCCAGTGCGGTTGGTACGAGGGCGGATACTACTGGTGCATCAACTGAGTTGGCGGCCGAGGGGTGCGGTTCCCGGACCGGGAAGCTAATGGACTCTGTCAACCTGTTGGACAGTTCGGCGACCCTCCTTCGCCAAGGCTTCGGCTGGGCAAGCTGGCAACGGCGACGAAGGAGCAGACGCACCACGGAAAAACGGGGATCGAGGGCAAAAGATTCTATGCCCTACAGCCTCCTAGAAGTGAAGCTCGGTTCCAAGAGAGAAGTGCAGTAGCAAGGCACCTTCGGCCATGCTGAGAGATTCCATGAGGGCCAGGGAGTAGCCTGATGAGACATCCATGAAGATTCCCAGCGCCTCCAAAGGGTAGACCGTCAGTCGTGCTGCGGCACCGCCGGTGAAGCTGGGAACGCGGCTGCGAAGCGGCACGCCTCTCAACAGCAGCCCATGCCACTCGTTCTCCGGCCCGTTGGGAATCTGATAGAAGAACTGCTTGGTGATAAAAGACACACCGGCAATAAGGCCAATATGAAAATCAACGTAGGTAGTATGAATAACCGGGAACAATCCCTTCAGGTGCAACTGATGTCCATCCACAAAGTCATAGAGAGATCGACTGCCTTCAAGGTCATAATATCGATAGTCCAGCAGAAGTCTGATTCCGTTGTAGAAGTTCACCCCCACGTTGCCACCGAATCCGGGGGCGAGGCGCTCCAGTTCTGATTCGCTGGCCAGAGGCATGGTGATTCCGCCGCCGGCTCCCACGGAGAACCAGAGGGGCATAGACGGGGGGACGTTGAAATCACACCCTTGGGCCTTGGCGAGCGCGGGGGTGAGCAGGAGGGAGGCAGCAACAAGGAGTAGTGCAGTGAGGCCTCTGATGGGTTTCATCGGATTCCTCCAACAGGATAGCCCGTGGGGGCGGGCGCAGTTGTCTGTGGCCTCGCAACGAAGCCGAACTCCATCATCTCCTGGCCCATGGTGCCGTCGGCCTGAACCCTGGTAATTGGAAGGAACAGCTTCACGGTAGCGCTGCCCGTCAGCAACTGTTGGGGATGCACGATGCCGGTCTGGAAGGCTACTCGCCGGTGCCAGAGCGTTGGTGTTGCGCAGAACCATTGAGTGAGTGTCAGTTCCACACGGGTTCGGGAGCCGGCGGGCAGGGTGTAGACCGGGGCCATTCCAACGGGCTCCATGCGCACGGCTCGTCCATCGGCGCTCATGAAGGTCGCCTGGTTCCAGTTGACCATGATATCGCTTTGGGAGTTGACCAGTTCCAACTGCACGGTTCGGTCGGTGAAGGTGAAGGTGACGTCGAGGTCGGGGCCAACGTACCTGTTATGGGGCGACGCCTGCGGGTAGGTCATGGAGTAGCTGACGCCTGACGAAGTGCACGAGGAGCCAGCGAGGACCACCCCGAGAGTCAGGAGAAGGGCCCGGATGTTTCTGGCGGCGGACGATAGAGCTGTTGCCATGATACCCCCTGGATGTTCAGGCTCAGCATCTATACCATCGCGGCCCCTCTGCTGCAAGAATCGGCAGGAAAGCGGCTTGCTACCAGGTGTGAATACTGATAGCGTGTCTCCTCCAATAGAGGGTCGGCCATAAGCGGCCGCTCATGTGTCGCGCTCCGCCTGGCGACCTTTTGCCCCGCCTGAGCCTCAGGCTCGAAGAGAGCTGGCCCAAGGCCGAGTTGAGGGGGAGGGTCGAGAGCATTTTTCACTGGCTTAGTGAGGGTCAGTTGGATGGGATTTTCCGGTGCTGTAAGACACGTTCTGGTATCAATGCGCCCGCACCAGTGGGTCAAGAATGTATTTGTGCTGGCCCCGCTTGTCTTTGCCCTGAAGGCATTGGATAGCGTTTCCGTAGTCACGGCGGTAGTAGCTGCGATTCTCTTCTCTCTGGCTTCGGGGGTTGTCTACCTGTTCAACGACGTGAGGGATGCGGGGCAGGATGCACTACATCCGGTGAAGCGGCGGCGGCCCGTTGCGGCGGGGTTGCTGAGCCAGGGCACGGCTCTGGGGGCCGCTGCGGTCATTGGGGTTGTGGCTGTTCTCGGGGCCTTTGTCATGAACTGGCGGACGGGGCTGGTGTTGGCGGCCTTCCTGGTCTTGAATTCGATATACTCTCTATGGGCCAAAAATATTGCAATGATTGATGTGCTGTTTATTTCCGGCTCCTTTGTTCTCCGTGTCATGGGTGGGGCGACGGCCATTTCCGTACCTATCAGTATATGGATTTTAAGCTGTACTTTTGCTTTGGCCTGCTACCTTGGATTAGGCAAGCGGGTGCACGAACTTCGTACTATTGGGGCTGATGCTTCCACTGTAAGAAAGGCGTTGGGGGGGTATCAGCTGGGTCCTGCGCAGGTGGGCCTGGTAGTTGCGGGCCTTGCCAGCACGCTGCTCTACGGCGCCTATTCGCTTTCGGCCCATGCGGTGGAGAACTTTCACACCTCATCGCTGATTTGGACCGTTCCTTTTGCTGCGTTGGGGCTTGCCCGCTTCGGTTGGATAACCATGAGGAGCAGGTCCGACCGGTCACCCACGGAGACTCTGGTTACTGACCCGCTGGTACTGCTCTCGGTGGCGGCCTGGTCAATACTTAGTGTCGGGGTGGTCTATTGGGGGTGGCTATGAGGAGGAGCATTCTGGTTGCTGCTTTTCTGGTTGCCTTGCTTGGCGCTGCCGGGTGCGGCTCGCAAGACCTTCGGGCCATGCGGCTGGGGGAGCAGGCCAGGGCTTTGGCGGCTGAGCTTTCCGGGGGCGGGGTTGTGGTTCGGCACAACCCCCCGCCGTGTCAGTGTGCGCCCTTCGAAGTGAGGCTGGGAGAGAGATGGGTACGCTTGGAGTTGATCTGGCCCGACGGTGAGCCTGAGGTTGTCTCCAGGGGCGAAGCGGCGCTGGTCTCTGCGGGCATTTCGGGCAAGAGAGTCTCCCTCAGGCTTGATTCCTCGAAGCCACAGTTCTGCCCCAATGGGTCGGTCTATTTCGTGGCCCGCGTGCTGGAGCCTGCTGAGCCTCAGTGAGTGCCAGGAGCGGCCGAGATGGTTAAGGAGGGGTGCCATGGGTAGAAGAGTCTGCCATCCTGTATGCGCGCTTACCGCTGACAGAACGAGGTTTTGGCCCCGGCCTCTGTTGTTGTTGGCCCTTCTCCTGCTGGTATCGGGCATAAGCCGGGCCGTTGAGGCCAAAGAGCCGGAAGCTGGGGGCAAGCGGCCCATTTGCATTGTAGCTTTGGGCTCCATGGAGGATGGCTATGTGGGGCCGAGCAGGCGGGCATTGGAGTTGCTCTACGGGGCTCCTACGAAGGTACTCGACCCAAGAAAGCTGCCCAAGGAGGCCTTCTACCCCAAGCGAAACAGGTATCGTGCGGACAAGTTGCTGAGCTATCTCAACAACGAAGTTATGCCAGGCACCCAGTGCCGCCTGGTAGTTGGAATGACGTCGGTGGACATCTCCACGACCAAGGGGAAGGTAGCTGACTGGGGGATCTTCGGTTTGGGACAGGTTGGTGGCACTGCGTGTGTGGTAAGCACCCACCGGCTGATAGGGAAGGTCTCCAGGAAGAGGGGCATTGTTCGAGTTGTAAAGGTTGTAACTCACGAGGTCGGGCACACTTTGGGGCTGCATCATTGTGAGCAGCCAAGGTGCCTGATGAACGATGCCAAGGGAAAGGTGAAGACAGTGGACGACGAGCCTGGGGAGCTTTGCGAGGCGTGTCGCTCCCTGGTTCGTGCATCGCACGGCGACCTTGTTCTACCTGAGGCTAAGCCGGACTGGGAGTACATATTGACTGGCAAGCGAAGCGAGGGTAGCGCTCCTGAGAAGTAGGCATGCCTTGTCTCGGCCTCGCCAGGGATTGAAGCCTAAGCCAATTCGTTATTCTTAATTATTTCACGAACAACGGCCGCCTGCTCTTCGAGGATCTTTTTGCCATTGTCGCCGATGATTCTCTCGGCAATCATACCGACGATGGGCACCTTGACCTTGATTTCGGTCTTCACCACCTGCTCACAGGAGTTTGGGCCTGTTGCTTTGATGATGAGTTCGCCATGGTTCAGCAGCAGCCCGGCAATCTTGTGGTGCTGTGGAACATTCTGGAAAGTGCCTTTGTGGGCGCCGAAGTCATAGCGAGTTTTCTCGGTGAAGACCATCCACTCGGGTTCCACCTTCTTGCCGGCGACGCTGGCGATCATTGGCTTGGGGAAATACTTGACTTCTCGCTCCAGAAGCGCCCCGTTGGCGTTCTTGCTAAGGGGCTGGATATCGAGCATGGTGGACATCCGGGCCTTGAGCAGTTCTGGCAGCCGTTCGTCGAAGAGAATCTTTTCCAGGCGCTCGGCAGGCACATCGAACTTATTGATGACTTCTACTTTCATAATTCACCTCATTTGCTATCGGGAGACCACTGTTCCGGCACAGATGTAAGAATATTCTTCAGCACGTCGTCCATGTGTTCAACCAAAACGATGTCCATGGCCTTCAGCACGGTCTGAGGTACATCCTTGAGGTCTTTCTCGTTGGCTTTTGGCATCAGCACCTTCTTAATACCACCGCGGTGAGCGGCCATAAGCTTCTCTTTGACGCCGCCGATGGGGAGTACCCGCCCACGGAGGGTGATCTCTCCGGTCATAGCGACATTGGAACGGGCGGGGATGCGAGTTATGGCTGAGGCGATAGCGGCCCCCATGGTAATTCCGGCGGAGGGCCCATCTTTGGGTGTTGCGCCCTCGGGGATATGGACGTGGAGGTCAATCTTGCTGAAGAGGTCTCCCGGCACTCCCAGGGCCTCGGCTCTGGATCTGACGTAGGTCAGGGCAGCGTAGCCGGACTCTTCCATTACCTTCTTGATAGAGCCGGTGATGATGACGCGGCCACTGTTCTGGTCTGCAGCGGGCACGACGGTAGCTTCAACGGTCAGCAGGTCGCCTCCCACTGCCGTGACTGCAAGCCCGGTGACTGCACCGACCTGGTCTGTGCGGTCGCTGACGCCAAAGGTGAAGCGGTGGGGTCCCAGGTATTTCGGGATGGCCTTGCCGGTGACTTTGTAGGATGCAGTAGAGGGTTTTCCCCGTTTTACAAATTCTTTTGCGAGCTTGCGGCAGATCGCCGCTATCTCACGTTCAAGGCTTCTAACTCCTGACTCTCTGGTGTAGTGGCGCACCAGAGTCTCAAGAGCATCGATGGAGAACTCAAGGGAGACATCTTTGAGACCGTTGGCCTCCTTCTCCTTTTTCACGAGGAAATTCTTTGCTATCTGGGTTTTCTCATTCTCGGTGTACCCGCCCAGCTCAATAATTTCCATTCTGTCTTGAAGTGGCAGTGGAATACCTTCTCGGTAGTTAGCCGTTGCTATGAACATGATTTTTGAGAGGTCATAATCTAGGTCCATATAGTGATCAACGAAGGTGTTGTTCTGTTCGGGGTCGAGCACTTCAAGAAGGGCCGATGATGGGTCTCCGCGCCAATCGGAGGAGAGTTTGTCTACTTCATCGAGGAGGAAGACTGGGTTACTGGTGCGGACCCTGCGGAGGGACTGGAGGACGCGGCCCGGGAGGGCTCCGATGTAGGTTCTGCGGTGGCCTCGAATTTCCGCTTCGTCTTTGACGCCGCCGAGAGAAATACGGATATACTCACGCCCGGTGGCGCGTGCGATGGAGCGTGCCAGGGATGTTTTTCCCACGCCGGGGGGGCCAACGAAGCAGAGAATGGGTCCTTTGAGGTGACCGGTGAGGGCCTGTACGGCGAGGTATTCTAGAATACGCTCCTTGGCCTTCTCCAGGCCGTAGTGGTCTTCGTCGAGGATTGTGGAAGCCTCGGATATGTCCAGCCTTTCGCTTCCATATTCGAGCCAGGGGAGCGCCAGCATCCAGTCGAGGTAGTTGCGAATGACGGTTGATTCTGGTGACATGGGGGCCATCATGCGCAGCTTCTTCAGTTCCCTGTCGAAGCGTTCTTTTGCCTCCTTGGGGAATTTCTTTTTAGCGGCCAACTCTTCAAGTTCATTGAGTTCATTGCGGCCATCTTCTTTTTCGCCCAGTTCCCGCTGAATGGCCTGCATCTGTTCGTTGAGGTAATAGTCGCGCTGGCTCTTCTCCATCTGCTTTTTGACGCGGCTTTTGATTCTGCGCTCGACATTGAGGATTTCGGCCTCGGAGTGCATGAGTTCAGTGAGGCGTTCGAGGCGCACAACGGGGTCCACCAGTTCCAGCAGTGCCTGGCGCTCTGCCACCTTGAGGTTGAGGTGGGGGGCCACGGTGTCAGCGAGGCGCCCCGGCTCGGTGATGGAGGTGAAGGTGGCCATAACTTCAGGGGGGATCTTGTTGGATATTTTGGCCAACTGCTCCAGGGCTGCGAGGGCCGCCTTAACCAGGGGTTCGTTACCCTCTTCGCCGGCGTCCTCCTCGAGGAGAGTTACCTTGACCTCGAAGTACTCCTTTTTACCCATGTACTGCACGATTCGGACTCGGACCAGGCCCTCGACGAGGAGTTTCATGGTTCCGTCGGACATCTTGAGCATATGAACCACTTTGGCCAGGGTGCCCACCTTGTGAATTTCATCAGCTCCAGGGCTTGTGGCGTCAGGGGTCTCCTGGGTTGCCAGCACCACCAGGCCTTCGCCGGCCTTTGCCGATTCTACGGCGGCAATAGACTTTGGACGGCCCACGAAGATAGGGAGAACCATGTGTGGGAAGAGAACAACATCTCTAAGAGGCACAAGGGGGCGTATTTCGGTTCTATTCATAGTCGAACTCCTGAACTCAACATTTTAATCAAAGTTGTGTCACCCGTCAGCGGAGATGGCGAAAGCGGGGACAGAGCACAACCTGACCCCACCTGGAGGCTGGGGCCGTGCCCGGCGGCGTTCAGCGAGCCGGGCTGGGGCGCACCAAAGGGTGTCGAGAAACTCAGCCACCACTTCCGGCGCTCTCGGCCTCGTTCTTAAGCACGTACATGGGGGCTTTCTTCTTGTCCACAGCCCCTTCATCAATGATGACCTCCTTGATGTTTTCAGTGGAGGGCACATCGTACATGACATCGAGGAGCATCTCTTCAACGATTGCCCGCAGGCCTCGGGCGCCAGACTTTCGGGCCAGGCACAGCTCTGCGATGCGCTTAATAGCGCCTTCGGTGAAGGTGAGCTTGCAGCCATCAAGTTCAAGAAGGTAGGTATACTGCTTAATGAGGGCGTTCTTGGGCTTTGTAAGGATATCCACCAGGGCATCCACTGAGAGTTCGTGGAGTGTAGCCATGACAGGTACTCGGCCCACGAACTCTGGGAGCATACCGAATTTCTGAATGTCCTGGGGCTCGGCCTTCTCCAGTACTTTGCCCAGTTCACCAATGCGTTTTGCTTCGACTTCGGCACCAAAGCCGATACCCTTACGGCCTATGCGCTGGTTGATGATGTTGGCAAGGCCTTCAAAGGAGCCACCCAAGATGAACAGGATGTTACTGGTATCCAGGGGGATGAACTCCTGCTGAGGATGCTTGCGTCCGCCCTTGGGGGGCACGTTGGCAATGGTGCCCTCCAGGATCTTGAGCAGCGCCTGTTGCACACCCTCACCGCCCACGTCCCTGGTAATAGAGGGACCACCGCCCTTGCGGGAGAGTTTGTCGACCTCATCGAGGTATACGATGCCCCTGCTGGCGGCCTCAACATCGTAGTCCGCTGCCTGGAGGAGACCAAGAACGACGTTCTCCACATCCTCTCCGACGTATCCGGCCTCAGTGAGTGAGGTACAGTCAGAAATGGAGAATGGAACGTTGAGCAGTTTAGCCAGGGTCTGAGCCAGGAGGGTCTTGCCTGTACCCGTGGGGCCGATCATGAGGATGTTGCTCTTTTGAAGTTCCACGGCCTTCTTAGAGCGCTTGCTCTGGGAGATGCGCTTGTAGTGGTTGTAGACGGCCACGGAGAGCACCCTTTTGGCCCTGTCCTGCCCCACGACCCACTCATCAAGTTGCGCTTTGAGCTCCGACGGCTTCGGCAGTTTGGAGCCATCAGGGAGCCGCTCCTCTTTTTCTATCTCATCAGCAATGATTTCGCTGCACAGCGTAACGCACTCGTCGCAGACGTAGACCCCAGGTCCTGCGATGAGTTTGCGTACCTCCTTCTGGCTCTTTCCGCAGAAGGAGCAGCGCAACATTCCGTCTCTGTTCTTTTCCACGAGTCTCCCTCGTTCCAACAAACTAGGCACAGTATAGGTCGGTCGGCGGCGCTTTCAACCCGCGGCAACCTGCCCGCTGCACCGCAATTTACTGTGCTGGCTTACCCTTCCTCGGCTCAATGACCTCATCGATGATGCCGTAGTTCTTGGCTTCATCGGCGGCGAGGAAGAATTCGCGGTCCGTATCGGCCGTGACCTTCTCAAGGGGCTGGCCCGAGTGAACCGAGATAATGCGGTTCAACTCGTTCTTGACGCGGCCAATTTCTCTTGCCCGAATCTCGATATCCATGGCCTGCCCCGAGAAGCCCCCAAAGGGCTGCTGCAAGAGCACCCTGGAGTGGGGCAGAGCATAACGCTTCCCCTGGGTTCCTGCTGCGAGGAGAAGGGCGGCAACATCGACGGCCTGCCCGACACAGAGGGTCGTGATGGGGCAACGGACATGCTGCATGGTGTCGTAGACCGCCAGTCCGGAGGAGTAGAGTCCACCGGGGCAGTTGATATAAATAAAGACATCCTTGTCAGGGTCTTCGGACTCCAGGAAGAGTAGCTGGGCAATGAGAATATTTGCCAGATCATCCTCAATAAAGGAGCCAAGAAATACAATTCTGTCCTTTAGTAGCCTCGAAAACACAGTCCACTCACGCTCTCCTCGTGAGGTGGTTTCTATGACTGTCGGCATCCAAATTGAGTTCTCAATTCTTGGGTCACGAGAAATCGTACTCACCTGCACCTCCAAGATTCCCAGGCCGCTTGCCCGGCGTACTATACAGCATGACCTCACAAATGCCAGCAAAACCCGTCGGTCCAAGGCATTTTATGGGGTGGGTTGGCCCATGGCCGCTCAGTTCTTGGGCCGTAGTGCGGGGGCTGGCGAGAACGAATGGTGCCCTTGGCAGGGGCTTAGCGGCTACTCTTTGGAGGGCAGTTCGGGGGTGGCTTCTGCGGCCGGCTCTTCAGGCGTGGGCTCAGCAGCGGCTTCCACTGAAGAAGTTGCCGCCGGCATTACATCCTGGGCGGGCTTCGGGGCGTCGGAGTCACCTTCGTCCGCAGCGGCTTCGGCGGCGGCCTCTCTGGCTCTGGCCTCTTCGTACTTCTTCATAGCTTCTTCACGCTTGGCAGCCACTTTGGCATCGTAGGCGTCCTTCGAAATCATCACGCCCTTGCTCTTGAGCACATCGAAGACCTTCTCATCAAGCAACATGGCTTCCAGGTCTTTTCGCTGGTCTTCGGTGATACGTCCGAGCACGAACGAGGGGTCTACGCCATGAAGTGTTGCCTGCTTGGCGGCCCAGGCCTGCACGTCTTCCTCGGAGACCGATAGCTCCACCTTCTTCATCAGTTCTTTGAAGAGGAAGAAGGTTCGGACCTCCTCCATGACGCCAAGCAGCGCTCCTGCTTCTTCGCGCTGGATGAGCTGCTCGACCATCTCTTTGCCGTAGGCCTTAGCGTACCTGGAGTAGCGCTCCCGAATATCCTCCACCCGATTGCGGTAGAGGTCGCCCACGAGGCGCCGCGGAAGGGCAAACTCGTTCATCTCCATGAGGCCTGACTTGAGAGCCTCGTTGACGGTTCTGGTTGCTTCCTGCTCTTTCTTGGCCGCAAGCTCAGTTTTGAGCGTCTCCTTGAGGGCCGCCACGGTGTCGACGCCTTTGGCCTCTTTGGCGAAAGCGTCGTCCACTTCCGGCATCTTCCACTCACGCACCTCAATGACCTTGACCTGCCACTCGTGTCGCTCGACGGCGGCATCTTGCTCTTCGTCGTGCTTGTGGTCCTGGAAGTGGAGGACATCGTGCACCGAGGCCGTGAGCGAGAGCGTCTCGCCGGCCTTGAAGCCGATTAGTGCCTTTTCCAGGGCTGCAGGGGCCTCATCGTTCATCTTGAAGTATTTCTCTTCCCACTCCTGGAGCTTATTGGCCTCGCGGGCCTTCTCGTCCAGCAGGGACGCCTGGACCTTCACGTAGAATCCATCGACGATGGGCTCCTGGCCAACATCCACCGTCTTGGCGTTGCGGCGGGCCAACTCCTCAATTGCAGCATCGACGTCGCCGTCGGATACATCAGGGGAGACCTCGGGATACTCGATACCTTCGAACTGCAGGTTCTCAAACTTGGGGGCCACCTCGATTCCGAGGACGAAGGTGTAGGGCTTATGCTCTTCGGCCGGAGGCAGACCTTCAATTATTGGACTGCCCACGACGTCGAAGCCCTGCTCCTCGATGACCTTGTCGGCGAGCTGCTCAATGAGAGCGTTGGCAACCTCCTTCTGGATCTCCTTCTTCATCGTCATCTTGATGCGGGCAATCTTTGCAGGGAGCTTGGTATAAGAGCCCGGAACATTCACCTTCTTGGCCAGCGTGCGAACCACCTCGGCGAAGGTCTTGTCGACCTGCTCGGCCGGAACCTCGACGATGACGCTTCTGGAGACATCATTGATTTCGTTGACAGTGACTTGCATGGTGAGAACCTCCCGGGTGACCGCTTGATGTGGATTTGTTGGAAGCGCCGGGTGCGAGGAGGGGGACTCGAACCCCCACGGGGCCAGCCCGCTGGAACCTAAATCCAGTGCGTCTACCAGTTCCGCCATCCTCGCGGGGAATCAGCCTTGGTGACCCAGGAAGGAATCGAACCTTCAACCTCCGGATTAAGAGTCCGCTGCTCTACCTAGTTGAGCTACTGGGCCGACACAAAATAAAAGAACAGCACACCCGGCAGGATTCGAACCTGCGGCCTGCGGATTCGAAGTCCGACGCTCTATCCAGCTGAGCTACGGGTGTAAGCCGCATCCTCGGGACACACCTTGTGGGGTGAAGCCCTCAGAGCGCCTGGGGTGAGTGAGGGGTTTCGAACCCCCGACCATTGGAACCACAATCCAACGCTCTACCTACTGAGCTACACCCACCAAACGAGCATCCTACGTTCAAGGAGCGCAATCCGCACGCCTGAGAGGATTCGAACCTCTGACCTGCGGATTAGAAGTCCGCTGCTCTATCCAACTGAGCTACAGGCGCTCGCTGATTGTCAAGGCTCGTTTCCGAGCCGTTCGCAACGAACGGGGCGCTTTATAGATTTACCCGGCGTCCCTGTCAACGCCTTTTTTAGGGGTGGGTGTAAAAAAGGCCCACTCCACCTGGCCCATGCCCCTTGTTCCTGACGCTCCACGAGACTGGTACCCGGCGCGGTTATTGCCCCGCCGAGCCCTGCCACAGGGCACCGCGATGTTCAGGAGAGGCTGATTCTATTGAGGTTTCGGTCTAAAGAGGGATATTGCCGTGCTTCTTCCAGGGGCCCTGAGTGGTCTTGTTCCTTATGGACTCAAGAGCAGCGATAAGCCTGGGGCGGGTCTCGCTGGGCAGAATCACATCGTCGAGGTAGCCACGCTCGGCTGCGACCAGTGGCGTTGCCGTGAGGGCGCGGTACTCTTCCGCCAGTTCCTTGGCCCTGGCCGCCTTGGCCGCCTTGGTAGCTTCTTCATCGCCCTCTACCTTGGCCGCCTCGATCTCACGCCGATTGATGATCTTCACAGCCCCCTCGGGTCCCATCACCGCAATCTCCCCCGTGGGCCAGGCGAAGTTGTAGTCTGCGCCGACGTGCTTCGAGGACATGACGCAGTAGGCCCCCCCGTAGGCCTTGCGGGTGATCACCGTGAGCTTGGGCACCGTGGCCTCGCTGAATGCATACAGGAGCTTGGCGCCGTGTCGGATGATTCCGCCGTACTCTTGCTGAGTGCCCGGCAGGAAGCCAGGCACATCCTCCAGCGTGACAAGTGGAATTCCAAAGGCATCACAGAATCGCACAAAGCGTGCCGCCTTCGTGGATGCGTTGATATCGAGGCATCCGGCCATCATGGAGGGCTGATTGGCCACCACACCGATGCTGTGGCCTCCCAGTCGGGCAAACCCGATCAGAATGTTAGGGGCGAACTTGGGCTGCACCTCAAAAAACACCCCGTTGTCCACCACCATCTTGATCACCTGCTTCATGTCGTAGGGTCTGGCGGGGTTGTCAGGGATGATGGCATTCAGCTTCTCTTCCTGGCGGTCTGCTGGGTCGTCGCAGGGCAGTGAGGGTGGAAGTTCCCGGTTGTTGGACGGAAGATACCCGATTAGGGTCCTGGCGATGCGGATAGCGTCCGCCTCGTCGCTGCCGGCGAAGTGAGCCACGCCGGACTTGGTCATGTGTACGCCGGCACCCCCCAATTCTTCTGGGGTGACCGTCTCGCCCGTGACGGCCTTGATCACCTCGGGACCGGTGATGTGCATAACGGAACTCTTCTGGGCCATGATGATGAAGTCCGTGAGGGCCGGAGAGTAGACAGCGCCGCCGGCGCACGGTCCAAGAATGAGGGTGATCTGGGGGATTACCCCCGACGCCTGCACATTCCTGTAGAAGATGTCAGCGTACCCCGAGAGGCTGCCGACACCCTCCTGGATTCTTGCTCCACCCGAGTCGGCCAGCCCAACAAAGGGGGCGCCTGCCTTCACGGCGAGATCCATCACCTTCGTGATCTTCGCAGCATGGCGAAGCCCCAGCGAGCCGCCCGTCACGGTGAAGTCCTGGCTGTACAGGTAGACCGTCCGCCCATCTATTTTGCCGAAGCCCGTGACCACACCGTCGCCGACGGGACGGCTCTTCTCCATATCGAACTCTCGGCAGTCGTGCCGGACAAAGGTATCGAGTTCGTTGAAAGTCCCTGGGTCCAGCAGCGCATCGATGCGCTCTCGGGCGGTCCCCTTACCCTTCTCGTGCTGCTTGGCGATGCGCTCGGCACCGCCACCTGCTCTGGCCTGCTCTCTAAGTGCGAGGATCTGTTCCAAGCGTTCCTTCGTCGTCGCCATGCCATGCTCCTTTCTGGATTGCCACCGCCCGGCACACTCAAATCCTATCCGTGCGTGCGTGCGTGGCCGATGAGTCTAGCCGGCTGCCTTGGCTTTTCAAGGATTCGTTGGGGGGGCCGCAGCGTTTACTTCGACGGTGAAGCGGGTGTAGAGTTGGCCGCAGCGATGCGGGGGTGCGGAGATGAAGCAGAGCAGGGCAGTTGTAGGGCACTTCAAGACGCCGTTCGATGGAGAGGTGGCCTATTTCGAGTTGGGATATCAGCGTCTGGGGGCCATGGACCTGCCGGGATGGGGCCTTGCTCAGGTGAAGCTGTCCGATGGTCCGGCGGATGTGCAGGCAAGGGGCCTGGTCGAGCAGAACCCCGACGTTGTGCTGCTGCACGTCTACCGGGACAGGGTCCTGGAGGCCATGGAGCTTGTTGACCAATTGGGCAAGCTGGCGCCAAAGGTGCCGGTGGTCTGGACCGGCTGGACGGCCCACGCCCCATACCTTGACCTGACTCTTCTACACAATTCGGCCCCTGCACCAGCAGTGAGGAAAAGCTGGCAC
>CAZQHM010000008.1:0-49513 GCA_964593355.1 uncultured Myxococcales bacterium
CGGCCGGCGGCATGATTCGTTGACGCCACTGGGGAACCCGTATAGAACAGTCTGTTGCGCCAGCCCTGGGTGGGTACGGCGACGTGGCGGTTGAAACGGGAGAATCTGGTCATGAATGAAAAGGCATTGCAGAACACAATTGATCGCTGTAGGGAAAAGAATATCATTATTCCGACTTACGAACAAATGAAGCACCCAGAGCGGATACCAGCTAGTATACTAGAGCGCCTCAAACAGGTTGGACTCTGGGACCTGGACCCGGTCAACCTGTTTCGAATTACTTGGAAGAACGACGCAGTTACGGGCGGATTCGGCAAGGTAAACTACCTGGAGTTCCCCAAGGAGATTACTGGAACCAAGGCGCGGGTTCTGGCCCTGGTCGGAAAGTACTTCCCTACGGGTGCGCACAAAGTAGGGGCAACGTTTGGCCCGCTGGTCAGCCGTCTTGTCTCGGGCGAGTTCGACCCAACCAGGCAGAAGGCGGTCTGGCCATCCACGGGCAACTACTGTCGTGGCGGCGCATTCAACAGCTACCTGCTGGGGTGCGAAGCCGTGGCAATCCTTCCCGAGGGTATGAGTCGGGAACGGTTCGAGTGGCTCCACCGCGTGGGCGCTGAGGTGATCGCCACCTACGGGTGTGAGTCTAACGTCAAAGAAATTTATGATAAATGTCATGAACTCATTGCCACTCGAGGCGATGAAGTGGTTGTTCTGAATCAGTTCGCTGAGTTTGGGAATCCTCTCTGGCATTATGAAGTAACCGGGGCGGCGATGCAGGAGGTCATGGAGAGCGAAGTTGGGCCTGGGTTTGGCTTGGCTGGGGTTGTGGCCTCGACGGGTTCAGCGGGAACCATAGCCTGCGCCGATTTTCTCAGGACCAAATGGCCGCTGATGAAGGTATGCGCATCAGAAGCGCTTCAGTGCCCCACCCTGCTCTACAACGGCTATGGTGGCCACCGAATTGAAGGCATCGGTGACAAGCATATTCCGTGGGTGCACAATTTGCGTAATACTGATATGGTCGCGGGGATTGACGACGAGGACACAATTCGCCTGATACGGCTTTTCAACGACCCGTTGGGGCGTGAGTATTTGGTGGATCGTGGTGTGCCCGCCGACTTCGTTGAGCGACTGGGCCTGGTTGGCATCAGCGGAGTGTGCAATCTGCTAACAGCTATTAAGATGGCCAAGTACTACGAACTAGACGAGACGGACGTAGTGTTTACTGTCTTAACAGACAGCATGGAACTCTACTCATCGCGTATCAACGAGCTGCGTGACGAGCGCGGCGCCTACACCCGGGAGCAGGCCGCTGCGGATTATGATCGGTGCCTCTTGGGCCAGAAGACGGATTGGCTCCTGGAACTCTCCTACCTGGAGCGGAAGCGAATTCACAACCTGAAGTATTTCACCTGGATCGAGCAACAGGGCTACGCCATTGATGAGCTTAACGCTCAGTGGTACGACAAGAACTATTGGAAGGACCACTTCGGCCAGGCGCCGTCGATGAATAGCAAGATTGAGGCATTCAATGACAAAGTGGGATTGCCTTAATAATTAGTGTAGGAACAGGTAATCCTTCCCCGGACACTATCGAGCAGGCAAAGAAACGGCGAAGGCGACGTGTGCTTTGGCATCCTTCGCGAAGTCCGGTGGGATGGTTCGCTTTGATATCTCCTCCACCTGCAGAGGCTGCAGGGCGTCAACATCGATAGAGAAGCGGCGGAAGTTGTTGGAGAACAGGATGGTTCCCCCTTGGGCCATCCTGCTGGCTGCAAGCTTCAACAGGGCGACGTGGTCCCGCTGCACATCGAAGGTCTCCCTCATGGACTTCGAGTTGGAGAAGGTTGGAGGGTCGATGAAGATTAGATCAAACTCCCCCGGCTCCTGGGCAAGCCACTGAAGGACGTCTGCGTGGACGAATCGATGATGGGCCGCGCAGAACCCGTTGAGCTGCATGTTCTTGCCTGCCCAGGCCAGATAGGTTTGGGATAGGTCCACGGTGGTAGTGGATGTTGCCCCCCCTGCAGCTGCATAGACTGTTGCAGAGCCTGTGTAGGCGAAGAGGTTCAGGAAGCGCTTGCCATGGGCCATGCTGCGAATCAGCTGGCGCATGGGCCGATGGTCAAGGAAGAGCCCTGCGTCGAAGTAGTCTGTCATGTTCACCAGGAAGCGCAATCCGTACTCGTCAACTTCCCTCAAAACCCCGGTATTGCCGAACTTCCCGTATTGGCTGGCTCCCCGTTGACGGAACCGTTGCTTGACGAAGATGTCGTCGGATGCGACGCCAAGCAGTGTCGGGAGAGCCGCGACTGCATCATGGAGTCGTTGCTCTGCTTTGAGTGGGTCAATGGTAGCGGGGCGTTCGGACTCCTGCACATGCACCCAGCGGCCGAATACATCGATTGTCAGGGCATACTCTGGGAGATCTCCGTCGTATAGTCGGTAGCATGAGATTCCCTCCCGCTCTCTCCATTTCTTGAGCCTGGCGATGTTTTTCTTGATCCTGTTGGAGAAGTCCGTTGCCCGCTCGGACTCAGCTACGGACCCGGTTTCGGCCTGTTCGAGCTCTCCCTGCTGCGAGAACTCCACTGGGGACAACTTGGGTGGCAGGATGGGGATTGCCAGAAGGCGGCTATCGAGAGCACCGTTGAAGAGCTGGTGGCGTCTTGCTACCCGAAGGCCCAGATGCTTGGCAGCGTCGAGATTGGCCGTGAATACGAAAGCTGACCAGCCCTGGAAGCGGGATTTCAGGGTCATTCCAAGTCGCTGGTAGAGCATGGAGAGGGAGGTCCCAACATCGAGCCGGATGCCATAGGGCGGATTACAGAGCACGATTCCTGGTCCTTCGCCCACAGGTTCGGCCATGGCCAACTCCCTGCGCTCGAGGAGCACGCCAGCCAATCCAGCTTGGGAAAAGTTCCTGGTAGCGGCCTCAACGGCCCTTTCGTCATTGTCAAACCCTGCAATAGAGAGCAATTCACCCCTTCCCCTGCGGTCCCTCTCTCTCGCCTCTTTCTCCAGGCGGGCCCAGACCTCCCCGAGATGGTAGTGCCAGTGGCCCATTCCATGCAGACCTCGCAACAGGCCCGGCGCCACATCCAGTGCCATGAGCCCCGCCTCGGCCAGGAAGGTGCCGCTTCCACACATGGGGTCCACCAGGGGCCGCCCGCTGGCTGAGGCCTCGGGCCAACCCGCCAGTCGCAGAATACCCGCAGCGAGGTTCTCTTTGAGAGGGGCCTCTTGCGCCACGGCACGCCAGCCTCTTCGGTGAAGGCGCTCACCAGAGAGATCAAGGTAGAGACTCGCCACCTCCTCATGGACGTGGACGTGGAAGCGAATCTCGGGTGCGTCACGGTCAACGGTGGGCCTTGTGCCGAAGATGTCCCGGAAGCGGTCCACGATGGCATCCTTGGTCTTTAGAGCACCGTAGTTGGTATGCCGAATCTCCGAGAGAGTGGAGGTGAACTCCACGGCAAAAGTGGTGGTAACGTTGAAGTGCTCCTCAAAGGGAAAGTCTCTTGCTCCGGCGTAGAGTTGCTCTGGCGTAGCCGCCCGGAAGCGATCCAGCTCCAGCAAAATCCGTGTTGCGATTCGAGACCAGAGGCAACATCTGTAGCCAGTCTCCAGGAGGCCTTGAAAGGCCACGCCCGCAACCATCGCGGAAGCATCCTGGGCGCCCAACTCCCTCAACTCATCCGTCAGCACCCCCTCCAGGCCGCGGGGGCATGGAGCAAAAAATCTGTATACGTAGGCCATGGACACACCGACTGCGTTAGAACCGTCCGGGCACGAGCATATCACAGATAAGGGGCCAAGTGTCCCGGCCTTCTTGCTGCCTTGAACCGGAAAGAGCCCCAGTCAAGTAGAAAGGGGGCAGGCAGTTCCGTTCTTCAGGCCGTTGGAAACATGTTAATCTTGTCATCACCCGAGCACCGCTTCTTGGAAAGGAGGCGACGGTAGGAGAAGTAGCTCAGCCAGAGCGTTCCGCCCCAGCCCAGCACAAGAAAGACCCAGCCCGCAGTTGTCATGCTCTCTTCCTCCTCCATGCCAGGTTGACCAAGAGGGCTACCCCAAGGATCACCCCCAGAATAGTGGCCCTCGAGACCCACTGCCAAAAGGCCGCATCCCCCTCCACGCCGTGAAGGAGGATGAGGGATTTGTCGCTGCTCAAATCCTCGTAGAGCCAGCCCACAAGTAGCACCGTCAGAACAACAGGAACAACCCACTTCATTACATAAAAAAAGATATATGGAATTTTCATTTCGCTACATCGATTTAGCTCACCCCACCCGCTCTCCAAACCATGCCTCATATATGCGATAAGGCGATTTTTGGTTTTGGATTGATCAACCTTGTCACGGGAAAATGCAAATACAAAAATAAATGTTTCGATCAGCGAAAAGACAACAAGAAGCACAGTTCCAATCCAAAAATCATACTGATCCATGTATCCATGCTGCAAGAAGAGAACCACAGGTAGCCCAAATACGGTGTAGACCATACCGGCCGCGGCAATGGCATGTTTGTTCGACAGCCCTAGATTCTCCTTGAGAAGCGCCATAAACGGAGTCATCAGGGCCACCGATGAGGTGATTCCCGCAATGAAGAGAAGCCCAAACCAGAGCCCCCCGAAAACCTCCCCGAGGGGCAGCTTCTGGAATACCACCGGCATTGCGACAAAACCGAGATCGAAGCTGCCCTGTTCGGCGATTCCTTTGGTTGCCTCAATGCCGAAAAAGGCCACAGCGATTGGGATGGCGATAGAAGCACCCAGAATGACCTCAACAGCCTCATTGGTGGAAGCCGTTGCCAATCCTGTCACAGCGCAATCGTCGTTCTTCCTCAGATAAGATGCATAGCTGTGGATGGCCCCCGAGCCTATTGAGAGCGTGAAAAAGATCTGCCCCGCCGCAGCCAGCCAGACGGAGAAACTGGTCAGTAGAGAGAAGTCCGGGTTCCAAACGTACCCGAAGCCATTCTCCACCGAGCGGTCAGGGTAGGCCGGGTCAGGAGTGCCCAAGGTTACCACACGCACAACCAGGATCACTGCAAAGAACAACAAGAGCGGCATTGCGACCTTAGCCAGCTTCTCAATGCCTCCCGATATTCCCCGGTAGAGAACGTAGAGGTTGATGCCGAGCGTTACGGCCCAAAAGCCCAAAGTGGGCAGCATCTGGGAGATGCTCTTGCCGACCCCCTGGTAGTCCTGCAGGAAGCCATTCATCTGAGAAAGTTCGGTGCTCCCGAAGTAGGTCTTCGAAAAGGAGAACCAAGTATACGATAGAGTCCACGACTCAATATATAAATAGTATATTGAAAACAACAATGGTATTGAAATACCCAGTGAGCCTACGTACTTGGCCCATCGGCTTCGCCACATGCGATCGAACATCCCCGCTGTGGTCGACTGCCCGAACTGGCCACCGTAGCGGCCCATGGACCACTCCATCCACATGAGAGGAATCCCCAGGGCCAGAAGCGCCACAAAATAGGGGATTAGAAAAGCGCCGCCGCCGTTGAGGGCCGCCTGCCTTGGGAAACGCAGGAAATTGCCCAGCCCCACCGCGTTTCCGGCCATGGCCAGCACCAGCCCCAGTCGTGTTCCCCAAGCCTCACGATTAGTCATCCAGCACACTCCTTGGGTAGAGTCCTTCGGTTTTGCGGCGACGTTATCCAATTTCGCCGGGGCCTGCAACCCCGCGATGCAAATCGAACCGGATCTTTGTCAGGGAGATGAGGGCTTTGCAGAGTTGCTCAGAGGTCTCATGCCCCCCTTCGGCGGCCATGACGGCCCACTAAAGGGGTAGAGGTCGAAATGGAGTTCACTGGTTCGGTCCCCAATTCCAACCTTGGGGCCGCTGCGCTGGCCGACTACTTCGTGATGATTCGGCCCAGTTTGGAGGCATAAGAGGATGGAATCTCGGGAAGTTCTGCCTCGCCCTTCTCAAAGGAAAGAAGATATTCATACAGAGCGTACCAGTGCTTCAGCTCTACACTACCAGAGGCGCCATCATCTCTGGTGATAATAAACTGATATAAATCCTCGATGGGCTTTCCCTCTTCATCCTTGAGCTCTATCGCAAGCTTGCCCACTGTCATGCTCTTGAGCACCGACATCATTTGCGCTATGTATAAGTTCGTTGCAATATGGTAGAGTTCAGTGTTGTTATCGCTCGTGTCCAGCGGGGTTGTTGGATAGCCGTCGACCTCGTTGCCGAGCCAGACCTTGCCTACCTGCTCGAAGAGCTTCCCCTTGGAGTTGCACTCAAACCTGATGCCCGAGACCTGCAGGAAGAAGGCGTCGGAGAACATGGGGGCAACCCCACAGATCACCTCGAGGGCCAGACGAATCTCCTTGGCGGTGACGAAGAAGTCGAGAATTGGATACCCAAGCTGACCGTCGGGGCCGTATCCCAGCGGCAGTACGGTGAGAACATCGGCCAGAGTCACGACACCGGTCTTGCCGCTCCTCAAACCGTCTCGTACCACACCGTTGGCCTCGAAGGCCGCGACGACGGGACCGCGGGGATTGTGCTTGGAGGCAGACCAACGAACCGCATCGGCAACCAGGTTACCCACGGGTGATTCGGCGAAGATCTCGGGCATCACGTCCTGGCCCGTCTTAGCCACGGGGCTGAGATAGCCGTGTTCCATTGCAGAGAAGAGTTCATCATCGAGCAGAGCTTGCCAATTGGAGATGATCTCCTGAATCTCGGGGAGACCGGGAATCGAGTCATCCACTTCAATGGTCTTCCATGACTCCAGTGCCCATACACCTGGCTCCGTTTCGACCAGGACGGCCCTACCCACGTGAAGCCCATAGCAGCCTGCCTGAACCACAGGGGCATTGCCCTCAGAGTAGGGCTCTTCCAGCAAAGTGTGGGAGTGTCCCCCAACGATCAGGTCGATGCCCTCCACGCTGAGAGACATGGCCTCGTCCTCGCCCTTGGATGTCCCCTCCCCAACCCCGGAGTGGCTCAGGCACAGGACCAGGTCTGCTCCCTCATCGTCCCTCAGTTTCTGGACCATGGCTCTTGCCGTATCAATAGGGTCCGCCACGGTCACCGGTTCGGCGTGAGGAGCCAGGCTGTAGGCCCCCTTGCCCAGGATTCCGAAGAGACCGACCTTGGCACCGTTGGGAGTAGTTATGACGGTGTGGGTGTGCAGCTTAGTGCCCAGCATGGCCTCCAGTTCGTCGTCCTCACCGCTCTCCGCCGAAAAGACCAGGTTCGAGGCTAGGACGTGCAACGAGTCGTTGTCGGCAAGCCCAGCCGCCAAAACTTGGGCAAATCCCGCCGGCGACCAGTCCATCTCATGGTTTCCCACCGTTGTTGCCACGTACCCCATGGCCGCCATTGCCTTCAACTCTGTTCCGTGCTCCTTGGCCAAGGCTGCAAAGGCAGAACCAAAGCTGAAATCCCCGGCATCTACGACAAGCAGGTCTGTCCCCTCGGGCAGGCTTCTTCGCTCACGCTCAATGATGGCGGCCACCCTTGAAAGGCCACCTTTCGTCTCGTCATTTGCAAGAACGTTGGGGCTGAAGTCCACTGCCGGCCCAGTGCCGTTGTGATGTGCGTGGAGATCGTTGGTATGGAGCACCACTATCCGGCGCTTTCCATCGCTGGTAAGATCCGGCGTTCCGTAGAAAGCATCCCAATCAATGGGCACCACCGTATCCGCATCCGGCGAAGACAAGTCTTCAGAAACCTCGTTCGCCACATCTCCCCCCTGGACATCACCTGTGACATCAACCTGATGGCTGTTGTCCTCTTCGCCCTGGCTGCCCGACGAACAGCCAAGCGCCAACCCTGCGACCAGAATAGCAAGCACAGAGAGTTTCATTTCGCAACCTCCAATTTGGGCTGGGGCAGTTCTAACACAAATCTCACAGGACGACCACCGTTTCGAAGCTGAAGCGCTCAACTGGGCACTACTGCTGCACGCACCCCACAGGCTCAAACGTTGACTTCCATCCGGTTCCGGAAGGGGCTATAGTCATCACTCATCAGGGGATCTTGCGGAGATCCGAAGGAGGAGTCATGAGCAAACTGAGAGCATTGGTGCTTGTTTCCATGCTGGGCTTCAGCGGATGCTATGGTGGCGACGCTCAGCCCCAGGGGGAAGAAGCTGAGGCCAAGGAGGGTCAGGAAGCTACCCAGAAACAGGGTGTCGCCGACCCCACAGTGGCCTTGATTCAGCAGCTTGAAGAGGCCAAGGAGCACTCGGAGACCTGTAAGCGGGATCGCGACAGGATTCGTCGGGAGACAAGCCAAACACTTGCCGACCTTGACCGACAACTGGCCCAGTGCCACGAACAGCTCTCAGCCGCCACAGGAAAGCCCGTTCCTGAGGAGATTCAGGCGAAAAACAACTGCAAGTTCCCGACTACCTCCGTTCATGAGCGCAAAGAAGGAGCGCAAGAGGCCCGGGAGATTCAACGCCCTGAAGAGCCCAAACCTGGTGAAGCTGAGAAGAAGATGGAACCCAAGGCGGAGTCTCAGAAGGCACCTCCGACAGACCCCGCAGCTTCGGCAGTTGCGCCGGCGGCCGCACCCTGAGCGTCAGACCTCTTCGCTGCTCGCTTTCCATGACCAATTTGGCCATCTAATGCATCTTTATTTTTCGTGGAGGCGGAGCGGATTCCTGGGCGACCGTTCAGTCGATGACCAAACCGTCAATCAGCACTGCCGTATCATAGATAGAGTCACCAACGTCACCAGTGAAAAACCTGAGCGTCACAGGACCTTTGCCAGCCATAGCCCTGACGTCCTTCTTGATAGTTTGCCAAGTGGTATTCCACACATCCCCTTGATCAAATGATATTGACGACTGAACGAGTCCAACATACTGTGTTCCACATCCTAAACACTCAGAGCTTGGGCACAGTGCATCGACCCAAGTATCAACCATCGTAATCTGACCATCATTTGACTCAAGAATAGCCTCAAAAGTATCTTGGTACGTAGTGCCACAGAATTCCTTGAACTCCTCGGAGAAGAACTTCCAATAGAACCGAGCCTCTTCCGACTCCGATGGGATGCAAAAATCCTGCTCAATACCACCGGTCTGCTGGGTGAACCCCAGCCCCGTGCTCATGAGGGCCATGTACTTGCCGTCTGAAGCCCCGGTGTTGCCCAACTGACTGACCACACGACCATCTCCGTTCTTGAACCAGCCCGTCAGATCCCCAGTCTCGAATCCGGCGTTGATCAGATCGGAGTGAAAGAGATTCAGGAAGGAGGAGCCCAACAGGGTGAGTCTAGTGCCGGCATTGGCCGGGTCCTGGTCGTTGCCCGCGGGCATGGCAACCCCAGAGAGCTTCTGCTCCTGGAGCATGGCAGCGATAACCCCACGACCCGTGAAATAGGCGTAGTCCGAGGTCACGTAGCCGTTATAGCCCAAAACGGTAGCAGCGCCGGCAGCGAGGAACGCTGTGGCAAGACTGCCGTTCCAGAGGGAGCGACACGTCCCAAGGTAGATAAGGCTCTGCGGGAGGCCTTCCCCCATGTACTGCTCGATGTGTGAGGGCAGAACGCCATAGCGCTCGGCCCCGAGCACGAGATTTCCACGGCGCAGGTCCAGTTGCTTGAAGTCTATGCAGATGCCGGACACAGAACTCCCCAAGCCTCCCTGATACTCAGTGATGATGCACTCGGTGCCCTTGGGGCAGTCGACCTGTTTGGTGCATGTCTTGATAGCCGGGGCCATGGCGGTGCAGTCCACCCCCTCACCAGTCCAAATGACCTCCTGGCTGCCCATGTGCCGCCAACCCAGCTGCTTCTTTATCTCCGCCGGCACATCCCGGAAGTAGCTGTCTCCGTGCCCGGTGATGATAGCGATTCCGTACTCGGACAGAGACCTGAAGTGGGCCAGCCCAGCATGTCCATCGGCGTAGGGCCCATCGATTCTGAAGGGTGGGCAACTGCTTTTGCTCAGGAGATCGGCAAGGTAGACCGCCTCATCAAAGTCGCCGAACATGGACCTGAAAGGAGCAAGAGCCAACACCCTGCGCGACTCCGTTAGAACCTGTACTTCGGTAACCGCCCCAAGGAGCCCCGATTCGAGGAACCCCTCCTCCTGGGTCTCCCCACCGCGATTTCCCACAGGACTGGTGTCCAGTGCGCCAAGGATCCCGTTCTGGAAGCGCACCCAAACCCCATACCCGCCTGTACTGGTGCCCGCCTGGGCCACCCCTGGCGCACTCTGCAGATACTCCAGTGCTGCCTGAGCCGCAGGCCCTACCCCACCCTGGTTGTAGGCCGCGCTGTACTTGGCCCGGGCCTCCTTCAGCACATTGGAATTCGCCTGGCACTGGTCCGCCGTGTAGAGGTCAACAACGTCGATGCAGTACACCGCCGAGGAGGCGGCGTATGGGGGATTGGCCTCCACCGTGGCTCCTGCGCGGAAACAGAGCGGCCCTGGCGTTGACTTCTTGTACGATTTCTTGGCCGAGAATATGGAGTCACCATCCACCTCGTCCCCGGTGCTGGCCGTATTACCATCGTCAGCCAGCTTGAACGGTGAGCCGAGGCACACCCCCTGAGGGGTACACTCACACACAGTCAGCGAATCATTCTTATAATTCTGAAATGTATCCATCACCAGGGCAAATCGAAGCGAAGTGTCCTGATTAGTGAAGATCCCTCCAGGAATAATCTTAAGCTCCCCAAATCCAAATCCAATATTATAAGTGATCGTAATCGAGTCGCTCACGGATTCAAGCTCATTCTGAGCAGTCACCGTTATCGTATTATCACCGGGCATTAGTTGTATCAACCCGGTAGTGAAATAGGGAGACCCCTCCGCCGGCCCGGCTCCACCTTTGTCCGAACTCCAGGTCACAGACTTGGCCTTGCCCAGCACTATCCCCCTCACCACGGCCCCTCCCCCGGCACGTTCGGTCCAGGCCAGAGGAGCTGGGCTGAGGATTCGTATTCCAAGCTCCGCAGCAGGGAAGAAAGGCTCGGGCTGAGGCTCGACGGTATCCGGTAGTATCGTTCCGTCTGGCAACAGTGTGTCGCCTTCCTGGTCGGGGTCCGGGGTCAGCACGTCTGCGTCAACTCCACCCGAATCGCCACCACCCAGGTCGAGGCCCCAGTTCAGGTCCGGACCACCATTATCCCCCGACTCCGAGGAGTCGCCACCGCAGCCCACAAGTCCCGCAACAAAGACGAAAACAGACAAAATCGAAATAGTCAGACGCATCTAAGCACCTCGTAAACAATCTTTGCGCCATGCCACGTTGCCCAAAGGGGGTACAACGCTTGACACCGTGCCCTCTGCTCGCTAACAGAGAGGCCCTGCAGGCTCTGCCAGTCCCCCTTCGCACGTGCAACAGCGGGAACATTCGGCCAGTCAGTGGCTGTCGGTGGCACTGGCCCAGCACCAGCGAGTCGATAAGGTACCGCCGTTTGCCTCACAGATCAATGAAAGGCGGCATTATTGCGTTGACATTCAGTCTCTCAGCGGCCAAGCGCTGCCCTCGCCCGTATTGGATGTGGGTTCCCCCGGACTCGTGCGAATCTCGACCGGTATCGCTTTACCCCCGCGCTGCTCTCGCTTACCCTTGCACCTCGGTTCTCAACTTTGATGGAGGAGACATGAGGATCAAGCTGGCCGCACTCGCGTTCTTGACCCTGGTATTGGCAGCATCCACTGCCGAGCCCTGCACCAACTTCCTCGTGACAAGGGGGGCTTCGCAGGACGGTTCAACCATGATCACCTACGCAGCGGATTCGCACTCGCTGTACGGAGAGCTCTACTTCCGGCCCGCGGCCAAATACCCGGCCGGGACAATGCTTCGGATCTATGAGTGGGACACTGGCACCTACCTTGGCGAGATCCCTCAGGCTGAAGAAACATACTCGGTGGTCGGCAATATTAATCAGTTTCAAGTCGCTATTGGCGAGACTACTTACGGAGGTCGTAAAGAGCTGATAAATCCGAAAGGGATAATCGATTATGGCAGCTTAATGTATATTGCCCTCCAGCGCTCTAAGACAGCCAGAGAGGCTATAAACGTAATGATCGATCTTGTTGATAAGCACGGATACTATAGCAGTGGAGAGGCTTTTTCTATCTCGGACCCAAAGGAAGTCTGGTTCATGGTAATAATTGGCAAAGGCGAAGGCAGCAAGGGGGTGAATTGGGTGGCTCAGCGAGTTCCCGACGGGTACGTCTCTGCTCACGCCAACTACAGTCGGGTCAGGCAGTTCCCTTTTAACGACCCAGAGAACTGCATGTATAACAAAGACATCGTCGACTTCGCCCGCGCCAAGGGCTGGTTTGATGGGCCAGACAAGGAGTTCAGCTATTCCGACGCCTTTGCACCGCTGACCTGGGCGCAGGCTCGCTCGTGCGAGGCCCGAGTCTACAGCTTCTTCCGAGCCGTCGCACCATCGGCCAACATCAAGGCCAACTTTGTCGACGGTACTATTGAAGATGTTCGCTTGCCCCTCTGGATCAAGCCCGACAGGAAGCTTGGGGCCCGAGACCTCATGGACCTCATGAGGGACCACTTCGAGGGTACCCCCATAGACATGCACAAGGGAGTTGGAGCCGGCCCGTACGTCATGCCCTACCGCTGGCGCCCTATGCGCTGGGAGTACAAGGGGCAGATGTATGTTCACGACCGCTCCACGGCTACCCAGCAGACCGGCTTCTCCTTCGTCGCACAGTCCAGGGGTTGGCTTCCTGACCCCGTGGGCGGGATTCTGTGGTTCGGGGTGGACGACACAGCCAGCACCGTATACGTCCCAATGTACTGTGGTATTACAGCCGCTCCACACCCCTTTGCTGTGGGCAACGGTAACTTCTCAACCTTCTCATGGGAAGCAGCGTTCTGGGTCTTCAACGTAGTCTCCAACTGGGCCTACACCCGCTACAGCGATATCAGCAAGGAAATCCGCATCGCTCAAAACGAGTTGGAGGGGCTCTTCACCGCCTCGCAGCCAGAGGTGGATGCCATGGCAACGGCACTGTACAAGCAGGCACCGGGCCTTGCCCGACAGTATCTGACGGACTACAGCGCATCCAGAGCCAACCAGACCATCGCCAAGTGGCAGGGCCTGGCCGTCTCGCTCTTCATGAAGTACATGGACGGCAACGTCCGCGACGAGAAGGGGATACCGCAGCACCCAGCATATGATGAGCAGTGGTACAAGGCCATCGTCGAGCAGGAGCCCGAACTCTATAAGCTCAGGAAGTTCGACTGGGAGATTCAGGAAGAGAAGAGGCTCGAAGAGGAGAAGAAGAAGAAGGAGTCAGAGCAGACCCCGAGATAGCACGGGGTCTCAGGGGCGATGCCGTCAGAGGCACCGTCCCAACTGGTCGGGAGCGCAGGCTCCACAATCCCAACAAAGCTCAATGCAGCCACAGACGGCAGCTCCCACGCAGGAGAGCCCCCCTGAGCAATCGGTATCAGCCCAACAACAGGGAGCACCATCGCAGTTTGTCCCGGTGGGATCGGGCACGCAGGCTCCAGGCAGCTGACCGGAACCCGTGGGGGCCGCTCGGCAGACCAAGCCGGGCCCGCATTGGGTATCGACATAGCAGCAGCCCGAAGGCAAGGGACTGCACAGACCTGGGACGGCCCCCTCGGCAGAGGTCCCATGGCAGCCGGGAACCTGAGCTCCCACGCAGGTTTGACTGGTGTAGCAGTCGCTGTCTGCCCAGCAGCCCCCTGGCGCCGGTACAGGTTCGCAGGTGCCGCCGGAGCCATCCTGGGGCATGACGCACCGAGTTCCTGGACCACAAGGGGCATCGTCGTAGCAACAGAACGGCGGATCATCGTGAACGCAGTGGCCCGACGAGTCGACCACGGCCAAAACTGATAAGCACGAGTTGACCATGGCGCCGGAACAGTACTCTCCCTGCCCAACGTTGCACTCCCCGGAATGCCAACACTCGCCCGCCTCCAGTTCGGGGAGACACTTGCCCCATTGGAGGTCGCCAGACACGGGCACGCAGTATGAGCCTTCCCCACAGTGCTCCGCTGTGAGACAACACCCCTGGGGCACCTCAACCATCTCTGAATCCACCGCATCCAGGTCACCCGGTTCCAGGTCTAGGGCGTCCTCGACATCCGACTCCACATCGCCGCCATCAGAGGCCGTCAGGGAGTCGAGATCCGCAGCAAGCTCGCCCGAGACCAGGTCTCCGGGCGTCACTACATCGTGCATGCCCCCAAACTCGTCTTCAGCTCTCCAGGTATCGGGGCCCCGCCCCTCGCTGTCATGTCCGGTGTACTGGGCATCCTTCGTCCCCGGAGATGGCTGAGGATTGGATTCGATGCATCCGTAAAGTGCAGCAAGTGCTAATAAGAGCGTTCTGTTAAACATAATGGCCCCCGATTCGGCTTCGGCGCCATTATGCCCTGCGCCGCACTTGATTACCAGTGCCGCCCCAAGGGGGGGCCAGGGGGGGAGCAGAGCTGAACTCTACTTGAGCAGACCACGCTTCTTGAGCAAGGGCTCAACAACAGGGTCACGGCCACGGAAGTTGCGATACATCACAGCAGCATCTTCAGACCCACCCCGCTCGAGGATCTCCTTCCGGAACTTCGTTGCGGTCTCCTTATCGAACAGCCCCTTCTCTTCAAACGCAGCAAAGGCGTCGGAGTCGAGCACCTCGCTCCACATGTAACTGTAGTATCCGGCAGAATAGCCACCGCCAGGCCCGAAAGTGTGGTTGAAGTAGGTACTTCGGTACCTGGGCAGGATCTCCTTCATCAGGCCCAACTCTGCCAGTGTCTCCTTCTCGAACTTCTCAACCTCGAACTTCTCACCCCCAGTGAAGAGGTGCCATTTCATATCCAGGTAGGAGGCGGCGACATACTCCACAGTGGCGAACCCCTGGTTGAACTGTCTGGCCTTCTGAATCTTCTCCACCAGCTCGACAGGAATTGCCTCTCCAGTCTTGAAGTGCCGGGCGTAGAAAGAAAGCACCTCTGGCTTCAGCACCCAGTTTTCCATGATCTGCGATGGGAGCTCCACGAAGTCCCTTGGCACGCCACCAAGGCCAGCGTAACGCACACGGTTCATGAGCCCATGGATACCATGGCCCAGTTCGTGGAACAGGGTCTCTGCCTCGTCTACTGAGAGGAGGGCGGGCTCGGTTTGGGTCGGCTTGGTGAAATTGCCCACATTGACCATGATTGGCCTGGTCTCCACTCCGTTGCGAACCTGAGCCCCCCTGTAACTGCCGCACCAGGCACCGCCTCTTTTGCTGGGCCTTGGGTGATAGTCGTAGATGAAGACTCCCAAGTGCTTGCCATCACCGTCACGAACCTCCATGGCGCGAGCCTCAGGGTGATATAGTGGCACATCATCAATTACAACAAAAGTTACATCATATAGACGTTTAAGCAGTTCAAGCGAACCTTCCAGAACGTTTTTCAGCTCGAAATAGGGCCGAAGCTCCGACTCCTCAATGCTGTATTTTTCCTTACGAACGATTTCGGCATAGTACCTCCAATCCCATGCCTCAAGCTTGAAATCCCTCTTTTCCCTGTCGATTATGGCCTGCATCTCAGCCATCTCAGCTCTTGCGATCTCCAGAGCCGGCTTCCAGACCTTGTCTAACAGGCCGAACACATCCTCTGGGGTCTTGGCCATGCGCTCTTCCAGACGGAAGTGTGCCCATGTGGGGTATCCCAACAGCTTGGCCTTTTCGGTCCTGAGCACCACCTGCCGGGCGACATTCTTGTTATTGTCGAACTCGTTGCCGTTGTTGCCTCTCATCTCATATGCCTGAAGCATCTTGCGCCGCAATTCCCGATTCTCTGCCGACTGCAAGAAAGGCCAGAGCACCGGCGCATCCAGGGTAAAGAGCCACTTGCCCTCGTGCCCCGCCCTGGTCGCTGCCTGGGCCGCCTCATCAACCATGGATTGGGGGAGACCGGCCAGGTCCCCCTTCTTGTCAACAACCAGCTTGAAGCCGGTGGTCTCCTTCAAGAGGTTGTTCCCGAACTGCAAGCCAAGCAGAGAGAGCTCCTTGTTGAGCTCTCGAAGCCTGGCCTGGCCCTCTGAGTCAAGCTTTGCACCGCCACGGACGAACCTCTTGTAGGTCTCCTCGAGCAGGCGCAGTTGGTCGGGCTCAAGCGAGAGGTTAGCCCTGGCATTGTGGACGACCTCCAGCTTCTTGAACAATGCGGCGTTCAGCAGGGTGTCATCCTCCAGCGCCACGAGCTTGGGCAAAACGCGTTCGGCAATGGCCTGCAACTCCTCGTTGGTGTGAGCCGAAAGGAGTTGGAAGAAGACGGGCCTCACCTTGTCCAACATGGCCCCAACTTGGTCCAACGCCTCAACACAGTTCTGGAAAGTTGGCGGGTCATTGCTCTCGGCAATGCCCTGAATCTCTCGCTTCACCTGGGCAATGCCCTCTTCGAATGCCGGCTCGAAGTGCTTGGGCTCTATGCTGTCGAAAGGTGGAATACCGAATGGCGCTGTCCACTCCTGAAAGAAGGGGTTGTCTGCCTGCTTGCTGGCGGCCGGGCAGTCCGCCGCAAAAACGCTGCCTGCCATCATCAGACCGAGCAGCAATGTCGCGGCCACGAGCCTTACGTCCATGAAAACCTCCGCGTAGTCTGGCCAGGAGAATCCCCAGCCCCGCTGGTAATACCAAACTGCCCCAATGGAACCAACACTTTTCGACTTCGGGGGGCAGGGGTGCCCCGCACCTCGCCCATGCGGTCCATTGGAGCGCCAATCGATTTGGCGCTTCGGGCCCCGTGGGCCGGCAGAATCCCGTAGGCAAGCCAGGCAAGACGGGCAGAGCAGCTTGACAACGGCCCTTTACGCCCTTATTTGAACCAGTCCCTAAGGCCGCAGCCGGCAGGGGCCTCGTTTCTGGAATAATCTCCTGGCTTCACCGGTTGTGCGCCCTCAAGTGGAGGCCCCGGACGACGGACGGGCCGCTGAACGAGTTACCCGCAATGCAGACGCGGCCCCCTGGTTCGGATGCCAGGGGCCTCCGTGTAGAAACGCAGAGTTGAGGAGCAAGATGGGAGAGGCAAAATCGGTACCCGTGATTCAAGTTGAAGCGTTAGAGAAACGCTACGGGGAGATCCACGCAGTAAAAGGGGTCACCTTCGAAATCAAGAAGGGTGAGATTGTCGGCTTTCTGGGCCCCAACGGCGCCGGCAAGAGCACCTGCCTGAAAGCCATCACTTGCTACCTGGCCCCCACCAGTGGTGCCATCAAAATCGCTGGTATGGATGTTCAGGAGAGCCCCAGAGAGGTCAGGCGAAAGTTCGGCTACCTGCCCGAGAACGCCCCACTCTACCACGACATGATCGCATACGATTACCTTCGTTTCGTTGGCGAACTTCGTGGCCTTTCGGGAAAGGACCTTGAGCAGCGCATCGCTCATGTGGCTTCGAAGGTCGCAATTGCGCAGGTCCTGGGTCAGACCGTTGGCACCCTTTCCAAAGGGTATCGCCAGCGAGTCTGCTTGGCGCAAGCACTCATCCACGACCCGGAGATTCTGATACTCGACGAGCCCACCGTGGGGCTCGACCCCAACCAGGTGGTGGAGATCCGCTCACTCATCAAGGAGTTGGGGAAAGACCGCACCGTCATCCTCTCCACACACATACTCCATGAGGTGCTGGCTACCTGCGACCGCATAATCATCATCCACAAGGGACTCATCGTCGCCGATGGCACGCCCCGAGAACTGCTTGAGCGCTTCACCAGCAACCCGCCTGTGCTGCTGAGGATTGCTCTTCCGGAGGGAGATGGAAGTGAGATCATGGCCAAGCTCCAGGCCCAGGAATGGGTGGAGAGGGCCTTGTCACGGCCAGCGGGCATTGCTGGAGAGTTCGAAGTGGAGGTCCAGGGCCGCGAAGGTGGTGACCATCGAACCAGGTTGGTTGAACTGGTGGGTAGAGAGGGCTGGTCCCTGCTGGAGATTCGTCGCGAGATGCTTGACCTCGAGGGCCTCTTCCGCAAGTTGACACAGGAGTAAACCATGCGAAATGTCTGGATTATGGGAAAAAGGGAGCTTGCTGCCTACTTTTCGTCGGCAGTGGCCTATGTTGCAATTACTGTGTTTCTTGTCGTAGTCGGGGTCAAGTTTTTTATAATCGATGGCTTTTTTAAGACCGGCGAGGCAAGCCTTCGCTCCTTCTTCGAGCTGGTCCCGCTGTTTTTTGTGTTTTACCTGCCGGCAATCACCATGCGCTCAATTGCCGAGGAGAAGCGGCAGGGAACATTCGAATTATTGGCAACACTTCCTATCAGTGATTCTGAAATAGTCCTTGGTAAGTATCTTGGGGCTGTTGGCTTTCTCGCTGTTACCCTTGCAGTCACCCTGGTCTACCCACTTGGCCTGGCTCTCCTGGGAGACCCAGACTGGGGAGCCATCCTGGGAGGCTACATCGGTCTGCTCTTCCTTGGTGCCGCCCTGCTTGCTGCGGGCATCATGGCATCCACCTGGACCCAGTCTCAGATTGTTTCATATATTTTGGGGACCCTCATCGGAGCCATTTTCTTCTTCACTGAGCGACTGGTAAGACTCTTCTGGGAGACGGCCAGAGACGCCGTAGCTTATGTCAGCTTCGACTCACACTACTCCAACTTCGTACGAGGAGTGCTTGACACGAGAGATATATTATTTTTTGTGGCGATCACTGCTTTATTTCTCGTAGTAGCGACGTTCTCCCTCAACAGTCGCAGATGGAAATAGGAGTAACTGAATGAAAACAACACTTTTGGAGAATAAAGGCAGCCGTAAGTCGCGCGTGGCAAACAACGCTGTGCTTCTTGGTGCTCTGGTAGTTAGCTGTGTAGCGGTGGTACTGCTCTCATCGGCCCTCTCGGCCCGATTCGACCTCACGGCCCAGCACATCAACTCGCTCTCACCAGAGTCCCGCAAAGTGGTAGAGGCTCTTTTCGGGGAGGGGGGAGCTGACGAAATCGTCGCAACGGTTTACGTTTCGGAACAGCTGCCTGAGACCATACAAGAAGGACCGGGCTTGGCCGTAGACCTGCGAAACGTTGACCAGAAGCTGCTCGACAAGCTCGAAGAGTACCGAGCGGAATCGGGTGGAAAGCTACGAATCGTTGTCGAACGAGTCTCCGATGAGAACGTCGATGCGATAATCGACAACAACGACCTGGCGCCCCTGGTCTCGGAAGAAGCATCGGCCAAGGTCAAAGACGGCAAGCTCTCCATCAAGCGCCAGGTGCTCGGAGTAACGCTCACCGCCGGGAAGGTTCAGGAGGTATTTCCCAAGGCCACCCAGCCTGGGCTCTTTGAGTACGAACTGACGCGGCGCCTCACCCGCATCCACGATCGGATCAAGAACGACTCCCAAATCGCACGCTTCCGTGAGGCTGCGGACCAGATGAGCAAGGCCGTGGAGGAGTGCAACAAGGAGATGACCCGCTTCGAGAAGCCAGAGGGTGAGGAAGAGAGCCAGGAGTTCGGCATCCAGGGCCTGATTTCCCCAATTACCAACGCCCAGGATGAAATGCTGGCCCTCAGCAAGAGCCTTGACGACGTCAGGGCCAAGTGTCAGCCAGTCATGGACCTGCTCACTGAATATACCAACTCTATGGGTGGCCAAAACAATCGCTTTAACGCATTTATGCGAGGCAATGCCACTGACGGACAGGTGGATGGGGTTTCTGCCTTCATCGCCGTTGCCAACGCAATACAGACCCTTGTTACCGACCCGAAAGCGAACCCTCAACAATACTCTGAATTCAAAGAACAGCTTAAGGCGGTCAACGAGCGCGTGGTTGAACTCAAGAAGGACCTTGACTCATCCGCCGGCGAACGACGCATCGGTGTCATTTGCGGCCACGGCGAATTCTGCCCCTTCGCTGCCGAGACGTTCCCCCTTGACCCCAAGATGGCACAGCTCATGGGAGGCCAAAACCAGGTGCAGCAGGTCTTCATGAACGTGGGCCTGCAGATCCAGGAGATCGTCAACCGCTTCCAGCAGAGCGGCGGCATGCTCCTGGGTAGGGAGGGCAACTTCGCTCTGGAGCAGGTTGATCCCACCAATCCTATTCCCGACCACTATTCGGCGTTGGTCCTCTTGGGACCCAAGAAGCCCTTCAGCGAGAAGGAGCGCTACGAAATCGACCAGTACCTCATGCTCGGCGGTACGATCCTGGTCTTCGCTGACAACTTTAACATACACCTCCAAGGTTTCTCCCAGTCGGAGCTGGCCAAAGCCGGCCCCCAGGCCATCCAGCTCTTTCAGCTTATGGGCCAGGGAGCCAGCATCGTTGGCAAGTACAACGCCGTGGCCCGGTATGAATCTACGGTGAACGACCTCCTGGAGCCATACGGTATCAAGGTCAACGCGGACCTGGTGCTGGATGACAAGAGCAACAGCCAGATTGTCACCTTCGACACCGCCAGGATGACCGACGGACGACAGGTAAGCGGCATGGCCCCCCTGCCATACGCCCTTCTGCCGGTTGCCACCGACTTCGACAGGGCGAATGTTGCTGTCTCGGGGCTTCACAAGCTGACCATGCCCTACGCATCCTCAATCTCCACGGAAGAGAAGCCCGGACAGACCATCACGGTGACACCGCTGGTCCGCTCTTCGGAAGACTCCGTGGCCTTCGCTAATCCTGACCTTGGCACCGGGGCCACAATGGAGAATGAGGGCGACACCGATAGCGAGAGTGAAGGCGAAGCAGTTCAGCCCGCACCCTCCGCCGGTCTCAAGGTAATGCCCCCGGAACTCAAGGAACAACTGGCCTCCATGACCCCCAACGGACCCCACACGCTGGCTCTCCTGGCCGAAGGCTCCTTCGTAAGTGCCTTCAAGGACAAGCCGGTTCCGCTGGCTCCCGGTAGCAATGACCAGGCAGCAAAGGCGCCGCCGCCCCAGCGTTTGGAGTCGGGAAGCGGCAGGATTCTGGTTGTCGGAAGCACCTTGGGCCTTCCCTCCATATCCATGGAATCGTTCTTTGACGGCGTGACTATGGCCACACTGCAGCAGGGCGAGGTACACACCCTCGTGGGACGCTTCGCCAACTTCGTAACGGGGCTGCGACAACTCTCCAAGGTCTACCCCGAGACCTTCCCGGCTCTCTTCAACTTCCTGGACTGGGCGGCCCAGCACACAGCCCTGGCGCAGATTCGAGCGAAGAGCATTACTTTCAGACCACTGGACCCCATGGAGGAGTCTTCGCAAACCGCCGTGGAGCTCTCCGCTATTGGCGCAGTACCACTTCTGTTCCTGGCTTTCGGTTGGCTCTATTGGGCCCTTCGAAAGCAGCTCCGCCGGAAGACCGCAGCTCGAATGGTCGCCATGACGGCAGCACAGAAGTAATGTAAGGCTGTAAGTCAGCAATCATTTACGATAATCCACGTTCACCTGGAGGAATCCTGACATGAACAAAACAACTATTGCTGCCCTTTCCGTTGCCGTTGCGTTGGGCATCGCAGCCGCCTTTGTGCTCCGCTCACCTCCGCCTGAGGAGATGGAACAGCTGGTGCTCCCTGCCCTGATCTCCGATGCGCCCCAACCGGAGGATGCACTGGGTCTGCAAGAGAAGAGGAAGCCCACGAGGGATCCCGTTGGGCCGGTAAACCGCATCGAGGTTGCAGGCCCCAATTCATCGTATTCGCTCAGCAAAGGCAAGCTGGAGTCTTGGACCATCACCCAACCAGTGACAGCGTTGGCCGATTCCACAAGGGTGAGGGCTATGTTGTCGGCATTCTCGGCTGAGGTCAGCTCCTCTTATTCGGCCAAGATTGATGGAAAATTCGACAAGTACGGTCTTGACGAAGGCAAACGAATAAGAGTGACCCTCTACAAAGATGACGAGCTCTTGCATGACCTCTTCGTCGGTCTCGTTGATGGAGATGTATCAGCCTCACAAGAGGCTGATACCCTGGTGATGCTGCCCGAAGGAGATACGGTCTTCAGGATGAAGGGTTCAGACCTGCGCTCCCCCTTCGACGTCACCGTCGAGCAGCTCAGGGACAAGAAAGTCTTCTCCTTCAGCAAGGAAGAGATTGTGCGTGTCGAAATCGAGGATCCCCGGCCGGGACGGTTCCAACGCATTGTTGCGAACCTCGAGACGGGCAAAGAGCCCAAGCCGGGTATGCCTGCCCCCACTACTTGGAAAGTAACCGAACCAGTAAATGAGAAACTGGAAGGGCTCGACCGCCTTGCCGGTGACCTGGCGCTGCTTCGGGCAACAGAGTTCCTGCCCAAACTGCCCGGTGCAGATGCCAGCGCGTTAGAACGTCCCTACAAGCTCTCTGTTACCGTCAAGCCCAAGAGTGGGGAGGAGGCGGTGACCACGCTCTCTATTGGAGCTGGACGCAAGGGCGGTGTTTATGCAAAAGTTGCCGATAGAGAAGAGTTTATGCTGATATCAACAACGTCTGCCGAGAATCTTATAAAGGGCTTTAACGAGTTAAGAATAAAGAAGATCTTTTCTTTCAAGGAAGCGGACATAGCTAAGGTTGAGATTATGGACCCGGGTAAGCCCAAGCTGCGTCTTTCAAGGGCTGAAAAGGGCTGGATGTTCGAAGAACCGGCAGGGGAAACGGCCTACTCACCCCGGGTAACCAGCTTCCTGGAACTCTTCACGGGACTGGCTGTGGCCGACTACCTCAGCAACGACCCGGGCCCCGAGACAACGGGGTTTTCAGAAGAGCACAGGCAGATCAAGGTCACACTCAAGTCGGGACAGAACGTGGTCCTCCATATTGGAAAGGAGTTCAAGGACCAGCGTTCTGTTGAGAAGCTGTACGTCAAGTTAGATGGAAGCGATGAAGTAATGGCAGCGATGAAGTATGTTATTAAGAACATATCGAAGGATCTGGACGACTTGAGAGACAAGCGTGTCTTCAGAATTGAGCAGGATATGATTGCGGAAATAACGCTGGAGCATCCGGATCAAAAACTGGTCGTTAAGGAGGAGTCGGGGAAATGGAGCCTCCTGGAGCCCGAGAGGATCGAGCAGGTTGACTTGGGAGCCACCCTGTCGACACTGGCTACCCTCGAAGTCTCAGAGGTGGTTGCAGACAAGACCCCGGAAGAGGTGGGACTGACCAGAGGCTCCGTCATAATAACCGTGCGGCTCAAAGATGGCTCTTCCCACGTGTTGACAGTGAGCGAGGAGGTCCGAAAGGATGACCACTACGCCTCCACAACCGAGGAGCACCTGCAAGGCAAGATTCTGCTGGTGCCCAAACAGAAGGTCAAGGAGCTGCTCAAGAAGCTTCCAGACTTCAAGAAAGAGGCCCCAGTCCAGATTCCTGCCCCGTAGCGCTTGACAACAGGCTCAGCTCCATTACTTTGTGACCGTGCTTGAGAGACTTCCACCGCTCAGGTGGTAGGCACAACCAGTCAAAATATCCATTTATGGAGGTGTATCATGTACGGGAGGAATCTGCCTTCTATCATGAGAGACGTATTCGGAGAGGACCTTTTTTCGCCTATGCGCCTGGCCGACGACGGCAGGCGTTGCTGGGCACCGGCTGTGGACATCTTCGAAGAGGATGCCATCCTGCATCTTCACTTCGACGTCCCAGGCGTCGACAAGGATGCCATCAAGGTCGAGTTCCACGACGGTGTTCTGTCTGTCTCCGGGCAGCGCAAGAGCGTTCATGAGACGGCGAACTGGCTGGGCCGAGAGCGCTGGGTCGGTGAGTTCACACGCTCCTTCCGCATCGGCGAGGTCTACGACCCCAAGAGCATCGGGGCCAAATTCGACAATGGAATTCTCATGGTCACCATCGGAAAGCGGGAAGAAAGCAAGCCCATGACGATTAAGGTCTCATAGTTGCTTTGGCGGAGCGGGAACTCAAGCCCGCTCCCAAGACCTGCCCCTTTATCCTCTCATCATCGCCCCGATTTCGCCTCCGGGCTGCAACAGCGGCCCGGAGGTCCAGCTATTGCCGGTACGGCCGTTCACTCAGCATAGGCAGCGGGCGTGGTTCTCGTGAGCCGCACCAGGGCTCCAGCATCTATGCCCGGCCCGCAGAGCAGCATGACGGTGCGCCCACTTCGGCCCAGATCAAGCCTGGCTTCGGTGTCATGATCCAGCAGCAAGTCCACCGTGTGGGCCCTTCGAACCATGCCGGGCATGCAGAACTCTATTCGATCACCCAAACGCAACGCATTCTTCAACTGAAGGACCACCATGCCATCACGCGCTTCCTGGACCCTTCCCAAGTAATCGTTGCGATTATCCAGTGGCGAACCGAGCCTGTTGTACGTCCCCTCCGAATCCTGAGTTCCACCAAGGAAGTGGTCGGAAAACCCCCGGTTCGTAAGCTTCTGCAACTCACCCATGAGCCCGCCCAGACTCTCTTTGAGCCCCTGGGCCCCAGATTCGGCAAGGAGAGTCAAGGCGCTCCGGTACACATCTGCAACAACCCCCACGTATAGTTCGGAGCGAGTCCTCCCCTCCACCTTCAGCGCCGAAACCCCCGTTTCCAATAATCGGTCCAACAGGGGGAGTGCGCACAGATCCTTGGCATCGAAGAAGTATGTGCCCCGCTCATCCTCCTCAAGAGGATTCCACTGCCCCGGCCGGCGGCGATCCTCCAGGGCAACCCCATAGGGCCACCTGCACGCCTGAGCGCAGGAACCCTTCCTGGGGTCCCGGTTCTCGCCGGCCCAGTGCAGGCTGAGAAAGCACCTTCCCGAGAAGGCGATGCACTGGGCTCCGTGCACAAAGACCTCGGTTTCTGCCCCCCCGTTGGCGGTAACTTCGGAAATCTGGGCCAGGGAGAGTTCCCGGGCGAGGATAATCCTCTTGATGCCCCGGGCACGCCAGAACGCTGCTGCAGCACTGTTGGTCACACTCTGTTGAGTGCTCAGGTGGAGCGCCAGCCCCGGTGCCTCGCTCTGAAAGATCTGCATGACCCCGGGATCCGAGATTACCACGGCATCGGGGCCCAACTCGCCGAGCACCCTGGCGGCCCTCCGGACCGCAGCAAGCTCGTGCTCCATTGCAAGGACGTTTACAGCCACCACAATTCGCTTGCCTCGCTCGTGCGCATACCCCGTGGCCCACTCCAACTCCTCCAGCGAGAAATTGCCGGCGTAGGAGCGCAGGCTCAGCTCTTTCATACCGAGATAGACGGCATCGGCGCCGAAGTGAAAGGCCGTCTTCAGCTTGTCAGGAGTGCCCGCAGGAAGAAGAAGCTCCGCTTTGCCCACGCCCAGGCCTGTTCCCTCGCCTGACCTGCCCATGAATACAACTCCTACGCCGTTGGACCCACCGCTGGGAAAGAGTTTCGAGCCAGAAGCACATCTCGCCACGGATAGAAGTAGTTACGGCACTGCCCCACAAGGTAGAGAGAGCCCGTAACTAGAACACGCCCGATTCCGAAGCGATTGGCGAGGTCGATGGCGGCCTCCATAGCAGCCTCGGGCTGCTCCTCAACAACTATCCGGCCCACCTGCGGCGCCAACTCCCGGGCCACATCCCAAGGCTCCGCCGTCTTCTTGGAGTATAGCCTGGGCTTCGACAACACAGCGACGGATGGCTTGGCACCAAGAGATGAGAGCATGTCGGCCACATCTCTTGTCCCACTTGCCCCAAGAACCATGACCCACTCCTCACCACGCATGGAGCCCAGCGCTTCGCCAAGCCCCCTCATCTTCTGCTCGTTGTGGGCCGCATCCAGCAGCACGGTTAGCCCACCAACGCGCAGGTGCTCCATCCTTCCGGGAAACCGAGACTGAACCAATGCCTCTACGCAAGGCGCAGGTTGGGAATCAAACCCAGCAAGCAACCCAGCAACCCGGAACGCTCGCAACGCTACCTCCATGTTTCTTGCCTGAAAGCCCACAAGAGATACCCCTTCGCCCCAGGCCCCTGCGCTTCGCAGCCCATGCAACTCGTGAAACCCTGGAACGCTCCAGGAAGCAGGAAGAGAGATCCCACCCCCCACCGCCGCCCCATCCGGCACAGGAATTCCCACAGAGACAGGAACCAGTTGGCATCCGCACTCAAGAGCCTCCGTGCGAAAGACATCCCAGATCTCGGGGTTGTATACGGCCACACAGACCCTGGCACCACGCATGATGCCCGCTTTGTGGCTCGCTATGTCACGAAGCGTGCTCCCCAAGGACTCAGTGTGGTCATAGCCGATGTCCGTTATGACACTGACCCACCGGTCCAGCCCCTGGACAAGGTCGAATCTCCCTCCAAGCCCGGTCTCCATAACTCCCCACTCCACGCCCGCTTTTCTAAACAGCTCGTAGGTGACCCCCAGGGATGCCATTCCATGGACCGACGCCGGACACTCCTCGTCCTGTCGAAAATGCTCCGCTGTGGACCTCACCTCATCAGCGGCCCAGGCAAACTCCCGTCCAGAAGCATACTCTCCGGCTATCCAACTCTTCTCCGTGGCAACCTGCAGATATGGAGAGACATGAAGCCCGGTTCTATACCCATGGCTGTGAAGCAGATTGGCCAGATAGTAGCTTGTACTGCCCTTGCCGGACGTGCCGGCCACCTGAATGGAGCGGAAAGATCTCTGGGGATCGCCCAGCATGCCATTGAACTCAAGCACCGTGGAGACCTTGCCCTCGGGACTTCTTCGCCGGGGAGTCAGACGTACGATCTCCTCATCGACGTAGCGCTGCGCAGCACAGTACAACTCTATCTCCTGCGGTTCCCCCACCCCGCAGCCGCCAAAGGCTCTCTCCATGACCAGTCCTTTTCCTACTTGGTGGCAAAATTCAGAAGCGGCTCGAAGTCTTTTAGAGCCTGCAGCAACCACGATGTCAAGCCAGTGGCCCGAATTACAACACGGGTCTGGGACTCATCCGAACTGGCCAAGCCATCCACCACCACTCGGTGTTCCCACTTGGCCGCAGCGCTCTTCAAAGTAGTCATTACCATGCCGGTGCCAATGTCCCGACTCTTGAGCTCAAGTGCCTGGATGAGCTCACGTGGCGACACTTCCGCCCTGAGAAAAGCCCCAGGCTCAATCTCGTACCCCTTCCCGCCAACCTCTTCGCTTCCAGGCTTGGTAAGCAACTGGTCCAGGGCCGTCAGAGCCTCGTGTCTGTTACTGAAATACCATGTACCGCCCTTGTCATACCAGTTAATTCTCTCTACTTTTTTCTTACCCTTCATGTATATACGCATGACATATTGTCCGGTCCTGGTCCTCGTGGGCACATGCTCGTGGCTCCGCGCCGGAAACATCTGATAGAGGCGTAGCTCAAGGGCCGTTGGATCCGTGGGCTGGAAAAAAAACACAAGGCTGCCCAGCGGGTCTGCGATGTTAAGCGTTCCAGGAAGGAAGAAGCCGACGTTGCCACTTGCCAGTTCCATCAGACGGTGGAACGGGGAGTGGTCAAGCACACTGGCCGGGTTCGCCCAGTCCGGAAAAGCGGGCTTTGTCGTCCACTCGCTGCGAATAGATTCAGTGTTCTCCCTAAGTCTCGAGACCTGCAACATGCCCACCATGGCCGGAGACTCTGGAAGCATCACTTTGCGCCCCTTCTCGGCGAGAGAGGCCCTAACGGCGGCCAGCACCCCGTCATTCTGCCCGGCGAGTGCCAGCTCAAGCCTGTCCCCCTGAGAAAACCATGTAAACTCGATGCTGGACAAACCCAGAATCGCCTCTGGCAGGACAGCCCACAGGGCAATGGCACCCAACCACCCTTCGAGCTTCCTCACAAGACCAGGAACGCTTACGACCAGGCTGAGCACAACACCCTGCTCGGGCAATCTACCGTCTCTGTCGCTGCTGATGCCCATTGGGCCAACGTTGGCCTCGCCAACGCTCACCATGCATGTGAGCTTCGCTTCATCCGTATTGCACGTCCAGGTTGGAACGTGGGCAAACAACGACAGCCCGTCGAACCAGCTTCGAAGTTGCTCTTCGAAGGCCTTGGCATCCTTAGCAGTTGTTGCGTGAATGACCAGGGCCATCTGGTTGACGCGAGCGCGGTTCTCCTTGGGGTCGAGCCCGAAAGCCATCTCACGGACAACCAGAGAGAAGGTGCGAAGATTCTCCAGCGCCTTGGACGACGCCAACGACCTCGCTGCCTCGGGCGCCAGAACCAGCAGGACAGGCAGCACGAGCGAACGCAGACGCTCAACGTCCCCAGATCCTATTCGGGCCAGCACACCGCTCTCAACGGCCGAAGGCTTGGTCTCCTCGGTGACATCCCTGGCTTGCACAAACTCAGAGAGGGTCCGGACCTCCTGCTTCTGGCACCCGCCAAGCAACCCTAAGGCCACAATGGCCACCATGCCATGCAAGAACTGGGTCCGCTTGGAACCGGTACAACGGCTACTCATGCTTTCTCCGCATCGTGCGACCTAAGGCTAGAATCAGCAAGCCGGCCAACATCAGAACCATGGAACCTTTGCCAGCGGCCCCAACTCCCACCACCAGTCCTGCTGAGCAGCCGCTGCTGTTGACGCAGGGGCCACAATCCTGCGAACACGAGCCGCACCACTCCTCATCACCACAAACCCCATCCCCACATCCGCCCTGACCCCCACAATCGGAGGAACATCCTCCCGCCTGCTTCTCTGCCTCGCTGCACACCCCATCGCCGCAAGAAGCGGCACAATCCGCAGGGCACTTCTCTTTGTCCTCAGCGCCAGAGCAGACACCATCCCCGCACACTGCAACTGAAGGCCCGCAATCGGCGGGACAAGACCCGGCCTCATCCCCTTCACACTTCCCGTCCCCGCACAACGGCGCCCCCATCTTGGAGCACTCCCTGGGGTTAAGACCCGATGTATCTTCTACGGCCGTGGGATCGCAGTCATAGTACTTACTTTCCATATTCCATCCACATTTGCGACTGCCACAATCTATCATTTTTAAAATGTCCGCATCACACCATTTTACGACTGTACCGTCGCAACACCCCGCAGCCGAGTAGTCCCCGCAGCCCTGAACTGCACAGTCCGCCGCACAAGCGTCGAAGTTCTCGCCGCCGTTGCATATCCCGTCCCCGCAGGAGGGCGCTGTGCTGCAATCGGAAGGACAGGTCACAAGAGTCTCACCTGTCTCACAAACGCCGTTTCCGCACGCCGACGCCGCCTTGCAGTCTGCAGGACAGTTGCTCTGCGTCTCACCGCTCTCACAAGACCCATTGCCGCATACCGCGGCCGAGCCACAATCCGCCGGGCAGCTCGAGCTGCTTTCCCCAGCCTCACATGTTCCATTCCCACACACAGCATCAGGCTTGCAGTCTGAGGGACAACTGCTTGACGTCTCCCCGCTCTCGCATTTGCCGTCGCCACACACAGGCGCCGTTATCACGTCCAGACAGCTCCTGGGATTGCTTCCACTAGGATCCTGACCACCGGCCGTGGAGCAGTTGTAATAACCATTTGTTGCATCCCAGCCACATTTGGTGTCTGAGCAGTTGATCTTGAGAAGTTTTCCTCCTTCGCACCAAACCAATGTGTTCTGATCACAACAACCTATGTCTTCTATTACACCACAGCCACTGACAATACAGTCTGCGGCACAAACGTCATAGTTCTCACCTGTCTCACATTTTCCATTGCCACACTGGGATCCTGTCCCGGTAAAGACACATGCCCCATCGCCATTGGCCGGTGGGCTCTGTAATGCCACACACAGATAACTTGGAGGGCAACCGGAGCCCGACTCTGGCTCGGCGCAATACTGCGAACAGAAGCTCCCAGACTGCACCTGCAGGCAGAGGCCAGACGTGCACTCCGACGACGAGGCGCAAGGGGTCCAGATGGTGGCGCCGCCTCCACAATCTGCAGGGCAGGTGGCCGACGTCTCCCCCGAGTCGCACGTTCCGTTGCCGCACGCCGGCAGGACAGCACCGGGGTCATTCTGCTGCACAACCTGTGCGATCCAGGCAGCGTAGGCGTCCACCCTGGTGTTGTAGCCGTTCTGGGTGCAGTTCTCATCACCGTAAGAGACCAGCCCCACCACCTCCTGAACACCGTCCGTGGTCACAAATCCCGGCCCTCCGGAGTCACCCTGGCATGTGTTCTTTGGATTATAGCTCGAAGTGTAATTCCAGAAACCCTTACTCTCAATTGAATCGATTGTCACCGTTACCTTCATTTTGGTTCCAGATGAATAATCATTATTCACCTGACTTATGCCATACCCAACGAAGGTCACGTTCTTGCCCTTGAAGGTCGAAATGGATTCCGTACGGTACTTCATGGGCGTCGCCGCAGCATTCTGAGCCAACACCAGCAAGGCAATGTCGTTCTGAACACCACTCCCGGACTCGCCGTAGCTAGGGTGCCTTATGGACTTGGAAACGTCGTAGGTTGCCGTTGCCGTGTTAATGGAGGGCCCCGTGGCAAACCACTTGGGCGGATTGCTGGGGCTGGCGCAATGACCCGCTGTGATAACCATTCGGGAGGTAATCAGGGTTCCCGTGCAGAGTTCGCCCCCCTGCGAGAAGACCATTCCAACGGCAGGGTAGCCAGTCTCCACCGTTCCGCCGATGATTGGAAGGGAAGCCGACTCCAACTCCACCGGTTCCATTTCGCTGCACCCAACAATCAACAATGAGGCCGCTACAAGCCACAAGGTCCTGTCCATAGAGTCCCCCGTCAAACCGTGACCTCCGGGCCCGCCGGAGGGGTGGCATAATACCCCCTGCCCTAGGGTTTTGGCAAGCCTGCCGCCCCTTAGAAAGCAGGTCACGCTGCCAGGAATCAAGCCGAGGTGCTGCCGAACGTCCAGTGGACACCGCCGTAACAGGTCGACAAAAGACGCCTGGAGCACAAGGACGATGCCTCGACGAGCGGACCCAGGCAACAAGGCCACCGGTCCGTACGCGCGGCGGGAGCTCTTGACGACCTTCGGGAAAAGCATCGGAACCTTGCCCAGATCTGCAGGCGCCGCAAGAGCTCCGTCCTTTTCGACCATGGTATCGCCACCACCGCGGTACTCCGCCTTTGCATTGCCGGCCCTTGCTCAAACGCCCCATAGATGCTAAGTTGCCGCCCGGAGAGGGAGTTATGGAAACAGTCCGCGACCTGGTAATGATTCTTGTTCCAATGATTCTAAGCCTGGCGGTGCATGAGTACTCGCACGCCCGCATCGCTCTCTGGCTCGGGGACGATACCGCCACTCGCCTTGGAAGGCTCACTCTTAACCCCTTGCCACATATTGACCCGGTTGGGACCCTGCTTCTGCCAGCCATGGGCGTCCTCTCCGGGGGCGGTTTCTTCGGCTGGGCGCGCCCGGTCCCGGTGAACCCACTGCGATTCGAGCGCAGGTTTTCAGGGAAGCGAATATCCATGCGCGCCGGCATGGCCGTTACGGCCCTTGCCGGTCCAGCAAGCAACATCCTCTTCGCCCTGGTTGCCGCTGCATTATTGCGCACGGTTATCGCCTTCGATATTGATCTGCCCGGTGTGCCTGAGATCCTGAACACCCTCATACTTATCAATTTTATTCTCGCAGTTTTCAATATGATACCCCTGCCTCCACTAGATGGAAGCAAGATCCTGTTTGGCATCCTGCCCAGAAGCGCGTACCCCTATCTTGAATGGCTGGAACGAAACATGCTAGTATCCATGGTTATTTTAGTTGCGCTATTGGGGCTTGGTGTCTTTCAGTTCGTGCTTGGTCCAATAGTCAAATGGCTGCTCTGGGCCACTTTCTCCCTCTTTCAATTTCCATAAAGCACAGGTGGAGCTTACATGGCCCAAGAAGGCAGCAACGATAAAAGCGGGGCTGGTTCAAAGATGATGCGCCTGCAGAAGTATGTGGCGGCGTGTGGAGTATCATCCAGGAGGGAAGCCGAAGCGCTCATCGCGCAAGGACGCCTGAAGGTCAACGGCCTGGTAGTGGAGAGGCAGGGGTTCATGGTTGACCCGGAACAGGACAGCGTCTCCCTCGATGGCAAAGAGCTGAAGCCCATGGCTTTCCAGACCATTGCGTTCCACAAGCCAGCCAACTGCCTCTGCTCTCGAAGTGACCCCAGGGGCAGACCAACCGTATTCGAATTCCTGCCTAAAGAGGTTGCGCACCTCAACTACGTGGGGAGGCTTGACTTCGACACCACCGGGCTGCTCCTGCTGACATCAGACGGAGAGTTGGGACGCAGGCTCACTCTGCCCGAGTTCGGAATCCGCAGGGTTTACACCGCGCATGTCGAGGGGCGCATAAGCGACGATGCACTGAAGAAGATGGAGCGCGGCGTCGAACTGGAGGGCGAGCGCCTCACCGCAAGACGGGCTGTTCGAAAGCGCCAGACTGAAACGGCCTCCATCGTCGAAGTAACCTTGACCGAGGGCCGCAATCGAGAGGTGAAGAGGCTCGTGGAGGCCGTGGGACACCGAGTGTTTCGGCTGGAGCGAATCAGATTCGCGGAGATTGCCCTAAGCGATCTGCCCAGAGGAATGTGGCGTCAACTCAGCCGAGAGGAGTTGATGCACCTGTACACGCTGGTCAACCTCCGTTGACCCAAACATCGACCCGCTGATGGGACGGACATTCGACTCCGGTTGATAATGCTCCGAGGCTCTGCTAGCCTTCTCCCCCCAGCAAGGGGATAACTGTCGAGGTAGCGTTCATGAAACGATTCTTAGTGCTCCTTATGGTTGCAGCGATTGCCGGTTGTGGTGGTGATGATGCCTCGGGCGAGGCCGGTGCGTGCTCCCCTAGTGCTCTCCCCGGCGATCTCGTAATTACCGAGTTCCTTCCCAACCCCACGGGCACTGACGATGGCCGTGAGTGGGTGGAGATTTATAACGCATCTTCTATTCCTCAGTGCCTCAATGGGATGCGAATCCAGGTATCTGCTGCCAAGACAACAAAGAATTTTTACATATCATCCAGCGAGGATATTCTGATACAGCCGGGTGAGTACCTGCTCCTGGCTGACGGTGACCCTGGACTGCCCTCCTTCGTCTTCTCCAAACCTCTCACCATGCCTAACACGTCAGGCACGGTCTCGCTGCAATTCGCTGCGCAGGACCTGGACGTAGTTAAATACGGCGAACTTGAGGGCTCCGTCGGTAAGGCCCCGGGTGAGGGCAAGTCCATGGCTCTGTGTGGGGAGTGCCTCACGTTCCAGTGCAACGACCAGGCTGAGAACTGGGGCCAGACGCTGGAGGCCTCCTATGACGCTGACGGAAACTCCGGTTCGCCAGGACGGGCCAACGCTGCATGTAGTTGTCTACCCCCGGAAGGAGTGACACTTCGTGCTCCAAAGGCAGGTGACCTTGTGATTTCGGAGATCCTGGCCGACCCCCCGGGCGAGGATGGCGTGCAGGAGTGGTTCGAAGTGAGGGTGCTTGCCACCGATGCGGCCATAAGCCTGGCGGGGGTGAGCATATCCACGACCAAGGGTGCCGAGCCTGTGCTGACCATTCCGGACAACTACTGCCTCGCTGCACTGCCATCGCAATGGTTCGTCTTCGGACGCTCGGCGGATCTGGAAGCCAACGGCGGAGTCACTCCCGACTATGTCTACGGGTCGAAGATCACCCTAAAAAACAGTGCAGGCTACCTCGGCCTCTTCTTGGGACAGACACTCCTCACCGAAGCATCTTGGGAGAGCGCTCCCGTGGGCAAGTCGCTCCAGTACGACAGCGATGATGGCTCTTGGTGCGAATCATCGGTCCCCTTTGGCACCAAGGGGGGCATGGGCTCCCCCGGAGAGCCCAACTACTCCTGCACCCAGGTCTCATGCATGCTGGAAGGCGTGGCCGTGGAGGCCCTTGCGCCGGCCGCAGGCGAAATTCGGTTCAACGAGCTGCTTGCAAACACGCCAGGCAGTGAGCAGGCCGACGCTGAGTGGATAGAACTCGTGGTCGAAGGCACTCGGGAGGTTGACATCAACGGCCTCGAACTCTGGAAGGCCGATGGAGCTAAGGCGTCACACATAGTCACTGCTCCCGACGCACGCTGTCTCCGCTTCGCCCCCGGCGACATCATCCTGCTGGCCCGTTCGGCCGAGACAGCCGAGAACGGCATCCCCTCTGACAAGATTGATTATATATACTCTTCACTAACACTCAACAATTCAGACTCTCTTCTCATTAAGCACAAGAACGCCATTATCGATGAACTCACCTACGCCGCCGATAAGGATGGCGTGGCGCTGGCCAGGGATTCATCCACGGGCTCCTGGTGCGATGCCACATCACCACTCGTGTTCGGCGACAAGACGGCTTACGGCACCCCTGGTGAGCCCAACACGCCATGCGGGGCCCTCTTTTGTCTCGACAACGGGGTATCCAGGCAGGTCTCCTTCCCTGCTCCGGGCACGGCCACCATAGCCGAGGTCTTCGCTGACCCCGCTGGCAACGACAAATCCGAGGCAGAGTGGTTGGAGATAGTCTTCTCCGCGGACGCCGCAGGAAAGGACCTCAACGGAATTGAGCTCTCCATCAACGGGAAGGTCGTGGGCAATCTGGGCAGCGGTCTCTCCAGTTGCACCCCCATCTCTGTGGGACCGGTGCTCGTTGCAGGCAGTAGCGATGCGGAGCTCAACGGGGGCATGGCGAACGTAACAGTGGCCCTCCCTAAGTGGTCCCTCCCCAACTCCTCGGCCGTCTACTCCATCTCTGCCAATGGAGTTCTCCTCGATGAGGTGACGCTCCCCGCTCCCAAGAGTGGGACATCCATTCAACTGGACTCCTCAAAGATCTCTCCCACGGACAACGACGACGCCGGGGCCTGGTGCAACGGCCAGGCCAGCTACAACCAGGCGGGCGACAAGGGGACCCCGGGTACACCCAACTTCTCATGCAGCGCCACCATCTGCACCAACGCTGGAGGAACCTCCGGACCTGCCATTTCGCCCCCCGCTGGCGCCCTGGTGATCACGGAGATCTTCGCAAACACTCCAGGCAGCGAGGATGCGAATAAGGAGTGGATCGAAGTATATGTGCCTGCTGGTATCACAACATACCATCTGCAAGGTTTCGGCCTTGTCAAGACAATGAGCTCCGATCCCACATTCACCTTCACATCCTCTGTTTGCATAGAGATGGTAGGCGGGCAATACTATGTGCTCTGTCGCAATATTGACCCTCTATCTAACGGCGGAATCTCTAACTGCATCAAGTATGACAGTCTTACGCTCAACAACGATGGATACCTTGGGCTCTCTTATGACGGTCTCGTAGTTGATGAGGTCCCCACGTTCGGGCCTGTCTCTGACGGAGTCTCATGGTCGCTTGACCCGACGCGTCTTTCGGCTGCGGAAAACGACATCCCGGGCAACTGGTGCTCAACGCCTGCAGGGCAGACCTTTGGTACTGGATCGGTGGGCACCCCCGGTGAGGCCAATCCCCCATGCCCGGGCCTATGACCATGCTGCTGCCTGGCAGGTCCAACAGAGTTGTTGAAGCAGGTCCACTCCTGACCGCCTGCTTGTTCCTGGTCCTCTCGCTGATGATAGCCGGTTGTGACCAGGAAGGTGCCGGAGATATAGGCGCTAACGGACTTGAAGAAGTGCGGGTCGACTATGTCGTAGATGGTGATACAGTAAAACTCAGTGATGGACGAACCGTGAGATATATTGGCGTTGACACACCGGAAATTGCTCATGGGCGCGGGGATGACGATTGTTATGGCCCTGAGGCGTCAGTTTTTAACAGACAACTGGTAGAGGGCCAGCTTGTTTTTCTCGAGTACGATGAGAACAGGCTTGATCGGTACGGTCGCACCCTTGCGTACGTCTGGATCGGTTCTGGAAGCGGCCGCCGCATGGTGAGCCAGGAACTGCTCTTCAGAGGATACGGGAAGGTCATGATGATTCAACCCAACACTCTCTATGAGACCATGCTCGAGGAGGCCGAGGAGTCGGCGCGAAAGCGGGGCGCTGGTCTGTGGGGAGCGTGCGAATCGGGCCTATGATTGGCCAATTCAACTGCCCCTGCGAGGGCAGCGCGGCACAGGCGCAACGGGTTGGAACACGGGACGGGCCAGCGCTGGGTCAAAACCGGCTGAATCCGTTGACCACTTGTGAAGTGGCGGGTATACTGCGCCGGAGTCAGGGGTGACTCGTATCCTCCGGGGAGGTTCCAATGAGAGTTGCAGGTGCGTCGACGCCGTATCGCATGATACTAGGCATCGTGCTGGTGGTCCTTGTCTCCGCTTGCGGCGGTGGCTCCGTCTCGGTCAGCAAAGACACGAACGAGCCAGCAGACACAGGGATAGAAGACTCTGCGCCAGTGGACAACCAGGCAGAGATTGCGGACCCCGATGTGACTGATGACAAGACTCCAGATGAAGTATCACTCGTGGACATCCCTGACGAAATCTCGGGAGACGGCGATTTAGAGGACGTGGGGACGGACACGACCATCCCGATGTGCAGCGGACCAGGAGAGTTCCTATGCCCCTGCAAAAACAACAAGGACTGCCTGAGCGGTTACTGCGTCGACTCCCAGTACGGGAAGGTCTGCACGCGCAGCTGCATCGAGGATTGCCCCGACGGATGGTCCTGTGAGCAGGACAAGTCCAGTGGTTCGGATCCCGTCTACCTGTGCGTCCCGCAGGGTATCTACATCTGCCGTCCGTGCGTCTCCCATGACGAATGCAGTTCTCCTTATGTAATCAGCGGAGACCTTTGTGTGCCCCACGGCGACGACGGTTCGTTCTGCGGCGTGGATTGCTCAGAGGATGGCGAGTGCCAGAACAACTACGTCTGCGCCGAGATAACACTGCCCAACCTTGGGCTGGTCCGCCAGTGTATACCCAAGGGCGGTCAGTGCTCCTGCACCCCTGCCATGATACAGGCGTCTGCCAAGACCACCTGCTCCAAGTCGAACGGCTTCGGCACCTGTGAGGGCGAGCGTATGTGCACATCCGAGGGGCTCACCGAGTGCTCGGCTGCGGCACCGAAAGCAGAAGCATGCAACGGCCTGGACGACAACTGCGATGGCGTGGTAGACCCCCCTGACTCTGCCCAGTGCATCAGCTACTTCCTGGACAACGATGGCGATGGATACGGAATTGGTATCGGCGAGTGCCTGTGCCAGAAGCCCTCCCCCAAGCACGTCACCCTCGGTGGTGATTGTGACGATTCATCAATCAGCGTTAATCCAAGCAAGCCAGAAGTATGTAACTTCATTGACGATAACTGTGATGGGGTAGTGGACGAGAGCTATGCCACGGGCTGCGAAGTTATGTTCTTCGACGGTGACAATGACGGCGTTGGTGATTCTACCAAGACCGACTGCCGCTGCCGAGAAGGCGACCAGTGGGTCAAGAAGGGCGGCGATTGTGACGACACCAACCCCCTCATCGTTTCGGGCGGTGACGAAATATGCGACGGAATCGACAACGACTGCGACAACATCATCGACGAAGAGGGCGCCGTGGGCTGCCAACCCTACTACCTGGACCAGGACGGGGACGGATACGGCCTCTCTGACCAGTACAAGTGCCTCTGCAAGCCCGTTGGCGACTACAAGGTCAAGAAGGGCGGCGACTGCGACGACACCGACTACGATATCCACCCCACGGTGGTAGAGCTGTGCGACGGCAAGGACAACGACTGCGACGGCTCCATTGACGAAGAGGAGGCCCTGACCTCCTGCGGTGTGGTAGCTAACGGCACCGTGGCTTGCCAGGACGGAGGCTGCGTCGTGACAAGCTGTACCTCTGGCTACTTCGACCTGAATGGCAGCTACGCCGATGGTTGCGAGTGCACGCTTGGCCAGGGCGAAGTCCTGGCTCAGAGCTGTGATACCGCAACCTCCGTGGGCGAGTTCGGGGACAACGGAACGTCGACAATGGCCACAGGCCGCATCGTGCCCGTGGGCGACATCGACTGGTACAAGTTTAGGGCCGTCGATTCCCCTGATACCAACAATTGCGATAGATTCCATGTTAGGGTTAGATTCCTTCAGAATCCGAACAATGCCTACCTGTTCGACGTATTCTGGGGTGGCTGCGCCGGCAACAAGAATATCTGCACCGGGACGAATTTCTTCGAGTTCTTCACGGACTTCCATTCGGACAGCAAGGAGTCACCCCCAAGCACCAATGGCGGCGGCGAGTGCCCTTGCAAACTCTACAACTCTGAGAACCCAGACCCATCCGGGCTGCACAACAACGACACCACCAACTCGACGCACCGATGCGTGGATCAGACCAACTGGGTCTATGTCAAGGTATATCGCAACCCGGGCTCGCCTGCTGTGTGCGATGACTATCAGATTGAGTTCTCAAACGGCATCAACATTGGCAATTAGACTTACCTCTGCCCATCGGCGGTGCGCTCCTGCCTGAACGCTCCTCCGGTGCGGCCATGTTTGCCGTTGAGAGTTCAATAGTGCTTGGCTTGTGCACGATGGAGCCGGTTCGTGTGGGGCAGTGTGGAGGAGACGATGCGTTACACAAGATTCCTGATCTTAATGTTAACGGCCACTGGCATGAGCACTGCGGGTTGCGGGGGCAATGGTGCGACCACCAAGAGTGACGTGGCGGCCGGAGACACGGAGATTGTGGCCAACGACAGCATCATCTTCCCTGACGTCGATGCAGGCGCTGAACTGGTGGATGCTTGCGAACTCTGCTTGCCGGATACAATTGAGATCCCGGAGCTGCCGGATAACTTCGAGTTCTCCCCCGAGGAGGGCGGCTTCCTCTGGCCCTGCAACGTTGGCGAAGAGTGTGATTCAGGATACTGTCTAAGCACATTCGAATTTGGCCAGGTATGCACTATTTTGTGCGAGGACGAGTGCCCAAGAGACTGGAAGTGCAAGAACAAGGCGGGCTCAGATTTGACCTTTTTATGCGTTCCACCAGAGGCCGACCTCTGTGTTCCGTGCAACAACGATGATGGCTGTGGTGGGCCTAATGATCACTGCATTTCCGTGGGCAACAAAGGGAAGACCTACTGCTCCATTAGTTGCAGTACTGATACAGATTGCCCCGAGGACTATGAGTGCAAGAGCGTAAATCATAAGGGGAAAGACACTCTTCAGTGCTGGCCAAAGACCGATTCCTGCATATGTATTGGAAACATTGACGGTAGTGAGCGGGCCTGTTCAATCAAGAACGAATTCGGTCAGTGTTTCGGCACCGAGACCTGTTCCGGTCCTGACGGTTGGACAGAGTGCACGGCAGCGGAGCCAATCCAGGAGATTTGCGACGGCACGGACAACAACTGCAACGGCCAGCACGACGAGGGCTTGGTCTCGACGCCATGCACCAATGAGAACCAGTATGGGTCGTGCAGTTCCGAGTACGTATGCCAGGGAATCGCCGGCTGGCAGTGCCCGGCCCCCATCCCGGGCTACGAGCTTTGTGATGGCAAAGACAACAACTGCAACGACCTTGTTGACGAGATATACCTGGGCTTGGGGGATCTGTGTGACTCCCCTGACGATGACGATCTGTGCGCCTTTGGAACGCTGAAGTGCCGTGAGGACGGCGCTGACGCCGAGTGCGTGGGAGACACGCCCCGGTTCGAATCCTGCAACGGAATGGACGACGATTGCGATGGCGCAGCTGACGAGGCCTGGCCCCAGTTGGGGCTGCCCTGCGACGGCCCCGATGCGGACTACTGCAAGAACGGCGTTTGGGTGTGCACCCAGGACGGCTTGGATATCATGTGCTTTGGTGACCACAACCAGGCCGAAATATGCGACGGTCTCGACAACGACTGCAACGGCACCGTTGACGACGGTTTTCCGGACTATGACTGGGACGGAATTGCAGACTGTGTTGATGATGACAAGGACGGAGACGGAATTCCCGAAGATGGCAACAACTCGGGCGCTGAAGGTGACATGCTCTGCCTGCCTCCGGTTGTGACAAACTGTGATGACAATTGCCCGCTCCACTGGAACCCCTCCCAGGCCGATAACGACATGGATGGGATAGGTGATGCCTGCGACAACGACGACGACAACGACGGCATCACGGACCCGCTGGACAACTGCAAGACGGTATTCAATCCTCTGCAGAAGGACACAGACAATGACAAAGTAGGCGATGCCTGCGATGACGACGACGATGGGGATGGGATTCTGGACGACGGAGATCTGTCAGGCGACCCCACGGACAAGCCATGCAAGTCCGGCGAGGTGGCGGGCTGCGATGACAACTGCCAGGTGATGTTCAACCCCTCACAGGCAGACTTCGATGACGACGGCATGGGCGACGCCTGCGACGAAGACGATGACAACGACGGCACCCCCGACCAATTAGACTGCCAGCCGCTCAACGCTGCCGTGCATCCTGGGGCAGTGGAGAAATGCGATGGCATCGATAACAACTGCGATGGTCAGATTGACCCTCCTGATTCTCAGGGATGCAATGTCTTCTACGTTGACGCGGACAAGGACAGCTTCGGCTTCATCGGCCTTACCATGTGTGTCTGCGGCCTTACCGGCACCTACCCCTACACGGCCTTGACGCCCGGTGACTGCAACGACAGCAACCCAGACATCAACCCATCGGAGGCCGAATCGTGCAACCTCCTGGACGATGACTGCGACGGAGTGGTGGACAATTTCGGCGCCGCAGGGTGCACAATCCACTACAAAGACTTCGACAAGGACACCTATGGCTTGCAGTCCGACAGCCGCTGCGCATGTATCGGAGGCAAGGGCTTCTACACGGCCACCCAGGCGGGCGATTGCAACGACGAGAACAACAAGGTGTACCCAGGAGCTCCCGAGTACTGCAACGGCGTCGACGACGACTGCAACTACTCTACCGACGGAGAGAATAGCCTCGGCTGCAACACCTACTTCATGGATTATGACGGGGATGGGTTCGGCGTTGAGGGATTCGCTAAGTGCCTCTGTGAGCCCTTCGGAGTTTACACCGCTGAGGTCACCGGCGATTGTGACGACGCGGATTGGGAGATCGCCCCGGGCATCTCGGAGCGGTGCGACGGCAAGGACAACAACTGCAACAATCAAATTGACGAGAAGGACGCAGTGGGCTGCCTGATATACTATAGAGACTTTGACGGAGACACATGGGGCGACTCGATGTTCTATGAATGTCTTTGTGGACCATCTGGAGTCTATTCTACCTTGAAGGGTGGCGACTGCAACGACAACGACAAATACATAAAGACTGGAGGGCAGGAAGTCTGCAACTTCGTGGATGATGATTGCGATGGTATTATAGATAATAATGCCGTTGGTTGCACCATATTTTATTATGACGGCGATGGCGACGGTTATGGCAACATAAATCAGTGGCAGTGTCTCTGCCAGGGTGGCCAGGGCTATACAGCCACCGTTGCTGGCGACTGTAACGACTCTAACAAGAACCAGCACCCGAACCTCATTGAGGTCTGCAACGGCTTCGACGACGACTGCAACGGAGTAACCGACGATGAGGGCGCCGTTGGTTGTTTTAACTTCTTCAAGGACGTGGATGAGGACGGCTGGGGCAACTCCTTTGACTTCAAGTGCCTCTGCGATCCCACGGGGCAGTACACGGCAGTTCAGGGCCAGGACTGTAATGATACTATTTTCCTGGTGAATCCTGGTGTAAATGAGTTCTGCGATGGCCTCGATAACAACTGCAACAATCAAATCGACGAGGACGGAGCTGACGGGTCGTTGCCGTACTACTACGATGGTGACGGCGACGGGTACGGCATCACCAGCAACTTTAAGCAGATGTGTGAGCCCAGCGGCTTCTACTCTACGGTCCTTGGTGGAGACTGCAACGATACCGCGTTCATTATTAACCCTGGGGTCCCCGAGGTCTGTGACGGCATCGACAACAACTGCTCGGACACCATCGACGAGGGGTTCCCAGACACGGACAACGATGGAACCAAGGACTGCCTGGACAACGACAAAGATGGTGACGGGGATCCTTACGGGCAGGACTGTGACGACCTTGACCCGGAAGTGAGTCACTTTGCTACGGAGAAATGCAACGAAATTGACGACAATTGCAATGGAGAGATTGACGAAGAGAATGCGCTAGGGTGTCAAGCTTTCTTCTATGACAATGACCTGGATGGTTACGGAGTCGACAACAACAGCAAATGCCTTTGCGAGGCGTCTGGGCTATATTCTACAACCCGGTCAAACGACTGTGATGATCTCAATATGTTAATAAATCCTGAGGGCAAGGAACAGTGCAATGGTCTGGATGACGATTGCAACACTCTCGTTGACGAGGGGTCACCGGCGGCACTCTGCGGTTCCCTCAACAACGCCTACCCCATCTGCCAGGCCGGCGCATGTACCCTCGCAAGCTGCTATCAGCACTGGTACAACCTGGACAACCTCTGGGAAAACGGCTGCGAATGCGAGAACGACCAGTGGGACAAGCAGCTCATCGGCAACAACTGCGCAAATGCGGTGAGCCTCGGTAGCTTCCCGGACAGCGGTAAGGAGCAGTTCGTCACAGGCAGGCTGGTGCCAGGTGAGGATGAGGACTGGTTCACCTTTGATGCCCCGGACTCCTCAGATACGGCCTGCGACTCCTACAATGTTAAGATTAGCCTTGTGAATGGGTCCGACTTTTATGCTCTGACCATCCTGAGAGACGGGTGTGACATGGTAGATAACGTCTTCTGTCAGAACACCGACCTCATGGAAGTCCGAAACGACTACTTCACCGACGGCGAGGGGGAGTGCCCGTGCTCCACGCTGGAGGGCCCCGCTGGTACGGGCCACAAGGGCAAGCCCGGTGGCAATTTCTGCACAGATAACGGCGCCAAGTATTTCGTCCGGGTGGTGCGAAAGACAGGCGTGGCTGCGGGATGTCAGGACTATCAGATTAGAGTCTCGAACGGGATCAAGTAGTTACAGGGCCCAGCGGGGTTACTCCCGCCGCCCGCCTTCACCCCTATCCCATGCTGTTTGTCGAGCAGAGTCGCTGTGACCATTCCACAAGCCAGCCTCGGCTTCGTCCGTAAGACAACGATGCATTGGTCGGTCTCGGTCCGCCTTCCCGATTTGGTTCTTCAATGCCACTCAGCGCCGCTTGGCCGCCTGCTTCAGGATGCTCTCCCTCTGCCAGTGCTCGTTATCCACGGCAGGGTAGTCCATATTGTAGTGCAGTCCTCTGCTCTCTTTGCGCATGGAGGCCATCTCGACGATGAGATGGGCAACGTCGGCGAGGTTTCGCAACTCGACGAGGTCGGGCGTGAGGATGAAGCGCCAGTAGTCTGCCTGAATCTCCTCTCTGACCATTGCTATTCGCTTTCTTGCCCGTGCGAGCCTGTTGTCCGAACGAACAACACCCACATAATTCCACATAACCCTACGTATTTCGTCCCAGTTCTGCGATATCACCACTGACTCGTCGGGATGACGGGCGAACCCCGTGTGCCACTCGGGGAGAGGGACAGCGGGAAGCTCTCCTCGCCTTAGCCACTTAATAGCGTCGGCAGCGCTACGGCGCCCCATCACAAGGGCTTCCAGGAGAGAGTTCGACGCAAGCCTGTTGGCCCCGTGCATTCCAGTGCATGCCACCTCGCCCACGGCATACAGCCCGGGAATCCCCGTCCAACCCCATTCATCAGTGCGAACTCCTCCACACTGGTAGTGGGCAGCGGGGACGACAGGTATGGGTTCCTGCACCGGGTCGATACCAAAGGTCCGGCACGTCTCCACTATCTGGGGAAACCTGCGCTCCACAAAGCCCTCGGGCTTGTGCGATATGTCCAGGAAGACGCAATCGTCCCCCGAGCGCTTGAGTTCAGAATCAATGGCTCTGGCAACAACATCTCTGGAGTCCAACTCCCCCTTGGGAGTGTAGTCCTGCATGAATCTCCGACCGCTACGGTCCTTGAGCTGTCCACCTTCTCCCCGCACAGCCTCGGAGATGAGAAAGTTCTTTGCCCCGGGGTGGTAGAGGCAGGTGGGGTGAAACTGGAAGAACTCCATGTTGGAGATTGCTGCGCCGGCCCTCCAGGCCATGGCCACGCCGTCCCCAGTCGCGACATCGGGGTTGCTCGTGTAGAGATAGACCTTCCCTGCGCCCCCAGTTGCCAGAATCGTGGCATCGGCAGCCAGGGTGGTGATGCTGCCGCTGGCCGTGTCGAGCAGGTAGCAGCCCAGGCAACGGTCCTCCTGTGCCGCAGCGCCAAGCCTGTTCAACGTGATAAGCTCCACCGCAAGGGTGTTCTCAAGAATGGTGATGTCAGGGTGGGCTGAGACGGCGGCCGCCAGAGACTCTTCCACTCGAAGGCCCGTTCGATCCATCGAGTGGACGATTCGTCGCCTGGAGTGCCCCCCTTCACGACCCAGATCCAAGGGGGCGCCCCCTTCTTGGGCTTCCCTGGAGAAGGCCACGCCCAGCTCCATGAGCCAGCGGATCATCTCTGGCCCGTTCTCTACACAGGTCTTGACGATATCCACGTTGCAGAGACCAGCCCCTGCTCCAAGCGTATCGGCAACATGCGAGTCGAAGTCGTCGTCGGCCCCCACAACTGCTGCAATGCCCCCCTGCGCCCTGACAGTGTTGCTCTCGATAAGCGCTGCCTTTGTCACCACAACAACCTTGTGCGTCTTGGCAGCATCAAGGGCCGCAGTGAGCCCGGCAATACCGGAACCGATAATGAGGATATCCGTCCTGTTTCCTTCCATGGCAAGCCCTCTGCCGATCAGGGCCAGACACTGCCCATCCCATTTGCTGTTCAGCGGCTGGTCCTCAGATGAAATCCACGGGGCCCTTTCCCTCCCGGACAAGCTCTGGCTCCGACCCCGTGAAGTCGATAACCGTGGAGGGCTCGGAGAAGAGTACACCACCATCTACCACAAGGTCGACATCGCCGTGCAACTCGTCTTCGATTTCTTCGGGATCCCCCAGCCACTCACCTGGCCCAATGCTTAATGAAGTGGTCAACAGGGGGTTGCCCAGCTGCTCCACAATGGCCAGGGTGATGGGGCAGGCCGGAATCCTGATTCCCACGGTCTTTCTCTCCTTTCGCATGACCCGAGGAAGCTCCTTGGAGGCGGGGAGAATAAAGGTGTAGGGACCCGGCAGGCTACGCCGCAAGATCTTGAACAGCGTATTCGGGATGCCCTTGGTGTACTTGGCGGACATCTCGAGATCACAGCAGAGAATCGAGAGCAACTTTTTGGAGCTCATTCCCTTGATGCCGTAGAGCCGGCTTGCCGCTGCCTCATTGGTCACATCGCAGGCCACACCGTAAACGGTGTCCGTGGGCACCACAATGAGTCCGCCTCGCCGCAGGGTCTTGACGACCTCAGCGACCAGCCAGTGTTCGGGATTCTCTTGGTCAAGTTTCAGGAGCACGCCGCACCTCGAATGGCCGGAAGGGTAACCGTGACGGCCTCCGGTGTCAATTGCCACCGCATGGCGAGTCGCTGACCTGCCGGCGCCGAACTTTTAGATAAGATTGACAAGGGGGGGGGCCTTTCCTATGCTAGACCGGCACAGTGAGGGAGATCATGAATCGTCCTAGGCCATATTGCCTGTTATCTTTTGCCACGGTACTGTTTCTGGGGCTTTCAGCGTCTCCGGCACTGGGCCAGACCAAGGAAGGGGCTATCCTACTCCTTCCTGAGAGCGACCTGGATCAAGAATTGGCCGAGGATCTTAACGAAGTATTGATCGCATCTCTAATAGACAAGAGCGGCAAGACCTACAGAATTATTGGTAAGGAGGTCTTTCGCAAGGAGGTTGGCGAGGCCAGACTCCCGGGGGGTGGGGAGTGTCTCTCCGGCACCAACGTTGAGTGTTATCGCAAGGTTGGTGTGGACCGGTCGCTGAACTTGGTTGTGGTGGGCAGAGTGGGGAAGGCGATGGGGGGGTTCAGGCTGGAGGTCACGAAGATTTCCACGACGGGCATCCCAGATAGAACACAGCGAAAACGTGTGCCGGGAGAGTTGGAGCAGTTGATTGCAGAGGTTGAGTCCCTGGCGGATTGGATTCTTCAACCGGACCACCCCTATCTTCGCGTGACCGTGTCAGAGCCAGGCGCTTCTGTGACGGTGGACGGTCAGCCGTACAATGACCTCCAGGAGCCTCTGAGGGTAACCCCAGGCCAGCACACCGTGGAGGCTACTAAAGAGGGCTTTGCCAATGCTTCCGTGCAGGTGTCGTGCGAAGTCGGAAAGTACTGTGAGGCAGCGCTGGAGATGGTGGCGGTGGAGGTGGTGGTGGATGTCCCTGTCGACCCCACGGAGAAGAAGGACCCCGTCGTCGAGAGTTCCGGGGGCAGGTACTGGCCGTGGGCGGTCGTCTCTGGGGGAGTTGCTGTGCTGTCGGGCCTTGGAGCTGGCTATTTCTACCTTGAGATGAACTCCAAGATGGATGATATCGACGGAATCCGGACAGAGTTCTGCCCTGGGAATGTCTGCAGTATCACCAGAAATGAGTTCAAGACGAGAGTCGACCCCCTTGTGGAGGATGGCAACAACGCTGCAATAGGAGCGACGGCTCTGGCAACGGTCTCCATTCTCGCTGCCACAGGTGCTGGGGTGCTGCTGGTTCTCGAGTTGCTGGACCACAGTGTGGAGCCCGTGGGCGATGAAGATGCGTCGGCGTTAGGGCGACCGATGTTGGTGCCTATGCTGGTACCGGGCACGGCTGGCCTTCAGTTAGACATCACCTTCTAATGCTCCCACGGTTCCACTGTTCCGCCCCAGCCCGTTCCGAACAGCCTCGAGGACCGAGCCTCCTGTTCTTGTTGAATTCAATGGACGTCTACTGGGCTGGCCGTTGGCAACAACGCCGAGGGGAGAACTGCGCCATGGGGAACTGGGCATTCGGTGCCGCTTTGGCAACGCTCCTGCTTGCGCTCCCTGCACAGGCGCAGTCCGTGGACCCAATTGATGCATCCAGGGGTGCGCTCAGGAGGGCCGAACAGCTTTGGAAGGAGGGATATGTAGGGGCAGCGTGCGCTCGGTACTCCGTAGCCTCGGTGCTGGCCCCTGAATGGTGGTATCCTGCGGCCTTGGGACGCCATTGCGGCTCCACAGCGCCCGACGCCACACGGCTGTTGAGGGAGGCGCTGGCCAAGGAAGCCAACGGCTATTGGTTGAACATGGCGCTGAGTGAGTTGCTACGGGTTGAGGGAGACCGAGCTGCGAGTGCGTTCCACACCCAGCGAGCCCTGTTGGAGGACGAGAACAACGTCGTGCTGGTGGTGGAACTGGCATCGGACATGCTGGCGCTGGGGCGGCAGGCCGCAGCCATGGCCCTTTTGACCCGGGCCATAGAACTGAGCCCCGCCACGACAACCTTATTGCGCCGTTATGCCACCGTAGCCGAGGAGATGGGCCATCTGGTTCAGGCGGAGTGGGGATTCAGGCACCTGGCTATCGTCGGCTCCAACCCCCAGCGAAACATTACCGCCCTGGCCGGTTTCTACAGCCGGCACGGTTGCGGCCGAGAGAGGGGACAGATGACGTCTCTGCTGGGACGCCGTGGCCTGCTTCAACCCAGCTTCAATCCCTCCACAGAATGCCTAAAAATACTTGGAACGACTCGATAGGTGGCGTGTCAGCCCCCCCCTGTTTTGCCCCAGGGCATTTTGTTCTGCGCACGCCGGAATTTTGATTGACACGGCACGTTCTCGGCCCATAGGATAGCCGCTGGTTTGTGTCGTGGCCCAGCCGTGAAAGGTGAAGACTATGAGACTGGCATCTGTAATCGCATTGGTTGGAGCACTGGTCGCCCTGATTGGTGGGGCAGCGTTCCCACTGTACGACATGGTTTATGTCAACAAGGCTGCCATGTTGTCTCAGGTACCAACCGGAATTGTTGTTTTGGTCTTGTTTGCCGCAGCAGTGGTCCTGGGGGCCATCGGCATCTATTACCGCAAATACAAGACTTTCGGGCTCATCAATACTGCAATCAGCTCATTGGCGCTAGTATTGATGGCTTTTACCTGCATGTCTGCTCCGAACACCTACCAGAGTGTTCTTGAGCTCACGGTGGTCAACGGAAAGTTTGCAGGCTATATGAGTGCCGGGGTGGGGTTCTACCTTGCCTGGTTCGGCCTCTTGGCGCTCTGGTTCGGCAGTTTGCGGGCCTACAGCAGCATGCCGAAGTTCTCTCCTAAAGATCGTTTCCTGCGTGTAGTCACTCTTTTCAATGACAAGGTATTGAGAGAAATGCTGCTGACCGATGGGCGCAGCGTGACAGTTGGAAAAGAGTTTAGCAATCTTATTCCAGTTGCAATTCCTGAAGATAAATACGTTATGATTCGCCATCTTGGTGGTCGTCGCGACAGATACTTCCTCAGGCTGGATGAGAAGTATGAGGGTTCGGTCTCTGTGGGCGGCAACACGGCAAGCGTGGCAGAATTCAAGAAGAAGCACTCCGGTGGCGGCGCAGAGGTTGAAATTCGTCCGGGCGATTCGGGCGTGATCAGCTTCGGGCACACGGCAGTAGGGTTCAAGTTCTCCCAGCCGGTTTTTGGTGGGAGCGGCGGGCGTGTGGGGTTCCAGGGCGGCGTGGTGTCTGCTCTACTGTTCACCTTCGCTGTGGGATTTGCATTTCTCTTTGCAGTGGCGGCTCAACCGCCGGACATGGACCCGCACGCTAAGGCTCATGAGAACAAGCAGAAGCTCATCAAGATGGGTCTTCGTAGAATTGAGCAGAACAAAGACCGCGTGAAGAAAGAAGAAGAAAAGAAAGAAGAAGAAAAGAAAGAAGAGAAAGTTGTTCAGAAAGAGGAAGAGAAGGTCCTCAAGCAGGAACAAGAGGATGTGCCGGTGAAGGAGCAGAAGCAGGCTGAGGCCGGCGATCCTTTGAAGGCCAACCGTGAGAAGCTCGAGGAAGACGAGTTGAAGCCCCTGCGGGAAGGCGCGAAAGGTAAGGAGGCCAAGCGAGACGACCTGTCTAAGGAGCAGAAGCGTGGCGTTATGGCGGTCATGGACACCAGCATGAAGAAGAACACGGCTCTGTCCAAGGTGCTGGGCAAGGACAAGAATCTTGCGGCTCAGCGTTTCATGCTGACTGACGGGGAAGGCGACTTCACGTTGGAGAACGGCGGTGACGATGACTTTGCCTTCTCTGGGAGTGGCAATTCCAGCGGCGACTACGGTGGTGGTTCAGGGTTCGGCGGTTCTGGCCTCGGCGGCGGCGGCGGTGGTGGCTTCGGTGGTGGCGGGGCTTGGGGCCTGGGCGGCGGCGGCGGCACGGGTGCTGGCCTGCCTGGCGGGCTTGGTGGTGGCGAGTTGGCCAGACAAGGCGCCAAGGCCATGGCCGGTTTGAAGGACAGGAACAGAAAGCGAGCCTCGAAGGTGGACCTGGGTTCTGGGCAGGTTGGACAGTTCTGCAAGAAGAACGACGTTCAGCGGAAGGTCTCGGGCCGCGCCGCTGCGATTCGTGCGTGCTACGAGATGCAGCTCCAGATCAAGCCTGACCTCGCCGGCAAGGTCACAATGCAGTGGATGATCGGCATGGACGGCCGAGTGCAGGGCGCCAAGGTAGCGGCCAATTCAACAGGCAGCCCAAAGCTTGACCAGTGCATTGCCTCGGTGCTTAGTAAGATTCACTTCGAGCCGCCACAGGGCGGTGTCTGCATTATTCGTTGGCCCTTCGTCTTCAGCCCCGGCGAGTAGTACTCCTCTAGCTGACCTCTTAGACAATTCGGACTTGGACGATTCGGACCTTTCGGACTCGGACGATTCGGACCTTTAGGACT
>CAZQHM010000008.1:49613-81345 GCA_964593355.1 uncultured Myxococcales bacterium
GACCTTTAGGACTCGGACGATTCGGACCTTTAGGACTCGGACGATTCGGACCTTTCGGACTCGGACTATTCGGACCTTTTGGACGCGGACTATTCGGACCTTTCGGACTCGGACTATTCGGACCTTTCGGACGCGGACTATTCGGACCTTTCGGACGGGGAGGGCTTTGATGGCTTGGGGGGGCTACTGCTCCAGGACCTCTTCTATTTGGGGTAGGTCGTCGGCACAGGAGAGGGAGACAATGACTATTCGGCCAACCTTATCATCTTCGCATGTGATCTTGCGCTGCCAGATCCAGTCGTCGCCTCTGGCCGTCACGGTGCGGCTCTCGAGGGCGGGCACCGTAGAACAGAGTTGCATGGAGGTTCCGGGGGTTAAGGACTTGCTTTCCAGACACTGCTCCATGGCAACTTCAACTGATGGGGCCAGGTTCTTGCAGTCGGGGAGCAGGACCACCAGCACACCACATCGGTCCGGGGGACAGGTGGTCTTTGTGCATGAGTCACAATCGTGGGCACAGATTGGGCCCTCATCAGCGTCACCGCAGGAATTCGCAGACAGTAGCAATCCTAGGACCAGGTACCTGAGTGTGTTCACGCCAAACTCCTTGCAGCGTTCCCAAGGAACCCCTAGAATGCCACACCAGTTGCCCGTTCTCAAGGAGGAACTCCATGCACACGGCCTTGGGTCTTCAACCGGCTCTGATTGGGAATATCGGTCCCACGGAGTTGATCCTGATTCTACTTATCCTGGTGCTGCTGTTTGGGGCTACGAAATTGCCTCAGTTGAGCCGGTCTCTTGGGCGCTCGATCAGGGAGTTCAAGGCTGAGATGAAGGCGGGAGAGGAGGAGGACGCGCAGAAGTCGAGGGCCAAGGATCAGAAGGATGATGCTTAGCAGGCCTGATCTGGCTTCGGTCCCAATGAGCGGATCTAATCTCCACTTTCCCCGGGTTTTTGCCAGTTTTGAGTCCCATGTTATGATTGTGCTGGTCGAGATCTGAGAAAGGAGCGACAAGATGACCAACCTCACTATTCCCAAGATTATCGAAGGAGGGGGAGAGGGCGGGATACCAGGGCTTGCGGCGCTGTTCATCCCGACGGCTCTGGTGGTATTGCTGGCAGGGTGTAAGGTTGAAGAGGGCCAAGGCGTCAAGGTGGTTACGGCCGACACTCCTCCCCCGGGACCCTTACCTGAGAAGGGCATCGTCATCGACGGTGAGAAGGAGGAGGAGCCTTCGGATGTGAAGGGCGATGAGGAGTCGGTGGAGAGCCTGGCCCAGCGGCAGAGAAGCAAGCGCTCGGTGCGAATCATGCCTGGTGAGACTACTCAGCTCTTCTCGCAATGGAGCTCAATCGTCGTTGAGGACATAAACGCCTTGAATGACGGGAAGAATTGGGAATATGGCCAAAAGTGGACACTGTCACTGACAAATTCAGAGTTTGAAGAATTCGAGCGTAAGCGCAAGGAGCACTGGGACAACAAGACTCGCGAACTCTATCAAACCAAAGAAATAAAACTAATCGAATATACAGTTAAACGCGGTGATACAGTTGGTGGAATTGCAAAGAAATTCGGGACACCCATGTGGTTATTAGTACTTCATAACCAGACAATCAATCCCTATTCATTGTCTCCGGGAGCGAAAGTTAACATTCCGATATTGTCTCCCAGGAAGCAGCTACCTGACGAGAGCCAGACGGCTGCAGGTAAGCTGAGGGAAGAGAGCAAGAAGGCCGAGAAGGCGGGGAACCGTGGAGCCGGGTCTGCCAAGGGCGAGGAGGAGGAGACCGAGGGCATTTCGATTATTGTTAAGCGGGGTGATTCCCTGGGTGCCTATGCCAAGTGGGGTGGCATTACCATTGGAGATATCGAGCAACTGAATCCCGGCATTACGAAGGGGGTTCTCCGGGTTGGTGAAACAGTGCGCCTTCCCCTCACTCCAGAGCAGTTTGAGGAGTTCCAGTCAAAGCGTGGCAAGAAGAAGAGGCGTGAGAGGCCCACATACACTCCCCCTGGCGACAAGCCCGTTGATGAGATGCCCGAGCCTTAGCGTTGTTGCTACCCTGCTGTTTGAGTCCGGCGGCTACCGCTTGCGGCGCCTTGGGGGCCCAGAGTTGTAGGGTCAAGAGCGAAGGCGAGGGGAGGGTAAGGGTCGGTTGGCTCGGTTCTGTAACGCATCATTGAGATGACTTCGGTGGCAAGCCCTTTTATGCCTTGGGCTTCGGAGAGTTTTCTGCTCGATTCTGTTGCAGCGTGCTCAACTCGACTGCACTCACCGATGTCACTGGCCTGCGTCTCGTTTGACTTTGCGAGGGATTTATGGTAGTTGCCGCCGGGAAAACCGCTGCCCTGGCGCCCAGGAGACAGTTGAATTTGGAGGGTTTCGTGGCTCGAGAACTGGACAAGCAGTATGACCATCAGAAGGTTGAGCCCAAGTGGGGGCCGGTTTGGGAGGAGTTGGGGGTGTTTCATGCCGAGGAGGAGAGTTCCAAACCTCCGTTCTGCCTGGTGATACCACCGCCTAACGTCACTGGCGCACTGCATATGGGCCATGCCCTCACCTACTCGATTCAGGATTGCATAGTCCGGTGGAAGCGTATGAGCGGGTTTAATGCGCTTTGGCTTCCGGGCACGGATCATGCTGGCATTGCGACACAGATGTTGGTGGAGCGGAAGTTGAAGTCCGAGGGGGTAACCCGGGACGAGTTGGGCCGGGAGAAGTTTCTGGAGCGTGTATGGGAGTGGAAGGATCACTATCATGGACGGATTACCGAGCAGTCGAAGCGTCTCGGCATATCGGTGGACTGGCAGCGAGAGCGTTTCACCTTGGATGAGGGGCTGTCGCGGGCGGTGCGGGAGGCCTTCGTCACGTTGTATGAAGAGGGGTTGATCTACCGGGCCCGCAGGATGGTGAACTGGTCTCCTGGGATACGCACGGTGCTCTCGGACCTTGAGGTGGAGCACAAGGATGTTCAGGGCAGTTTCTGGTATGTGAGATACCCGGTGGAGGGAGACGAGGGGCAGGGGATAACCGTTGCCACGACGCGCCCCGAGACGATGCTAGGTGACACAGCCGTTGCAGTCCACAGCGAGGACGAGCGTTACAAGGGGCTTATTGGGCGGCGTGTTGTTCTGCCTCTTACGGGTCGGAGCATTCCAGTTGTGGCGGACGACATACTTGCGGATCCTACGAAAGGCACGGGTGCGGTGAAGGTGACGCCCGCCCACGACCCCAACGATTTTGAGTGTGGTCTGCGTAACAACCTTGAGTTCATCGACATCTTGGATGACTCTGCCCACCTGAATCAGAGCGTTCCAGAGAAGTACAGGGGGCTTGAGCGATTCGAGGCTCGCCGTGTGGTGGTCGAGGATCTTGAGGCTGGTGGGTACCTTGTGAAGGTAGAGCCGCTGACCCACCCGGTGGGCCACTGTCAGCGCAGCGGGGTTCCCATCGAGCCGAAGGTTTCGTGGCAGTGGTTTTGCAGGATGGGGCCGGCTGATGACGCCGGTTCTATTGCCGGGGCCGCCATTGAGGCGGTGCGGAGTGGCAGAATCCGGTTTGTTCCCGAGCACTGGAGCCAGGAGTATTATCGTTGGCTGACCAACATCCACGACTGGTGCATTTCGAGACAGCTCTGGTGGGGCCACCGGATCCCGGCGTGGCATTGTGCCGATTGTGGTGCTGTCACGGTAGCTCGTGAGGATGCATGCAGGTGCGGTACGTGCGGTGGGGGGAGAGTGGCTCAGGACGAGGATGTTCTGGACACGTGGTTTTCGTCGGCTCTGTGGCCCTTCTCCACGTTGGGATGGCCGGAGAAGACCAAAGCGCTGTCGACGTTCTATCCCAACTCCATCATGGAGACCGGGTTCGACATTATCTTCTTCTGGGTAGCCAGGATGATAATGATGGGTTTGAAGCTGGCTGGAGACATTCCGTTCAGCACTATCTATCTTCATGCCATGGTGCGTGATGCCCTGGGGCAGAAGATGTCTAAGACTAAGGGCAACGTTGTTGACCCCTTGGAGCTGATGGCGGATTACGGGGCAGACGCTGTGCGGTTCACTCTGCTGTCGCTCTCTGCGCAGGGGCGGGACATCAAACTCTCTACGGACCGTATTCTGGCCAATCGGGCCTTCATGAACAAGCTGTGGAACTCAGCGAGGTTTGTTCTTATGAACCTACCTGAGGGCGAGTATGCGAGTCCTGCTGATGTTAGGGAGAGGCTGGCGGCCGAGGATAAGTGGATTTTGACGAGATTGCAGGAGGTCTCGGCGGAGTCGGTGCGGGCGTTGGAGGAGTATCGGTTCAACGAATACGCCTTGGGGCTATACCAGTTTATATGGGATGAGTTTTGCAGCTGGTATCTCGAGTTGAGCAAATCGGCTCTTTATGGCGAGGATGAGGAGCAGAAATACATTTCACGATGCGTATTAACGCATGTTCTGGAAAACCTTCTGCGCCTACTGCATCCGGCGGCCCCATTTATTACTGAAGAGATATGGAGTTTGCTTCCTAATAGCAAAGGACCCTCTATTGCTGTAGCAGCGTATCCTGATAATCAAAGCATTTTGCATTTTGAGCAGGAGGCACGAAGGTTCCGAACCGTGCTTGATGTAATTGCCGCTATACGATCAATACGTACTCAGAACCGTATTTCGCCCTCTGCACCTGTTAACGTGGTTGTGTCGGCAAACGATGCGGAGGCGTTGGAGGACTTGAGTTGGGGGATGAAGTTCGTGAAGGAGATGGGTCGGACGGGGGAGATGCGGGTAGGCGTTGGCGAGGCGAGGCCTGCGCAGTCTGGTGCTGCGGTTACGGGGCGTGCGGTGGTGTACGTTGAGTTTCAGGGATTCGTGGACATCCAGGCCGAGGTTCAGAGGTTGACGAAAAACCTGGGCAAGCTGAAGGACAAGTGGGAGCAGCTTGACAGGAAGCTCTCGAGCGCTGCGTTTGTGGAGAAGGCTCCCGAGGAGGTTGTGGAGGAGAAGCGGGTGGAGAAGGAGGAGTTGGAGGCAGCGATGAAGGAGTTATCGGAGCATCTGGCTTCATTGGCTTGACGGTGGTCGGGGTATGTGAGTGAAGAAGAAGTATTCGAGTACGAACAGGACCTTCTCATCTGGGGAGCGCTCTCAGGATCATACCCGTCGGGACATAATTCAGAGTATAGATGCTTCGGCTGATGCTTCGCGTCTTGGGGTGTTGCTGGGTCAGTACGGGATGGGGTTGGGTGCTGAGGGTTTGGAGCTACTTGCCAGATTTCATGGGCTTCTGATTGAGCGTAATAGGACTCAGAATTTAACTCGCATATTCGGACTGCACGAGATGGTACTGAAGCACTATGTAGATTCTTTGTTAGTGCTGCGGTATGTCCCCTTCCTATCATCGCCGCTGATGGATCTAGGGTCCGGGGCGGGGTTTCCTGGGATTGTCCTGAAGATAGCGCGACCTGAGTTACGGATATTGTTGGCTGAGTCTTCTACGAAAAAGGCAGCATTTCTCAGTGAGGCATGCGAAGTGCTTGGGTTGCCGGGGTTGGAGGTCGAGGCTAAGAGGATTGATGGTAGATATCGGCGTCCGGTGTCCTGTGTTATCACTCGGGCGGTGGGCAGCATTAGGGATACCCAGGAGCGGGTGGCGGGGGCTTTGGTGAGAGGGGGGCGGTTGGTGTTGATGAAGGGCCCTGGGGTTGATGAGGAGAAGCCCGACGCTGTTCCCGGGTTCGAGGAGGAGATGGACGTAGCCTACACATTGCCCGATGGTGAGCAGAGGCGACGATTGCTGGTGTACATTCGTCGGAGGTAGACGGACTTGCCCGTGGGGCGCTGGCCTTCCTGGTCAAGCCAGTTTGGGCAATGGTTTGTGCGTTACTATTTGGCATTGGGGTTGGAGAAGCGGGGGGCCGGGGGGCCCTGACGGGTCAACTCTTCTGGCATCAATCAGGAACAATTGACGGGTGCGCTGTAACTGTTTAGGGTCTGGCGCAGGGGTTTCTCTGCTGAAGGATTGCCGGTGGACATGATGTCGGAGATCTATGTAGACAGCTCGAAGAATGCGAGATTCCGGAGTTGGCGTTCTGTGGCGGCTGGGGAAGTGAAGGAGCATGGGCGGACGCTGGTGTTTGGGAGCAGGCTGAGCATCGAGGTAGCCGAGACGATATTCTGGAGACGGAGCTGGATTGTTCCTGAGGGGTATGGTGGGGTTTTGCCCGATGTTGGGCGGCCGGTGGTCAGGTTGGCTCGAAAGCTCTTTGACGAGTTGGACATATTCGGAACCGGGGCCCCATTTCTGGAAGTGGAGTTACCGGAGGAGTTGCCGGGAGTGAACGTGGCGGCTTCGGGGCTGTGCGTGGCGGTTCCGTTTCAGGATCCAGCCAATGTTGGGGCTGTGGTCAGGAGTGCGGTTGGGTTAGGGGCCTCGGGGGTGTTTCTGCTGCCTGGTTCAGCGAATCCATTTCATCCTCGCAGCGTGCGGACGAGTTCTGGTGCGGTATTTCGGTGCCGGTTTGCTCAGATCCGTTCTGTTGCCGAGGCAGAGATGTTGGGGTTTCGTCCCATCTACCTGGATTCAGGTGGGGAGGCCATAGAGGAGTTCGAGTTTCCGACGAAGGGGTTGCTGGTGGTTGGGGTGGAGGGGCCTGGCATCGGGGGCTTGTGCGGTGCAGTGCAGGGGCGGTCTGGGCTCTCCTCATGTGTCAGCAAGTTTGTCCGACTGCCCATGGAGGGCATCGAGTCATACAATGCGGCCACTGCTGCGGCACTGGCGATGTATGAGTGGAGGCGGCGAGGCTAGCCTGGGGCATGTGGACCGGCGATCGTCCCCGGATGGGTCGTCGGGTTTCGAATACCGTGCTCGACGTGCGGCGGTACGGCATTGCCGTCAATAGCGACGCCTTCCTTGCCTCGGGGTTGTTCGCTGGCCGGTTAGACTACGTTTGATTGACAGACGGAAGGTTCGCTTCTGGGTTTGCAGTTGCTCTGGGAGCTTTCGGGGGAGAGAGAGGCATGTTTGTAACTGGTGTTGAGGCAAGCAAGCGGTGTTTTGGGGTAGCGCTGTTGCTGGCGGCTCTGACTGGTTCAGTTCTGGTGCCCGGGCCGGTTCATGGGGGTGAGGCTGGGGGGGGGACGCTGCTTCCGGGGTGGGAGTCAACTCAGGTTCTTTTCGATCTGCACAAACGTGAGGCAACGGGTGCGGCCGTGGTTTGGCTGGCTGGGGAGCAGTGTCGTTGGGTGTCGAGTATGCGGTGTGGCCGTCGCTGGGAGGATTGGTTGGCCGATGGCGGTCTGCATCCGTTGGTGCGGCAGTCGTTGAGTCGAATGGCGGCAATGGAGAGGAGGGCGAGGGGTGACATTGGAGGTGCGGAGCGATTGCTGGGCGAGTTGGGCTATGTGACCAACTGGAGATACATGCGCGGGGCTTTGGCCGTTCCAGTGGTTGCGGACAGTGTGAGCGGGATGGCCGAGGTTGGTGATTTTGTGGACCACAGGGCGGGGGAGTTGGCCGAACTGGAGGGGCAGGTCTATGCGGAGTCGAGAGGAAGGGTTGCGTTGCGCGTAACTGGCGCCGGTCTCAGCGAGATTTGTGTAAACGGTGAGTGTTTCGAATTGGGTAACCTGGGTGGTCACACCTTCGACGACGAGGTGGTCGAGGCAGAGCTATCCAGGGGGGCGAACCGTGTGGTGGTGCGACCGGCTCTGGAGAATCGAGAGGTGAGCTACTGTGTCCGGGTGACGAAGCCTTCGGGTGAGGCCCTGATGGGCCAGTATGCAGGAGGGGAGTTGCGGGTGCGTTTTGGCGGACGTGGAGGCGGCGCTTTGCAGAGGAGCGGATACTCGCTGCTTGGCGATGACGAGAGCCCGAGGTCGGCATACATGCGCTGCATGGTGACAAAGGCCGTCTGGCCAGGGGAGGGAGCGAGGCTTGAGGAAGTGCTTGAGGCCATGCGGCCCAGGCGGTTGTGGGAGTGGGATCTTGCGCTATCGTGTGCGTCGGGGACGCGTCATCATGAGAAGAGGCTCAGTGAGGCCAGGGAGGCTGCTGCTGGTGCTGGTTTGCTGGAGTTGCATGAATTTGGGCGTCGTTTAGCGCTGCGCGAGTTGACCTGGGCATTGGCGTTGGGGCGGGGGTGGTTGGGGGGCGATGATGCCTGGGTGGGGCTTGGCGAGGTGGGGCGTGCGCAGGCAGCGGTTCAGCTGGTGGAGCTGCTGCGGGAAGCGAGCCTGGATATGGCGGCCCTGCCGTTTCTGAGGCGGCAGTTAGGGGGGAAGAGTGTGGAGGAGGTCAGCCGGGCGCTGATGTTGGAGTTTGTTCGAGAGCTTAGGAACGAGGGGCTGTTGTTGGAGGCGGCAGCGTTTATGGAGGGGGTATGGCGGCTAAGACCTGGTGACGTGGAGTTGTTGCGCCCCGTGGTTCACGAAGGTTGGGGGAGCGGTCCGTGGCAGGTAGGAATTCTTGAAGGTCTGCGCCGAATTGGAGCTGCAAGGCCGCTGGTTTCGGCTGTGAGGCTTGCAGCGGTGCGTGCGGCGGTGGGGCTGGGTGAACTGGCGGAGGCGCGTGGGGAGTTGAGCAGGGCGCTGGAGCTTTTTGGCTCTCGTGAGGAGTTCAGAAGGCTGGAGGTGGAACTGGCGGTGGAGGGGAGCCTTGGGGAGGATACTGGTTTGCTGGCCAGGGAGTTTGCGGAGAGGTTTCCCGGGAGCCAGTGGGGTTCTGACATGATGAGCGCTCTTGGCGAGAAGCCATGGGGCGGTCCGTTCTCGGGTATTGGGGATGATGCTATACGCGCTGCGGCGGATGCGGTGGTGGAATCGAGCGGGGCCAGTTATGTTGGGGTGATGGATCGAACCCAGGTTGTGGTGGAGGAGGGCGGGGCTAACACGTTGTGGCGTCTGCAGGCTGTGTTGGCGATCTCTCCTTCGGCGGAGTCGGTGTTGAGGATGGGATTCCTGGTGGATGAAGATGGTCAGAGGGGGAGGTTGGTGCGGGGCAAGGTGTTACGGTCGGACGGTTCGACTGCTTCGCTGTTGATGGAGTCTGAGCCTCTGCTTTCAGAGGAGCAGCTGCACGTCTTCTACGACATAACGAATCATTTTGCTGAAGTTACAAACTTGAAGTTTGGTGATGTTGTGATATTCGAGTATAAGATTGATTCTGATCCTTCGGTATTGCGCACCCCCTATTCTGAGTTAATCTGGGTTTCTGATTCCATACCGAAATGGAATACCAGTTTGGAGTTTATAACATCACCCGGTGTGGAGCTTTTTTCGCATATATATGACATTAAAGGTAGCATAAAATACAATCAGCGTTTCTTTGACCGAGAGGGCCGTTCGCATCATCTGTTTGAGTTCGGGTATCTGCCGAGGGTGAGTGGGGAGCGATTGGCGCCGGGGTGGATGGAGACGGGGGCGCACGTTCATGTCTCCACGGTGGAAAGTGCGGAGCAGTATGGGCGTTGGTATGGCGAGGTAGTGCGGAGCGTAAAGGGCAGCAACGGAGCGATGAGAGCGTTGGTGGAGGAGACGAGGGGGAAGGTAGGGAGTGAGGAAGAATTGGTTGCAGAGTTGTGCAGGTTCGTTGCGGACGGGGTCCGGTATGTTGGGTTAGAGCTAGGGGTGAACCGGTTACGTCCTCACTCGCCAAGGGAGGTTCTGCGGAGGGGCTTCGGGGATTGCAAGGACAAGAGTCTGCTTTTGATTTCGCTGTTGGAGTTGGCTGGCGTAGATGCACGATTCGTTGCGGTAAGCACGGCGGGGCGTGGGGTTCCCCAGACGGCGATAATGTCTCCTTCGCTGTTCAACCATGCCATCGTCTACATTCCTAAGCTGGGGGTCTATTTCGATCCCACGGCTCGTTATATGGGGCTGGGCTCACTGCCTTGGGAGTCTATGGGGGCAGTTGGGGTGATGTTGACGGAGACTGGCGGCGAGTTCGTACGGACTCCTGACAGGACGAGGGGCGAAGGGGGCATGGAGGTGGAGATTGAGTTGGGGAGAGGTGGGGGAGGAGTTGGAGGAGGGGGCGTTGTTATTTCGGGTTCGGTCACCTTCGTGGGTCAACAGGCGAGGAAGCTGTGGCCCATGGTGGAGGATGAGGGGTCGTGGGAATCGGAGTTGGGGCGGTTCTTGTCCGGTTTGCTTCCGGTGGCGGAGGTTGGGGGTTGGAGCAGCCGGCTGGTTGAGGGTGCGAGGCCTGAGTTGGTGGTGGTATTTGATGGGGAGTGGCGTCCTTTGAACAGGAGTGGGCAGTTGATCCTTCAGAGCGCCGGGAGTGCTGCGACGGTTGTTGGGGAGCAGCGAAGGCAGAACGCAGTGGTATTCGGGTATCCATATTCTTTGCGATACGAGTTACGGTGGCCAAGGGGCGCCATTGAGTTGGGGAGGGGCGTGGAAGGTGAGGGTGCCGCTCCTGGCTGTAGATGGAGGGTCTCTTCGGACCAAGGCGGTGACGTGGAGCGGCTGGTGATGGAATTTGAGCAGACTGAGTATGTTGTTGCTTTGGAATCTATTGGGCAATGGCGTTCTGCAGTTTTGCACTTTCGTGAGCTGGTAGCTGGGTTGGAGGTGAGCATTGATGAGTAGCTTTTCCAACTTGTGTGCTGTCAGTATCGTAGGTGGCGAACAAGGATCTTCATGGAGAACAGCAGGGGGGGGAGGGGCCAGGTTCTGGGGCGCCCGAACGATGATGGTATGTGCTATTGGTGGGGCTTTGGGAGTTGTAGGGGAGGCCCGTGGTGGGGAGAGGGGGAGCAGTGGGACGGAGGGTACGGAGCGTCTTATGGCGTCGCTGGAAGATCTCTCGGGCGGGCGTGTGCAGCGTGCGTGTGAGGAGTGGGTGGCCCTTCTTGGCGAGCCTTGGCCCGTGGGGGCCGCAGCGCTGCTGATGATGGAGCGTTGGCATGAGGAGTGTTTGTTGACGGGCGGTTTGTGGAGGACGGTAGAGGCACTGGTGGGGGTTGAGGGGGGGCCGAGCACCTGGATGCGCGGGGTCTCGGCGGCGGAGGTTCTGGTTTCGAAGTATGGGAAGGCGGTGGGTGGGGTGAGGCGGCTGGAGGATTATTTTGTGTCGTTCAAGGAGGTGACGGCTGGTGAAGAGTACATCTGGCCATCGGGGTCCAGTGGAACGCTTGCGGTAGCTGGAGTACCGTCGTGGGTTGAGTGGGGGGTGACCGGTAAGGCGGTTCCGGGGCGTGGCGACATTCGGCGGAGCGTCTGGCACTTCTGTATTGCCAGTGGGGGGCGTGCGGTGTTTTCACTGGCCGACCCTGGAATCGGGACAGTGTGGTTGGACAGGAGGGCATTGAGCAGTAACGTTGGGGGGACTGGGCACGGTCGCCGTTGGGTTTCTGGCGCTGAGGTATCCGAGGGTTGCCATGAACTGACTTACGTGGAGGTTGTTGAGATTTCGATGCCTGCCCGGGCGAATTTTGTGCTGCCACCCGGGGGAGTGATGTGTGAGAGGTGCGAAGCTTTGTCGTCGTGGCGGAGCGAGGGGAGGGGCAGTGCGAGGGGGTGTGAGAGGGGTCCGGTTTGTCTTATGGGTCGATTGGCAGAGGCGGTCCTGGCTGGGGATCGGGAGCGTGCCGAGGAGGCCATAGTGGAGAGCGGGCGGGCTGAGTTGTTGTTGGCCATGGGGAGTGGGGCATGGGGTGGGGACCTGAGGAGGGGCCCTGCGGCTGGGGTTCGATCCTGCATGGTGGATCTGCTTTTCAGCGGGATACTTGGGGATGGAGGGAGGCATGAGGAGGCCGAGGAGTTGCTGGAGTCATTGGCGGGCACGGAGTGTCGCAACACGGCGACGTGGCATCTTGCCAGGATTGGGTTGGCGTTGGGGCGGGGTCTGTATGGTCTAGCGCGGGCTTATTCGAGAGAGGCTGTGGAGTCTCATGGGGGCAACTGTGATATTCGGGAGGCCTGGTTGGAATCTGTGGGGCCCTGGAGGTGGAAGGAGGAGGCGGGGAGGGTGTCACTTGACAGATTTGGTGTTGAGTGCGGCGAGATCGAAAGGAAGCTGGAGCGATGGGAGTTGGAGAGCGGGAGAGCGACACCCAAGGGCGCGTTGTGGCCAGATGGAGCTATGGAGAATTGGGAGAGCTTACCGGGCTGGGTGCATCGGGGGCGGGCGGAGGCCTTGGCGGGCGTTCCCGACGGGCTTCTGGAGTTGGAGGTATACCGACACAGGGCAAGGTCTTTGGCCGAAATAGTGGGGGTGAGCTTGGCTGCGGGTGTGAGGGAGGCGGAGCGGCAGGCTCTGAGGATTCGGCAGGTGGAGTCAGCGACGGGGTGGGAGCGGGCTGCGGGGGGCAGAATGGCCGTTTGGGGGGGGTTGCTTGAGCGTTCCAGCAACGTCGAGGCGGTTATTGAGGAGTTCAGGGCTTCTGGATTTGGGAGCACGATGGGAGACGTTGTTGTACTTGACGAAGAGGTAGCGGAGGTGGGGGCGGACGGTTGGAGGAGTGGAGTGGCGACGTTGGTAAGGTATCTTGCAACCCCTGCTGCTGTGGAGGCTGTGGGGGAGATGTCGGTGGAGATCGGGGCAGAGAGGTTGCGTGCGGGGGTATTGAAGGGAGATGGGACATGGGTCTCTGCGGTAGTTTCGCAGGGTGGTGAAGGTGACGGACTCTCTTTTCCCGGGCTTTCAACGGGCGACTTCCTGGTGCTTCAGTTTGCCAGGGAGACACCTCCGGATGTTGAGGTTGGGGGCTGCTACTTGACGAGGGAGCTAGTTCTGGCCGGGGGAGGGACGGCGGTATTCAGGGGGCGTGTGGTATTGAGGTTGTCTGACGCCGAGGGGTGGACAACGAGGGCCACGGATGGGATTGTGAAGCGAGAGTTGGGAGATGGCTTCGTGGAGTATGGTTTGGAGAAGGTTGAGGCGACCCCGTGGGAGCCGGGGGCACCGGAGGAGTGGGACGGTTTGGCGGTGGTGCAATCATGGAGCAAGTGCCTAACGTGGCCGAATCTGCGGGATCAGGCGGCAGAGCGGCTGATGGAGCGATGCAATGCTGGGTTACCTGAGGATTTGGTGAAGCATTCTGGGGACCCGTTGGCTTTGGTTGCTGCGGTTGTGGACCGGGTGAAACACGAGGAGATCGACTGGTCTGCCAGGGAGGTTTCGACTGTACTGAGGGAGGGGGTTGGGAACAGGGGGATGGTGGCTTGGTGCATGTTGTCGGCGGCGGGTTTTGACGCTTGGCCGGTGGCTGTGAGTCCGGCCGACACCCCGGGTTTCGAGATGTGGGTTCCGAGCTTCAGGCGTTTTCGTGGGACGGTGATCCGGCTGCGACATGGAGGCAAGGAGCATTGGCTATCGCCGGGGCGGCTGGCCATGGATTCAGAGGTTCTTCCGACCTCGTGGGCGGGGCGCCCCGGGCTGCTGCTAAAGCCTTTGTCTGGGCGTCTGTTCGTGGAGATTCCGGAGGGGGTGAAGGTAGACAGGCAGGAAGCGGAGCTGGAGTTGGAGTTGCCGGGCGGGGCTCGAGGGCGAGGTGTGTTGGATGTGAGGTTAGAGGGGATGGGCGGGGCGGTTCTGTCTGAACGGATGAGTGATGGGGACAGTGAGGTTGGGGACGAGACAGCGTTGGGATATCTGCGTGGGTTTCTGCCGAAGGGGGAGTTAGTCGGTTATAGGTTCAAGATGGAGGGTTCGGCAGCGCACTTGCGGATAGAGTTCGAGGTTGGGATTGGGAAGAAGGGGGATTTGCGGGTTGGGTTACCGCCGGGAGTTGGTCGGGAGTTGAATTCATTGGCATCGAGGCGCAGGCCGCTTTCATTTGGGGGGCTGATGGAGAGTGATGTCCGGGTAGTTGTGCGCGGGCCCGAGGGTCGTGGAATCGTTGTGTCGGTTGGGGATGAGGAGGTTGATTCGGAGTATGGTCGGCTGAGCCTGAAGGTGAGGCGAAGCTCGGGAGAGGTGGAGGTTCGGCGGCTGGTTCATGCAAGGCCGAGGTTGGTGACGGCTTCTGAGTACCGGGGGTTTGCGGAGTTTGTGGGGCGGGTGCAGTTGAGGTCAAGCATGGAGGTGCGGGTCAAGTGAAGCATCTGGTGAAGAGGTTGTTGTGGCGGTCTGCGGGGGCCACTGGGGTGGTGCTTGTGGTCTTCACGTTGACCTTTTTTCTGATGCATATGGCTCCGGGCGGTCCGTTTGCGCAGGCGGAGAGGCTCTCTGCGGAGGCCCAGGCGAGTCTTGAGATGCGATTCGGTTTGCACGAGTCTCTGGCGGTTCAGTTTGGGCAGGCGGTTAGCAATCTTGTTGTTGGGGATATGGGGCTTTCGCTGGCATTTGCGCCTGGCAGGTCGGTCATTGAGGTGTTGTCGTCGGCAGCGCCCCCATCGATGCTGGTGGGGGGACTGGGTCTTCTTGTGGCGCTGGTGTTTGGGGTCGTGGGGGGCATATTGGGGGGCATTCGCCGAGGGGGCATTTTCGATAGAGTGATGAGTGTTGTTAGTTTGCTGGCTGTGAGTCTATCGGTGATTGTCGTTGGGGGGATGTTGCGAAGGTGGGGGTTGGGCGAGGGGTCGTTTTTGCGATTGGGCAGCGTTCATGGACCGAGGGGATATGTGCTGCCTGTGTTGACGATGGGTATTGCGTATGGGGCGATATGGTTCCGGCTGGTCAGGGCCTCGGTGTTCAGGGTTGTGAGTGGGCCGATGCCGGGGGCAGTTGGAGCGAGGGGGGTAGGCAGAGTTCGATTGATGGTTGGGTACATCATGCCTGAGGCGCTGGTGCCGATGCTGAGCTACGCTGGGCCAACCATCGCCGGCATGTTAACGGGGTCGTTTGTTGTTGAGCGACTTTTTGAGATTCCGGGGCTCTCAGCCTGTTTCATCGAGGGGGCGTTGGCAAGGGACTATCCGTTAGTTATGGGATCCATCGTTTTGTATACGGTTGTTTTGGTAAGTCTTAATCTTGTCTTCGAGACTCTGCACGACGTGTTGGATCCAAGGTTACGGGTTGGGGCGTTTGGTGGGGGGATGGAATGATTGGGCGGCTGGGCAAGGGAGTGGCGGTGACGCTACTGGTATTTGTGTCGGGCCTGGGGGCGGGTGCGGAGGTATTGTCGTGGGCCGTGGGGGTTTCGTATCAGCAGGTGAACGTCGATTCTGCGTTGATGCCACCGGGGAGCAGATCGGTTGCCCGGGAAGGGGTCTACGAGGAGTGGCCGGGCCAGATGAGTTTGCTTGATTGGGATGGTGACGGGGAGTTGCGTTGTGAGTTTGGGGCTGACGGGCGTTGGCGGGTTCCCGAGCTTCGGGGTACGGAGCTGTTGGTCGAGGAGGTTTTGGATTGGTGGGTGGCTAAGGGATCGGTGAGCGAGGAGATGGCAGCGGGAGATGTGTCGGCATTTGTTGGTGGAGTTGTTGTGGGGCGAGGGGCGGAGGGGTTGAGGAGGAGGCTGGTGTCGTTGGGCGACGGCGGTGGAGGGGTTGGGTATGGGGATTTGTTGTTGGCGATGCGACCGGTGATGCTGGAGGGGTGGGATGCTGCCGAGGCGTGCGTGAGCGGGGGGGCCGTGACGGAGTCCGAGCTGCCTGGTGCGCCTGGCATGAGGTTTCACGTTCTGGGGACCGATACGCTGGGACGGGATCTTCTGGTGCGCTTGGGATACGGGGTTAGGGTATCGCTGGTAGTGGCGCTGGGGGCTGGGGTGGTGGCCCTGGTCATCGGTTTGTTCTTGGGTTTGATTGCGGGGTATTTTGGGGGGGCTTTCGATTGGATGCTGCTGAGGACGGTTGAGGTCTCGCAGGCGGTTCCGTTTCTGGTGCTTGTTATTCTGGTGAGCATGGTTACTAGGGATGCATTTTCGGGGGTACCGGCCTCTGAGGCTGCGTTACCTCGGGCGCTGCTTCTGATGAGTGCGCTTGGGGGGGTGCAATGGTTTTCGCTGGCGCGGTTCGTGAGGGGCCAGGCGGCCTCTCTGAGGAGAGCCCCTTTCGTGGTAGCGGCGAGGGGCATGGGGTATCCGTGGTGGCGGATTCTTGGGTGGCATGTAGCGCCTTGCATGGTAATGCCTGTGGCATCGTTCATGTCATTGCTGTTGCCCGCGTTGGTATTGGAGGAGGCCTTTCTGTCGTTCCTTGGCCTGGGGATTCAGCCCCCCTACCCTTCGCTTGGGGTGCTGCTGTCGGATGGTGGTGGGTTTCAGGAGGGGGCGCCATGGTTGCTGCTCTTTCCTGCTGCGGTGTTGGGGTCGCTGACTTTGGCTCTATTTGTAATAGCGGACGGCATGGGAGGCAGGGGCCGTGCGATTTGAAGGATTTGGCGTAGAGACAGTTGGGGGAAGGAGGCTCGTTGATGGGTTAAGCGGGGAGTTCTGCGATCCTGTGCGGCTGTTGGTCGTTGGTGTGTCGGGGAGTGGGAAGAGTTCTTTGTTGGGGGCCATAGCGGGTTGTTCGGTGCACAAGGTCAGGGGGTCGGTGAGCATTAATGGTGTGAGTGGTGCAGGCGTAGTGGGGGGGGGTGCTAGGCGGGTATTGATGGCTGTACAGGAGGCTTCGGAGGCTTTCACGGCTTATCGCAGGATACTTCCGCAGTTGGAGGAGAGCGGTGGAGGTGAGGGTCTGGGTGCGTGGAGGGGGCGGTTTTCGGTGGCGTGCGACCTGTTGGGGTTGGATGAGGGCAGTGCGGCCCGGTATCCCAGCGAGGTGAGCGGCGGGATGCTGAAGCGTCTTTTGTTGGCGGGGTTATCTGCATGGGGACCTGAGTTACTGCTTCTGGACGAGCCGACATCGGGAGTGGATCCGGTGTGGAGGAGGGCGGTGTGGGGTTTGGTGTCGAGTTACGGTGGGGGGATTGTTGTGGCGACGCACGACCTTGATGCGGTGCGTGCGATCAGAGGAAGCCGTGTTCTGAGGTTGCACGGGGAGGGTAAGTGGAGCATCGAACCTGGGGGTGAGGGATGAGGGGCGGTGAATCGGGGAGGGAGATGCTTCTTGATGTTCGAGGGTTGACCGTGAGTTTTTCCGGTTGCGCTCGACCGGTTTTGGACCGTGTTGATTTGGCCCTTGCGGGTGGAAGGTTGACGATAGTTGGTGAGAGCGGTGCGGGGAAGAGCACATTGTTGCGGGTTCTCTTCGGCGAGTTGCGTGGGTGGAGCGGTTCGGTGAGGGTTTGCGGGATTGAGGTTGGAGGCAGTTTGGGGGCTGGGCGGCTGGCGAGGAGGCAGCTTGGGGTAATTCTTCAGGAGCCAAGGGCTTCGTTGCACCCTGGTAGAAGCGTAGTTGAGAGTGTAGCTGAGCCTATGGTTGTTTTGGGGGGCAGTTCCTGGGTTGAGGCTCGCAGGAGGGGCGGTGCATTGTTGGAGGCCATGGGGGTATCCCCTGGGAGGTTCGGGGCGAGGCCTGGGGAGTTGTCGGGAGGCGAGTGTCAGCGTGCGGCCATTGCCCGAGCGGTTTGCAGGCCGGTGGGGTTGTTGTTGGCGGATGAGGCCACGGCGAATCTGGATCCCGAGTTAGGGGTTGAGGTAGTGCGTTTGGTGAAGGGTTGGACCGATGGCGGTGACGAGAGAGGGGGGGGGGTTGGGGGAGGCAAACCGGGTCTGGTATGGGTTACTCATCGGCTGCAGGAGGCTGAGGTGTTAGGAGGCAAGGTTGTGGTGTTGTATGGGGGCCGGGTTGTGGAGGTATTCGAGGGGTTCACGGGTTGGGGGGGGGCTCTGCACCCGTACACACGGCGTCTGGTGTTGGCTTCAGGCCAATCTCTTGCAGCGGGTGGTGGTTGTTGTGGGGTGGACGGGGAGGTGGCCCCTGGTTTCGATAGTGCGTTTGGGGATGAGAGTAGAGGAGTTGGTAAGGGGGAGTTAGTTCAGTGCGGGGAGGGGCACTGGGTTGCCGGGGGTACTATTCGAGGCCCAGCTCACTGAAGATGGGCAGGTTGGTGTCGCCCACTTCGATGCCGTCCTTGGCGAGGGCTTCGACGAACTCTTTCTGGCCGATTTTGAGGATTTTGAACCAGGCTTCGGCTTTCTTGATGTTGTCGGTGAACACGTAGCCAAAGAGCATAGCCGAAGTGGCGGCCTTCATGCCGTGCACCTGGAAAGCAATAAGGGTATCGAGGCCGCCCTGGAGGACCTGGAACAGGGTAACGCCATCTTCTTCCTTGTGGCCTTCGCCGAATTCGACTTTGCCATTGTCAAGGGAGACCCACATTTTGTTAGTGGTTACTCTGACGCCATCGGGGTCATTCATTTCCAAGTTGTACACGAAGCGGTCGGGGCGGGCATCAGCCAGGTGCGGCAGGGCCTTGAGCACATCCCACATCGTCAAGTCAGCAAAATTCTTCACCATGTCCATCTCCCTCTCTAGTTGATTACACCCAGTCGGTGTCTCGGTTGGGAGCAGGTTAGGACAATCGGGGATAAGATTCAAGCCCTTAGGCGAACGTGGGCATCCGGGTATGGCCTGGGGTGGGAAGATGTGCCGGAGCGCCAGACAGGTCTTGCTCCTGGGACGTGGATAGTGTGCGGCGCCGACTGTGGACATTGGCAGCGAGGGTGGCGGCAACCACTGGTGCGGTCAGGGAGGCGAAAACCTTAGGCCTGATGGACGGGATGAGCGAGTTGACGGGGTCTCTGCGATTCTTTCGGAGGCGGCCATCAGGGCTCTGCAGATGCGATTGCCATGCTCATTGGGGAAGGGCCGCTTGCATCGATGGGCCAAGGGTGATAGTTTTGCAGGCCGGTTTTGGAGGATGCTATGGGGTTCTTTTCTAAGATATTCGGTAAGTCGTCGGACGATCCAGAGGTTGCTTCCCAGGAGATTGAGCGGTTCCAGGACAAGACGGTGGCCAAGTTGTTCAAGAAGTTGACGAACAAGTACCACCAGACGGCGGAGCGGAAGCGCGTGATCAAGATGCTTGCGGACATAGGGACGGACGAGGCCATCTCAGCGATGCTGGGGCGTTTCACCTTTGTGACTGAGGGGAGCATCGTCGACGAGGACGAGAAGGATCTGGTTTACCAGATTGTTGTGGGGTTTGGCGCTCAGGCGGTGGGGCCTCTGAAGCAGTTTCTGGCCGAGGAGGTGGCGATTTACTGGCCTCTGAGGGCCATGGAGGAGATTGCCGGTGAGGATGTGGCGGTGGAGTCTGTGCTTGCTGGCTTTGCGACGATCCAGGACAGGTTCGAGCGTTCCATGGAGCGGATGCAGAATCTTACGAGCAGTTTGCGGGATTATCATCGTCCGGACGTGATGCAGAAGCTTGTGGAGTTGAGCAAGGACGAGTCCGAGGAGATTCGTTTTCTGGCTGTGGATGGATTGGCGGAGTTTGACAAGCATCAGCAGGCGGTTGATGCGATGTTGGAGCGACTGCTTGACGACGAGGAGACGGTTCGGGTCAAGAAGTACGTTTTGGACAAACTCATTGACAGGCGCTGGAACGTGAAAAGGTTCAAGAAAGAGCTGGTGGATAAGATTCCCAGCGAGTATTTTATTGATGATACGGGTGTCGTTCAAAGACGATAACTATTGGCCTAATTTGGAGTAAATATCATGGAACGAGTCTTTTTGACAGTCGCTGGCGAGAATATGTTAAGGGAGAAGCTTAAGCGTCTGAAGGAAGTTGATCGACCGCGCAATATTCTGGATATTGAGGAAGCAAGAGCGCATGGCGACCTGTCTGAGAATGCGGAGTACCATGCGGCGAAAGAGCGTCAGGGGATGATTGAGTTTCAGATAAGGGATACGGAGGACAAGTTAGGGAGGGCCGAGGTGATAGACCCATCCAAGCTTGCTGGGGTGCGCGTAGTTTTCGGGGCCACGGTGATTCTGACGGATTTGGACAATGATGAGGAGGTAACGTACCAGATAGTTGGTGCGGAGGAGGCCGATCCAGATTTGGGCAAGATTTCGTTTACGGCTCCTTTGGGCAAGGCACTCATAGGGAAGCAGGTAGGCGACACGATTCAGTTCAAGGCTCCCGGCGGCATCAGGGAGTACACCATAGAGGATTTGAAGTTCATTTAGACAGACGATTTAGATTATTAGTCTAATCCTCGGTCGGGCATAGAAATTTTGAGGTGGTGTGATTATGAAAAAAACCTTGCTTTACAATGCTGTAATAGTCAACCCAGGTACAAACTCTTTCGTGCTTCCCAAAGGGGCGTTGTTGATGGAGGGAGATCGGATAGCGGATTATGGAGATAGCGAGGAGTTGGTAGAGCGATATAGGAGGGTGCCCGCGGTGGATTGCCGCGGTCGGGTATTGATGCCGGGCCTTGTGAATGCGCACATGCATTTGTACTCGACATTTGCCTGCGGTCTAGGGTGTGAGCCTGCCCACAATTTTCCCGAGATTCTGAAGAAGTTATGGTGGAAGCTCGACCGAGCGCTCTCGCTGGAGGATGTCTATTACTCTGCGCTTATTCCTTTATATAGAGGAATAGTCAGTGGCACCACTACGATTATTGACCATCACGCTTCGCCACATGCAATAGAGGGCAGCCTGGATGTACTTGCTGATGCGTGTAGCCAGGCTGGGATAAGGGCTTGTCTATGTTATGAGACATCGGACAGGGATGGCGAGGCGATACGTGATGCCGGTCTCTCTGAGAACGTGAGGTTTGTGCGCCGGTGTATTGAGAGTGGGGGGGAAATGCTGCGGGGGCTTCTGGGTCTTCACGCGTCGATGACTCTGAGTGATGAGACTTTGGCGAGGACGGCTGCATACGTGAGGGAGTTGGGAATTGGGGTGCATGTTCATGCTGCGGAGGATGTGTCGGATCAGGAGGATTCTCTTTCGAAGTATGGAAAGCGGGTTATTGAGCGGTTTGCGGACGCTGGGCTGTTGGGTCCCGGGACGATTCTGGGGCACTGCATACATGTGAGTGAGGGTGAGCGGGCGATACTGAGGGAGAGCGGGACCTTTGTGGCGCACAATCCCGAGTCGAACATGAACAATGCTGTTGGTTGTGCCGATGTGGTGGGAATGATGGCTGAGGGCATCCATGTGGGGTTGGGGACGGACGGCATGACATCGGACATGCGAATGGAGGCCAGGGTTGCGATGTTGCTTCAGCGGCATCACCGTGGGGATCCCACCGTGGGATTTGGGGAGGCTGTGGCGATGTTGGTAGAGGAGAATGCCCGGCTTGCGAGTTCGTTGTTCGGGGTACCGTTGGGGGTTATCGAGCGTGGGGCCAAGGCCGATCTCATCGTTGTTGAGCACCATCCATTCACTCCCATATCTGTAGGGAACTGGTACGGCCATTTTCTGTTTGGGGTTCAGCCGTCTAGGGTGACGCACATGTGGGTTGACGGCGAGCCAGTGATGGTTGAGCAGCGGGTGTTGACGTTGTCGGCGGAGCGGATGTCGGCGGAGGCGATGGGGCTTTCGGGCAAGACGTGGGAGCGTTTTGGAGGGATGCCGGACTGAGCCAGGGAACCTGTGTGTTGAACCTGGTGCACCGCTGGGCAGTTGTTCGGTGTTCCGTTGAAGGATCCCCTTTTTCGTCGGCTGTTCGGCCTCTCTATTGAGGCCGCCCCCTTTTCGTCGGCTGAGATGGGGGGCTATGGGGCTTTGGCCCTTTCTGGTGCTTTTTGATGTGGGGTGAGAGGGGGGTGGAGGAGTATCTGATATCGCAGCGGAGGGCCGTATGGGCGTTGCAGAGAGCAGGGAATTTGGCTGGGGGCACAGGCCGGGGGTTGGGGGGGTAGTTTCGGCGGCTCTGGTGATGTCGCTCTGTTGGTCAGGCTGGCTGTATGCGTACGACTACCGGGTTCCGATCAGGGTACAGGACGAGAACGATCTGGAAGAGCTTTTCATCGTCGGGGATCTGACGGATGAGGAGCGAGATCAGCTTCTGGACATTTATCGAAGCCCGTTGGATTTGAACACAGCGACGAGAGACGAGCTCTATCTTCTGCCGGTGCTCACTTACGACCTGGTTGACGCCATCATTGCGTATCGAGAGCAGACACCCTTCAGCCGTTCCAACGATGTGGTTCTGGTGGAGGGGATTGATGCGGCGATGTATCGGGAGTTCAGGGCTTTCGTGACGGTATCCCGCTATTCGAAGAAGAAGAAGGCGGCCAAGGAGTTGCGTGGGACGGTGAGGCTTCGGGCAGCGGACGAGGTTGGGGATAGTGGCGAGAGGCTTCCGGAGGCATATCTGCGGGCGGAGGCGAGGCACATCTCGGGCTGGTCGGGTGGTGCACTGGTTCTGGTGCGCAACTCGCTTGACGGGTTGGAGTACAAAGAGGGGGTACCTGGGCGGGAGATCTGGTCATTTGACAGGGATGGGAACCCGAAGTGGGAAGATGAGACCAAGACGGTGCCGCTGCTGGCGGATCAGGACGATTTTCAGCGTTACCTGCTTGCGGATGGTACGGGTTTGCGGTCGGCATGGCCGAAGGTATATGCGCAGTACAAGACGAGCAGGCTGAGCATTCTTGCCGGGAGTTACACGGTGGGATTTGGGCAGAGGCTGGTCATCGATAACACGGGGCGATTGAATCCTCACGGGTTTCAGCCGGATCTTCAGGCCACGGAGAGTTGGGACGGCTACTCGCTTACGAAGCGGTTTTTCGGGTTGGCATCGGCGGTGAGGGGGCAGGCTTTGGGGCCGTTTTCTTTGGATGCGACGGGGTTCTTCTCTTGGTGGCGTCACGACTCATATCAGTACCATGTGAGTCACGATCTTGGGGAGTTCGAGGAGGATCGCTACGAGACCTACAAGGTTCTGACGCCCTATACGAACTCACGGGTACCTGGTGGCAGGTACTACAGGTCGCTCTCCTATCAGACTTTGCCGGAGGCTTGGTCAGAACTGCTGGGGGGCGCGAACGTCACGCTGCAGCTCTTTGAGGGGTTGAGGTGGGGAGTAACGGGATACGGTTCTCAGACGGGTTTCCATCTTGGCGACGACTCCACGGTCTTTGCCAGGTCGAGCCGCTATCCGCAGCGGGATGTATTCGGGGCGGTGGGGAGCGATCTGTCGTGGCGACGGGGGTCGTTTCAGGCCTGGGGGGAGGTTGCGGTGATGGACTCATCGGGGGTTGCGGGGATAGTACGGGGTCAGTACGAGGTGAAGGAGGTAACAGCGGAGTTGAGCTATCGCCATTACGGGCGGGACTTTGACAATCCGCACAGTCGTGGATTGAATCAGCCGGATCAGTGGTATGGCAGCCGGGACAGAGGCGAGGAGGGGATACGGGGGCTGGTGAGGTACAAGCCTGTGAGAGCGGTTCAGTTGCGGCTGGAGACCGACGTCTGGCGTTCTTGGGAGGAGGAGAGCGTCGACGGTGAGTTGAAGCTAATTGCTCCGTGGCGGATGGAGAACTATGCGAAAGTAGACTGGCGGCCAACGGGTTGGCTTCAGGTTGGGGCCTTTGGTCAGCGGACGGACAGGGATTTGGATGCTGGGGGCCGCGATGAGATCTACTACGGGGGGTCGGAGAGCAACAGGGCGAGGGGCGAGAAGTATTCTATCGGTGGCAACGGGTCTGTGGAGCTGCCATTCAGCAGTTCGCTATGGCTCTACTACAAGGCGTCGTTGTACGACGCTGCGTTGGAGGAGGGGGAGTTCCAGCGTGACCATTATGGGACTGTGCGGTTTTCGACGCGGCCAGTGCGTTGGTTGACTTTGATATTGCGGGGAAAGTACTTGAAGGGGGAGCTGGCATCTGCTGATGATGTGTCCCGAGAGCACTACCTTGAGGGCTACGTTCAGTTGGCCGTCGATGTGTGGCGTGGTCTTGTGGGGAGTGGGGAGCCCCTGGAGTTGTCTATGCGTGGGGTTCTTGTGCATCATTTGAGCAAGGATGGCGAGGGCGAAGAGCGGCCCGACGAGTGGTTCTGGCGCGTTGGGGCGGACTACCGTTTCTAACTTTGCGAGGTGATTCCATGAGCAGGCGGTCGATTTTTGTTCTTGCGGTTGCCGGTGCTGTTCTGTTGTTGGGGGTGGGCGGGGCTCTTGGTGAGGAGGGTCAGGAGCCCGAGCCGGATTGTCACGGGCCCATGTACTACAAGATGAAGGCAGATGCAGAGAAAAGGGTTATTCATCAGGGATACAAGGAAGATGTTCGCAAGTTCACATTCGATATGCAAACAATACTTACGCAACAACACGCCTTACATCGGGATAAGCTACTAGCAGAGCAGGTTGCACAGTATGAGAAGTGCATAAACGCCAGGAAGGTTGCTTCACCTCTATGTTCGGCATATGGAAAGAGGCAGCTTGAGTTATGCCTGTATCTTCCGCAGGGTTTGGATTCAATTATATGTCGATATCTACTGGGTAGCGACATTGGACGGGAAGAGGCGTTCAAAGGTTTGACCGAGGAGTTGGACCAGCGTTTCAAGTCGGACCATGACACAGTGGGGATGCTTCTTGATGCGGCTGGGGGCAAGGCGATGAACTGCGGTATGTTTGAGGGGGAGTTGAGGGATGTCTGCGTTAAGGCGAGCAGACAGGTAGAGGCCGGGGCATTGGACGAGGCTTCGCGTGGTGAGGACAAGTTGATAGCGGCGTGGGTGTTGGCGGTACGGCACCGCAACGCCGACTATTGTGCCGGGATGTTGAACGAGGTTCACCGGGAGGTATGCGAGGCCTTTCTTTCCAAGGATTTGTCACACTGCAGGATTCGGCGGCCGCTGTTGGACCGAGTGGATCGAGACTGGTCTTGCCGGCTTCCGCTGTTGACGACGAGGTTGCAGGCAGCGGGGAAGGGGGCGGAGGTGATACTGGAGGTTGGGTCGAGTTACGGGGGGGTAGGCGAATGCGACGTTGAGATCCAGGTGGAGTATGGGGGAACGTTGAACCGAAGGGTCATAGGACGAGTCTCCTTATCTCAGAACAGCATGCTGGAGGTTAGGGCGTTGCTATCTGGAGAGGTTTTCAAGCGTGCGGAGTTGAAGTGCGACTGGCGGCACCCCGAGGCTGAGGGCTTGTTGAAGCGGGATTGAGGGACTGTGGGCGGTCAGAGAGATTGTTGAAGCGGGATTGAGGGACTGTGGGCGGTCAGAGAGGTTGTTGAAGCGGGATTGAAGGACTGTGGGCGGTCGGAGAGATTGTTGAAGCGGGATTGAGGGACTGTGGGCGTGGTGCCAACCGAAGATACCTCCGTTCAGGATACCCGAGTGTAGAGGGCGCAAGTCGGGCGGCCGTGTGAGCGGTGCACTTGGGCCGAGTGTTGGCGGGCAGGTGGGTATATGAAGCGGGAGACGGTTTCTCTTTGGGGAAATAATTATCTGGCAGTAGGATTGTTAGGGCTCTGGCGGTTGCAATCTCCAAATATTGGCGGAGATTTCCGGGGCGATGATGCGGAGATATTTGCGGGCCGGGCGCAACTGAATTAGGGTAGCGTGGCTGGTGATGTCAGGGGGCGACTAATCGGGAAAAGGGGGGGCTGATGGTGGAGCATCCAGGGCTGATCAGGCGCTACTGTCGTGGCGATCTGCTGCGGCTCCACAGCGAGCTTGAACAGGATGCGCTTGTGTGCTATACGTCACCGGGTTTGTCCCCGTCCTGCGCTGCCCGGCGGGACTGGCACCCGTTGGGAGGAGTGCGCTGGTGTTGAACTGGCTTTACGGTTTTTTCTCCAACGACCTTGCTATCGATCTTGGCACTGCGAATACCAAGGTCTATGTAAAGGGGCGGGGTATAGTCTCTTGCGAGCCATCGGTTGTGGCTGTGCAGAAGGATGCCCGTGGTATGCGGGTTCTGGCTGTGGGTCGTGATGCGAAGGAGATGTTGGGGAAGACCCCTGGGAACATTGTCGCTATTAGGCCGATGAAGGATGGAGTCATTGCAGACTTTGCGGTAACGGAAGCGATGCTGCGCTACTTCATCAATCGTGCGCACAACAGGCGTACGCTGGTACGGCCCCGGATAATAATATGCGTCCCATTCGGGGTGACAGAGGTCGAGAAGCGAGCGGTGAGGGAGTCTGCGGAGTCGGCGGGGGCTAGGGAGGTGTACCTGATTGAGGAGCCCATGGCCGCTGCAATCGGGGCTGGTCTGCCCATTACGGAGCCATCGGGGAACATGGTGGTTGACATAGGCGGTGGCACGACGGAGGTTGCGGTTATTTCGTTGTCTGGCATTGTGTACTCTAAATCTGTGAAGGTTGGGGGCGACAAGATGGACGACGCAATAATCAACCACATGAAACGCAAGTATAATCTACTCATTGGCGAACGGACTGCAGAGCGGATTAAATGTGAAGTAGGGAATGCTTTTCCCGGCGATCATGTTTTGACGCTTGAGGTGAAGGGCAGGGATCTTATCCACGGGATACCGAAGCCCATCGTGGTGAACTCGGATGAGATAAGGGATGCTTTGGCGGAACCTGTGAGCCAGATAGTTGAGGCGATACGGTCGGCTTTGGAGGGGACTCCGCCGGAGCTATCGGCGGACATAGTTGACAAGGGGATAGTGCTCACGGGTGGAGGGTCGATGTTGGCCAACCTTGACCGGCTGATCAGGGAGGAGACGGGTCTTCCTGTTGCCAGGGCTGAGGAGCCGATTTCGGCGGTTGTGTTGGGAGCTGGTCGAGCACTGGACGAGTTGGATCTGCTGCGTGACGTAACAATCCCCAGCTAAACCACTGCTCACCGATCTCGCCCCCCCTTCGACTCGGCCTTGGCCTCGCTCAGGGTACACGGCTGCTGGGGGGATCGAGATATCTGAGCAGCCGTGTAGGGGGCCTTTCGATGAATCAAAAGCCTGAGAGATATAAGCTGGCACTACTAGCTATGGTGTTCCTGGTGTTACCATTAGTGTCGATGTACTTCCACGGTCGAAGCCAGAGAGACCAGACGGTAATCGAGTCTGGTCTTTTGCGGGTGACGGCACCAGGACAGCAGTTAATGCACGGTTTTTTTTCCACGTTGGTTAACGGGTGGGAGAAGTACGTATATCTGGTACGAGTGGAGGAACAGAACCTGGAGTTGCGGGATCAACTGCAGGTTCTGGCACGGCAAGTTGGTCAGACTAGGGATTTGGAGGAGGAGAACAAGCGTTTGCGTGCTGCTTTGGATTTCAAGCAGGAGCGTGGGGATCTCAAGTTGGTAGCGGCACAGGTTGTAGGGCGGGACATTTCGCCGCAGTATTCGGTAATGCGAGTGAAGTTGGATAGGGGTCAGGATGACGGATTACGTCCGCAGATGCCAATCGTGACATCGCAGGGAGTTGTGGGACGGATTGAGGCACTGGCTGGTGACAGCGCCGACGTCTTGCTGGTGACGGACACGCGGTCGAGGATTGACGTTAATGTTTCGGGGAAGAACGTGAACGGGATAGTTGTTGGGACAGGGGATGGCTTACCGGTGTTCAGGTTTCCCTATCAGAAGGCGAGGTTGTCGAAGGGGGACGTGTTGGTGACGACGGGTCACGACAAGGTGTTTCCGCGTGGGCTGGTGGTTGGTTATCTTGGCCACTCGGAGCCGAAGCAGGTGGACCAACAGTTAGAGATTGTGTTGGAGCCGGCTGTGCAGTTTTCTACCTTACAGGAGATGTTTATAATTACAAACGTGGCAATGCAAGAGCCCGAGGTCACGGCTGACGGTGAGGAACGATGAAGGGCGCAGTCCGCATTTTTGCTTATCTAGTTGTCGGGTATATGCTGCTATCCATCATATCGCCTCTTATGCATGTATTGCAAGTCAGGCTATATGCTCCGGATCCAGCTTTAGCGGTAGTCGTTTTTGCTGCGGCCACGCTCGAATTTTTACCCGGCATAGTGTTGGCATGGGTCCTAGGGTTACTACGCGATGGATTCAGCCCAGGCTCACCAATTGGGCTAAACATGGAGATATACGTAATAGTTTTTTTCTTGTGTTATGGGTTTGCCAAGAAACTGGATTATCGTACACCCATAACAATTACTATAGTTGTTGGGGTTAGCAGCCTAATAAGCACAGGGTTAATGCTGGTATTTTTGGCGATTTTTGATCAAGACTTCGACGATTTTTCGCTTTTGCTACGCATGGCTATTCCTCAGGCGTTCATATCTGCTCCCATGGGTGCCATTGCCAGCGGGCTGTTGAAGCTCACCGACAGGCACGTGCTGGGGTATGGTAAGGACGGTGTCTTCCGATGATTGGGGATGTGAGCTTTTTCAAGGGGGCTCTGCTGGAGTACCGGGCTCAGAACCGGTGGCTGATTTTCGTGATGGTTCTGTTCATGAGTTTCCTTGGTGGTCGGTTCTTTCAGCTTCAGGTGATGGGCGGGAAGAAGTACGAGAAGCTGGCTGAGATCAATCAGGTTCGGCGGGTTCGTATTCCTCCGCGGCGGGGGGAGATACTTGATCGGCACGGGCGAGCGCTTGCTACGAACATCGATCTGCACCGCGTCGTCATTATACCACACTACGTAGATGACATCGACGATGTTCTTATTAGGCTACAGGCTCTTATGCGTTTAACCGACGAACGGGTTGACGAAATTCGCAATACCTATTTTGATTATATCTCCGATAAGAAGAAGCGTTTCAGGGAGATAGATGTAAAAAATTACGTCAATGGGGCATCTTGCCCTATCGATGGGACTCGTTTGGATGAAGTCTCTTCTACGCACTATCATTGGTGTAAGCAGTGTGGCGCGGAGTATGTGTTGCTGCCGAAGACTCAGAAGGAGTGTCCGTTCGACAAGGGGGCGTTGGCATTTTCGTCGGACGGGAAGAAGGCGACGTGCCCGGTGTGCAATAGGGTCTTTGTGACAGAGAGGCTTTGTCCGGAGGATGGCACGCCGTTGCTGGCCAACGAGCACCATCTTCGTTGCTCCAGGTGCCGGAAAGACTACAGCGATGACGCTGCTGTACTGCTTGCTCGTCTGCACCAGTTTTCGGGGGTCTATGTGAGGGACCAGATAGTGCGGGCCTATCCATTTGGGGACCTCTTTGCGCACACGGTGGGGTATCTGAACGAGGTTACGGCAGAGGAGGTAGCGCTTCACCCTGAGGTGTACAGGCCTGGGGATCTTTCGGGGCGACGTGGTGTTGAGAAGACGATGGAGGAGGTATTGCGGGGGCGTCCCGGCGAGGAGGTGACGTTCAGGGATCGCAAGGGGCGAAAGATGGCGGCGCCCACGTCGGAGCCGACGTTGGCGAATCTGAAGTACGAGGCTGCGGTGCCCGGCAACAATGTTGTGTTGACTTTGGATGTTGAGATTCAGCGAATTTTGCAGTCTGCACTTTCTGATCAACACTCTGCTGCCATCGTTGTGATGGATGTTAGGAATGGTGAGGTTCTTGGCATGTATAGTGCTCCGTCATTCGATCCTAACGAATGGTCGGGGCGACTAACAAGAGATCGTAAGAAGTATTACGATGAAAACCCCTACTATCCTATGATCAACAAGGCTACAACAGCCTTCCCTCCAGCATCTACTTTTAAGGTTTTGACAGCTCTTGCTGCCCTCAACACTGGAACAATCACGCATGACACAAGTATCAATTGCCCTGGCTACTATGATTATGCCGGGCATCGGTTTGGATGTTATAACAAGTACGGTCACGGCGATTTACAGTTGGAGAAGGCACTGTCTGCTTCTTGTGACGTCTATTTTTACCGCATCGGTGAATGGCTGGGGATGGATCGCATAGAGGAGTATGCGATGAAGTTTGGGCTTGGGCGGAGGACCGGGATAGAGATCGGGGAGGAGGCGGGGGTTGTGCCCTCCCGAGAGTGGCACGAGGCGCATTCGAGGGGCGGGTTCCAGCCGGGGTTCACGCTCTCCACGGCCGTGGGACAGAAGGACATCAAGGCGACGCCGCTGCAGATGGCGATGCTCTTGTCCGAGGTAGTGAACGGGGGCTTCACGGTGCATCCATTTGTGGTGAGCCGTGTCGAGGACATGCAGGGCAACCTGGTTAGGTCCTTGGTTCGTCAGCGGGGCGAGGCTATTGGGATTCCGACGGAATACCTTGATGTAGTGAAGCGTGCCATGGTGGGGACGTACGACGACCCTGACGGTACGGGTCACGCCAGCCGGTTGGATAGTATCCGGTTGGCGGGAAAGACCGGGACTGCTGAGGCGCGACAGGTGAAGACTGGTGTTGACCCATACGTGGCTCAGTGGCTGGCCGAGGATCATGCCTGGATTGTGACCTATGCACCTGCTGACAATCCCACCATTGCGGTAGCTTGCATTGTTGAGCACGGTGGTTTTGGTGGGTCGGTGGCGGGCCCCATTGTGAGCAAGGTAATCTACCGACTCTTTTCGGCGGGCCTGGTGCCAAAGCCGGGTGATGGGGAGCAATAGTCATGGGCAGGCGAATCGAGGGCCGGCGGTTCAGTTGGAATTTGGCAATACTGCCGGTAATTCTCCTACTCATAGTCATCTCGCTGATCAACCTCCGAAATGCTGATTTTTACACCGGCGACACATACCATCAGAGACAAATCGTCTGGTATTTGCTTTTTGGTATTGTTGGAATTATAGTAGCCATCCTGGATATTCGCATTTTCGAGCGGCTGGCGTGGCCAGCATACATTATCAATATTCTGCTTCTGGGTGCTGTCTTAGTTTGGGGTAAAGAGGTAAACTATAGCAAGCGTTGGATCGAGATTGGTGGCTTCACTGCTCAACCCAGTGAGTTGATGAAAGTTACGCTGATATTGCTGGTTGCGAGGATCCTGAAGCAGATGCACAAGCCTGACTTCCACCGCCTTCGGGATCTATGGAAGATTGCCCTGGTGGTGGCTCCCGCTGCCGGGTTGGTATTGCTGGAGCCGGACCTTGGAACGACGCTGCTGATGCTTTTCGTAGTGGCGACCATGGTGATCTACGAGGGCATCCGGATGAAGTCTGTTGCTTTGCTTGTGGGGACGATACTGTTGGTTGTGCCCTTGGCATGGCAGTTTGACCTGATTCATGACTACCAGAAGAACCGGGTCAGGCTTTGGATGAATCCTGAGCAGTTCAAGTGGGACGCTGAATCGAAGAGGCAGATTGCCAAGACGCTGCAGCCTGAGCAGGCACTATGGTCCATAGGTGCGGGTGGATTCTTGGGCAAGGGCAGCCAGCAGGGGTCTAGAAATCGGCTGAAGTATCTGCCGGAGATGCAAACAGACTTCATTTTGGCCACGTTTGCTGAAGAGCACGGATTTGTGGGATGTATGTTCTTGCTGGTGTTGTACTTATTTGTGTTTTTATGGGGGGCCTTTGTGGCTAGGCATGCCACTGATAGATTTGGTGTGTTAGTGGCAATCGGCTTGACATCCTATCTCTTTTGGCAAACTTTTATAAATATAGGAATGGTCACCACCATGCTGCCCGTTGTCGGAATAACTCTACCATTCTTGTCCTACGGTGGCTCTTCTCTGTTATCATTGATGATCGGTTTGGGTCTTCTGGCCAACATTGCGCTCCACCGTGGACGAACGTGAGTGTTGGTTTTGGACGGCGCCGGGCGGCTTGGCGCCCACTGCGTTGAGAGCGCTGCGGCATCCGAAGAGGGGGCCCGCCGTCGAGTTCCAGGCTGGGCGAAGACTCCTTTTTGGGGGGGCCAAATCGAAAAGGGGGGCCTGTTCGCTGGGAATTGGTCCATTTCATGATGGTTCTTTGCGGTGGGCGGCCGTTTCACTAGAATGGGCTTGCGGAGGTCTTCATGGGCGAAAATGGCGACATTCAAGGTGCGGTTCAAGAGAGAGACTCCTCCTCTGAGGGAGCCGGCAGTGTGGGGTCGGCGACTCTTGGGGTACGGGTTGGAGCTGGCTCTTCTGGAGAGATAAGGCCGGGGGCAGTTGGTCCTGGAAACGGGGGCAAGCCTGGCGGGGGCAAGCCTGGCGGGGGCAA
>CAZQHM010000009.1:0-81030 GCA_964593355.1 uncultured Myxococcales bacterium
CGTCCGTGGCCCGAGTGGGACAGAACCCTGTTGTTGCGGTCCAGGACAACTATGGAATCGACCTTCGAGTCCTCTCCTCTGGACTCCATGAACTGCTGAATGACCCTGTCCATGTCCTCGAGTCTACCCGTGCCCATGGCACCGATGCACGAGGGAGCAAGGGTGGAGAGCAAGGTATCTCCTCGCTTGAGCATCTGGTCTCGAAGCTCGATGGCATGACGGTATATCATCGTTGCTCCAAGAATGAGCATGGAGCAGGCTACGATTGCCACGCCGTAAACCAGCAGTTTCTTGCGGACGGTCATTTAGACTCCTCCGCAAGAGCACCTGCCAGGGGTGCGTAGATGTCGTGGGACGTGAAGATCCAGCCGTTGAACTCCGAGGAGGTCTCGGGACTGAGTGCCAGGCTTGAGAACTCTGCATTGAGCTCATAGAGGGCAAGGGCCAATCGTTGGGCCAAAATGGGATTGATGGCAGCGGAGGCCACAAGAGCATCGTTAGGGATTCGATCCATGACATCGAAGACCCTGAACTCACCCACATTCACTCCTTCTCGGCGGGCATATGGGAAGGCACCAGCATAGGTGGGAACTATGTCAACAAATTTCTCACGCTTATCACTCGATTTGCTTCTTCCGCCCGGATCCCGATTCGTATCACTCAACGCCTTAAGTGCTTCTAGATGATTGTTAAACTCGATAACATCGAAGTAATCACGAATATCGATTCCCTTATCCTTAAAATACTTTTTGGGATATAGGTAGCCCGAGGCCGAACTCTCTGTCAGCAGGGCCATACGTTTTCCAGCAAGATCTTCCAGCGAGGTCAGGCCCGAATCGGCTCGCACCATTAGATAGGAGGAATAGTGGTAAAATCCCCCGCTCACCGAAGTAAGCAGAAGCTGTACGCATTTGTTCTTATTTTTGGCCCTTATATAGTTAAGAGGAGAGATCAGCGCAAGATGGGTAGTTCCGTCCCCAATTGCCGTCTCCAAATCAGCATAGGTAGCGGGGACAATAAATTCGATATTACGGCCTGTAGTACTGGCAAGCCTGGCAAAGATTGGTTCGAAGGAGGCCCTGACCGTGTCTGCGTTCGTGGCCGGGGTTGCCATGACGATGATTTTCTCGGGCTCCGCAGTGGGAAACTGGCAATCGGCGGGGGTTTCCGGGAATGCCCTGGTATTGGACTGGCTGCTGACCACCTTCCTGAGCACAACGATCTCGCCCGAGTCAGAACAGCCGGACAGAACGATAGAGAGTGTAAATGCTACAGGTAGCCACCGCATGAAGCCTCCATGGCACCGGCCACTCTAACCAGAGGGGTGCTGGCCGTCAAGGTGGTTGCGATGCCCCGAGTTCCGGTGCGATCGGGACATTGTTCAGGTTCTGCATTGTGGCGACGAATCCTATTCCTTCCAGATCCTGCCAGGGGCGCTCTACCCGCCGCTATGCGGAGGCCACGGGGGGGGGCGGAATGCCCGTTGGGTTCGGGGGCTAAGCCGGCGGCGACGGGTGAGATTCGATGGGGCATGAAGGGGGCCAGGGACGGGGGCATCTTGGGAAGAGGTGGCGAGTGCCGGGCTGGCCTCATTGAGCTTGACAACCCGGGGCCCGGCGATCAATACACTCCCTGGAATTGCAGCTCTGAAGCGTGGTATTTCGGGTCCAGGCGTGGGGCTCGGGCCCACTGCGCTGAAGCCGTGGGCATGTGGCCGTGGGGCGATGCATGGGAGTCCAAGGAAGTGGGGCACCCGGCATGTACCCATGGCGCGATTCCGCTTGCGGCCCCTGGCGGGGTACAGAATGATTACACGTCACGATAGTAAGCCGAACTGGGAGTGCAGCGGATGGAAAACAGGGGTTGGCAAGATGTGCTGGGAAGCATCAAGAAGCGCGTCAAGCCTACTGAGTATCGCAACTGGTTCAGCGTACTGAAGCTGGTCGAGTTGTCCGACGGCCTGGCCAGGGTGATGGTGAAGGATGGGCGCTTCCAGGAGTTCTTCTCTCAGCGGTACCAGTCCATTCTCGAGGAGGAGTTGGAGCGGCAATTCGGAATGCCATTTGTTGTGGAGTACAGCGTCGCCGACCCAGAGCTGTTCGACTACCAGCCCTCGCCCAAGCGCCCTGTTGCCGAGCTTCCGCCATACACCTTCGACGACTTTGTTCAGGGGCCCTCCAACCTCATGGCCTACGCTGCCAGCAAGGCCGCATCGGAGCGCCCGGGGCGGGCATACAATCCTCTCTTCATTTACGGTGGGGTCGGACTGGGCAAGACGCACCTGATGTGTGCCATTGGCAACCATGCGTTGAAAGAGTCTCCTGGACTCCGGGTGCTATACACCAGCTGTGAGACCTGGGTAAATGAGCTGATGGCAGCGATTCGGGCCAAGCGGTGGGACCAGTTCCGGGCACAGTATCGGGACCAGATGGACATGCTGCTTGTGGACGACATCCACTTTCTGGCGGGCAAGGAGCGCACCCAGGCCGAGTTTTTCCACCTCTTCAATGCTCTTCATGCGGCCAAGAAGCAGATAGTATTTACCTGTGACCGACCGCCTCACGAGATTCCGCAGTTGGAGGAGAGGCTGAAGTCCAGGTTCGAATGGGGCCTCATTGCGGACATCAAGCCGCCCGAGCTGGAAACAAGGGTCGCTATCGTTCAGAAGAAGTCTGAGAAGCTCTTTGGGGCTCCTCTCTCTCTGGAACTGGCCGTGGTAATAGCGGAGGAGATGGTGGAGAGCGTGAGGGAGCTTGAGGGGTGCCTCATGAGGCTGCAGTTGGAGAAGCAGCTCAACAAGGCCCCGGCCAGCACCAAGGCCATGAGAGACTTCATCCGCTCGTATCACAAGAAGCAGTTCAAGAAGATAAGTGTCGAGGCCATTCAGAAGGCCGTTGCGACCAAGTATGGGGTTGCCGTCGAGGAGCTTGTGGGGGCCAGCCGGCGTCGTGAACTATCGCAACCAAGACATGTGGCGATGTACCTTGCGCGCAAGCTGACGGGAAGCTCTCTACCGGAGATTGGCCGGAAGTTCGGCGACCGGGACCACTCCAGTGTGCTGGCTGGGTGTCGCAATGTGGAGAAGGCGCTGCGGCTGGATAACCGAGTGGTTCTGGTGGTGGACGAGTTGGAGTCGCGGTTCCGCAGATAAGCGATGCTGGCGCAGGTTCCCCGGGGATTCTGCCCCTATTTTTCTATGAGCTCGAGCAGGACACCATGGGTCGATTTGGGGTGCACAAAAGCCACGGGGGCTCCCTCTGCCCCAATGGAGGGCTTAGGTGTGGCCATTCTTATGCCTGCAAACTCCAAGTCCTTGATTTGACCCTCGATATCATCGGTTGTAATGGCCATGTGGTGGATGCCTTCTCCCTTAGTCTCAAGGAACTTGCTAATCTGAGAATCGGGGGTAAGCGGTGCCAGCAACTCAACCAGGGTCTCTCCCACCTGGAAGAAGGCTATCTTGAGGCCTCGGTCGGGCAGCTCTTTCACCTCTTTGAGCGGGAGCTTGAGCTGGTCCCGGAAGAAGGGGATTGCATCGTCCAGAGAGCGGACTGCGATTCCGATGTGGTCTATTTTAGGCATCTCATGGCTCCTTATGTTCAATTTCAGCCCAGGGCCGATTTGACTCAAAGCGGTGGAAAAGTCAAGGGGGTGCGCCTTGCCGCGAAACGAGCTGTTCGTACCTTCCTTTGGGTGGCTCAGTCGTGGTATACGGCAGGGCGGCTGGCCCCTTGTCTTTGGGGGGGCTGGCGGTTTCGGGAACAGCTCCTTTGCGTTCCGCTGATATCCTGGAGGTCCCTGATGTTACGTTCATGTGCGTCGGTCGTATCGATGGTGTTGGTCTACTCTGTGGCCTGGTCCGCCGGAGCTGTAGAGAGTGCGGCGCCGGTGCGGGGGGCCGTTGTTGCCCCTTCTGTGAAGATGTTGCGCTCCATGGTCGAGAATGGGATCAGGCTGGTGCCTGCCGGAGTTGCGGACGAACGTGGCTTCGTGGCCTCGCTCTGGTTCGAGAACGAGCTCTCTCCGGCTACGATTCGAGGCCTGGAGATGGCCGGCATCGAGTTCGCCCGCACGGCTCAGGGGGCTCAGGGGGGGGCCATTTCCCACATTGGCTCCCTCTACCCCGCATGGGTACCCTGGAGTGCCCTAACCAAGTTGGAGCATCTTCCCGGGCTGGTGCAGATAGGCAGTGAGCCTCTACGAAAGCCCCTGAAGCCGCTCAACGTCACCAGACCTCTGACGGGTGCTCCAGAGCTGTCAGCCTGGCTCATGCAGGAGACGGGGCTTGAGGCAGGCCACGGCATCAGCATCGGTGACATCGACTCGGGCATCGATGTGTTTCACCCCGCATTTTTCAACGCCGATGGGGGCTACTTCTCGTGGAGCGACGTGAACGGCGATGGGGTTCTGACTCCGGGTACGGACAGGGTCTTGCTGGACCCGGCCCAGCCTGAGGGTGCTGTGCTGGTGTTGGGTGACACGGGAGTGCTTAACCCCTACGACCAGGAGGGAGGCTGGAGCCAGGTTCACGGCAACGGGAAGTACGATCCCGGGTTCGACGTTTTGTACGTGGACAGCAACGGCAACGGGAAGCGAGACTTCGGCTCCAAGTTCGGCTTCTCCGACAGCACTCCGGGATTCGGCGAGCCGATGTTCGTCGCCGACGATGTGGATGGAAACGGGGCGGTGAATGCCGGCGAGAAGCTGGTGATGCTCAACTCTTCGAAGATTGCCAAGGTGTGGGTGGGCAAGACCCCCTACGTTCGTGGGGTGAACCTTTCGGAGCTCTACTCACTGGATACCTTTGGCACCGACGCTTCCGGATATCCCACAGCCTTGCACGGGACAGGGGTTGCCGGGATTCTGGTGGCTGGCAATCCTGGTCTGCAGCGATTCGTGGGCATGGCTCCCGCTGCCACGATTCACATGTACGACAACACCCATGATGACCAGTCGACCTGGTACGACAACTCGACCCTCCAGAAGCTTGTGTGGGCCACCCAGGATGGGCTGGACATACTTCTTTACGAGTTCTCGATGTGGGGAATGGAATTCATGGACGGCTCCAGCAACCTGGAAGTGGCCATGGACAAGACCTACGAGCAGCACGGCATCATCAACGTCGTCCCCGCCGGCAACCTGGGCGGAGCGGGCAAGCACATGCAGACCGAGGTGGGCAGCGATGGCATCTCGGTCAACGCTTTGGTTCCAACGACATGGCAAGGATACAACTACCCCTTCGAGACGCCGGGGCTAATCCTCTCTTTCTACTGGAAGGGGGAGGTTGACGACCTGCGCATCTGGCTGACGCCTCCTGGGGGGCCCAAGACCGAGGTTCTGGCCAACGGTCCCGGGCAGGGTGTCGTCCTCAGCGGCGGGCAACGTCTCTACTCTTATTCCAGCAGTTCTGTATCGGGTTTCGTGCTTCAGATGCTTTTCATATACGACGACGCCGGCAAGGCCATTTCATCGGGCAATTGGGGCGTATCTGTGGACAACATGGCAGGTTCACCTGTGGCACTGCATGGCTTCTTGATGGACTACGTAGCGGGCTGGGAGAGGACCGTCACCTGGAGCGCCTTCGAGAGCGACGACACCACTATGTGCCACCCATCCACTGCGGACTCGGCCATCACCGTCGGGGCCTTCGGAGGTCAGTTCGGAAGTGCTGGTGAGCTTGGCCGACTTCGGGGATACAGCAGCAGGGGACCTCGCATGGATGGTGAGCTGGGGTTGGACATAGGTGCGCCCGACGACCCCTTCTCGCCGCTTCCGGATATGGAGATAGGTTGGGCGGGAGCCAGCGACATTCTGACAGGCGCCTACAGCGTCTTCGGGGGCACCTCGGGAGCCGGTCCACATGTGGCAGGAACCCTTGCCCTGCTGGCACAGGCCCGTCCGGATCTTCCGGCCCCCGGCCTGCGCCAGGCACTTTTGGACGGTACCATCGTCGAGGAGCACATGGGTCCGCTGCCTAACAAAGACTGGGGCTTCGGTCGCCTGAACATATACAAGGCCATGACGGGAGAGTGGCCAGCTCCTGCCAACGGGTCACCCGTGGCCAAGGCCAGTCTTGCGTGGCGCCAGGGGCTCTATGCTGGTCTCACTGCCAAGGATTCCGTGGATCCGGACGCCGACCCGCTGGAATACCGCTGGGACTTCAACTATGACGGGAAGTGGGATACACCCTGGTCAGATGAAGGCGATGTAGAGTATGGCTCTAAGGAGTTCGGAGTCGCTGTAGTTAAGCTGGCTGTGCGGGACGGCAAAGGTGGCCTCTCTTACGCTCTGCTAAGCTACCTGGTTGATGACCAGACGGTGGCACCGGTTGAACCGGAGGTTGAATCTTCGGAGGACGTCTTCACCAGCGACGCTTCGGGGAGCGAGGTGGTTGAGGGGGGCGGGCCTGACGCTGCGAGCGTCGAGCTGGCCGAGGTGGTTGTTGACGTGGGTCATGACGCCGGAGATCTGGCCGACATCGGTTCACCAGCCGAGGTCAAGGGGAAGGGCTGCTCCGGGGGTGGCCACCGTGGCGGGGGCATGGCCTGGCCTCTGGTGGCACTGCTGGTGGCGCTTGGCGCCTTGCGGCTACGCCATCGTGGTTTGCAGCGCTGATGTTGCGAACAAGCTGAGTTGGGTCTGGCTGAGCCTCAGCCGCATACCTTCTTGAAGACCCTCAGGAAATTGCCTCCCAGGATCCCCACCACTTCATCCTTGTTGAAACCGGCATCCAAGAGAGCCTGCGTGAACTGTGGCATGTCGGAGGCATCGGCCATGCCCCGGGGCAGCCAGGTATATCCATCCATGTCCGAGCCGAGGCAGATAATGGAGGGGTCCGCGATTTCGGCCACAGCTCTTGCAGTTGCGGCCGCTGCCCTGAGGTTCGTGCCTCCGGTCCCTGCCCGCCCGAGGTAGTTCGGGAAGAGGATAACGCCGAACAGACCACCGGACTCGGCAATGGCCTTGACAGCCCAGTGGTCGAGGTTCCGCTTGATGTTACGGAACCTGCGAAGTCCCGAATGGGTGCAGACCACGGGCCCCGTTGCCGCAGCCATCACCCCCTTGAGGGCCTCATCGCTGCAGTGCGCCACATCCACCAGCATGCCAAGTTGCTGCATGCGCTGGACAACCTCTCGGCCGAAGGATGAGAGCCCACCAAGGGGTTTCCAGGGCGATTGGGCCGCATCGGCAATACCGTTGGAGATGAAGTGGGTGAGGGTTACGATTCGGACACCCCGGTCGTAGAACCGGTCAATATTCTCAAGGCGCCCCTCCAGAACGTGAGCTCCTTCGATAGCGGGAAACGCAGCGATTCGACCCTGGCGCCATGCCTCAGTGATCTGGTCAGCGGTTGTGCAGTGCAACAACTCGGGATTCTCCCGCAGGAGTTCTTGGTAGCGGTCCAGGATGCGGTGGGTAGCAGCGTCGGTTTTTCGAAAGAAGGGACGACCCGGCGTGTAGGTTGTGAAGGCCAGGGCATTTAAGCCGCCCCTTCGAACCTTATCAAGGCTCAGGGCGTTCTTCAGCGGGTTGTAGAACCTGGGTGAGGCTCCCTTGTGGTTGAAGGGCCGTCGGAGCAGGTAGCCATTGATGAGAAAGTGGCTGTGACAATCAAGCACCAGCGAGGAGTCATGCAGCTCGGCCGCCTCGGGGGTGACTGTAATGGCGCCGCTTTGTTTCAAAGAGTGCTCCATGGCATCCGCTACAGGTCTCGCAAGAAGTCTGGTTTGAGCATGGACTCATCCCGAGTATCGATAATGGCCTGAAGGTATTTCAGCGCGTCCTGTTTCTGGTAAGGCAGCACCACCCTGAGAGGCAGGTAGTTAGAGGAGTGGTTGGTCGTGAGCAGTCCCTTCTTGAGATTGAGATGCTCCAGGAGCATTCGGAGCTCTTCAACCAGGCCAAGGCGTGACGGCAATTGGAAAGTGCCCTCTTGTGCCGCATCGAAGAGCGGCGCGTCCTCGTCGATCATAGTGGTCACCACGCCGATGAAGTCTGGCTCGATCTGGTTCAGGGCATTGGCCGTGGCCACGGCGTGCCGCTTGGAGTTCTTTCTCCCGCCGATTCCCAGGAGCGTGATAGCTGAGAGCTGGATTCCGGCCTGCTTGATTCGCTTGGCCGCATCGAGGGAAGACTTGAGGGTCGCCTTTCGGTTGACTGAGGCAAGGGTCTCATCATCGCCGGAGTCCAGCCCGAAATAGAGCAGGCTCAGGCCCAACTCCCGGAGCTTGACAAGCTCTGCCGGGGTCTTGGAGAGAACTGATGCCGGATCTGCAAAGCAGGATACCCGTTCTACGAAGTCAAGCTCCTTCTTTACGGTCTGGAGCACCCGCAAAAGGTAGTCGAATGGGGCCGAGAGCGGGTCTGCGTCGCACAAGAAGACCCTGCGAAACTTGAAGTGCCCCCCCTCCTTGATGTCGGATAGGACATCCTCTATCTCTTTGACCCGGAACTCTTTGTCACGGTAGAGGCCACAATGGTGACAGTCATTGTGGCTGCATCCCACGGTGATTTGGAGGACCAGGCTCTGTGACTCGCTCGGGGGGCGAATGAGTGCTCCTTCATACTTCATGGGACCTCCTGGCTGACCGCATCCCGAAGCGGGGTGAGGCGGGGTTTCTCCGGCGCTGGGGAACTTATAGATTTGCGAGGGCCCAATCGCAAGGGCAAAGCGACCGCACCTCTCCACAGGGCGTTCAAGAAAGGAGATGGCCCGTCTCCGTTGCATGAGCGGCTTCCCGCTGCTTCCTGACCGTTGCGCCAGGTGTATCTCGTCCCTATATTCGGGAGGGATTTGCAGGTGGTGAGGGCGGTTTTGGTATTGGACAGGGGTCAAAGAGGTGCTGGCGAAATGGAAACCAGGGTTCAGGGAATTTCGACTGTCATTGAGAGGCTGCTCACATACCATCCCGGTGCGGACCTCGAGTTGGTCAGGCGGGCACACCAGCATCTGGTCGAGAGCGACGTGGGTGGGCAGATGGTATCGCACTGCGAGGCTGTGGCATATCTTCTGACCGAGTTGAAGTTGGATGAGACTGCCTTGGCAGCGGCGCTGGTGCAGCGGACTGTGGAGGATACGGCCGAGGCGCATGGGGCTGTGGCTTCCAAGTTCGGTCAGGGGGTTTCAGAGGTGGTCAAGGGCGTTGTCAAGCTCTCCAAGTACCGCTTCGTGGACCGAGAGGAGCGACAGGCAGAGAGTTTCCGAAAGATGCTCATGGCAATGTTCAGGGACGTACGTGTTGTGCTGGTGAAGTTGGCTGACCGCGTTCAGGAGACCCGGACGTTCCGAACGGCTGACGAGCGGCGACTTCTGGCGTTCGCCAAGGAGACGCTGGAGATATACGCACCTCTGGCGAACCGTCTTGGTTTGTACCGGTTCAAGACGGAGTTGGAGGAGGCGGCCTTTGCCTGGCTCTATCCCGAAGAGCACAGGGCCCTTGAGAGACAGCTTTCCGAGGGAGAGGGGACGCGTCGGAGGGTCTTGGAGGAGGTGCGAAAGACCTTGCAGGAGGAGGTGACCCGTCTGGGCATCAAGGCCGGGGTCTTTGCTCGGGAGAAGGTTCGGTACAGCATCTTTAAGAAGATGAAACGGCAGGGGGTGACGCTGGAGCAGGTCTACGACGTGGTTGCCTTCCGGGTGATAGTGGACTCTGTTGACCAGTGCTGGCAGGTCATGGGGCTTGTTCACCAGCTGTGGCGTCCGATTCTTGGGCGATTCAGAGACTTCATAGGCAACCAGAAGCCCAACGGTTACCGGTCGTTGCACACGTCGGTCATAGGACCGGAGAACGAGCGGATGGAGGTGCAGATTCGCACTTGGGAGATGCACGATATTGCGGAACGAGGCATTGCTGCGCACTGGAAGTACAAAGAAGGGCGGTCCATTGCCCCGGCGGACGAGGCAAGGGTCCACTATTTCAAGTCCCTCATCGAGGAGTTGACCGAGGGGGATGAGGCAACGGCAGAACTGATTGAGGGTGGTGGTTCAAGCCCAGGTGGGTTGGCAGAGGAGGAGATCTTCGTCTTCACGCCAACAGGTGCGGTGCGAGTACTTTCTCGGGGAGCAACGCCCGTGGATTTCGCCTTCACGGTGCATTCAGAAGTCGGGCTGAAATGCTCCGGGGCGAAGGTAAACGGAGTGATGGCCCCTCTGCACACTCAGCTCAAGAATGGCGACACTGTTGAGATTCTCACATCGCCCAACCAGCGACCGTCACCCGACTGGCTGCGTTTCGTGAAGACGACGCGAACGAAGTCGAGAATAAGGGCCTTCTTGCAGCAGGAGGCCAAGGAGCGGTTCGCTCAGACAGGGAGACAACTGGTTGAGAAGGAGTTGAAGAAGTTCGGCCTATCCCTTGGGCGTGTGGAGAAAGGTGGGAAGATCACCGACTGGGCACGCAGCGCCGGGATCTCCGAGGAGGCCCTCTGGGTTCAGATTGGGGCAGGTAAGGTGAGTCTGGACGAGGTGGGCCCAAGGCTGGCCGGCGTAAGCGCGTTGGACGAAGCTGCTCAGAGCCGGCCCCTTCTCAAGCAGGCGCCCGCTGAGGGATTCCGCACTGCGGCAGGAAAAGGGAAGGTCTTAGTTGGTGGCCACGCAGACATTGAATTCCGGTTCGCCAGGTGCTGTAGCCCCGTGGTTGGAGAGCCCATTGTGGGCTTCGTCAGCAAGGGCCACGGCATCTCCATCCATGCGGCCTTGTGCCCCCACGCAAGGCGGATGGACCCCGAGCGGTTCGTGGCTGTGGAGTGGGCCGCAGGCGCCCATGCGGATCAGGTTGTGGGGCTCAAGATCTCAGCGTATGACTCAACTGGTATGCTTAACGCCATATCGTCGGTATTTGCCGAGCATGGCGTGAACATTCGCTCTGTTGTAATGAGAAGTGAAGACAAAAGGCCGGTAAAGCGGGGGGCCACGTCCAGAAAGCGGGGAGACCTGCTGGTCAAGGCAGAGATATCCAACATGAGTCAGCTCAAAACCCTGCTGAGAGCACTGCTGCGCGTCGATGGAGTGATAAAGGCCGAGAGGAGTTCCTGAGCTGATGCCTCTACTTGTGGTCCTTGGGAACGTTGTTCTCTTTGTGCGCCGCACCAGGCTCCAGCTTGTGGAAGACTCTATGGGGTATCTCGCCCACGTAAAGCATGTCGCCGACTACAAATGACGGAGTGCCGGTAATGTCGTGCCCTCGCCCCTCATCGATATCGGAAAGGATCTTCTTATCCACAGTAGCATCGCTCATGCAGCAGGAGAATGCCTCGGCGTCCAGTTCCAGCCTGGTGGCTATGTCCTCAATAGAGAGGTCTCCTTTGGCGATGGCAATGGAGTTCTCGAAGAGGAAGTCGTTCATCTCCCAGAATCGCCCCTGCCTCTGGGCACAAACGGCCATGCGGGACATCTCGCAGGCCTTCTTGTGGAAGGGCCGTGTCACAATGGGGTTGCACGCCTGGTCGAGGGGATAGTGGCGATGGTAGACGCGCACCTTGTCGGGGTACTTGGAAAGGGTCTGCCTGATGGTCCTGTGGGCCTTCCGGCAGAAAGGACACTGGTAATCGGTGAATTCGTGTATCTCGATAACCGGGTCGGCGGCGCCCATCCACGGGCTCCCGCTGTCGTCCACCCCAAGCTGAATGGAGTTACCCTTGGCGAACGACTTGCCCGACTCCCGGCACTCCGACAGCTCCAGCGGGGGAGCACTCATTGCTTCGACCCTGCCAATGAGGTAGCTGCCTGCGAAATAGGCTGCGGCCAGGACGCCAAGCCCGGCCAGGGCCAGTCCACCCAGCCTGAGTGGCTTTGTGAAGGTAGAGACCAGGTCATTCTTGATAGTTTGCATAAACTTTCTGCCGGAGCTGCGAATAGCCAGAAGACTTAAAATAAATAAAAATATATTAATAAAGTCGATCGCCACGCACAGAATACATATTGAGTGTATAATAAAACTCATCAGCACAACCAACCACACAGAAACCCCGATAAAGACAATGCCCATCATGGCAATCAAGCCCAGGCCATAGCCTGACCCGAGCTGGAACATGGCGATGATGACCAGAATGGCGAAGAATACATATCCGCCGATTGCCCAAACGGAGACGGGGCTTCCTGCCAGGACGGAGTACTCACTGGTGGCCACGGTCTGGCAGTTTGCACCTTCCGAAATGGCACAGGCGGAGACATAGGATGCGTCAGTATGGGTCTTATAGTAAACATCCGTCAACTCAGCAGCTATGCCAATACCAACTCCGGCAAGCATAAGCATGGCCACCAGGGCGATTCGAGCCCACTTGTCGGTACTTTTATTGACTGCCACTTCCAAATCCACTGACATCACAACCTCCGCATAGCAAAGCCGCAAAACGAGGCCATTGGGCCTCTGCACTAGACGACGAATGTCAGGAGGGGATCGACTGACCGGCAAGCTGCAACGGGGGAGGGCCTCCTCCTCAGTCGAGCTCAAGTCTGAAGAGCTGTCGGCCGGCAAGGAAGAACTGCCCCGGAGCCAGCGCTGTAGTGGCGCTGATCCTGAAGTAGGTTCCGTTGGAGGAGCCGACATCTTTCAGCCAAGTCCCCGTTTCGTTTTTTACCACACAGGCATGAGTGCCCGAGATGTACCTGTCCCCGGGGAAGGTGTACGTTCCCCGCTCTCGGCCCAAGAAGACGCTGTCGCCCGTGAGCAAGAAGGAGGAGCCAGTGAGCCCTTCGGTGACGACCTGGGAGAGACGCCCCCATGCCTTCAGCCCGGTAGGGGCTCCCAGAATCTCTGTGCTCTCTTCTTGCGACTCGACGACCCCAGCCAACAATGCAAGATCTTCGAACTTCAGCAGTTGCTGCCCCATTCTGAACACGTCGCCATGCAGCAGCGGAACCGGATCGACAATTCTGATGAAGGTGCCGTTCCTCGAACCCAGGCAGGTGATGGAGACGCTCTCGCCATTGACGTCGATCTTGACATGGTCAGGAGAGAGGAGGTCGTCATCGGGGAAGGAGACATCGGACGATGTTCGGCCAAGGATCGTCATGCCCTCATAGAGCGGGATCTTTTTGGCTTCCTGGATATCCGTGGCGTGCACCGATACGAGGAAACCAATTTGTCTTCTTCCGTCGGCAGAGAGGTGAACAACGGCCTCGGGGATCTGCGGTTCGGGCTGCAGGGCCTGCTGGGCCTGCGCCGGCGCTGCTGCGCCCGAATCATGCGTCTCGGGCGGAGGAGCTTCCTCTGGAGCTGGCAACGGTTTGGCAACGGGTTTGGGCTTCACCACTGGTTTGGGCACACTCCGACCCTCACCGGCGGGTTTCTTGGGAGCCAACTCCTTCCCGCAGTGAAGGCAGAACTTGAAGAGCGCATCCGACTCACGGCTGCAATGCGGACAAAGCATTCCTTCCTCCTCCAAGATACCGGACCACACTACAACATAGGGCACTCCGGTTCAAGGAGTTATGCGCCGCTGCTGGTCACCCCACGCGACGGGTTGCCCAAACTCCCATTTGCGGGCTATTATTCCCACGGCCTCGGCACCATTTTTTTGCTGGCCCAAGGAGCTTCGCACGATGAGAGAGAGATGCCTGCTGGGATTGTCGTTGATGCTTCTGCTTACGGCGTGCGGTCGGGAGAGCGCCCTGGCAGAAGCAGACCTCTTGCCCGTTGGCGATGTAGCTAGGGCTGATGACATGGGGAGGCTTGAAGGGAAGACCGAGGTCCAGTCGCCGTTCGATTGGTGTCTTCCTGACCAACCTCCCGACACGGCGTGCTATGCGGCCAGAAGGGACCCAGATTCGGAGCTTGTGTCGTTGGCCACGGAAATCGCCATAGCCCAGATGGAAAGGGTCCCCCCTGAAGAACTTGCCTGGAATTGGGAAGAGGCGGTGCTGCTGTTCGCTTTCACTGAACTGCACAGGGTGACTGGGGATGAGAGGTTGCTGGACTACTGCGCCCAGTGGCTGGACCACCACATCGAGAAGGGCTACTCCATCGGCACCAGCGACACCTGTGCGCCGGCCTCGGTGGCGCTGGCGCTCTTCCGAGAGAGGGGAGATGAGCGATATCGTCTGGTGGTCGAGGATGCACTGGAATACCTCTACAATGAGGCACTGCGGACACCGGAAGGGGGCATCAGCCACCTCGGCACGATCCCGCAGCTTGTAACTCTGTGGGTAGACTCTCTGTTCATGTTTGGCAGCGTTTTTTTTGCGTGGGGCGAGCATACGGGCGACCAGAGGGCCTTGGAGGAGTACGGTGACCAGTTCGAGCTCTTCTCCGACCTTCTTCAGGATGAGTCCGGTTTCTACGTCCACGCCCACCACTGGGTGATGAAGCAGACTCCTGGGATCTACTGGGGGCGAGGCAACGGCTGGGTCGCTGCGGCGGGCGCCATGTACGTGCGGGTGCTGGCACAGGCTGGTGAGAGGCGGCCCAAAGTCGAGGCTTCGCTGAGGCATCTGCTGGAAGCGGCCCTGGAGACGCAGGACTTGGAGACAGGACTCTGGTGGACCATAGTCAACCGCCCCGGCGAGATCTATCTGGAGACCAGCGCAGCGGCCCTGTTTGGATATGGGATGGCCCGGTCGTGGCGATACGGGATTGTCGACGCTCTCTACCTGCCCAGCATAGAGATGGCCCTGAACGGCGTGCTCGGCCGAATCGTCAGGGATGATTCTGGAATCCCGGTGGTGACTGGAATCTCAGGGCCCACGACAGCAGATAAATTTGAGGAATACGCCAGGGTTCCGTTGGAGGACGACCTGCCGTACGGGCTGGGGTCCGTCATACTCCTCCTTTGTGAGGCCTCGGGAATGCCCTTGGAGTTCGAGCTTCCTTGAGGGATTCGTTGCGACTCTTCTTGCCCTGGGGGCGCACCCGTGCATAATATGTCTCCGGTTTCAAGGCCGAGGGATTCATGCAAGGTTCTTCCGACAAAATGGATCAGATGGCGCTGCAACTTGGAGCGCTGACCGAAGAGCTTCACCAGTTTCTGTCCAAGGCGTATGCAAAGGCCCCTGGGGAGGGTGACTCCACTTGGCGTGAGAGTCTCCTGGTCAAGTGCAAGGACCTCGCCGACAAGACGCAGCGGGCCAAAGCTTCGGCCGCTGTGATGTGGGGAGATCTTGGTGAACGATGGCCACGCACTCATGCAGCCGCTGGGTCGCTTTGCGGCGCCCTTGACCGCTTGAGCGGTTCCCTGGCCCGCATGGCATCTGAGGCTGCAGCGGCCCCCAGCCGTTACAGATGGAGAAGCCGTGTTCATAGAGCCTCCATAAGCTACGAGGAGTTGCTGCGCTCCATCAGGCACATGAAGCTGCCTGTGGCCCGCCTGGGCTTCCTGATGCCACACTTCAAGCCCATGAATGTCTCAAGGAACATCTTCCACATAGGCATGGGGGTGATGGCTCTGGCGTTGTCCATCTGGGTGTTGACGCCACGGCAGAGCATGATTGTGATGGCGGCGTTCGCCGTATTCGTGGGCATTCTGGAGATTACCCGAGCCATCTCACCGGCTTGGAACAGAATTCTGGTGGGTCTTCCCCTGCTCAGAGAGACTGTGCGTCCAAGAGAGATGCACAGGGTCAACAGCGCCAGCGTCTTCGCCTGGACCCTTACCGGCGTTCTGTTCCTTACGCCAATGGCAGCTGTTCAGACTGGGCTCATCGTGCTGAGTTTCGCAGACCCGGCGGCATCGCTGATTGGGAAGAGGTTCGGCAAGTTCAAACTCTGGAAGCAGAAGAGCCTTGCAGGTACGCTGGCCTTCTTCGTGGTGGCCTTCGTGGGAGCCCTGTTGGGGTTGCACATTTTGGGAGGCCTTGCGGTGGGCAGCGCAGTTGCCGGAGCCGCAGCCGTTGGGGCCGGGGCCGCCGCGACTGAACTCTTCAGCGATCGTCTCGATGACAACTTCACCGTTCTGGGTATGGCCGCCGCCATCGCTGCACTGTTTCTGTAGACCCAGGTTCCAGATTCACCGGCATCGTCGAGAGGTGGATTGTTTCAGAAAAGGCTGGGACCAGAGGGCACCTTCTTGGGACGCCCTCTTGGCCGTGAAGCATCTGCCGACGACTCCCCTTCCGCTCCGGCCTCCGGCGTGGGATCTGCCGCTACTTCTTCCGCCGGGGTTGGCTGCTGCACTGGCGCCGGTACCGCCGGGAGTGGCTCTGCCGCCACTTCTTCTGCCGGGGTCGGCTGCTGCACTGGCGCCGTTACCGCCGGGAGTGGCTCTGCCGCCACTTCTTCTGCCGGGGTCGGCTGCTGCACTGGCGCCGTTACCGCCGGGACTGGCTCTGCCGCTACTGGCTCGGCCGGTGGCTCTGTCTCGGCTTTCCAGGTGTAGGGCGTAGCGCCGTTGGGATTTATGAATCGGCGCCCGAACTTGGTATTGAACGTCGTCATGTCATCGCTGCCGGACTGAGCAACCAGCCCTGCAAGAGAGTTGATCTCGGCATCCAGGTGGTCGATGTGGTGCAGCAGCAGTGCTTCCGCAGTGATGGGCCAGACGGGTGAGCCCTTCTCGGGCTCCCCATGGTGAGCGAGGATGAGGTGTCTGAGGCGGTCTGCCGTGGGCTCAGGGAACCCTGGCATGGTTCGAATGGCATCGTTGAGCAGCATCAATCCAACGGCAAGGTGACCAACCAGCCGACCCCGCAGCGAGATATCGATTCCCTCCAGGTAGGTGTACTCTACTACCTTTCCGAGGTCGTGCACGAAAGCGCCGAAGATGAGTTCATCGCGGCAGAGGAGACCTGGATAGAGGCGTTCAAAGTGGCCGAAGGCAAGATCTGCTAGGCGCATCATAGAGAGCGAGTGTTCGCTCAGGCCACGGAGGTAGGCGTGGTGCATGCCCTTGGCCGCGGGGGCCTCGAAGTAGGCATCGGAGACCTGGGGCATCTCCAGCAGTGCCGTTGCGGCCCCCTTTATCCAAGCGTCCCTTACGGTACCCAGCAGTGCGCGAATGGCTGGTTCCAGGGCGCTTCTTGGGAATCTTGAGGCAGGAACAAGCTCGGTGAAGAGGTCGTCGTTCCACTGCAGGCGCTGAATACTCCTGATGGTGATCTGGGGCTTATCTCTGTAGGAACCAAGGATCCCTGATACTCTCACGGGAACATTACGGGCAAGTTCGGGCTCTATTGATGCCACCTCGTCCCAGAGCTTAGCATCAATCTCCCCCTCTTTGGTAGCAAGAGTGAGTGTCAGGTATTTCTTTCCTGCGCGGCCCACTCCAATCTGATACTCTTTCAGAAGGAAAAGCGTATCGTTCAACTCGCCCTGAGGCATGTTATCCCATATTGCCATGATACCCCCTATTCAAGATTTCGAAGCCCCTCCACCGGGGTCACGCTGCCTGCTTTGGAGGCTGCGAGCGCCACGGAGAGGTAGACCATAGCGACGGCCAGCAGCCCCGCCCAGAGGAAGTCGCCAAAGGCCAGTTCCACGGGCAGTTCTGAGACGAAGTAGACCTGCGGGTCCAGTGGAAAGCCTGCAAGCTCCAGGAGAGCGCCGGCCACGCCGGCCACGGCAAGCCCCAGGCAGACCCCGACCAATCCTACAGCCAGGCCCTGCCAGAGGAACGCTCTCCTGATCTGTGCCCGGGTGGCCCCCATGGCCTTGAGCATGCTGATATCGGCGCTCTTCTCCCGGACCACCATCACCTGGCTGCTGACAACATTGAAAGCAGCAACAAAAATGACTATCAAGAAGAAGAGTGATAAAACTATCTTCTGGCGCTTCATTGATGTAAACAGCGCCTCATTCATCTCTTCCCAGGTTATTATTCTATCATCACCAAGAGACCCGAGACTGAGGGAGGCTTCGGTATCAGAGAATCGTACATCATCAATCAATGACCAAAGGGACTTGAAGGGGTCGCTGAGGGGGTTGGTTTGAGCACCTTTGGAGAAACTGGTGAGGCGGGCATGGACGGCGGGCAGGGTATCGCGGATATCGAGAATGGAGTAGTCTCTTAGTGCTCGGCCCACCTCAACGGTAGCGCTGCGAGTGGCAAAGAGGTCTTCCAGCTGCACCTCGACCCATCGTGCTGCGCTGCCTTGATGAAGGAATCGTCTGGCGCTGTTGAAGCCCACCACGGCCATCTTCATGTCGTATTCGTAGAAACCGAGGTGAATGAGTCCAACGACGACGAAGGCATCGGAGATGCTTCTGGCCGAGGATTTCTGGTTTCCGGCGACGGCGGCGAGGGTAGAGAGTGGAGAGACGAGCCGCACCTCATCCCCAATCTTGGCCTCGATCTTTTCTGCAAGCTCTTTGCCCAACAGAACGCCGGGGAGAGCGCCGGGGAGGGCCCAGAGTCTCACCTCCTGGGGGTCCAGGGTAAGAGAGAGGGCTTCGTGAGAGAGGGCCAGGGGCTGGGTGGTGCCATTGACCACGCAGAGGGTGGCCGGCTCCGAGGCGTTCCCGGGGCGTGGGATGTAGCAGGTGGCGCTCTTAAGCCTCTGGTCGGTGCGATAGATGACCAGGGCCAATGCCTCCTGGGATGGTTGAAAGGTGAAGACCTCATCGCCTGCGAGCACATGGATGTCCTCATGGAGCCCCATGCCGAAGGGCTGGGAGACCTCCCCTGATGCCAGGGTGAGGCTTCTGGGTTCAATGAGACCGGGAATCGTGCAGGGCAGCGGTGCGCCTGTTGCGTTAACCACGAGGGCCATTGCCTTTTCCTCGGCAAAGAGTGGAATGGCCTGATGTGTGGTGTCGCCTGAGAGAACCAGCACGGAGGTGGAGCCGCCTTCGGGGGTTGAGATGGAGTAGCTTCCGGGTTCTTCCAGGGCTACAGCGTTTATGGGGTGTTCCATGTTCTCCATGGAGCCTTCCACGAGGAACTGCCCCACAGCGGTCCTGACGTATGGGGAGGAGAGGTAGACACCTTTGACGATTGCACCCGAGCGTTGCCCTCTGCGGCTTGCCATCATCTCATCGTAGGTTGCAGGAGATGCGCCGACGATCCCCTTGGCCTCCTCCAGTTGGCGCAGGGTCTGCTGCCACTCTTTGACATCGCCCCCCTTTCCGATGACCACCATGTGGGGATAGACGCCTAGCAGCTTGTCTCGGAAGGCGGCCTCGAAGCCCGACGTCACTGCTAATATAAGGATCAGGGAAGCCACTCCGAGGGCGAGGCCGGCGATGGAGATGAGGGAGACCATGGAGACGTAGGTGTCCCGTTTTCCGCGAAAGAGCCTCGATGCTACGAGCATTTCCATGGATAAGGACTTCAGGGTGAAGAACGAGAAGAGATGAGCCACGTCGCCCCCAAGTTTGTCGGGTGTACTGTAAGCGGCGGGGGCGTAGAGGTCAACAGGGGTCTGGGGCTCAAATGCCGGCGGGGGGAAGATGCCGAATCGTGGTACTGTGGCCAGTCACTTGACACGTTTTGTCACCTGTGCCGGAGCGGGCTTGCCGAATTTTGGCAGGATCGGTCACTGCAAGTGGGCGCGGTCACTGTGTGGCTTCTCTCAGAGAGCTCACCTTGAGAGAGTTGAAATGGCTCTCGACCCGCTGCCAAGGGGCTGGCACGCCTTTGGCAGAGGTTGGTACCGGTTGGGCCGAGGGGGTTGGCACGGGGGTTGCATAAAGCCAAACCAGGAAGACGGAAGGCGCCCAGAGGGGGTCGCCCGACGGGTTTATCACTTATTTTTTGAGGGAGATTGAACATGAAGAAGACAATGAAGGGCTTTACGTTGATCGAGTTGATGATCGTGGTCGCCATTCTCGCCATCCTCTCCGTGGTGGCCGTGCCTGCATTCATCAACTACATGAGAAAGGCCAAGACCTCGGAAGCCATCGACGCCATGGACAAGATCGTGAAGGGCGCTGCTGAGTACGTCATGGAGCCCCGCTCTGACAGAGCCAATGACTGGGTCAAGCTGGCTTGCCAGTTCCCGGACACCCAGACCATCACCCCCGTTGGCGCCTCCTGCTGCGCTCTTGACGACGATGCCGACGACCGCTGCGATGAAGACCCCAACGTCTGGAGCACGCAGTCCTGGGCCGCTCTTAAGTTCAAGATGGACGGCCAGCACTACTTCCAGTACACCTTCACCTCCACCGGCACGGGCACCGAGTCCGAATTCGAAGTTGAGGCCAACGCCGACCTCGATTGCGACACCGTGCTCTCCACCTTCGTCCGCTATGGCAAGGCCGTTAAGACCAACGCCGCCCAGGACGGTGCGGATGCCACCGAGTGCTCCTACAGCCAGGCTTCCGCTCCCTACTCCGAAAGAGAGACCGAGTAATTCGATTGCGGGGAGGCGACCGGCTTGACCGGTCCCTCCCTTGTCCGGTGGGAGGAGCAGGTATCGGGGCACCGGTTCTTCCCCCCGGCCCCACGCAGAGCGAAAGGCGCCTAAGGGCGCCTTTCGTCGTTTAACGGCCATTGTATCTCCCTTCCTTGCGTGTTAGCTTTCCCCAGACAGAGGTGTTGGATGGAGCGGCGGAGGACAGATATCCTTGTTGCCGGGGCTGGCGCTGCCGGCCTGCTGGCCGCAAGAGCCATGGTAGCGCAAGGATTGCGAGTTACAGTGCTGGAGGCCAGGCCCAGGAGTGGCTGGTGCTTTCCGTGGTGGGTGGAGGTCGACTCAACCGCTCTACTGGAGCATGTGCTGCCGTTCCCCGGTCCATCAGTTCCTTGCAGACTACCTGAACACGGCGCCGACTTCGTCTCGCCCTCACGCAGGCACGCTGTGCACTTGGAACCATCACCACTCTACGGTGTGGCTCTTGACCCGTACTTGAAGCAGGTGGGCGCCGAGCTGCAGGCACAGGGGGTAGAGTTCTACTTCGACTCCCCACTGGAGAGCTTCGAGCCCGACGGTGCTGCCGGCATCAAGGCCACAGTGGTTCAGAGCGGCGATTCGGTGGAGTACAAGGCCCGTATGCTGGTCCTGGCCACGGGAACCATGCCCCAAGGCCACGCCAGGTCGCTTCAGGAGATGGGCTTCTACCTGCCGGAAGAGCGCCCATTGGAGGTCATTGCCAGACATGAGACATGGAAGCTCGACGAAGCCTTGGCCGCCCAGGCCACCTGGCCATCAACCCCCGGCACCAGTGTAAACATACTGTCGGTCCAGGCAGCATTCTCCACCCTTGGCATTACCTTGAGCCGAGACCTCGGGGAGTGCTGGCTGCTCTCGGGGATATCGCCGGAAGAGGGCGCCCCCAGCCCTTCTGAGGTCTTGGAGAGCACCAGGAGCGAGTTCCCGGCGGGGCTTTTCCTGGAGCTCACAGAGCAGGCCCAGGCCCCCATCCCGTTGTCAAGGCCCATGCCCCTGCTAGCCTCGAGAGGCGTAGCTCTGCTCGGCAACCTTGCCAGGCAGGTGTCGCCCCTCACCGCAAGCGGCCTGGCTCTGGCCGGCCGTGCTGCCCGGATGCTTGCCTCCGTCGCAGTGAGATACTGCCGAACCCAGGAGCCCGGGTTACTCTTCCAGTACAGCAGCGAGTATGTGACGACACTGGGGGCCACTCAAGCCTTCGCCGAGGGGTTGACCAGGACGGTACTCAAGCATGGCAAAGGAGGGCGGCTTGCCGAAGCGATGTTTGAGGCGGGATACATTGACGCTGCCGAGATGATCAGGGTGCTGGGATTTCGACCTTTAGATTTGGACATCAAGGATCTGCCTCGCCGGCTGTGGTCACTACTGAAGAGGCCCGAACTGGTCTCTCTTATCCCCGGAGCCGGTCGTGCCCTGGCGGCCTACGCAGCGACCCAGGGCACCTACCCTCACCGACCTGACGCTGCCAGAATCGAGGCATTTGACAGGCGATTGAGCTCAATACTGGCGAATTGATGGGAGCTTTCGATGGCTAGGGAACAAATAGTAAGAAAATCAGCTAAAGAAATTGATTTAATGCGGAAGGCCGGGCGAATCGTAGGCCAGACACTCAGGCTGATGGCCTCCATGCTGGAGCCGGGCATGAGGACCATTCAGTTGGACAAAGAGGCCGAGGCGTTCATCCGTTCTCAGGGGGCAATCCCAACGTTCAAGGGATACGGCGGATTTCCCGGGTCGGTGTGCATCTCGGTGAACGATCAGGTGGTCCACGGAATTCCCGGCGAACGGGTGGTTCAGGATGGCGACATCGTGAGCGTGGACTGTGGGGCAACTTTCATGGGGCTTATTGCCGATGCTGCTATTACGGTGCCTGTGGGCAATGTTCCCGAGAAGGTACTGCAGCTGCTGGAGGGGACGAGACTGGGGCTGGAGGCCGGGATTGCCAAGGCCCGGGTTGGGAACCGCCTGGGTGACGTATCCAGTGCGGTAGAGGCGGTGGCTCGGAAGCGCGGATACGGCGTGGTGCGAGAGTATTGCGGCCATGGTGTCGGTATACGGCTGCACGAGCCGCCGCAGATAGCGAACTTCGGCTCGGCGGGCACGGGCCCACGGCTGGAAGATGGGTACACCTTGGCAATAGAGCCTATGTTCAACCTTGGGACCCATCAAGTATCGGTGAAGGGAGATGGTTGGACGGTGGTGACACTGGACGGTCTGCCCTCGGCCCATTTCGAACACACCATAGCCATCACCCGGGATGGTGCGGAGATTCTGACTCTGCCCTGAACCACCGAACAGGCGGGCTCGGTGCGCTCATCTGATCGGCGCTCCAGGCTCGTTCTCGTCCTCGTCTTGTTCTACCGGCCTCACGAGAATGGTGCACTCCCCCCTTGGCGGGTTGGCAGCGTAGTGGTCTCGAATCTCTGCCGGGGTTCCCCTGACAAACTCTTCGTAGGTCTTGGTGAGTTCCCTGGCTACCACAACGGTTGCCGTTGGGGCGATGGTGGTCATGGCGAGGGCGAACTCATCCATTCTGCGTGCTGGCAGGTAGAACATGGTAGTGACGCCTGGGAGCATCCACGAGGCCAGGAAGCGTTGAAACCTGGCCCCTTTCTTGGGTGGAAACCCCACAAAGAGGAAGCGGTCGGGGGGCAGTCCCGATGCGCACATGGCTGTAACAGCGGCGTTGGCCCCCGGAATGGGTACGACCTTGATGTCGTTGGCCACGCAGGCTGAGACGAGCCTGTATCCCGGGTCGGATATTCCGGGCGTGCCAGCCTCGGAGATCAGGGCGACGTCGTTTCCCGCTTTGAGGAGCTCCACCAGTTGATGGGTGCGGTCCTGCTCGTTGTGTTCGAAGTAGGAGATGAGCCTTGGCGGCCGGATACCGAGCGCCGCCAGTGCCTCCTTGGCAGTCCTGGTGTCTTCGCACGCTACGATCTGTACTGCGCCCAACACATCCACAGCGCGCAGAGTTATATCTCTGGGATTGCCGATGGGCATGGCCACGCAGAAGAGTTGGCCGCTGTGATATGAAGGCATTTGTGGACCTCAGCGAGAGAGGAAGGGGGGGGCTATTTGGGAAGCTGGATCCCCAGGGCTTCCCTGACTGCGGAGAACTCCTCGGAGACGGCGAAGAGCACGAGGTCTTTGGCCTTGTCTTTGGGCGGCAGCTTGGAGAAGGACATGGCCTCTTGCCTGAGCACACCTGCGGCGACGTCGAGGTCCATGCAGCAGAGCAGACCGGCGTGGTTGGCTGTGAGCTCTACGCCTGCCAGCCAGCGACTCATACTGGGGGTCTCGCCCTTCTTGTAGTGATAGTCGATTGCCTTCGTGAGTGAGGCCAATCCCTGGGGCGAGAGTTTCTTCTGGAGCCTGTCGAGCAGTTCCTGGAAGTTCTCCGAGTCCGATTCATCGACCTTAGCATCGGCGTGGACCAGCTTTGTAGCAACACCATAGAAGAGCTTGAGTACATTGGGTGGATAGCAGGCAGCGAGGATGTGCATGGGATGGAAGAAGGCCAAGTGCTTGCCGATCATGAAGGCGAGCAGTTGTGGTCCCTTGTTAGCGAGCATATCCTTCCCGATCATGATGATTGGCGGGAAGGTATTCTCGATGCGCATGCCAAAGGAGCGCTCATTAAGGAAGATGTGAGGAGCCGGAATACCGAGGATGGTTGAGACCTGGTTGAAGACCGAGTTGAAGAAGGCGTTCTCGTTGAGGTCGATTTCATCCTTCTTCTTGAGGCCAAGGTCTTTGGGGTCTTTGCCGGCCAGGGACGAGCCAATTGCCTCGTAGATGATCTGGAATACGGCACCAACGGCTGGGCTCTCCATTCTGCTGAAGACGAACTTCTGCCAAAGGGTGAAGTCCAGGGGCTTTCTCGGGGTGATGACGCCCCGGGGCCGGTGTTCGTCGAAGAACTCCTTTTCCGGCGGCGTGAGCTTATTTGCCATGGCCAGCACGGAGAGGGCGAACCAGGCGTCGTCCACTTTACCAAGCTGGCGGGACATGGCGGAGATGGTTCGGTAGCTCTCCAGGCGGTCGGGCTCGTTTTTGATCAGCGAGCGCAGCATGATGAGGGCCTTCTCCCTCTGCCCTTGCACCTCATAAAGCTGTGAGAGAATCTCGATGACGGCCGGGTCTTCGGAGTTGATCTTCCAGGCCTGCTCGTAGTAAGCAGCGGCCGCTTCCAGGTCTCTCAGACGGGTGCGGTAGATCTCCCCCAGGCCTTTGTAGAGGTTGAATTCTACGGCTACCATGTCGCGCCCGGAGACTCTCTTGAGCATACGTTTGTAGGCGCCCTCCTGGGCGGTCCAGTCTTTCTGCTGTGTGAGGATCTCATCGATGGCGCGGAAGGCTTCGAGCTTTTCTGGCTCGAAGTCAAGGGTGCGTTCCAGGTGCGGCAGGGCGGCAACGGGGTCATCGAGTTCTTTGCGGTAGTACTCGGCAAGGAGATAGGCGTAGGTCGCCTTTCTGCTCACATCGTCCACGGCATCGACCATCATATCGATGACTCTGACAACCTCGGTATGGTTCTTGGCCTTGGTGTGGATTTCGAGAAGCTTGAAGAGCGAAGCCACCCGATTTCTCTGGGTGTTGAGGGTCTCCATGTAGACCTGGGTAGCCATCTCGGTGTTCTCGAGCTTCTGGCGATAGGTATCGGCGATATCGATGAGGATCTGCCAGCGCTCGTCACCATCGTTGGTCAGCTCGAGCATTCTGCGACGGTATCTGATGGCCTCTTCCCAATCTTCGTGCAGTTCCATGAGACGGACGAATTCTGCGAGGCTATCTTTGTCGGTGGGCTGGAGTGCCAGCACTTCCGAGAGGTACTCTCTGGCCTCGGCGGCTTTACCGAGGTTCATTTCGACCTCGCCAAGGGCGCGGTAGATACCGATGAGGGCATTGACCTCCATGGTATCTCGGGCTTTGTCCAGGAGCTGCTTGTAGTAGGTCTCTGCGACGTCATAGAGCCCATGCTCAAAGTTGATTTGGGCCAGACCTCGCAAATTTACAAGGTCATCGGGGTTTCTGTCGTAGGCACGACGGAAGTAGTCCAGGGCCTGCTCTTTCTGGCCTGAGAAGAGACAGCAGCTGGCGAGCTTGGAGTAGAGGTCACCAAGCATCTCTGGAGATGCGTCTTCTCCCACTGAGGCCTCGAGCATAACCAGAAGCGGGTATGCTTTCTCCCAGCGCTCCTGGCGTACATACTCGTCGGAGAGCAGCTTTTGGGCTTCGACCAGACCTGGCACCCTGGAGAGGGCCGCTTCGAGAACTTCGATGGCCTCGGCAGAGCGTTCGGGGGACTTGAGCATGTAGTAGCCCATGCGGGTCAGGACGGTGGCCCGGTGTTCTTCGGTTCTGGCTACCTTGAACTGGTTGGTGAGTATCTGGACGATGGCCTCCCAGTTCTCCTCTTCGGTATAGAGGTCAACCAGTCTGTCCACGGCTTCCTGGGAGTCACGGTCCCTCTCCAGGGCCAGGTGGAACTGCTCTCTGGCCTTATCGGGCTGGAGCATCTCGGTGCGATAGACATCTCCCTTCTGGAGGTAGTAGGAGACTGCCTCTGCGGGTGAGAGGGCTACCTTGATGCGGCGGTCGAGGAGGTTGAGCACCTCAAGCCAATCTCCCGACTCTTTGAAGAGGGCCTCAAGGGTTTCAAGGGTAGAAAGGTGTCCCGGATCGTGTTCGAGCACTTCGCGGTATGCCTGAATCGCGGAGCTGATGTCTTCGAGCTTCTCTGTGTAGATGGAGGCCATCTTGAGGAGGAAGCCGACCTTCTCGCCCACGGTTTCGGCGATGTCGATCATTCTGCGCTGGACCAGGACCAGTTCATCCCAGCGTTCCTGCTCTTCGTAGAGCCTTTCGAGGGCCGTAGTAACCTCGAGGGTGGTTGCGTCATCTGCCATGCGGCTGTCGAGGATCTGTTGGTAGTAATCGGCGGCAACGTCTTTGCTGCCCAGGGCCCCTTCGTGGAGGACGGCGAGCATGCGCATGAGTTCCAGGCGCTGTGCGGGGTCGCTTCTGGACGAGAGAAGCCTCTCATAGGTTTCAGCCAGCTTGTCCCACTTCTCGTGGGTCTTGTAGATGCGCTCCAGGCGGTCGAAGGCTTCGACCTGAGTCGGGTCGTAGCGAACCAGTTCTTCGTAGAGGTCGGCCGCGGCCAGGGGCTGTGCCAACCGTTCTTCGTAGATGGCGCCGCAGAGCAGCTTGAGATCTGCGTCCTGTTCGGGATGGTACTGGGCCTGGATCTGGATAACCTCGATGAGCTTCTCGTCCTGTCCGGTCTCGGCATAGAGGTTCTGGAGGGCTGCGATGGCCGCTTCATCGGGGGTGTTCTCCAGGACGACCTGATAGGCGTCAATCGCCTTCAGTGGGTCTTGGAGGTGGACTTTGTACACTTCGCCCAGCCTGAGATAGTAAGAGATCTGTTTCCCGAACTCGGCGGTAACTTTTGCAAGAAGGGCGAGGCGTGAGGCCAGCATGGGGAAGTCCTGGCTCTCTTCGTAGAGTTCCACGAGATTGGTCAGCGCCTCTTCATCCTCGGGATTCTCTTCGACCACTCTTTCATACCAGAGCACGGCCTCTTCGGGGTTAGCCAGCTTGTTGCGGTTGATTTCGCCGAGCTTCATCATGAACTCGCGGCGCATTTCGGGCTCTTCGGCTACTTCGACCACCCTGCTCCAGATGGTGTAGATTTCCGCCCAGAGTTCCGAGCGCTGGGCAATTCGTTCACCCATGCCCACGAGGTCAGCGCTGAGCGGGTCCAGTTCCACGGCGAGAATAACGGCCTGGATGGCGGCCAGGTCGTCCTGGGCCTTCTCTTCGTGGGTTTGGGCGATGCGGGTGAGAATCTCGACCTTCTTGGCCAGATCGGTCTCAACCGAGATGCGGCGGTTAAGGATACTGGTCAAAGAGTTCCAGTCCTGGTGCATCTCGTAGATCATCTCGATGCGCTCGTACTGCTCCAGGTCATGTGGTGTAAGCGCCAGGATGGACTTGCGTGTTTCGGCCGCCTCGGCCCAGGCGTTCATGGACTCTTCCTGCATGGTTGCGATGCGGTCCAGCAGTTCGACCTGCTCGGCCTCGTCTTCTATGAGCCCCAGCAGACCGGCCATGGCTTCCACGGCCTCGGGGAAGCGCCCATTCTCACTGAGGATGGTCTCGAGGGCCCTGTAAGCGCCGATGTGGTTTCCATCCAGCATCAGTAGGCTGCGCCAGGCAGCAACGGCACCGTCGATGTCCATGAGGTCGTCGGTTCGCAGTTTGGCGAGTTCTTCGTAATAACCCACCCGCTGGTCCAGCGGGAGGTCTTCGCGGCGAGCCATGAAGTCAAGCAGGTCTCCCAGCTTGGTGAAGAACTCGGTCTCCCTGTAGAGGGTTCGGAGTTCGGCGCAGGCCTGGGGGTCTTCGGGGAGAAGTTCCCTGACGAACTCCCAGTTGGTCTGGGCAAGGCTTGCATCTTCCAGCTCATTTCTGGCGGCCTGGGCGATGCGGCGCCAGAGATCGATCTTTCGCTCGTCGGGGGTAACGGCCAGGCGGGTCTCCCGCTCGGCGACCTCGACGAAGGCCTCCCACTCTTTCTGGGTAGCGTAGAGGCGCTGGAGTTCTGCAAGCACCAGGGCATCTTCGGGGGTCCAGTCAAGGATGTCCCGGTAAGCCTGTATAGCTCTAGCGTCATCGCCGAGGTGGTCTTCGGCGACCTTGGCAAGTCTCTCAAGCAGTTCGACCCTTTGTGGGGGCTCTTGTGCGAGGTCGACCTGAGCAGCGAGGATATCGGCCAGCTTCTCGTAGTGGCCACCCATCTCGTAAAGGAAGTCAAGGCTACCCAGGGCATCGAGGTTGCGGTCATCGGCTTCGACGACGGCTTCGAAGGCGCTGATAGCGCCGTCGGGCTGGTCGAGCTGGTCACGTCGCATGCGGCCCAGCTTGAGGAGCAGCGGGATCTTCTCGTCGTCATACTGGGCGAGTTCTACGAGGTTCGTGAGCATCTTCTCGCAGTCAGCAAACCTGAGCTGCTCTTCGTACATACTCTCCAGCGCCTGGTAGGCCGGGACATGAGTCTCGTCCTTTTCGACCACTTCTTTGTATGCCGCCTCGGCCTCATCGAAGCGCTCCAGGCGTTGGAGCAGAGCACCGGTCTCCATGCTTATGCGGCGGAAGGCATCAGGATCATCGGTAGCAGCTCTGGCCAGTTCCATGAAGTCAACGGTTTCGTCGAAGAGCGAGGTCTCCTCCATAAGTTGCAGGAGGGAGGTCTGGTAGGTCTCGTCCACGGGGTCGAGCATGAGGGATTCGCCGGTATAGTGGTGGGCCTTCGGCTTATCTTCGAGGCGCTCCAGGAAGACGGTGACCAGTCTGCGAGCTATCTCGAGCTTGTCTGCCGGATCTTCGGTAAGGGCGAACCGGCGTTCCAGGACGTTGGCCACATCGGCGAAGAGGCCATCTCTGGAGTAGTGCTGTTCAAGGAGATCGGCCGCCTCGGCGTCGGCAACACGATTATCAAAGAGGAGGCGCATGCGGCCCAGGGTCTCTTCGTTCGCCGAGTCGACGTGGTAGGCCTCCTTGATAAATTCGCAGGCCTTGGCTGGGTCGTCGAGCTGCTCTTCAAAGAGGTCAGCCAGCCGATAGTAGAATACCATCTTGTCATCTACGGAAGCGGCCATCATGAGCTCTTCTTGGAGCACGGCCGCCAGCTTCTCCCAGTTTCGCACGGCGAGATAGAGTTCATCGAGGGAGGCCAGAATTATTGGGTCCTGGCTCAGCTCCCTGAGGTCTTCATACTGTGCGATGGCGCGCTGGAAGTCTCTCAGGTCGTCTTTGAGCACAGCGGCCTTCCGGAGGAACAGGTCTGCCTGGTCATCCATGCTGTCAGCGGCCTCACCGAGCTTTCCGTACTCTGCGACCACCTCTTCAAGCAGCCCGGCGCGTCGGCCGATATCGAGCAGGCGGTCGGCCATATAGCCTCTGGACTGGTCGCTGGCGAGGGCTTCGCTGCAGAAGAGGAAGGCTCTCTCCAGGTCACCCAGTTGCTCATCTGCGACGTGGGACATCTCCAGGAGGAGGGCTACCTTTCTGGCAGGGTCATCAAGGGACTGTCTGAAGGACTCCATGACCACGAGCAGCCGCTCCCACTCGCCCGTAGATTCGAGGATGGGCTTGAGCAGGCCATAGGCCTCTTCTTTCATATCCTTGGACTGAACGATAGCTTCCAGGGCATCCACGGCCTCGGGGAGGGCTGGGAAGAGTTCCAGCAGGCGCTCGTACGTAGCGACTGCCTGGTGGACATCGTCCATCTGGCCGTTGTGGACGGCGGCCGTCTTGAGAAGGACGGGGATGAGCTCTTCATCGGCGCAGAGCTTCTCTTTTTCCGCAAGCAGTTGGAGCAAGGCGAGCCAATCTTCGCGCTTCTCGTGGAGCGACTCCAGGCGCTCGATGACATCCATGTCGGCTTCATCGTAGCGATAGAGTTCCTGGAGGACCATGTTGGCATCTTCGAGGCGTTCCAGGTCATGCTCCAGCACCTCTGAGCGGCGGAGCAGGAGTGCTCTGCGCTCGTCCTTGTCCTCGGTGCGGTATGCGCGTCGGGAGAGGACATCTTCCAACTCTTCGAATCCGCCGGTCTCTTCGTAGAGGATGTGCAGGTAGGCCAGGGCTTCATCATCGTTGGGGTCAAGGTCGAGGATCTCCTGGAACTTGGCGATGGCATCCTGGGGCTTGCCCAGAGTCTCTTTGAGGACCAGGCCCGCTTCGGCCAGGAGGGTTTTTCGCTCATCGACATCGCTGGCGAAGCTGGCATGAAGGGAGAGCATTTCGATGAATTCGTCCCACATCTCGCCATCGCGATAGAGGTCGGTGAGGGAGACGACGGCTTCCGGGTCCTGGGGTTCAACATCGAGGACCATTCTGAAGTGTTCGATGGCAGTTGCCGGGGTCTGAAGCTGGTCTCTGGAGAGGCGGGCCATGAGGCGCCACATCCGGAGCTGCTGGATACCCTCGACGACGATGCTCTGCTCCTCGAGGACGCTGAAGAACTCTTCGTAGTTACCGACATGGATAGCCAGGGTAAGGAGGTGGTCCAGGGTATCGGAGTCTTCGGGGTCCATGTTCAGGGCTTCTTTGTACTCCCTGAATGCGCCGGACTTATCCTCCATGAGCTCTTCAAAGATTCGTGCGATCTCTTTTTGCACTTCGACTTTGCGATATGCCTCTTCGAGGAACCCGCGGCGCATGCGGAGCAGTTCTACGAGCCTTTCATGGCGCTGGGCGCGGCGCATTGCCGCTTCGAGGAGGTCCAGGACATCGAGGGCCACGTCGCCCTTGATGTTTCTGTCGAGGATTTCGATGGCCCGCTGGTTATCGGGGTCAAGGTCAAGGGCCTCGGCCACCCTGGCGACCATACCCTGGGGCTGTTCGAGCTTCTGCTCCAGGAGCTCAGCCATGCGGATCTGCAGTTCTACGAGGAGGAGTGGGTCCTGGGCCAGCGAGGCCATCTGCTCGAGGGCTTTGAGCAGGTCTTCCCAGCGCTCCTGGACCGTGTATAGGTCGTCAAGGAGGTTGAGAGCGGCGGCGTGGGTGGGGTCGATTTCCAGGACAGCTTCAACGTACTGAGAAGCTCGGCGCAGGTCTGCAATGTCGTCGCGGCAGATGAATGCCATCTGGAACATGAGGTCGATGCGGAGTTCGGGCTGCAGGGCGAGGTCTCTGCGGGTTTCGCATATTTTGATGAGTCCTTCCCAGTCCTTCTCTTCTCTGGCGATGGCTTCGAGGGCATCGAGGGACTGCTGGTCTCCGGCATCCTCGGCGAGGACGAGGCCGAAGTACTCTTTGGCCTTGTCGTTGTCACCCAGGCGCTGATGGAAGATTGTTCCTGCGGAGCGGAGAATCTCCAGGCGGTAGTCGAAGGAGCCGATCTGGTCGGCGATCTCCTGGTAGAGTTCCACGGCTTCGATCCACTCATCGGTGGTCTCGGTGAGCCGCTCCAGTTCGGCTTTGAGCACCCTGCGTTCGGGGACTCTTGTCATAAGTCTGCGGATAGTCCTGGTGGCATCCTGGATGCGCTCCTGGCGTCGGTAGAGTTCGTCCAACCGTTCGAGCAATGAGACCTGCTCTTCCTGGTCCACATGGCGTGTTTGGATTTCGAGGACGTCGCAGAGTCTGGCGAGGTCTTCTCGGAGCTCGTATACAAACTCCAGGGACTGGGCGATTTTGAGCTGCATGGGCTCATAGCCGAGCATCTCTTCGAGGAGGGCAACGGCGCGCCCGTGTTCGGGGGCGGTCTCAACGGCCTGAATGTATGCCTTAACCGCTGCATCGACGTCTTCGTAGACGCCGTAGCGAAGCATGCCGATGTCAACGAGGAGGTCTGCCAGTTCGTTGTCCACTGGGTTGAGCGCGGCCCTGCGAGCCTCGAGGACGCCGAGGAGTTCTTCGAAGCGCTGCTCTTTCAGCAGGACGATTCCAAGGCGGTCGTAGGGCTCGGGGCTGTGGGGCACTTCCTGGACGAGGGTGGTGTATGCCTGGATGGCACCGGCGGCATCTTGGAGTTGGTCGAAGCAGAGCTCGCCCAGGGCAACAAGGAGTCGCTGGCGCTCAGCGGAACCGGCGCTTTCAAAGGCCACTCGTCGCTCGAGGATATCCCGCAGGCGAGGCCACTGGGCGGTCTTTCCGTAGAGACGCTCCAGGGCGTTGAGGGCGTGGGCGGAGTACTCGTCCAGTTCCAGCGCTCGGGCGAAGAACTCGATGGCTTTGTCGGCCTCTTCGAGCTTCTCTTCCCACGTTTGGGCGATGTGGAGCAGCCAGGTCATGCGCGCTGTGCGCTCGCTGACGTTCTCAAGCATGCTCTCTACTTCGGAAATGTACGTGGACCAATTATCCGACACATGGGCCAGGCGCTTGAACTCTTCCTGCACAGCGGAGCGCTGCCAAGCCATCCTGTATGCTTCGATGAAGGTGAAGAAGGCGTCGTCGAGCTGGTTGAGCCGTGTCTCGTGCACCAGGGCTTTTTCCAGCAGGAGCGTCAGCTTCTCCTCGTGGGTCTGATCGGCCTTGTTGGCCAGGACCAGTTCTTGAACTCGAACGAGGTCAGCCCACTTCTCGAGTCTGCCATAGATTGGGATGAGCTGAGATCCTGCTTCCACATGGCCAGGCTCAATTTCCAGCACGTTTTCGAGGCATCGTCGGGCTCGGTCGTCTTGCCCGCCCATCTCAAGGAAGAGTTCGGCCATGCTGAGCAGGAGACCTACTTTGACATGGGGGGATTCTTCTTCTTTGACAAGCTGCTCCAGGGTTCTGGAGTAGTCCTGGAGGGTGCCGTAGTTGCGGAAGAACCAGTCAAGTCCCTCTCGGTCCCGCTCCTTGATAAGGAGCTTTTTGAGCTCCGCCCTGGCCCTGGCGTGGTCCGGGCTGTATTGCAGCAGTCTGCGCCAGGCCGAGGCAGCGCCAGCGTTGTCATTGATACGTGCGCCGTAGATCATGGCCAGCTTTTCCAGCAGCGTCGCCTTCTCCACGTCGTCGACCCATTCCAGCCGCTCTTCTCCCAGACGGGCCAGGGCTTCGAAGTTCTTGCTGCGCTCATACAGAACCGACAGCGAATCGAACGCCTCGGCGTTGTCGGGAGAATCGGCGAAGACCTGAGACCAGAGGGAAATGCCCACCTTTGGGTCACGCACCTTCTCAAGTGCCAGCCTGGCCAGAGCGTATATCGCAGCTCTACGCTCGCTCTCGTCGAGCAGTTCGAGCTCACGCATGGCCACGTCAACGTACTTCTGGAAGTCCTGCCGGGCCTCATAGAGCCGCTTGAGCTCTCCAATGACTTTTAGGTCTGTTGGCTCAAGCTCCAGCATGGCCTCGAAGGAGCGCATGGCCTCCATGGGGTTGTTCATCTTATCCAGAGCCAGCAACCCCACCCTCTCGTGGAGCTCCATGAGCTTGGCTTTTTCCACCGTGGTCTCGATGCGGGACTTGAGCAGTTTGACAACCTCGGGCCAACGTCCCGTAGATTCATGCTGCAGGCAGAGGGCCTGGAAGGCATCCTCGTTCTCGGGCTGAAGTTTAAGGATTTGCGCGTAGGTTGCGACCACCTTGGGTTCCATGTTCATACGGTCGCGGTAAATCGGGATCAGCTGTTCGTACAGTTCAACCTTATCGGAGACCATATCATCGGGAATTGCGTCGGCCTTGGCCTTGATCATGTCGGCCACCTGAGGCCACCGACCTATGGCCTGGAAGATCTCGATGAGCCGGTCCTGGGCCTCTTCATCCTGGGGCAGTTCCTTACGCAGGGCCTGCCAGTAGCTCGCAGCCCTGTCCGGATTTCCACGCTCCGTGGCCAGTCTTGCTGCCTGGCGCCTGGATTCGTTCACGGGGTCGTCGTGCCCCGCAACTCTCGCCTCGTCCTGGAACAGAGTCTCGAGTTTCTTCCAGTTTTCTTTACGAATATAAAATTCGACATAGAAATCGTGAAGCTCCGGTGCATATGGCGACTCTGGGGGCAATCTACGGAAACACATCTCAGCCATATCTTCGTTCTTGATATAGTTGAGGTATATAAGCCCAACTTTATAAGACAAGTGGGCATAGATATCGCCACCGATGGACTTGGCCTTGAAGTCGGCAGCTCTGAGGAGGTTGCCCAGGGCGTCGGGCTGCGGAACCGCCAGCGAGACTGTATCGAGAAAATCGTCAAGGGCAGCGGTATCGCCATCTTTCAGTATGGGCTCCAGAGCCGACTGGAACGTTCGAAGGTCGTTCGGGTTCTTCTCAAGAGCGGTGCGAAGTTCGTCCATTCCCATTCTGTCTTCCCCTTCAAGGTCAATTCAGTCGCAAGCCAAAGCCCGTTGGTTATATCACACGGAGCGCAGGCCAAAAAAGGGTTTTCTCTGCCAATTCGTCAAGGGAGATGGGGGCGCTTTGAGCCATGAATCTGGAGTGGCCGGCGCCATTGGCCCTGCGTTGACTTTGTGGGCCGGCGATGCTAAACGGCGATTACGACGTCTTGAAGCTCCCGGCCGCCTGCGGGTGTGAAATTGGGATGGGGGCTGAATCGGCTTGGACCGGCGCCGCATCCGGCCCGACCTTTGTCGACATGCCAACGGAGGCTACCATGATGAACCTTTCTGGACGAACATCTGCACTTACCCTGGCACTGGCACTGATTCTGGCGCTGCCTGCATGCAAGAAATCCACAGAGGCCGATGCTGACAAGAAGAAACAAACCAGTGCCAGCAAGGATGATGGTGAGAAGGCTGAAAAGGAGAAGCCCGAGGAGGCCGAGGAGAAGCAGCAGGCCGTAGAGGAGGCCCCCAGGCAGGCCCCTGTGCCTAAGGCCATTGACCGGAGCACCAAGGCCGATTCCGACGCCACGGGCAAGGTGGTCGCAAAGGTGGGTGGCATCGAGATCACCGACATCCAGGTGGAGAAGGAGATGAACCGCGGTGGCGGCATCCAGAACCTCTCGGCGGGGCAGCAGGCCAGCCGAAAGCGGGTGGTCAGGGAGCTGCTGGTCAACCAAGCGCTAATAAAAGTCGGAGCGAAGAACGACGGCGTAGAGATATCCGACGATGAGCTATTTGCGGAGCGCGAGCGCTGGGTGAAAGAGGCGGGCGGTGAAGAGACCTTCAAGGCCGGTCTGGTGGCCCGCCAGCTCAGCGAGGAGGAGGCCCTGGACATCATGAAGGCTACCCTGCTCTCCAGGAGGCTGGTGCAGAAGCGCCTGCCCTTCGAAGTTGACGAGGAGGCCATCAGGGCCGAGTACGACAAGCAGAAGAAGGACGTTAAGCATGGGCAGAAGGTCAGAATCAGCGAGATCTTCCTTCCCGTCATCGAGACCGCCGGCGAGGCCATGTGGGACGAGACCATGAAGCAGGCCGAGGGCATACTCCAGGAGATCAAGGGAGGCCTTGACTTCGCCGAGGCCGCCAAGAAGTACAGCAAAGGACCAACAGCGGAGAAGGGCGGCCGGCGGCCGGCCCTGGCTGGGAAGAAGAGCGGCCCCAAAGAGCTCTTCGCCCCTGCGTTCGAAATGGCGGTGGGCGATCTCTACGGCCCAATCAGAACCAAGAAGGGCGTCTATCTTGCCAAGGTCGAAGAGAAGATTGACTCGGCCCTTGGGTCTATCGAGACCCAGGGTGTAGCAATCAGAAAGCAGCTTGAAATGCGGTCTTATGACAAGAACCTTAAAGAAGTTTTGGAGCAATTGCGTAAAGAATTTCCAGTGGAGTATATGGACTAATTCATGATAATATTAGGCATCGAGAGTTCTTGCGATGAGACCGCCGCAGCAGTTGTAGACGGCGACGGCCGGGTCCTCTCCAACGTTGTCAGCTCCCAGATACCGGTTCACGCCCGGTACGGTGGGGTCATTCCCGAGCTTGCGTCAAGAAACCACTTGGTGGCCATTGAACCCATGGTCTCCCAAGCGCTGTCCACAGCTGGACTTGCCATGGAGGAGGTCACCCGAGTTGCGGTGACACAGGGCCCCGGGCTGCTGGGGTCGCTCATGGTTGGGGTGCAGTACGCCAAGGGGCTGGCCTTCACCAGGGGGCTTGAGCTGGTACCGGTTCACCACGTCGAGGCCCACATCACGGCCCCACTTCTTCTTGATGGAGCCGACCATCCTCACGGGTCCATGGAGTATCCCTACGTCGCCCTGGCGGTGAGCGGCGGGCACACAAGCCTCTATCTGGTGAAGCGCCCCGGAGAGTACGAACTGCTTGGGTACACTCTAGACGATGCTGCAGGAGAGGCCTTCGACAAGGTGGCCAGGATTCTTGGGCTGCCTTATCCCGGCGGCGTCCACATTGACAGAATAGCCCGTGAAGAGGCCGGAAGGCCTGACGCCGTGAAGTTCCCCAGGCCGTTGAAAGGCCGGGACGATTTTGTTTTCAGCTTCTCGGGGCTGAAGACATCCGCCAGGCAGTACCTGAAGGGCTGGAGCCCCGATGATGGCTCGGGCATTCGCATGGCCGACGTAGCCGCATCGTTCCAGGAGGCCGTCGTCGACACACTGCTGCGAACCACCTTCGCCGCTGCCCGCAAGTGGGAAGTTAAGGATGTAGTCATCGCTGGTGGTGTCGCCGCCAACTCCCGGCTCCGGAGCAAGCTCACGCAGAGTGCCCCATCGGAGGGCCTGAGGGCCCATATTACCAAGTTCGCCTACTGCACGGACAACGCTGCCATGATCGCCAACCTGGCCCGCTTCAAGGAGCCCGTTTCCAGGGATACGGCGTTGCACCTCGAGCCCTTTGCCAGCGGGCAGCTTGTGCCTGGGGTCCGGACGTGACTCCAGCCCCGAAGAAGTGGTTCGGGCAGAATTTTCTCACAGACGAAGAGACCGCACGCACTGTGACCAGGGTCTCATCCATGGGCAAGGGCGACCACGTAGTTGAGGTGGGACCTGGCCAGGGCTTCATGACCCGCTTCCTGCTGGAGTCCGGAGCTTTTGTCACGGCCGTGGAGAAGGATCCCGAACTGCCTGCCCTGCTCGAAGAGAGGTTCGCCGGGCATCCGCTTCGGGTGCTCCATGGCGACTTCATGGAAGTGGACCTCCATTCCCTGAGTCCATCCCCGTTCATCTTGGTTGGCAACCTGCCCTACTACGTTTCGGTGGCCATTCTGGGCAAAGCCCTTGCGGCCCCCCGAGGGCTCATAAGTCAGATGGTGTTTATGTTTCAGAAGGAGGTAGCGCTGCGCCTCGTAGCCAGACCGGGCAGCGATGAGTTCGGAATGCCGTCGGTGATGGCGCAATTGACGCATGGCGTCAGCATGGTTCGGAAGGTTCCCGCCGGCTCCTTCTTTCCCAAGCCGAAGGTAGACTCGGCCCTGGTGCACCTTCGGCCGCTGAACGATCCGTTGGTTGAGGAGAGTGAGCGCAGCGCCATGCTCGACTGGGCAGGCAGCGCTTTTCGGTATCGGAGGAAGACACTTCGTAACGCTCTGGTGCAGAGCGGGGTTGACTCCATGGCCATCGACGAGGCCACGGCTGCGGTGGGCATCAGGCCCGTGGAGCGGTTGGAGGATGTTCCGTTGCCCACTCTTGTAAGCCTCTGGCGCCTTCTGGGGCGGTGAAGGAGGTCAAGGCCGTGGCTGATTCCGAGCGCAGCGCAATCTACCGCCCATGCGCACGGCCGTGGCCATGGGCGGCGGTCATGGTTGCTCTGGCCATTCTGGCGGCGCCCGCTATGGTTGCGGGTCAGGGTGGGCCCCCCGTTGGGCCCCGTGGGGGCGACGTTCGCCAAGCTCTTGAGAGCGTCATATCCGAGATTCGCTCACCTGCGGGTCCGCTGACGATAGACGAGTATCGACATGAAGAGGGGCGTCTCCGCATAGTGCTTAAGGGCGAGGGCCCTGGCCGCACGCTGACCCTGTTTCTAACCAAGGGGCGGGGGCGCAGCTTCTGTTCGGGAGGCGACATCGAGGTCACCTACTCGGGCAGTGGCGAGGCTGCGATGCTGACATCTCTTGGCGCATTGTGCCAGGCGCTGGATGCTTCGCCGGCTCTTCAAGAGGGGGTAGCCTCGCTGCTTGCCAGGCCACCGGAACGCGGCGGTGGGCCCAGTAGCGAGAGAAGCCCGTGGCCAGGGACCATGGCCCTTATGTTAGGCCTCATGGCCCTTGGGGCGGGGCTGGTCCGCCGGATGCCCGTCGGCCATGGGCGCCAGGCTACGTCCCAACTCCTTGTGGGAGCGGGAGTCGCCCTCACCGCTGGCTGGCTGATGGATTTTGGGTGGGGCTCATGGTTAGCCCCCGTTCCTTGGCTGGTTCTCTTCGCCGCTGCCTGTGTGCTGCTTGCCATGCAGGTGCGCCGCATGGGTGCAGCGGGTATAGCCCTGGCCGTTCTGGCTGTGGTTGCCGTGGGCATCAGGCTGGCATGGGAGTGGCTTCCTGCGAACTGGTACTACGACTTCTGGGCCCCGGCTGACTTGGCCTCTGGGGCGGGTAATGGACAAGGAGCGCCGCTGTTGCGCAGGGATGGCGGCTCCGCCGGGACCTTTGCCCTTTTGGGCATGGTACTGCCTGTAACGTCGAGCTGGTTCTTCGTGGCTTCGGGTGTGGCTTCGGGCATCGGGGCGGTTCTGGCCGGGGCAGCGTTGTGGCGACCAGGATCGGCGGAGCGCCGTGGCGTGTTTGAGCGGTGGGGATGGTTGATCTGGGGTGGACTTCTGGCTGTAGACCCGATGCAGGTTGTGCTCGGAGCAAGCGGCACCGTACACACATGGGGTCTGCTCAGCTTCGGGGCGGGGCTCTACTGTTACGGTCGCTGGCATGAGGCAACGGTGGGGGAAGCGAAGGATGCGGCCATGGGTGGCGCTGCCTGGCTTCTTGTTGCGATGCTTCTGGGAGCGGTTACTGGATGGACCCGCCCCGAGTTGGCCTGGTTCCCCCTGGCCTGGCCGCTGCTCATCCAGGCAACGAGACCTGGCCCTGTGCCATGGCGGGAAATGTTACGGACGTTGCCGTTCATGGTGCTGGTAGCAGCGGCGGGCAGTCTGCCTTGGCTTGGCCGAGAGCGGGGAGTGGAGATTCAGGGGCTGGAGGCAGGGGCTGTGGGGAAGTGGCTGGCATCACTGATTCCTCCGTTTCTGCCCTTTGACTACGGCCATTTGGGTATTGAGCATGTGCACCCCCAAGGCAGCATCAAGGCCTTCACCTTATTCTTATGTGCTGCAACCGTTTCTATTTATAGGCAGCGAAGATTCGGATTTGTTTTCATTCCAGCGCTCTTTGTGATCATGACTTTCCCAAGACTATTCACACCCTTTTATAAGGCTTTTTTTGTTAGCCATATAACCAATTTAAGATACGACATAATACTCGGTCTCTTCTGGCCCCTGGCTGTGGCTATCGGAGTGGGAGCGGTGGTCGATGCTGGAGTGTGGCTGTGGCGGCGGAGCCCTGACTGGAGAGTTCGTTGGGTAACGGTAGCGGCAGCGGTTCTGCTCATCTGGATGGCGGTGGATGAGCACAGGCTGTTCAACGGAAAGCTTGCTGCGCAGCGGCCCGTGGCATTTCAGGCGGAGTTCCGGTTTCTGAGGCAGAACCTCGGGCTGGTGCCCAAGGGGGAGACTCTTGTTGTTCCTTGGCATCACGGTTGGGAGGGAGAGCGGGCCGGTGACCTGGATCACATGCTCTCTCATCCCAACGTCATGTTGCTCTTCGACAGACCGGATTTAGACTGGCAGGTGATTCATGCCCATGATTCAGCGCTGCCGAGGAGTGATGATTGGTACTGGTACGCTGGTTCGGTGTGCGGGCTGGATGTGGGGCGGGCCTCGGGGGAGGTTCCGGGGGAGGCCAGGGAGCGTTTTCGTCGATTGGTCGAGTTGTGCCGAGAGATGGAGGAGGAGCCGCAACTGGTGTGGCTGAGTAGGGAGCGGGTGTCGGTCACACCTCTAAGCCGGATGATACCCGAGCGTGGCAGTTCTCTGGGGCTTGGGCTGGCGCGGGTGGTCGCCGAGTAGATCTGAGCGGACCCTATTGTATGCAATGACCAATGTAGTTGAACTTATACGCCGAGCCCTGCACAACAACCTTTCCCCACACGACAGCCTTATCACCATTCTTCATGGGCTGGCACGTCATTGCAGAGGAGGTAAGCCCGTTACAACCAATATTAACACCACCAGAGAGCGGTATATGCACACCGGTGTTTATATCATCATCATTAAGCAGCAAATCTGCGGTGCATGCAATCGGCGTTCCCAGACATTTGGGGGCATCCATTGTGACGTTAGCTATTATAGATATTGTCTTGGTCGCGTACAGCTCTGGATTAGCCAGAACGAACTGGAATGCAGTTGGCACAAACACGGCCTTATCGTAATTACACGGGTTCTTCTGGCAGAGCGACTCGCCAACGAAGCCATCGCAGTCTTCGTCCACGGCGTCGAAGCACATCTCGATGCCGCATGCCATGCAGGTGTTGTTGAAGCAGATTTCCCCTGGGGGACAGTCTCCGTCTGCGCCGCAGGGAGAGTTGATGCACATGCCATCCTTGCATACGCCCCCAGCAGGGCAATCGGCATCCGAGTAGCAGGGGCCTACGACGGGGCAGTCCTGGGGGCAGTTGCAGAAGGTTTCTCGAGCTTCGCAGGTGTAGTTGCCGCAGCGGGTGCAGACGAAGGTGTCCATGGCGAGGTTACAGGGCATCTCATCCCAAACCGGTTCGACGCCTATGGCTGCGGCCTCGTTGAGGTCTTGGGGGATCTTGTTGAGGGTTCCGTCGCAGCAGTTCTGCCAGTCGAAACCGGCGCCACCTTCGGGTATGCAGCCTGACTGAACGCAGCAGACCGAATTTGGGTCCCAGCAGGGGAGTTCGGAGACAGCCTCGCCGGGGGCGCAGAGAGACTGGGGCCCGGCCCAGGCCATGTCACTGTTGACGCAATATCCCCCATCGAGGGTGCACTTGTCGACCCACTCGCAGTCGGGGCTGTTGCAGCGGGTCTCCCATGGTTGTTCGCAAACGCCGTCGTTGAGTCTGGCGCATATCTTAATGTCGTGGTTGCAGCAGGTTGAGGGGCAGGGGGCAGTACCGCAGGCATTCCAGTCTGAGGAGCAGGACGGGATCGTTGTGAGTTCGGCGCAGCAAACATCTGATGGAGTGCTGAGCATCTCTCCAGCCTCTCTGCACTGGGAGCTGCATCCCGGCTTCTCGTACCAGTTGCACTTACCGGTAGCTGAGTCGCAGTTATCTTCCGTGCAGGGGTTGCCGTCGTCGCACTTGAATTCGCCTCCACAGAGACCGGCAACGCACTGGTCATCGACGGTGCAGTGGTCGAAGTCGTCGCAGGAGCTTCCATCCATCATAGGTACCCACTGGCAGGTCTTGTCTACGCAGGCTACCTTTTGGCAGTTGGGGCCCACGAGTTCCGGGACCGGGCAATCAAAGTCATGCTGGCACTCCTGGGTAATATCAGGAAGAACCAGGTCTGGCTCAACGGAGTCCGGCCTCAGGTCGGGGTTGTTGAGATCATCTTGTCCGACGTCACCATTGCCGCCGGTATCGTTGGAAACGGCGAAGGAGTCGGGGTAGGTCACCTGGAACTTGCACGATGGTGCAGAGAAGATAAACAAAAGGGCCGCCAGGGCCGCAAGCCTTTCCATGATGAACCTCCCTGAATCGTCCACCCAATATCGGCCGCTATTGTAGCGCTCAACGCTCGTCGTGACAAGATGCCCAGCAACGGGGATTGAGAGGCCATTTTCCTTGCATCAGGGTGGAATTCGGCGGTATTGTTCGCCCCGATGTTCGTTTTGGAGGGTGTTTAGCGATGGTTCAAATCAAGCGGCACGACGGATCCCCGTCCGGCGGCGAAATCAGTCCCCAAGAATTCGAGAAGATGCTCAACGCCACAGCGGAGGCGGATTTCGTGCGGCCCGGTGAGATGGTCACGGGCAAGGTTGTCTCCGTGGGCAAAGAGGCGGTCTTCGTGGATATCGGCTGCAAGTCCGAGGGTATCATCGATATCAAGGACTTCCTCGACGAGGGCGAGCTTAACGTCAAAGTTGGCGACCGCATCGAGGCCACGGTGATCTCGACTCGTGGCGGGATTCAGCTCTCCCGCTCCTTGAAGAAGAATCAGCAGACCTCAGGCGTTCTCCTGGACGCCTACGAGAACCGAATCCCCGTCGAGGGTAGTGTGCTCGAGGTCCGCAAGGGTGGCTTCGGGGTGCAGTTGGGCGGCGTGGCGGCTTTCTGTCCCGTCTCTCAAATCGATAACAAGTACGTTGATAAGCCCGAAGAGTATGTGGGGGAGACCTTCACGTTCCGAATCACCGAGCACTCGGAGGATGGCCGGAACATCGTGGTCTCCAGGCGGGTGCTTCTTGAGGAGGAGGCCAAGGTTCGGGCAAGGGAGACAAGAGTGCTCCTGAACCCCGGGGCCCTGCTCAACGGAACCGTGCGCAAGCTCATGCCTTTTGGCGCCTTCGTCGACGTCGGCGGCATGGATGGCCTGGTGCATGTCTCGGAGATCAGCTGGGACCGGGTCGAAGACCCATCCACCGTGCTCACCGAAGGCCAGACGGTTATGGTGAAGGTGCTCAAGTTCGACACCGAAACCAACAAGCTCTCCCTGAGCATCAGAGAAGCCGGGGCCGACCCGTGGGAGTCCCTCGAAGAGCGCTTCCCCGTTGGCACCGTTGCTTCGGGCACAGTCACCAGGGTTGAGACCTACGGTGCCTTCGTGCGCATCGCACAAGGAGTCGAAGGTCTGGTACACATCTCCGACATGAGCTGGGTAGGACGTCTTCGTCATGCTGCCGAAGCTGTCAACGTCGGCGACTCCGTGCAGGTGGCCGTGCTTGCCATCGATCGCACCAAGAAGCGCATCTCCCTGGGCATCAAGCAGATGAACACCGACCCCTTCGAGGCAACCAAGGACCGCTACGCCCCTGGCGTCTCAGTCCTGGGAACCGTGCAGAGAATCGGGGCCGGCGGTGTCTTCATCGAGCTCCAGGAGGGCCTCGTAGCCTTCCTGCCAGGCTCGCTGGCCGGCACCCAGCGAGGAGAACCTCTGGGCTCGGTCTACAAGATCGGCGCTCAAGTGAAGCTGCTAATCCGTGAAGTGGATGCCGAACGCCGCAGAATCACCCTGGAAGCCCGAGACTTCGAAGCCCACGAAGAGCGCAGCGAGTTCGAGCAGTACGCCAAGTCATCGGGCGTCAAGCCCTTCAGCATGGGTACGTTCGGTGAACTGCTCATGAAGAGCCAGAAGGGCAAGAAGAAGTAGACCCCGCCCCTACCCCATCCCCGTCCCACTGAATCCGGAAGCTCTCGGCACGCCCCCAAACCATCAGGCAAGCTGTTACCTATAGCTCCAGGTTGCGGCAATTAGCCACTTTCTTGCCATATATAACCCTGTAGTCCCCTTATATATGCGTACCAAAGCAACCACGTAGCTATACCCCCGTCCAGCTTGCCTGGAAGGGGGCTAGGGGGAAGGCGCGCCGTGAGCTTGTCGAACGGCTGACGCCGCCCCCACCAAAGCGCCGCTCTGGGCCAGCCGCGGCCGACTGCCCCCGCGGGGTAACTTGTTAGTATCCCTAAACCCTTGCTCACCATTCTCGTCCCCCCCTCGACTCGGCCTCCGGCCGGCTCCCATCGAAGGGCCTGAGCGGCCCCCTCTGGGCCGTCGAAGGCGGGGTACACGGCTGCTGGGTGGATCGAGATATGTGAGCAGCCGTGTAGGGCCTCTGCTTTCGACGGACACTTCTGTGCGTGGGGAGCTTCAGGTGCGGGAGGGAACCGAAGGGAGGGGTGGCTTACAGGATGCCTTTGGGCTTGTTCTGAATCTCTTCAAGCGCCTTGGTCGCCTGGACCTTCAGCTCCTCGTCGTCGGTCTGGTTTACGAACTCCTGGAGGGGTTTGATAGCCTTGGCGTGACCCAGCAGGCGCAGAGCCTCGATGGCGGCAGACTGGACTTCTCTCTCTGTGTCAACGAAACCTCGGACGATGTACTCGACATTGTTGTGGTCCCTGCTTCTGCCAAGAGCCTCAAGGGCGGCGGCCCTGACCTTACCCACTTTGTGGTTCAGCAGGATGTTGGACTGGAGCAGCGGCACCACCTTGGGGTCGATGACGTGCTGGATGCCCTGTACCGAGGCGAGCTGGATTTCGGGGTCGGGGTCGAAGAGCCCCCTGCTGTAGAGGTCGAAGAACTCCCTGTGCTCTTCTTCGGTCTCGTTGAGCACCGCCACGGCCTTAATGGCCTCGGCTTTCTCCTTGGGCTTGGGCGACATGACCATGGTCTTGAGTCTGGCGCGACCATCCTTGAGCTTCCTCTCACGCACCTGCACCAGGGCCGCAACTCTCACGTCGTCATCGGGGTCTTCCATGAAGGCCACAATGGCAGTGTCACCCTCGGGAGCATTGAGGGCCGCAGCAGAAGCCAGGGCAATGAGGCGAATCTGTGCGTCTTCGTCCTTGCGGGCCCGCAGCACTCTGGTCCAGTTGTCCTTGCCGCCGATCTCGAATATTGCTCTGGCCGCTGCACGCTTTATAACCAGGTTCTTGTCTCTCATTCGGGCATCGAGGGTCTCCATGACCGTGTCGAGGACCTTGCCACCCTTGCGGGCCTTGGCGATGTCGATGAGGGCTAGAACCGCCAGCTCCCTGATGAGCAGCTTCTTTGAGCCGGCCCAGTCGATGACCTTGTCGGGCTGCTGCCTGGACATCATGGCCGAGATGGTCTCACGGCACACAGTCAGCAGTTCATCCCGCCCGGCGGCATCAGCCAGGTCCTTGAGCTTGTCGATGAGGTCCAGGGCGCCCAGGGCCTTCACAGCCGCTACCGCCACGGGAACGTCGGCGTGGCCCAGGGCCTTGACCAGGCTGTCTGCCATATCCTTATATTTACGCATCTCGATGGTGGTGATGGCCTCCTCGGCCTCCTTGCCGCCCATGTTCTGGAGCACGAACTTGATGCCCTCTTTGCTGTAGAGGGCCTCGGACTGGCGCATGAGCTCCAGGGCCGACTCCTGGCGATACTGTGGCAGCACCTCCACGGTGTTGATGAGGAGTTTGAGGGCTTCGAGGTCTTTCATCCTCTTGAGTCCCTCCATTGCCGTATTCCTGACCTGCTCATCGGGGTGACCAAGGCTTCGGATAATTGCGGGAAGCACCCTCTTGTCGTTTGTGGCCGCCAAGCGCTGCAAGGTGGTCACCACCGTGTTGTTGTCCGAGCTCTTGAGGTCCTCAAACAGGATGTAGACTTCGTAGGAGGCCCGACCATTGGCCACCAGGATCTTCGCAGCCCTGAACTGGGTGTCGGGGTGCTTGTCCGTGTCGGCCAGTTTGGCGATAGCGTCAAGAATGGGAGCCTCTTTCCTGGCGGCCAACAGTTCAAGCACACGATGCTGAACCAGGATCTCCGAATCGGTAAGCAGCGGAACGAGATACTTCTCCGACTGGGGCACGTTCATCAGCGGAAAAGCCTTGAGCACCTGCATCTTCACGTGAAGGTCCTTGCTGCCCAGCAGCGCCAGAATTCGCCCGTAAAGAGCCGTATCCTTGGCCTTCATCTTGGCGTTGAAGGTGGCACTCTCAAGGTACTCGGAGTCGCCCAGGCGGATGAGCGCATGCTGGAACTGCACCGGGGGCAGGGCCTCCCAGAGGGGCACCGTGGGCAGGAAGAAGGGGTACTTGAGGTTGGTATCGGTGTAGGCCACCTTCTCGGGTCCAACGAAGAGCCTCGTTATGCCGAGATTGGTCAGCGACAGGTAAATCTCTCCGGCGATGATGTCGTGGAATCGCACGGTCTCGGGGTCCAGCATCAAGAAGGCTTCATACTGGCCATCCTCGGCCACCTTCACGATGAGATAGGTCTCGCCATAGACGGCGGCCCTGGGGGCATGAAGCTTCTCGAAGATAACGCCGACCTTCCGTTCAATGCTCTTCTCAGTGGGGCCATCGAACGAGAAAGGCACATAAAAAATGCGCTGCTCGCCCTGGAACTCCATCTGGTCCGCAGAGAAAGCAAAGTACCGCTCGGCTTGGGCCGTTACAGGAATGAGCAGGATCAGTGCTGCCAGAAAACTTACAAAACGATTCATTTCAGGCTCCTCCGAAAGACAAACCCCGGAAGCCGGTCACTGTATCGTGCGCGACTCAAATGTCAACGGGCGAAAACCGGGCGCAATTCCGTTTAATCTGCTGACGCCCCGCTGCCTTTGGATTAGATTGGCGCGGCATGTGAAGTAGGAGGAGCGGTGCGTCCCATCAGAGTCATGCCCCCGTGGCTGCAGAATCAGATTGCCGCAGGCGAAGTGGTCGAGCGGCCTGCTGCCGTAGTCAAGGAACTGGTGGAGAATGCCATTGATGCTGGTGCAACCTCCATCTTCGTCTCATACAAGGATGGCGGAAAGACCCACATCAGGGTGCTGGACAACGGCAGCGGCATGGCCATGGATGATGCCTTGGTGTCGCTGGAGCGGCATGCAACCAGCAAGCTTGAGACCTTCGAGGATCTGCGCAACATCACCACCTTCGGTTTTCGAGGTGAGGCGCTGCCCAGCATCGCTTCTGTCTCCCGTTTCACCATGAGGACCAGGAGAGCCCAGGACGAGACCGGAACCCAGATAGTGGTGAACGCCCAGGGGGAGAAAGAGGTGACCCAGACCGTCATGGCGCCTGGAACCGAAATCACCGTGGACGAGCTCTTCTTCAACGTCCCCGCCCGGCGGAAGTTCCTGCGCAGCGACGCCACCGAGGCCCAGCTCATCACCGAGGTTGTCCAGCGTTTCGCACTGATGCACCACACAGTGCAGTTCCTGCTGGAGAGCGGCGGCCGCACGGTGCTGTCGGCACCCCCTGAGCCCGACCCCATGGCCCGTATTGCCCAGGTCTTCGGCAAGAAGGTGTGTGACCATCTCTTCGAGTGCCGGGCCGAAGGACACGTGAGAGTCAACGGCTTCATCTCCGACCCCTCCATGCGCCGAAGGGGAACCGGAACGCTCTTTCTCTTCGTCAACTCACGCTTCGTACGTGACAAGGTGGTCCTCCAGGCGCTCAAGAGCGGTTACGGCACCTTGCTGCCTGGGGGCGAATCGCCCTACGCTATCCTTGACATAGCAGTCCCCCCCTCGGAGCTTGACGTCAACGTGCATCCAACCAAAGCCGAGGTGAGGTTTTCCAACAGCGGGGAGGTTTTCGCCGCTGTGAATCGGGCGGTGAAGCTCACCCTCTCGCAGAACCCACATGTGGTGAAGGAGGTCTCGGCGGCGCTTGGTGAAAGCGAACCGTCGGCAGGTCCAGTTGTGGGCGACACGAAGCAGGTATTGAGCCACGAGCAGCTCTCGATGAACTTCGGATTCCGGGGGCCTGAGCAGCCTGCCGGCAGCAGCACTGCCAGTGGAGAGCCCGTGCGGGTCTTTGGGGCACCACCTCCGGGGATTCAGGGGGCCGGCCCCGTTTTCATGGACGAGCGGCGCATGGGGTTCGACGGACCTGAGCTTCCCGAGAGCGCAGCCGAGGAGCCTGACGGCGAAGCGACCCAGGCATCAGCGGTACCCCAGCACGCCCCGGAGAGACATCACGGAATGGGCTTGGCCGGAATGCGCTACCTGGGTCAGTACGCCAACTGCTTTCTTCTGGGTCAGTTGGGCCGGAAGCTGGTAGTCGTGGACCAACATGCGGCCCACGAGCGGGTGCTCTTTGAGCAGCTACGAAACGAATGGAGTCAACGGAAGGTGATCTCCCAGGCTAACCTTACGCCGGTTCTGGTGGATCTGGAGCCCAGGCTACTTGCCGCTGCTTTGGCCAGGGAGGAGGCGTTGGCGGCCCTGGGGTTCCGCATCGAACTCTTCGGCACCCGCAAGCTGGCGTTGCATGCCGCTCCGGCGATGTTCAAGGGTCGCTCCGCTCTTCCAACCCTGCTTGAGCTGCTGGACGAGACTCCCCAGGATGCCACGCTGGACCAGACGGACATCTTCCACAAGAAGCTGGCTACCATTGCCTGCCACGCCGCAGTGAGAGCCGGCGACCCCATGGACCCGGCGGAGGTTCGGCGCCTCTTCGAGCTCATGGACGGGGTAGATCTGGCCGCTTTCTGTCCCCACGGCAGACCGGTGGTTGTCTTCCTGGAAGAGGTAGAAGTGGCGCGCTGGTTCAAGAGGACGTGACATGGCTGGTGCAGGTAGCCTCGATGGAAAGATTCTAATCATCACCGGCCCCACAGGCTCGGGTAAGAGTGGCTTGGCACTGGGCTTGGCAGCAAAGCGACCCTGCGAGATAGTGAACTGCGACGCCTCGCAGTTCTACGCGGGCATGGCCGTGGGCACGGCGGCCCCTGAGCCTGAGGAGATGGCCACGGTTCCCCACCACCTGTTCGGAATCCGCAGACCCGACGAGCCCGTGGACGCGGGCCGGTACCTTGAGCTGGCGGCTCCCATATTCCGGCAGATCTGGTCCAGGGGCAACCTGCCTCTTGTGGTTGGTGGCACGGGGCTCTATGTCAGGGCGCTCAGTCGCGGGCTTGCCTCCATTCCCACGGTGGACCCCGGCGTGCGAAGAGCCCTGACGGCACGGCTGGAGGCCCACGGCCTGCCGTCGTTGCGCGAGGAGTTGGAGCAGTGCGACCCAGCTTATGCGGCCCGAATAGCCCCCAACGACCCGCAGCGCACTTTGCGGGCCCTGGAGGTCTACCACGGCACCGGAAGGCCCCTCTCCCACTATCAAGCCGAGCACGGCTTCAAGGGCGCTGCCTACAGCTCTACGGTGCTGGCAGTGGACATGCCCGATGAGCAGCTGCGACCGAGGCTGGCGCAGCGCCTGGACAAGATGCTTGCCCAGGGCTTCATCGATGAGTGCAAGGCTCTGTTGGCAGCGGGCTACGATCCCGAGCTGCGCACATTCAAGGCACTTGGTTATCGGGAACTCTTCGATTACCTGGCCGGCTCTGTCACGCTGGCTGATGCAAGAGAGAGAATACTGCGCTCCCACATTCAGTATGTAAAAAGGCAGAGGACATGGTTCAAAAAGGAGCCGGGGGTAATCTGGGGCTCTGCTCTTGAGGAGGCCTGGGCGCTGGAGGTTCTGGACCGGTTCATTGGGTGCCAGATGCAAGGTGCGAACGAGCCGTGCCAATGAGGCGTGGTTCAGCCACGTTGAAGTGAGCCGGCCACCGAGCAACGCCGGACGTGGACCGAGATGCTGTCCAGGGGTACAGATACCTCTTGAATCGCCTTTTGGGGTGGCCTATAGAGGTGGGGCCCGGGGGGCTCGCTCAGTTTGCTCAACTTGGGGTCCCCGTACTCAACTTTGGGAGGTTCGTCGTGGAAGTACGTGTAAGCCAACGTGGAAACAGCCTGCCTGCATCGCCAATCAGGAAACTGAAGCCCTACGCCGATGCGGCCATTGCACGCGGCATCAAGATCTACAACGTGAACATCGGCCAGCCCGACATTCATACACCTCCTCGGTTCATGGAGATGATGAAGACCTTCGAGAACCCGGTGCTGGCGTACGGTCCGGCCCAGGGTCTGGACAGCTATGTCGAGCAGCTTTCCGCCTACTACAAGCGGGTAGGATTCGACTTTGGAAAGAATGAGATCGTCACCACCCAGGGCGGCTCCGAGGCCCTGCTCATGGCGTTCAGCGTCGTCTGCGACGTCGATGACGAGATAATCATCCCAGAACCTTTCTACACCAACTACAACGGCTTTGCTGTGGTAGCTCAGTGCAAGGTGGTCCCTGTCTTGACCAGAGCAGAAGATGGTTTCCATCTTCCGCCCAAAGAGGTCTTCGAGAAGGCCATTACGCCTCGAACCAAGGCCATCGTGGTCTGCTCGCCGAACAACCCGACGGGTACGGTGTTCACCAGGGCCGAGATCGCCATGTTGTGCGAGCTGGCCAAAGAGCGTGGGCTGTTCCTCATAAGCGACGAGGCCTACCGGGAATTCGTGTATGACGGCGAGGAGTACGTGAGCCCCCTGCACTTCCCCGAGGTTGCCGACAGGACCATTCTGGTGGACAGCATCAGCAAGCGCTTTTCGAGCTGCGGCGCCAGGGTAGGTAACCTCTGCACCAAGAACAAAGAGGTCTACAATGCGGCGCTGAGATTCGCCATGACGCGTCTCTGCCCTGCCACAGTCTCACAATATATGGCATTAGCCTCTATGGAAATATACGATGAGTACGTCGCTGCTTGTCGTGAACAGTTTTTGGCCCGTAGAGACGTTGTTTTAGAAGTTCTTGCCAAAGACCCCAGAATCCTTGCTAAGCCCCCCAGAGGCGCCTTCTATGTCATAGCCAAGCTACCTGTTGACGACGCTGATAAGTTTGCCATATTTATGATGGAGAAGTTTGACAGCAAGGGCGAAACCACTCTGGTTGCTCCCGCCGGTGGGTTCTATGCCACACCGGGGATGGGCAAGGACGAAATCAGAATCGCATTCGTTCTGGACCCAGACAAGATGAGACGTGCTACCGAAATCCTTCTGGAAGGCATTGAAGCATATAACAACCAGTAGATTTAGCCAGTACTCTCCCGGTCACAGTTTTCCAATTGCCCACGCCAGCAGAGCAGCACCAAACAGAGATAGCAGTCCCAGGAAGAGCCATTTGGGGTGGATGCCCGCCTGGCCAGCAGACCCGGACTGGGCGATGGTAGTGTTCGGGGATGGAGGCTTCTTGCCTCGTGGCTGGTCCGGCCTGGCCTCTTCGGGCTCTTTGGCAGGGTTGCGCCCCTTTCGTGTACCCTCTTTGGACAGACCTTCCAGGTACATGGAGAACGAGTGCGGGTCGTAGGAAGAGACCATAGAAAGGAGAATCTCTCTGGCCGAGCGTGCCACGGTCAGGGCGTCTGGGGGACGATCTTCGGCCCGGGTTGCCACCATGCGGGAGATCAACTCCACGCCAGCCTCGGGCAGGCGCAGCCGCTTGAGCATAGGCTCCACCTCTACGCCAGCCCTGGCGCGGGCCATGATTTCGCCCGTGTCCCCCGAGCCGTGGGGCTTCACCCCCGTGACCAGGCGCAAGAAGACGATGCCCAGCGCATAGATGTCCGAGCGAAGATCCACACGCTTCCCCGACGCCTGCTCAGGGGACATGTATCTCACCTTCCCCTTGACCACGCCGGGCACCGTACGCTCCGTAGGATCCTCTTTCTTCACGATGCCGAAATCGATGAGCTTCACCCTGCCGTCGCCGTGAACCAGAATGTTCTGGGGGCTGACGTCACGATGCACAAGCCCCAACCGCTTCCCCTCCATGTCCTTGGCCTCGTGAAGGGCGTGCAGCCCCTCTGCTGCCTCGGCCAGCAGATAGAGCCCCTCGTGGAGCGGCAACCGCTTGGCCTTCAGCACCAGCTCTTCAAGGGTCAACGAGGGGAAGTACTCGGTTACCAGATAAGAAACCCCCTCCTCCTCGCCGTAGTCCAGAATCGACAGCAGGCAGCGGTGGGATAGCAGGGCGCCGATTCTGGCCTCCTCCAGAAACATCTTCTTGAACTGGGGATCCTTGGCCAGGTGGGGGTGCAGGATCTTCAGGGCAACCAGGCTTTTAAACCCACCGATTCCCGTCTGGACCGCACGATAGACCGTGGCCATACCACCGGCGGCTATCTTATCTTTAACTTCGTATCTTCCAATCTTTACTATTGGGCCTGTGTGCATTTTCTTTTATACTCGTCTAATATAAAATGTATCCCCAGCACAACGGCCAGGAGGAAGAGCAGGGCCACGGCCACCAGGGTCACCAGGTTGGGTTGGGGCTTCTGAATCCCAGCCCAGGCCTGCAAACCCAAAGCAGTGAGCGTCATCAGGTACATGAACACCATGGGCCCGACCACGAACCATCGCCGGCTTCTCGTGGAGCCCAGCCAGACCGTTATTGCCATCAGGGCCAGCGCTGCCAGAAGCTGATTCGCCGACCCGAAGACGGCCCACAGCCCCGACACGGTGCTGCCTGACATGAGCAGCCCCGCTGCCACGGCCACGGTCACTGCGGTGGCCACGAAGCGGTTCTGAGCAAGGGCGGAGAGCTTCCCAGCGGAGTTGCTGCGGCCCTGGAACATCTCCTGGAGGGTGAAGCGGGCAAGTCTGGTTGCGGTATCCAGGGAGGTCATGGCAAAGGCGGAGATAGCAAGGCCGGCAAAGCCGATTCCGAACTCTTGGGGAATTCCAAGGGGCGCCATGAGCCCAGCGAGGCCGTTGTAGAAGACGCCAGCGGGGCCGCCGCCCGAAGCAAGGCGCTGAAGGTACTCGGGGCGGGCCACCATGACGGCGGTGACCAGGGCAAGAATGCCCAGCACCGACTCGATGAGCATGCCGCCGTAGCCCACGGGCATGGCATCGCTCTCTTTGTCCAGTTGCTTGGAGGTGGTGCCCGAGGCGACCAGTGAATGGAAGCCCGAGATGGCCCCGCAGGCTACGGTGACGAAGAGCATGGGGAAGAGGTAGCCGAGGCCCTCGACTTTGAAGGCAACAAAGGCCTCACCGGCGATCTCCGGCGGCGATACGAAGATTCCCGCCAGGCCCGCTGCCAGAATCCCGTACAGAAGGAATGAGTTAAGATAATCTCGTGGCTGAAGCAGATAATTAACCGGCACTACAGAGGCAATAAACACATATACGAGCAATGCTGCCTTCCAGAAGAGCACCATGGAAGCTGCGTCGTCGAAGAGCATGGGGAAGGGCTGGGACACGCCGAGCATCAGGCAGCCGGCCAGGAGAATGAGGCCGATGAGGGTAGCTGCAGCGAAGTTGGCTTTGAGTTTGTAGACCAGCACACCGAAGAGAACGGCCAGGGGTATGAACATGAGGGACGACGAGGCGACCCTGGGGTCAGCCACGAATGAATCGGCAACTACGCCCGTGAAGACGGCTACAACCAGGATCAGGGTAGCCCAGGAGAATACCAGAAAGAGCAGCTTCCCAACGCGCCCAAGGTGGATTTCGATGACGGAGCCTACCGAGCGCCCCTGGTGGCGAGCCGAGGCTACCAGCGCCATGAAGTCGTGCACGCCACCCATGAAGATGGCACCGAAGACGAGCCATATTATGACGGGCAGCCATCCGAATTGAGCGGCCAGAACAGGGCCGATGATGGGGCCGGCACCGGCGATGGAGGCGAAGTGGTGCCCCAGCAGCACCGATTTCCGTGCAGGGACATAGTCCACCCCGTCGCTCATGGTGTGAGCGGGAGTCGGGTCGTTGGAGCCCAGCTTGACCAGCCTTGCAAGCCAGCCACCGTAGTAGCGATAGCCCAATCCAAGCAGCAGAGTTCCACCCACCACAAGTAGTAGCGCTTCCATCACATCCTCCCACCGGAGGGGGATGCTATACCCTGCCCCAGGCTTTGTCGACTTCCGAAGTCGAATCCCACTTGATTTTTTGAACCGGATTCTGCATTGTTGCGCCGTCGTTGAGGAGGGCCCTTTTTGCCCAAGGAGAGACAATGGATTCCAAACCCACGGTGGTAGACCAGGAGGCCCGAAGCTCTCGGGTCAATCGCCGCCAGAAGCAGCACGATTTCGCCCGTGCGCACATCCTCGAAGCGGCCGCCAAGCTGGTTTCCAGTGGCAGCATCGAGGAACTCAAGATGGAGGATCTGGCGCAGGAGGCCGGGTACTCGGTAGGCAGCTTGTACTACTATTTTAAGAACAAGGATGAGCTTGCCTTCGAGCTGTTCACCGTGAAGATGGGCGAGATTCGTGAGGCCATGGAGCAGGCCCCTCCTGATGGACTTGAGGTTCAGGAGGTGCTTGTCTGGCGAATTTCACAGTCGTTGCTCAAGCTCAAGGACAGCTCCGCCGTCATCATCGATCTGGCCGGGCGCGTGCACCGGACGCTGGCGCAGTCGTGCGAGAACGATGCACCGCTGCTGCACTCGCTGATCCTGGAGCAGCAGGAGTACCTGGGCAGGCTGGTCGTCTCGACCCTTGGCCAGCGGAAGATGGCCATCTCGGAGAGCGACGCTGGTTGCGCGTTTGAGGGCCTCTTGAGGGCCTTTATCGCCCGAGAGTTCTTGATCAACAAGTATCCGGAAATCGACGCCGAGGGGCTGGCCAGGAAGGTGGTTGAGATCTTCTGGCACGGCGCCGGTATCGAGCCGGAGTAACCGGGTGCCATTGGGAGGTGGGAGATGTTGGGCAAGCTGATTGGAAGAGCAGGGCTTGTGGGCACGGTGGGGCTCCTGGTTCTTGCGGGGTCGTTTGACTTTGCATCGGCACAGGAGGTTACCAAGCGGGTGACTATCACCGAGTGCGTGCAGGAGGCCATGAACATTCACCCCAGCGTGAAGCAGGCGAAACAGGCCGTAGAGGCCTCCGAGGCATCGCTGAAGAGCGTCCGGGGAAGCTTCGGGCCTTCGCTCACCGTTGAGGGCAACGTCATTCGCTGGGACGAAGAGCAGAAGATGAGCTTCGGCGGCGGCGGCGGCGCGGATCTCTCGCTGCTGCCCCCTCCTCAGACCGTGTATGAGCAGCTTCTGGCGGGGATGCTGTCGGGGTTCTCGGGCGGGACTATCATCCAGGAGCAGGTAACCTGGCAGGTATCGGCTACGCTGATGCAGCCCATTACCCCTCTCTGGACCGTCTACAAGGCATACCAGTTGGGCAAGCTCGGCATAAATGTGGCGCAAGTGAAAGAGGAGGAGGCCAGAATCGCTGCGGCGCTGAACGTGGTGGATGCCTACTACGCTCACCTTCAGGCCAGGGCCATGCTGGAGGTGATTCAGGCTTCCATCAAGCGGGTACAAGCTGCGCTGGAGAAAGTTGAGAAGCTGAAAGAGGCCCAACTGGTTGGCAAAGGCGACGTCTTGAAAGTTAAAGTAGCTCTGGCCTCGGCTCTTCAGGGCGAGGTGCAGGCGAAAAACGCCGTGGAGCTTACCCGGGCAGTGCTGGCGGCCCACGTTGGCTGGAGCATGGACGTCTACCTTGAGCCCGCAGACATCTCCAAGGTGCTGCCCAGTCGTCCTTCGGCGACCATGCGCGGGGCCATGGAGACCGCCATCGAGAAGCGCCCGGAGTTGGCTCAACTGCGCCTTAGCCTTCAACAGGTCGGGCTGGCCGAAGAGATTGTCTGGGCAGAGTACATTCCTACGGTGGTGGCCCTGGGCACTTACACCCACGCTGAGGGGAGCCCCATGCGAAAGGAGGACTCCTACTTCATCGGCCTGAACCTCTCTTGGAAGGTCTTCGAGTGGGGAAAAACCTGGTACAAGATCGACGAGAGCCGAGCCCAGGCACGCCAGCTCCAATCGGCAATGGAGATGGCCGCCAACTACATCAGCCTGGAGGTCAAGCGAGCCTGGTTGGATTTCAGTTCTGCCTTTGAGAACCTCAAAGCAACTGAAGTACGAATCGAACAGGCCGAAGAGAATTTCCGTATTCAGTCAAAGCTGTACGAAGAGCAATACAAAACATCTACGGACCTGCTGGAGGCAGAAGCAGACCTCACCGAGGCCACTGCACAGCGGGCCCTGGCATTCTACAAAGTCTGGCAGGCCCGAGCGGCCATGGGCAAGGCCATGGGGGATGAAGTTGAGACCTGGTTGCCCGCATCTGACGGAAGCGAGAGGTAGGGGGAAGAGATGAACATTAGAGTATGCGTACCGGTGATGATGGTGGTTTCAACTGCTTTGTTGTTCTCGGGGTGCGGTGCCGGGGAGCCGGCCGCTGCCCAGGAGGGGGTCACCGAGGTCCAGAGCCAGGCAGTTGTATCGGTGCTTGAACTCAAGGCCGCTGATGCACCCGTTGAGGTGCGCTTCACAGCCATGGTTATGCCCGAAGAGATTCTGAAGGTATCACCCCAGCTTCCGGGCAAGGTTGTCAACGTGAAGGTCAAAGAGGGCGACTTTGTGAAGGCCGGCGACCTGCTGATGAAGCTCGACGACGAAGAGTTGAAGCTCAGTAAGGAGCAGGCCGTGAAGGCGCACGAATCGGTGCAGACCAGGAAGAAGCAGCTTCTGGTGGCCTCGGAGATCGAGGAGAAGTCGCTTGAGCTTGGCATCGCCCAGGCCCAGGAGGCGCTCAACCAGGTTAAGGCCAAGGCGAAGATGATTGAGACCGGCGCACGGCCCCAAGAGCGAAAGCAGCTTCAAGCCCTGGTGGACATGTCCAAGGTGCGCCTGGAGTCCACCAAGCGGGAGTTGGACCGCATGGGCTCGTTGTTACAAAGCGAGGTGATTCCTAAGCAGTCCTTTGAGCAGGTGGAGGATGGCCACAAGGTAGCCGAAGCACAGTACCGGCAGGCTCTGGAGCAGCTTCACCTGTTGAACCTGGGCGCCCGGTCCGAGGACCGTGACGCCATCGAGTCGGCGGTGCGACAGACGGAAATCGCCGTGGAGATGGCCCGAATCGCCGCCCGGCGTGTGGAGACCACCAAGATAGAGCTGGAGGCCCTGGAGCTGTCGGCTCAACAGGCAGCGGTTGCGGTGGAGATGGCGGAGTTGGCGCTTGGGTGGACCGAGCTTCGGGCCCCCGCAGAGGGTCGGGTAGAGCAGGTGCTGGTGGAAGAGGGCGCCGTGGTTGGCGCTGGAATCCCCGCCTTCGTGGTGATGCAGCGGGGCAAGACCGAGATCCAGGTGCTGCTGCGCGAAGAGGAGCGGCTCATGGTGAAGAACGGGGCCCCCGCCGAAGTGAGCTTCGACGCCCTGCCCGGTGAAGGCCCCTTCCCCGCAAAGGTGCATCGCATCGCTGAGGCCGCAGACTCTGCCACGGGGCTCTTCCCGGTGCTGCTCATGGGCGACGAGGCGCTGCACAAGCGGCTCAGTCCCGGCATGTTCGTCCGCGGGCGTCTTGTGGTGGGCCAGAAGCCCAACGCCCTGGTGGTGCCAGCGTCGGCGGTGCTGCGCAACGAGGGCAAGAAGGTCTGCTACGTCGAGGAGAACGGCAAAGCGGGCAAACGCTACGTTGAGACCGGACAGCGCTACCCCGATCGGGTAGAGGTGGTCAGCGGCCTTGCTGTGGGCGAGCGGCTCATCATACAGGGCCACCTCGGGCTCGTGGAAGGAGCGGCCGTGAGGGTTGAGGAGGGCAGCAACTGACCACTCCCGGGGGGCAGGCCCAAGGGCAGAGCAGCCCTCGGCCACCGCTTAAGAAATGGTTAGTCTGCTTAATTGCGTGCCGTGAACCAGAAGGGGACAATATGAGCTTTACCAGCTTCTCCGTACGACGGCCCGTTATGACCGCCGTTATATATCTTGTTTTGATTCTTTTCGGTGGGGTCGCCTACTATCTCATCCCCATCGACCTCTTCCCGGAGATCGAACTGCCCGTTATCTCGGTGGTTACCAGCTACTCGGGCGCCGGCGCTGAGGACGTGGAAGAGCGCATCACGAAGCCCATCGAAGAATCGCTGGGCTCTATCAACAACCTGGACGAGATGACCGGCACCTCCATGGAGGGGGTCTCGGTGGTCTCGCTGGCCTTCGACTTCGGCTCGGACCTCAGTGAGGCCGCCAACGACATGCGCCAGTCGTTGGATTTCGCCAAACGGCGACTGCCCGAGGATGCCGACGATCCGATGTTGTTCAAGATAGACCTCTCTATGTTCCCCATAATGATGCTGGGCGTATCGAGCAAGATAGGGAACATCCAGCAGGAGCGCGACTACATCGACGACTATCTGGCCGAGCGCATCCGCCGTGTGCCGGGCGTGGGAAGTGTGGTCTTCTTCGGAGCGCCGCCTATTGAGGTGCACGTGGACCTGCACCGGGACAAGATGGCCAAGTACCATCTCTCCATCAACGACGTGGCCACAGCCATTCAAGCCGAAAACTTCACCATCCCCGCAGGCACCATCGAGGAGGGCCTCTCTGAACTCTCCGTGCGCCTCCCCGCAGAGTTCCAGAACCTGGAACAGATGGAGGAGATGATCATCGCCTCAAGGAACGGCGGCGTGGTCCGACTTCAAGACATCGGCACAGTCACAAGGGACCTTCAGGAGATAAAAGGAGGCAGCGCCGTCAATGGCCGCCCGTCGCTGATTATCGGCATCATGCGCCAGTCGGGCGCCAACACCGTCGCTGTGGCCGATGCCGTGAAGAGCGAGCTTGAGTCCTTCCGCAAGACCATGCCCGAGCACCTCGACATCATCGAGTATGTGGACAACTCTCTCTTCATCACCCAGATGATGGACAACCTCATGCGCACCCTGCTGGTGTCGGTGCTGCTGGTCATCCTGGTGGTCTGGATATTCTTGCGGAGGTGGCGCCCAAGCCTTGTAGTGGCCATAGCCCTCCCCGCCTCCTCCATCGTTGCCTTCTTCGCCATGTATCTCATGGATTACACCATGAATATGATTTCCATGATGGCAATCACACTGGCTATAGGCATGTTGGTCGATAACTCCATTGTTGTGCTGGAAAACATAACCCGTCACATGGATGAATTCGACAGAGACCCCAAGGATGCGGCCCTGGAAGGTACCCGAGAGGTGGGCGGCGCCATAGTGGGCTCTACGCTCACCACCTTGGCCGTGTTCGGACCTTTGGTCTTCGTTTCTGGCATGATAGCGATTCTCTTCAACCAGCTTGCCATGGTGGTATCGCTGACCATCGGTGCCTCGCTCATGGTGGCCTTGTCGCTCACTCCGGTGATGTCAAGCAAGTGGATGAAACGTGGGCAGGGGGCCACTGGTGGCGCCGGCTTCTTCAAGTACATTGACAGGGCCTACGGAGCGCTCATCGGCTGGGCTCTGCGCCACAGGCTTGTGGTGGTAGTGATTGCTATTGCTGTCTTCGCCGGCACCATCTTTCTTGCGGGTAGGCTTGGGTCGGACTTCTTGCCCCAATCGGACTCCGGCCAGATCCAGATCTCCGTTGAGCTGCCCATTGGAACCGCTCTTCCCGAGACCCTGAAGGTAGCCGAGGAGCTTGCCGAGTTGCTGCAAGAGCAGCCCGAGGTGAACCACGTTGGGTACCGTGCCGGTCTTGCCGGGCAGGGCTTCGCCGCTGCCATGGGAGGAAAGCAGGGAACCCACATCGTCAACATCTCGGTAATGCTCAAGCGGCTGGCGCAACGGACCAGAAGCGACTCGGAAGTTGCAGAGGTAATCAGGCAAAGGGCCAAGGCCTTGCCGCAGATTCAGCGCCTCGATGTCACGGTGGGAGGCTCCATGAGCCGAATGGCTTCCGGGGGAAGCAAGCCGGTTGCTTACGAGGTGCGAGGCAACGACCTGGAGGCTATGCGGGAGGTTGCCTTGCAGATTAAGGGCATCATGGAGGGTGTCGAGGGGACCAAGGACGTGACGGCAGACCTGCCCGAGATGGTGCCTGAACTGCGCTTCGTGCTGGACCGGGACAAAGCAGCTAGGCTCATGGTGCCTGCAGCGGTTGCGGGGGACACTTTGCGGGCAGCGCTGACGGGCAAGTTGGCGGGCTCTTACCGTGGTGGCGCCGACGACCAGGACATCCTGGTCCGCTACATGCCCCAGGACCGCTTGAGCGTCGAAAACCTCAAGAAGGTGCAAGTGCGCTCGCTCTCGGGACGCCTTGTAAACCTGGAGGAGCTGGGGCACTTCGAAGACCAGGAGACGCCCCTGCAAATCAAGCGCAAGGACAAACAGCGGGTGATTGGCGTGGGGGCCAACAAAGAGACACGACCCGTTGGTGACATCGCCAAAGAGGTTGAGGATAAGATGCGCGAGGCCGGTATCTACTCACGCCGAGACGTGACCGTAGTTGCTGCCGGAGACATCAAGCAGCAGCGTGAGACCAGCCAGTCGCTGATGATCGCCATGCTGCTGGGCCTTATCCTGGTCTACCTGGTGATGTCGGCGCAGTTCGAGTCCTTCCTGGACCCCTTTGTTATTCTCTTCTCTATACCTTTCGCCTTCACCGGAGCGTTCCTGGCCCTTGTGGTGACTGGCAGCAGCGTCTCGGTGCCGGCGCTGCTTGGGCTAATCGTCTTGCTGGGTGTGGTGGTGAACAACGCCATTGTGCTTGTAGACTACGTGAACCTCATGCGCCGAGAGCACGGCATGGAGCGCCACGAAGCGCTGATTCTCACCGGTCGAAGGAGGCTGCGCCCTATCCTCATGACCACGCTGACCACCGTGTTCGGTCTTGTTCCAATGGCCTTTGCCACGGGTGAAGGTGCCACATTCTGGAATCCCCTGGGGCTCAGCACCCTGGGCGGCTTGCTCCTGAGCACCCTGGTCACTCTGGTCCTGATTCCCGTGGTCTACGACCTCTTCGAGTTCGCCCGCAAGAAGCGCCCTGCCGCCAACAACGCCTGATCGACAGGGTCTATCGCAACACTCCCAATCAGTACAGCCGACCTATTATTATTCCGAGCCCTGACCGTAAGGGAGGGGCCGTGTAATGCGTATCATTTTATTAATCCGAGCCATGACCGTAAGGAATGGGCTGTGTAATGCGTATCATTTTATTAATCCGAGCCCTGACCGTAAGGGAGGGGCCGTGTAATGCGTATGTATTTATGATATTAGGCTCTATTCAGCCCATTCGCCCCTGTTGACCAACAACACCCGGCACTGGGTAGAACGACTCTGTGGCGGGTCGAGATATTTGGCCAGGGGTCTAGATTTAGAGAGAGTTGATCTTGCCCGAAGCGCCGCTGTCGCCGTCGGTGCCGCTGTTCCCCAGCGACTTACCACCCTGGCCGCCGTAACCCGCTTGCCCCAGCAGGGCGAAGCTGTTGTCGTTGAGCCATGATGCCGTGGCCGTACCCGAGGCGTTATGGACGTAGATTGCGAAGGAGGGGCCACCGCACCCACCGCCGCCGCCACCGCCGTGGCCGCCCGACCCACCGTTGCCACCGTGGCCGCCCGCATCGGCGCACCAGGCTGACTCGATGCCCTCGCCGCTATCGCCGCCGGGCCTTCCTGCACCAGCCTTACCGCCCACACCGCCAGTACCACCGGCTCCACCATCCCCGCCGAACCCGGTCTGGACATGGTTGTTTGTCAGGGTAGGAACTCCGCCGCCGCCCACGGCAACAATGAAGAGGCCAAAGGAGCCGCCGCCAGGCGTTCCACCGCCGCCGCCTGTGCCTGCGCATCCGCCGGAACCGCCGCCGCCGCCGCCGCCGCCCATGTCCGTGTACTTCATTTTGGGATAACCCGAGCAGTTCTTGGTCTCAACGCCGCCACCGGCACCACCACCGCCGCCGCCCGAGCCATGGCTGCCGTTGCCGCCCTTCTGTCCCTGCACGCCTACCCAGAGGTTACCCGACACGGTACCGTCACCATCGGAGCATCCCCCGGCAGGATTCCCGTTGGTGCCCGCGGTTCCAACCGCTCCATTGGCACCCAGCGTCGGCAGGAACAAGCTGCCGTCGGGCTTCTTCGGCACGTTGCAGATGCTGCAGTTGCTGCTGCCTCCATCGTGAATCAGAGAGTCCCACCCGGCAATGCCCCCGGCACCGCCCGCAGGACCCGACCCGGCCTTGCCAAGCTCCGATGCAGTCTGCACCTGGTCATATGGGATGCTTGCGGGCTGGGTTCCCGATTCGTCATAGTCGGGGCAGATGCCCGAGCCGCCATCGCCGCCCGATACATCCATGCCCTCACAGGTGTTAATCCCGCCAACGCCCTCGAAGGTCCAGTGGTAGGAAGCGCATGTCTCCGTCATGATGTCGTAGGCACCCTCACCCTCGGTACCATCGACACCGTCCTTGCCATCGTTGCCGCCCGTACCTTGTGAACCGGCCCGGCCGTTGCCCGCAACCACTGTATTGCCAACCAGCTTCAAGAACTGATTGCACCGCACAACATACATAGCGTAGGAAGAGCCTCCGCTCTCCATAGCATCGGCACCAAAGACGTAGAAGCCCGAAAAGACGGTCTCTTTGGAGATGTCGAAGGCGTTTACGGCACCGGGTTTGTCCGTGGTGGCCGTGGCTCCCATTATGGCTGTCTGGTTGAGAACGGCATCTCTGGTGCGGAAGTCGCTGCTGTAGCCGCCGTAGACGTGGACCCCCTGCTGAAGCATCACGGACTCGTTGTAGACGCCCGTGGCCACGTAAACGTTGTAGGTTCCAGAACCGGCCTTCTGCTTCGCAAGGGTGATGGCCTTGGAGATGGTGCGCACGGGGGCACCCTGGCCGCCGGCAGCGTTGTCGTTGCCGCTCTTGGAGACGAAGATGCCACCCGTGACGACGCCCTCGATGCCGTCGCAGTTGGCATCGCCGGCTACATCGGGGTCATCCTTGTCACTAGCATATTTGCACTCACAACCATCATTAGGATTATTATTCACATCGAAGTAGCCGTTATCGCACTCCCAAATGCAAGATGGTACGGTGGTAAGAGCACTGCATCTTCCGCTTGCATTAGCAGCGTCCATATTGAGACAGGAGTTTCCGCAGACACCACAGTTAGAGTCGCTTTCATATTTATTTGTCGCAATATTCAACCAAGGTTCATCAACGTAACCATTGCAGTCATTGTCTTTGCCGTCGCAGACTTCCGATGGCAACTGGCAGCCACCCCACCCAACTTGCTCGCAGAACTGGACGCCGTAGCACACGTTGGTGCCGGCGATCTTCTTGCAGGACTTTTCCAGGCCGACGCTGTTGGGGGTGCACTCGCAGGTACCAGAGGTGGGGGTGCAGAGTTCGTTGTCCACGCCATCGATGGACATGAGGGTGCACTGGTAGTTCTGCTTGCAGGGCTGGCCATTGCAGGGCATGACGCAGTATTTCTGCGTGCCGAAGGCCACACACTTGCCGCCGGAGCACTGGATATCCGAGGAGCAGGGCTCGCAGCTGCGGTCAAGGTCGGGGACGCAGATGAAGGTGAGGTCCGGGCCCGAGCCGACGCCTACGCAGTTGTATCCGGTGGGGCACTCCTCCACGCAGAGGTCGGTGCAGATGTAGCCGTTGAGCCCCTCGATGCAGTATCCGCTGATGCAGTCGGCGTTGGAGGTGCAGGGGGAACCGAAGGCCCCGGGCTCTGGTGCCGTAGTGTCCGCCACGGGCACGTCCTTGTCGTTCCCATTGTCGGGCTGGCCCGAGAGATCCTCCTCTCCGGGAGTATCGGAGCCGAACCAGTCCAGCGAGTCTTGAGTATCAGAGGCCATGGTGTTGACCTTTCCGCCATCAGAACAAGCCGTAGAAATGAAAAGCGCCGCCAGCGCCAGAACCCAACCACGTCTCATGTCAACCTCCTTCACAGGACCGGACATATTGCCACAGGGACCATGAGCGTTCAAGGCATTGATCCGGCCGTTGCGGTATAAGGCTGAATGAGGGGGTAGGTCGGACCTTTCGGACCTTTTGGGCGCGGACGATTCGGACCTTTCGGACGCGGACGATTCGGACCTTTTGGACGCTGACTATTCGGACCTTTTGGACGCGGACGATTCGGACCTTTCGGACGCGGACGATTCGGACCTTTTGGACGCGGACGATTCGGACCTTTCGGACCTTTGGGATGGGGGCTTGGGATTGGATTCTGTTGACTTCTTGGGGGCAGTTGGTCAGCCTTGGGAGAATGGAACACTTAGCAGATGGATATTTTGGGGCACGCAACTATTGTGGAGGGGCCATGAAAGATGTGTTTATTGCATCACCGGTAAGAACACCCATAATGAAGTTTGGTGGGGCAGCTAAGAGCATGTTGGCCAGTGATTTGGCCCAGTTCCCCGTGAAGGAGGTGCTCAAACGCACGGCAATCGACCCGGGGGCCCTGGATGATGTCATCTTTGGAAGCTGCTTCATGCGCAGCGATGACATCAACACCGCCCGGTGCGCACTGCTCAAGGCGGGAATTCCGGTGCACGTTCCCGGGGTGACTATTCAGCGCCAGTGCAGTTCAAGTATGCAAGCATTGGTATACGCCGCAACACAGATTCAAACCGATAGCGCTGATATGATTCTCGTCGGCGGAGCAGAAGTCATGTCCTCATGTCTCTACGTCTCCAAAGACATGCGCTGGGGGCGACGGCTGCAACATAGCGAACTCACCGACGCCCTCTGGGAAGGGCTGGCAGACCCCCTGGGTGGCTACATGATGGGAATTACCGCCGAGAACCTGGCGGAGAAGTACGGCATCTCCAGGGAGGAGCAGGACATCATCGCACTGCGCTCCCACGCCAACGCCGGCGCTGCGTCAAGAGAGGGTCGCTTCAAGGAGGAGATTGTCCCGGTCGTTATCCAGGAGAGACGTCGAGAGGTTCTCCTGGATACCGATGAGCATTTTCGTGACGACCTGACCCTTGAGGGGCTGGGCAAGCTGGCTGCAGCGTTCAAGCCAGGCGGTACCGTAACCTCCGGTAACGCTTCGGGAATCAATGATGGAGCCGCTGCATTGCTTGTGCTCAGCGAGGATGCATGCAAGCGACACAACGTGACCCCCATTGCCCGATTGGTCAGCCACGCTGTTGCAGGCGTCGAACCTGAGTTGATGGGCTACGGCCCCGTGCCTGCTACCCATAAGGCCCTGAAGAGGGCCGGAAAACAGCTTCAAGACATCGATCTCATCGAAATCAATGAAGCCTTCGCTGCCCAATACCTGGCCTGCGAGAAAGGGCTGGAGCTGAACCGGGAAATCACCAACGTCAACGGGTCCGGAATTGGCCTGGGACACCCCGTGGGCGCTACGGGCCTGCGCATAATCGTCACCCTCGTCCACGAACTGAAACGCAGAAACAAGCGCCTGGGCCTCGCCAGCCTCTGCGTAGGCGGCGGAATGGGCAAGACCACCATCTGGGAGATGGTCTGAACCCGCTGCCACGCAGGGTGAATCCAATCCGCGTTCTTGTCGTGCAGACCAGCCCCCTGGTGGTAAGCTCCAACTGGGAGCAGTCGGCTCCTGCGTAACTCCCTTCCGAGAGCGTTGTGGCCCGCTCTTCAACAGCACCACAGCTTCTACTGTTATGAGCAGTAAAAGTATCTAACACTGGATTACATCTAAAACTCAGGGTTCGCATACTGGGGCGTAATCTTATAAGGACTATCAGCACCGACGATCTGGGTCACCTTGCCCGATGGCCACTCGATGGTGGCAGCATCCCACATGTCGCCGGAGACCATGAGAACCTCTGCAAGTTCAAATACCGTTACGCCGTAAATGTATACCCTCAGGGTTGCATAAGCGGCGCCGAAACCATAGTCGTCTCGGTAGTGGACCCCTACCCTGTAGACATGGTTCTCAGGAATGGCCAGGGCTACAATCTCCGGCCCTGCACCGTCTGCATCAGCCCTGAGCAGAGTTGGGTCATCGTCGATTATTGGGTTGGGGCTTCCCCATGCGGGCGCCGGATTCAACACGAAACAATCGTAGAGCGGGTCGAACCATGGGTCTGGGAAGCCGTCCCGGTCCACGTCGGGTTGGCTGGCCAATGGATGGGCGAAGTGCAGGTCCAGATCAGAGCCCGCACCCTCTCCCGTATCGGTCTCATCGGAGTCTGCCGGCGTGTTCCACAGTAACTCTACGTAGATGGCCTCCTCTGGAGTCACCACTACCTCTGTTCTGGCCGGCATACAGGACTTCACGCCGTCACTGTCCCATACCGTGAGAAGGAACTCGTACTGGCCGCCAACATTCGCCACGAAGGTTGGACTAACGTAATTATCCGATGGAACGAAAACGGAGTTAGAGTGCGGTGGCTGCACCACGCTCCATTCGTATTTTTCAATAACAGCACCGATAGAGTAGCTTAGCGAACCATCTAAATGAAGCACCGTCTGAGGGATTGCCTGCTCCCCCTCGGCACACGTTATTATGGGGGTCGGGCACGGATTGTCGGGGTGGTTGGCAGAGATCGGTACCTCCACGGATAGCTCGCCGGCTTTGTTCTCGATTCTGAGTCTGCCAACCATGGGGATGGGCACCCCCAGGGCATCGAAGCTGGACTGCTCATCATAGTCGAAGGCCACATAGACCTTGACCGAACTGCCCGACGGTATGACCCAGGGGGTCTCGAGCGTCGGCTCCACCAGCCCAGACTTAGCGAAGTCCACGCTGAACCACTGCTCCCCCTCAACGACGTCAAGGCCAATGAGCTCCAGCGCTGCGTCGGCACCCTCGCATCCGGGGAGAGAAATCTCTACGACCATGTGCTTCGTCTCCCCATCCTTCTCGGCAAAGAACAGTACGCTGGCCGGTTCAACCACCATGCAGGGCGTTGCCTGGTTTGCCAGAAGCGTCACTATTGCCCCGTCAGGCTTCGTCCCATCGTCGGAGTGAATCACCAGCGCAGCACTGGCAGTGCACTGGGAGAGAGGGGCGTAAGAGATCTGGACCGGCACGCATTCCCGGGGCCCCACGGTCCTGATGTCAGCAGGCGGAACCAGCAGCGTGCCACCAACATCCACCGCCCACTCCGACTGCTTAGACCCGGCGATCTGGAACCCCACGCTGCCCGTTAGTTCAAAACCTGTCAGATTTAGAACCATATCTCCAGTATTACATATTTCCAGAGACTGTGTGGACTCCGTGCCCGCCGGCACTACACCAAAGTCCATCTTGGTCACAGATAGGCTGAGCCGCGCTCCACCTTCAGCAAGGCTCTCCCCGTCCATGGAGTCAGCCCCCTTTGCAGTGGAATCCCCCTGCACCGCGCTGTCACCGGCATCGCCCCCTGTCTCCACCCCCTTCTCGGCTTCCGTACAGCCAGAAGCGCCCGGCAGGAGCGCAAGTAGCACAAGAGCACAACTCCCAACACGAACAAAACCGCTGCTAACCAATCCTCTCTCATAGCTGCTCATGACTGACCCCCATAATTCCGCCAGATTCTCCAACTTGTTCCCACCGTCAGCGAAATAGCCAAGGCATGCTACGGAGCGCAACAGGTGGAGTCAATAGCAGTTGAGAGACTATTCCGCATTTTCTCAATAGCGGTGCATAGTGCATGACCGCCCTGCCAGGAGAGCAGGCCCTCAGCCGAGATGTGGGCAAAGGAGTGGACATTCCTTCGGCCCCCGATGCAATCCGACGCCTTTTTTGACAGAGATCTCAGGACGATCATATTGGGGTGCGCAAGAAGGAGGTATCCATGGGTACCACTCAGAGAGGAACGACTTCGCCCACGCCACTCTTCGCAGTGCTGGGCCACCTCTATGTCTCACGATCCACCGGCAGGCTCAGCCTCTTCGACAGCGATACGGCATCGTCACCATACATGGAGTTCTGGTTCAAATATGGTGTACCATGCTTCTCTACATCCAAAGAGAGCTCAACCCGACTGGGCAACCTGCTGCCCCCGAGAGCCAAAGCCGTGGTTGACCAAATTGTTCGCAAAGCGGCCGGAGATGGCCACCATGCCCCCCTTACAGGCCAACTGCTGTGCGCCCAATCGATAATCTCTAACGATGAGCTGAACCGAGCCCTCGTGGAGCAGATCACCCGACGCCTCATGACCGGCGCCGCCATGCAACGCTCCAGGCTGGAGTTCCAAAGCGGCTACACCCATTTTGCCGGCGTGCCACTCTCGAGCCCACCAGTCAGCCCACTTGAACTTGCGGCCCGCTGCTCCTTGCTGGCACCCCTCGATACAGTCCAACAATACCTGCTGAGGAAGATCAAAAGCCCCAAAATCGCCCTATCCAAAGATCGCCGCATCCCTGCCACCGTGCGGGAACTGCTCTCGGCTCCGCTGCTGGACCAACTCTCCGTGGGCATGGAGCTGGAAGGTGGCCAGCCCACCCCATCCGCCGCCAGAACCCTCTGCTTCCTGGCAGCATTCGGGTTCCTTGAAGCCCAGAAGTCGGCTCAAACCGAGGCGGCCCAACCAAAGGCCTCCAACGACTCGGTCCACGATGCCCTGCTGCCTTCCGTGCAGACCATGGAGAAGGCCACCAACCACTACCTTCTGCTGGGCCTGGCCCTGGATGCCACAGCCACCGAAATTCGCAGAAACTACCGGGTGCTGGCCCTCAAAGCCCATCCCGATCGGGCCCAGGCCCACAACACCTCAGCCGCACAAACCCTCTTCTCGCGCCTGGTCCAAGCCCACGAGTCACTCTGCAAAGAGTCCAGACGACTGCTCTATGACGAGGAGTTGGTCGCCTCGGGCGAGTGGAAAAGCCTAGGCAGCGCTGAGTCCGTGAGCAGATGCTTCGACTCCAGAGCTGCGGCCCTCCAGGCCCGTGGACTCAGCCTCGAAGCAAACCGCTATTCAGCTTTGGCGCAGATGGTGGTAGGAAATGGTTCCAATGCCAGGTGGGCTTTTGCCTACGCCTGGGCATGAGTCACCCGTGACATACCAACACCCCGGGGAGCAGATGACTCACGTGGAGCTGACCGCCCTCTCAACTAATGCGCGGAGCCTGACACCACTGGCGCTGCTCACAGCCCTGCTGCTCCCATCTTGCGTCACAGCCTCCGCCGCTGGGCCCGCCGACGATGAGCCACTCTACGAAGAGCTCTTCCGGGCCGAGAGGGAACGCATGACCGATGAACCCCCACCCTCCCGCTACGATAGAGTCACCCTGCGAGGCAACAGCGGCGCAGGAACGCCCCAAAACCGTGACCAGACCCCCTACGAATACACCGACGACTACGAACCCTGGGCCGCTATGCCCGACCCCACAGGCGCCGACTCACAATCCGTGGGCCGCTGCAACTCCGGCCGCCTGGCCAATGGCCGAGTACTCCCCAGAGAAGGCCCAGGATTCCTCCGAAAAAACGACAAAGCGGCCTTCGGCACCGACGAAACCGTGGCCCTGATTACCTGGGCCTGCGCCCAAATGGAGCGCCTCTTCCCGGGCACGGTGCCCATGGTCGTAGGCGACCTCAGCGCAGAAACAGGCGGCAGACTCAGACCCCACAAGTCACACCAGAGCGGCCGAGATGTTGACTTCGGCTTCTATCTCGTCGGCAATCAGAAGCTGACCTACTTCAGAGACGCCACACCAAAGAATCTGGATGTTGAGAAGACCTGGACTTTTATTGAATTACTTATAATAACTGGACAAGTTGAGTACATATTTATCGATCGAAGCCTTCATGCCATCCTCTACGACGAGGCCGTCCTCCGCCAATGGGACCCGGTAGAGCTGCAATCGATCTTCGAAGCGCCCTTGGGCGCTGCCTCTAAAAGAGGAATCATTCGCCACGCCAAAGGCCACAAACATCACATGCATGTAAGATTCTACTGTGCGGAAGGGGATCAAGAGTGTGAATAGCCCCACCTATCAGTGGCCCCCCCCGCTTCGGCCCGCCCCCAACTCGCTGCCTCAGGAGCATACTGATGTATAGGCACTTCAAGGTCTGTGCCGTAGTTCCGGCCCATAATGAGGCCGTCCGAATCGCCAGCGTGGTAGCCTCCATGCCGCCCCTCATCGACCACATTGTGGTGGTGGACGACTGCAGTGGCGATGAGACGGCCCAACAGGCCCTCAGCGCTGGCGACCCCCGAACAACTCTGCTTCAACACAAGACCAACAGCGGCGTTGGTGCGGCCATTCGAACCGGGTATTTGTGGGCAGCGGAACAGGGGATGGACGTGGCAGTGGTAATGGCCGGGGATGGACAGATGGACCCGGAAGACCTGCCGTCGCTGCTGGAGCCCATCGCCATGGGCAAGGCCGACTATGTCAAAGGCAACAGGCTGGTCTGGCCCGGCGTGGCCGAGGTGATGCCCCCCGAACGACTGCTCGGCAACCTCGGCCTCTCCCTTCTCACCAGAGCCACCTCGGGCTATACCTTCATCATGGACTCCCAGTGCGGATACACAGCGCTTCTGCTAAGCGTGCTGCCCCGCCTCAACATCCACGAGATGGTGCCCAGATATGGCTATCCCAACGACCTGCTGGCCCTGCTGCACACAGCGGGGGCACGGGTAGAGCAGGTGCCCGTAAGACCCATCTACTTCAGCAGAACATCGGGCCTTCGCCCCTTCGGCTCCATTCTGCCCATCTCAAAGATTCTGGCCCGGTCGGCATTGCGGCGCCTCTCCCGTGAGGTGATACGGCGGTCCGCCCCATGACCTACGAGCTTCCCGACCGGCACGGCAGGTCCCACGGGCAAGGCGCCGCTGGAGGTCTTGCATGAGAGAAGGAAAGAGTCACGCCATCATGCTGACCAGCTCCTTCCCGGCCTTCCATGGAGACTACCGAGGCAGCTTCGTGCTCGACTACGCTCGGTGGCTGGAACTGCGGGGCCATGCGGTCGACGTCGTAACCCCGGCGGGCCCACGCCCCACGGCGTTGCCCCATTGGGGGCGGGCCACTGGGCCAGAGCGGCCCCTGGCAGTGGGGCCACCAATGCTCTTCTCGTCACTATTCTTGGGCGCAGGAGTCCTGGATGAACTTCGGCGACGCCCCTGGATGGCGCCCGAAGTGCCGCTGGGCCTGGCCATCATGGCCCACCGTGCGCTGGAGCTTTCAGTTACGGCGGACCTGATTGTCAGCCACTGGCTCTTCCCCGTGGCCCTGGTCGGTGACCTCATCGCCACCCTTCGAGGCATCCCCCATCTCATCGTGGAGCACGGCGGAGGAGTCAGAATGGTGCAGAGCATACCCCAAGGAGACCGCCTGGTAGCGGGCACCCTTCGACGTGCGGCCCGAGTGCAGTGGGTGGCACGACACCAGAAGCGCTGGGCCGCTTCCCACGGCCTCAGATGCCACGACTTCGTCATGCCCATGCCGCCCTGGCCCCCGGACCACCACCCAGACCCCGCCTCTCTCGGCCCCCCGAGCGCTCAGCCCCGAGGCCTGCTGTGGCTTGGCCGCATGACCCAGGCCAAGGCGCCCCATCACCTCATCGAAGCCCTTGATATTATTGCCAGATCCGACAACGCGGCCCTGCTCTCCGGCCTCAAAGTCACCATGGCCGGCCACGGCCCGCTGCGACCAGCCCTCGAGGCCCAGGCCCGCACCATCCCGGGCCTCGCTGTGAACTTCCCCGGCGAAATCCCCCAAGACGAAGTGCAGAAGCTGATGCTCCAACACCATACCTTCGCCTTCACCGCCGCCCCACCCTCCCACAACCAGCAAGAGGGCACCCCCAGAACCCTCCTGCAAGCCATGTCCCTGGGCCGACTGGTCCTGGCCGCCGCAACAGGAGGCGTCCCCGACCAGCTCCAACACAACCAATCGGGCCTTCTCTACGACCCCAACCACCCGGAGCAACTGGCCCACCTCCTGCTCCAGGCGCTTGCAAAGGACGACCTCCACACCCATATGGTTAAAGGTGCGCTAAAGGCCGCTTCCGCAGCATCTTGGACCGCCTTGGCAAATGAACTGGACCACCTGAAAGATCAGCGGTTTGGGTGAGATAACCAATTGTCCGGGGGGCCCAGGGGGCACTCAGTAGTTCTCCATCGCCTCACTCAACTGCTTCTTCACCGCTGCCTGCAACTCCGGAGGCTGCAGCACTGTGGCAGCACTGCCCCAGCCTAGTACCCAGCGCGTGACCTCGAAGAGATGGCGGGTGGGGAACGACATCAGCACGTCGCCGTTGCCGCACTGCTCGAAGCACTGCTCGGGGTGCCAGTCGCGCTCCACTACATAGGGTGCCTGGTCACGGCGGAAACGGATTCGCACCTGGTACTCATGCTCGCTGGTCATCACCCCGAAGTGGTCCTTCCACATGGTCTCGAACTGGAAATCGGCGGGGATCTGGAACGCCTCGGTGGTCACATGGGCTTTCTTGATCCTTGATATACCGAACATTCTAATGGCACCTTTGTAATGGCATTTTCCAACGATATACCATTCCCCCTTGTGCCCCACCACATGGTATGGGTCAACCTTGTTGCGATAGGGCGCCGGCTTGCCCGGAATCTGGTACTCCATCTCCAACGTATGGCCAAGTTGAAGCGCCTTGAAGGATGCCTCCCAACACTCCGGATCGATAGAGGGTGCTGCCTCGGGAAAGAAGGTCATTCGCCTCTCGAGAACCGACGGGCTCACCGTTATCCGCTCGGGAAGGCACTCCTGAATCTTGCTGAAGACACTCTCCAAGCGCCCGTAGAGAGGCGTACCTTCGTACTGCTTGAGGGCCTTCTCAGCTATACATATAGCAAATACATCAGACTCGGCAATTCTAATAGCCGGAAGCAGATAGTTATCTTCTGTATAATAGTACCCATGCCTGATTTCATCGTACTCAATCGGGGCATCCATCTCGTATTTCAGAAACTCGATGTCCCGCTGGATGGTCTTGGTGCTCGTCTCGTACTCCTCGGCCAGGGTCCGACAGTTGGGCAGATTGTCCATGCCCGCGCTCTCCCTGATGCGACGGTCGATGAAGAGCAGGCGGCGGTATTGGGGCTTGAATTTCGCAGACATCACACCTCCGGAGCCGGGAATCGGGGAAACATTCGCACCGTGTAGGACGCTATTTGACCTACCCCTCCCCTTACTATCGCAGAGCGTGGGCGGAAGCAAGGGCTTGTGCCCCGGGCTGTTCAGAAAGGAGAAGAGGCTATGAAAGCTACTGCATCAGACGCTGGTGGGAGCGGCCTTGCGGCCAACCACCTTGATATCAGCGCCAGGGACCAGCGCATGGTCAGGGCAGTGGGAGATGTGCTCAAAAGCTACAACATCAGGGAGGCATCGGCCCAGAAACGGTCGTCGGCGCAAGGTGCAGCACCTGTCCCATTGTTTGGGCCTGACCCGAACCAGCCAACTTCCAGGAGAAGGGCAGCGTCCAGAAAAGGGGCGGCGTCCCAGAAGGGGGCGTCGGGCGAAGCGTGCACGGGGAAGCTCCAGCCACACTCGACCAGCGGCCTTGAGTCCACGGCGAAGAGAGAGGGTGAGTCTCAGGGGGCCGGCCTGGCCCACTCCCCCATCACCTTCACCGTCACCGCCAAGGACGGCCACGGCTACGAGGTCTGCGTCCACCCCATGTGGAACGCTGCCCCTTCATGCACCTGCCCGGACTTCGCTCGCAACGCTGCATCAGGCAGCAGCACCTGGTGCAAGCATGTCATAGCGGTGCTCATGTCACGAGAGGAGCTGCGGTGCCAGCTTCTGGACCTCTACGTGTAGTTTAATGAAAGGGGCGGAGAATCTAATGGCAAAAGCGGTTTCAGCAAAGCTCCCCTTCAACGAAGGGTATTCCTACAGTCGGGCACGAGAACTGGTAGAGCTCTCGCTTCGAGCGGGCATAGCGGTGCTTCTGCGAGGGCATCCCGGGGTAGGCAAGTCGGCCATGGCCCAAGACCTTGCCCAGTCGCTGGGCCTGGAACTGGTGGACATAAGGCTGGCGCAGCGAGACCCGGCGGAGTTGGCCGGGGTAGCCTTCCCGGACCACCAGCGGGGGGTCCTTCGGCAGTTCCCCCCAGAGTGGGTTGAGAGGGCCTGCAACGGCCCCGTCCTGGTCTTCCTGGACGAGATAAACGCCGCCGTCACCAGGCTGCATCAGGCAGCGGCGTACCAGATTGTCTTGGAGCGAAGGGTGGGCCCCTTCCGGTTCCATCCCGAGACCAGGGTAATGGCTGCGGGAAACCTGGAGGAGGACAACGCCATCGTCACTTCGCTCTCGTCGGCGCTGTGCAACCGCTTTGCCCACGTGGTGCTGGCGGTGGACCATCGAGACTGGCTCTCCTGGGCCTCGGGGGCAGGCATCCACGAAGCGATAACGGGCTACATCGCTCAGCAGGGCGACAAGGCGCTCTTCAACAACGACGGGGAGATGGCCTTTCCCACCCCCCGAAGCTGGGAGATGGCAAGCCGACTGCTCTACCTCGCCGAGGAGAGAATCGCCCGGCAGGCAGTGGCTTCTTGCGTCGGGGTATCCTCCTCGGAGCAACTCTTCAACTTCATCAGGCTCTGTCGTCGAGTAAACCCCGAACGAATAATCAAGAAGGGGGAGCTCCCCGATTTCCGATCGGGCAAAGCGTCGGAGCCATCGTTCCTCTCGGCCGCGCTCTTCTCCGTGGCCGCTTGGGTAGCCGTAGCTCCGGAACTGGAGACCGAGGCCTACCAGAACATGGTCAAATTCATCTCATCGCCCGGTGTGGACCCCGAGTACGCCTTTCTCTTCCTGCGCCGAATCAGGCAGAGGCCCGACCACTTCATGCACCTCAAAGCACTGCCCGACTTCCGCAGGGTTGCCGGGAACCTGGTAGCTATTCGTACACAGCTCTACCGCTGAGGAAAACCATGACCAAAGGGCCCCACAAATCGGAATCGCACCAGTGGACGCTGGACAACGAGGTGCGCCGTATGCAGGCCATTCGACTGCAGATGGTTGAGGCACACCCCTTCTGGGGCTACCTCCTGCTCCAGGTGAGGTTGGTGCCCACCACGGGTCTTCCCGGATTTGCGGCCACTGATTGCATGAAGCACATCTGGTACAACCCCGAGAACACCCGCTACCTCGACGACCAGCAGTTGGGCTTCGTGCTGGCCCATGAGGTGGGACACCAACTGCTGGCCTCGGGCTTTCGCCAGAACGGACGGGATGCCACACTCTGGAACTGCGCCACTGACTACGTTATCAACAGAATGGTGGACGCTATCCCCATGCCGGGCAACTCGTGGCGCTCCATGTACCGCACCCCCAACGGCAACCATCCACTGCTGGGCGAGGTCAGCGTGCTGCTGGACCGGCGCTTCGATGGAATGATAGCCGAGACCATCTACGACGTGCTGGCGTCGCAAGGGCAGCGTCCGGAAGCGGCCACAGAGCTGACCCTGGTGAGCTGGCAGTCCGACGGCCAGCCCGTAAAGGTGCAGTTGCCAGGCATCCTGGACCACAAAGGCGGCATTGACGTCCACCTGCCCGAGGCTCACCTCTCGCCCCTCGATACCGAAGAGCTGGGCAACCGAATCAGCGACGCAGCAGCGGCCTGGGAGAGGTCCGATGGTACCGGCGACCGCCCCGAGGCGCTGCTCCGGGAGATTCGGCGTCGCACGAAACACTCGGTACCTTGGCAGCGGCTGCTGAGAGCCTTCGCCGGCCAGGCCCTGGCTCGTGACGACTGGAGCCTGGCCAGACCCAACAGCAGGTACATAGACCAGGGAATTGTCCTCCCCGGACCCTACTCCGACAAGGCCGGACAACTGGTGCTGTCGGTGGATTCGTCGGGCAGCATGAGCGCCCCCCTGCTTGAAGCCGTAGGCGCCGAACTCAACGCCATCGCCAGGGAAGCCGAGGAGATAACCATCATCGTTTCCGATTCCCGGGTGCGCCAAGTGGTAAAAGAGGCCGACGTCGCCAGGTTTCTGGCCAACCTCAAGTTGAAAGGCGGCGGCGGAACAGACCACCGACCCGTATTCGACTACCTCAAGGCCGCCCGAATCACCCCAGACCTCTTCATCGGCCTCACAGACCTCTACACCGTCCTGCCCCCCAAGAAGCCCCCCTTCCCCGTTCTCTGGGCAGTGCCCCCGAAACACGCCGCCGCACCTTGGGGTCACACGGTGGTCTTCACCCCACAACCAACGCCACCGGATATCAACAATATTATGGCACTTATTAATAGTAAGAGAGATAGGAATAAACCGGGTGGCCCACGGCGCCTTGCCATACCGCTGCATCGCTGACTTGGGCCCGCTCGAAGGAAGTCCGAGCCACCTCGATGGAAATCCCAGCGGCCTTGAAGGTGGAGTTCGACCAATGAGCCGGCCACCAAGCCCTTGGGGGCGGGGCGGACGAGAGCCAGGAGGCCGAAGAGAGCCAGGAGGCCGTAACACCAAGGGCCGCTGAGTGCCGGTTTCTGGCCCGGCACCGGGTACTGTGGCGATTCCAGCGACGATTCCTTGCAATCCAATGGAGACCCGTGCAATATCGACCATTATTGCGTAATCGGCACCACCGGGTCGAACCAGCCCCTCTCACCCGGAGCGTATGATGTGCCTGAAGGCATGACCTGTGGAGGTTCTAAATGAGAAGCAAGTTGCGGTCCATGATGATTGTGGTGGCCCTGGTAGCAGCGGGAGCCTTGGTGGGATGCTCGGGCGACCCCGGTGCCACCGTTTTCAACGGAGACAAGGACAATCTCACGGGGCAGGATGCGCCCCTTGACTCGGTCACAGGGGACGATGGCATAGTGGATGCCAATCTGCCCGGCGACAAGGGACCAGAAGACAATCTTGCAGACCTTGGGCCGCAAGAAACCGTGGTGCCGCCTAAGTGCCCCGGTGTTCAGGTGGAGTGCGACGAGCTCTGTGTGAGCCTTGCCAGTGACCCGTACAACTGCGGCGAGTGTGGTAAAGTGTGCTCTGGTGGTAAGGTGTGTGTGGAGAGCAAGTGTACTTGTCCACCGGATTTTAGCGATTGTGAGGGCATCTGTACCTCGTTGACTGCCGACTTTGCTAACTGCGGAGAGTGCGGTAAAGCCTGTATTCAGGGACAATTCTGCGCAAATAGCATATGCGTCTTCGGGTGCCCCGCTGCCCAAGATGCATGCGACGGAGCTTGCGTTTATCTGAATTCGGATTCTAACCACTGTGGACAGTGTGGCAAACAGTGTAAGGGCGGTCAGATATGTGTTGATAAGCAATGTGTGTGTCCGGAAGGTATGAGCGATTGTGATGGTATATGTGTTAATATGGCCACGGATCCCTTCAACTGCGGCGAGTGCAATGTGCTCTGCGCCAAAGGTCAACTCTGCACCAGCGAGGGATGCCTCTTTGATTGTCCCGAGGGCCAGGAGGCCTGCGATGGTGCCTGTGTCTTCCTGATTGACGACAACTTCAACTGTGGAGAGTGTGGAATCGAGTGCACGGGCGGCAAGCAGTGCGTAGAGAAGCAGTGTCTCTGCCCCGAAGGAACCAGCGACTGTGACGGGCTGTGCCTGGCCCTTACTGCAGACCACCTGAACTGCGGCGAGTGTGGCAAGAAGTGCGATCCGGGGCAAATCTGCTCCGATTCCCAGTGCGTCTTTAATTGCCCGCCGGGGCAGGAGGCTTGCAACGGGGCCTGCGTGGACTACTCATCCAGCGACGGCAACTGCGGTAGCTGCGGCAACCTTTGCACCGGCGGCAAGATTTGTGTCGAGAGCCAGTGCCAGTGCCCCGAGGGCAGGGAGGATTGCACAGGCCTCTGCCTTGACCTCTACAACGACCGCAACAACTGCGGCGAGTGCGGCAACAACTGCGAGAATGGTCAGCTTTGCGTCATGGGCGAGTGCAACTTCAACTGCCCCGAGGGCCAGGACGAATGTGGCGGTAAGTGCGTTGACCTGGCCATTGACGAGAGCAACTGCGGAGCCTGCGGCCTCACCTGTCTGGGCGGCCAGCAGTGTGTCGAGTCGGGTTGCCTTTGCACCGGCGGTCTCAAAGAGTGTTCGGGCATCTGCGTGAACACCCAGGCAGACCGAACCAACTGCGGCGACTGCGACCTTGAGTGCATCGAGGGCCAGCTCTGCTCCAACAGCCAGTGCGTCTACAACTGCCCTGAGAATCAGAGTGAGTGCAACGGGGCCTGCGTAGACCTCCAGAGCGACAACGGCAACTGCGGCACCTGTGGTACCACTTGCAGCGGGGGCAAGAGCTGCGTAGCTGGTCAGTGCCTCTGCCCGGGTTCGGAAGTGGACTGCTCGGGCATCTGCCGTGACCTCGACGCCGACTGGTTCCACTGCGGCGACTGCGGAAACCCCTGCACCGCAGGCCAGGTCTGCTCCAGCGGTAAGTGCGAGTATAGTTGCCCCATGGGCCAATCGGCCTGCGGAGGCGCCTGCGTCAACCTGCAATCCAACGACGCCCACTGCGGCGCCTGCAACAACGGCTGTGAAGGCGGCAAAAGCTGCGTGGACGGCCAGTGCCTCTGCAGCGCCGACCAGACCGACTGCGGAGGCGTCTGCCAGATGACCCTCTCAGACCGCTTCAACTGCGGCACCTGCGGAACCCCCTGCATCGACGGTCAACTCTGCGCCAACGGCCAGTGCCAGTACAACTGCCCCCAAGGCCAGACCGAGTGTAATGGTGCGTGTGTGGACTATGCGATTGATTTTAATAATTGTGGGACTTGCGGGAACATCTGTACTGGTGGCAAAGTCTGCACCATGAGTTCGTGTACTTGTCCAGATGGCCTCTTCGACTGCGTTGGCATTTGCAAAGACACCAAGATCGATAGAAACAATTGCGGACTTTGCGGCACCAAATGTCTCTCGGGTCAGATTTGTTCCAACGGCTCTTGCACCTACGAGTGTCCTGCTGGTCAGAGCGTCTGCAACAACGCATGTGTTGACCTCAAGACCGACCCCAAGAACTGCGGGGGATGTTCTGGGGCGTGCTTGAGCGGGCAATTGTGTGTGAACGGTGGTTGCGTATACAGTTGCCCGGTTGGGCAGACGGCATGTTCGTTGTTATGTGTTGACACTAAGATAGATGAAATGAACTGTGGTGTTTGCGGGAACAAGTGCACTGGCGGGAAGGTATGCTTGAATGGGTCCTGCGCGTGTCCGGCGGGGGAGAGCGAGTGTTCCGGGACCTGCTACAATCTGCAGACGGATCGTAAGCGTTGCGGGACCTGTGTGACACAGTGTCTGGAGGGGCAACTGTGTCTGGCGGGGGCATGTGTGTACAACTGTCCGGCGGGTCAGACGGCTTGCAGCGGGCAGTGTGTGGACACCAGCGTTGACGGCTCGAACTGCGGCTCATGCGGGACCGTGTGCAGTGGCGGCAAACAGTGTGTTGGTGGGAATTGTGTCTGCCCCTTGGGTGAGACGGACTGTTCAGGGGTCTGCTACAACTTGACTAACGACGCCGACCACTGCGGGACTTGTCCCAACGCCTGTGTGGCCGGGCAGGTGTGTGTGGGTGGGGGTTGCGTTTATGATTGCCCCACGGCTCAGACGGCTTGTTCGGGCAAGTGTGTGGATCTCAAGAACGACGTCTTCAACTGTGGCTCTTGCGGCACCACTTGTGGTGGCGGTAAGATTTGCAGTGTTGGTGTTTGTGTATGTCCAACGGGTGAGAGCGACTGTTCCGGGATATGCTATAATCTCAAGACAGATCGTGACCATTGCGGCAATTGTGTAACGTCATGTTCATCGGGTCAGTTGTGTTCGCTGGGAAGTTGTGTATACAGTTGCCCCACTGGACAGACGGCCTGCAGCGGGAGTTGTGTGAATCTGTTGGCGGACAATAGCAACTGCGGAGCCTGCGGCACGAAGTGTACGGGAGGCAGGAGTTGCTTCAACGGCAACTGCGTCTGCCCTAGTGGCGAGACGCTCTGCTCTGGGGTATGCCGGGATTTGACATCGGACGAGAGCAACTGTGGCAGCTGTGGCACTAAGTGTCTTTCGGCGCCCAATTCGGAGCCCATATGTTTCGAGTCCAACTGCTTCCCGCTCTGCACGCTGGGGTACGTCTATTGTGGGGTGCCGTCGGAGGGATGCATTGATCTTCAGAGCGACAACAACAACTGTGGGATCTGCGGAAATACATGCGCACCGTATCAGACTTGCACGGCGGGTGAGTGTATTGGGCTGTTCGAATCTACGATGATTACTTATACGCAGGCGCAACAGATCAACACATGGATAGGGACTGCTGGTCAGGAGTGGCTGAGATGCTACAAGATGACCACTAACGGGACGGCGGTATCAACCTTCCACACCAATTGTGATAATAAGGGGCCCACCGTAACTATTGCCAGGACGTCAACGGGCATACTGATTGGCGGTTATGCCAGCGCAACATGGGCCGGAACTGGATATACTGGCGACGCGACGAATTTCTTGTTCTCCCTCACCAACAATTATAAGCATGATTGGTATCGGTATGGGTATTACCAGTATAGTCAGGTGAATTATGCTCCCACGTTTGGGGGCGGCCACGATCTATTTCTTGGAACGGGCACCGTTGGCAATGGGACGTACTGCAATTTAGGGCACGACTACCTGTGCAGGGTTGGCTCGTACGGCAGCACAACGTGCAGAAATGACTTCTGCGGAACTTACAGTCCCACAATAACTGAAGTAGAGGTGTTCTACAAGGCACCATAGTTCAGCAAACACCTAGAGTCATTGAGACAGCATCTGTCATCCTAACAACCCAAACATTCTCGCATATTGGATCGTCTTATGAGAGGTCTGGCCCCGGCCGTGCCCGGCTTCACGGCTCTTTCTGCTTGCGCCTGTGGGCTCTAACGAATTATGATAGGCAGCTTGAAGGCTTGTATGAATGATCCTGGAGGTTTGGCTATGAAGAGAGGCGCACTGGGACTTTTGGCGATAGTGGTACTTGGCACACAGTTTGTGGCCTGTGTTGAGGAGTCCGGAGGCAAGAAGGTACCGGACTCGGTCACCGGTGACTCGGTAGCGGATATTGGAAACCTGGACCTGGGCCAGTGCCAGGACGGCGACGTCGTGTGCGACGGTGAGTGGGTCGCCTCGTGCCAGGGCGGGGTGTGGGTGCGGGTGACGGACTGCGCTGCTGCGGGCCAGACGTGCAAGGACGGGGCCTGCACGGGCCCGGTCGAGGACCTTGAGGACAAGGATGCCACGGAGGTCGTTGAAGATCTTATTGAAGACTTGGTTCCGGAGACGGTTGAGGAGATTACCGAGGTCACCGTGCCCGACGTGACGGATGTAGATGCGGAGACCAAGCCCGACGACATTGAGACAGACGGCACCGAGGTGGTTGAGCCCGAGTGCGAAGCTGGTGAGTGTTGCCTCGATGGCAAGTGGGTTCTGGATGGGGAGCCCTGTCTCTCGGGACAGGATGAGTTGGACTGTACTTTGGATGTTTGTGGCGACGACCACACATGCAAGCATACTCTTATGGCCGGCTTCTGCCTGATAGAATCGCTTTGCTACGAGGAGTTCGCCGGTGACGCCGAGAATCAGTGCCTGTGGTGTGATACATCGGCGGACCCCCTTGCCTGGAGCAACAAGCCGGCGGCGACGGCGTGCGACGACGGTGACCTCTGCACCTACGGCGAGAACTGTGATGCTGCAGGCGCCTGCCAGGGTGGAGTTGGGGTTACTTGCGAGGATTTGGGCGGCGTTTGTGGCGGCACCAGGGAGTGCAACGGCACAGCAGAGTGCACGGAAACCCTGGCAGAGGCCGGCACGGTTTGCGAGGACGATGAGAACGAGTGCACGGTGGACGTTTGTGATGGTTTTGGCCAGTGTGAGCACCAGGCCGTTGCCGACGATACCCTCTGCGATGATGGCGACCCCAATACCCTGAACGACGTCTGCAAGGATGGAGTGTGCGTAGGCGTAGGCAAGTGTTCCAACGTTGTCTGCACGCCTATTGACCAGTGCCACGACGCAGGAACTTGCGACCCGGCAACGGGAATGTGCAGCTATCCGGAGAAGGCCGACGGCACGGTATGTGACGATGGTAACGCCTGTACCCAGGTTGACTCATGTCAGGAGGGCGTCTGCACCGGTGCCAGTGCTATCACGTGCAAGGCCCTGGACCAGTGCCACGACGTGGGCACTTGCGACCCGGCAACGGGCGTCTGCACCGACCCCGAGAAGGTGAACGGGGCCGACTGCAACGACAACAACG
>CAZQHM010000010.1:0-27303 GCA_964593355.1 uncultured Myxococcales bacterium
GCCCCCCCGTGACGCCGCCGCCCATGCCATCGAAGATCACCGCCCAGCACTCCCCAGTTGCACCGTCGATGGGGTAAAACCGGGTGAACGCATAACGCAACAACACGGCACGATTGGAGTGGGGGTCAGCGATTCTAACGTGGTACTCCTCAACCAGCCCCGTGGAATAGAGCCTGCTGAGCACCCGTGGCTCCCACATAGTATTCATGGCAGGTGAACCTCGAACAGCCCGACCAGAGGGGCCCACCAGGCAGCGCCCCGGGGCCGCGAAGAGAGAGCTATTGGCATCGGAACTTCATCACAGCGGGGACGAACTGACATACCAGACCTTCTTCGTTGCAATCCTCCAGTAGAAGGTTGCCCCCAGCACAATACCAAAGCACGTTGTCGAAACAGTCCCCTGCGTCGGTAAGCCAGCCACAATCACCACCGGGCTGCGGGTAGCACATGCCGGCCTTGCAGAGCCAGCCGGAAGTGCACGTGCCGCACGTGCCGTAGCATCCGTCGTAGCCGCACTCCTTAGGACTGCCGTCATCCCACTCGCACTGAGGTTCGCAACCCGCCGAACACTCGTGCTTCTGGTCAATGGCGTTGTACTTGCAGTGATAATCCGGGCCCACCGAGGCGCAGATCGTCTCTTTGGGTTGCCCGTTCACACACTCAACCAGAACCCCCTCGACGCACTTGCCCTTATCAACGGGAATACCCGCGCATGGGTCAGCCACGCACATGCCCTCCTCGTTGTCGCAAATCTTCCCTAACCCGCAAATACCACATGAGCCCCCGCACCCATCGGGCCCACACTGCTTGCCCAGACAGTTGGCGTCGTGGTCGCAGCCGGGGTAGCACTTGAAGTCCTCGCCACACTTGAACCCATCCTCACAGCCCGGTGCGCAGGTGCCGTAACAGCCGTCAAACCCGCACTCCTTGCCCGCACACTGCGGCACGCAAAGCTCCTCACACTTGTCCACCACACACTGAAGACCATAACTGCAGTACCCACAGATCGACCCGCAGCTATCATCCCCACACTCCTTCTCGCTGCCGTCCGCCCTCCAACAATCAGGAATGCAGGCGCCGTCCGGAAGCGGACCAACCTGGTCCGGCTTGCCGTCAGGAGAGGTCACCTCCATTACGAAGCCGTCCACATCGGGCGCAACCCAGTCCGGGTCCTCGATGAACTGGTCCTCCACCAACTCGAACCGGTGCGTGGGAACGTCGGGCAGGGGACCGTAGTCGGGCTGCTCAGCAGCATCGGTGCCAAGGTCCTCAGGGGCCGAAACACTTCCTTCATCCGAGGAGCACGAAGCCAGGAAAAACAGGGCCAATATTGTAAAAGTGAGCAGTCTCTTCATTATCTAACCTCAAAGCTACAGGCAATCGTATCCCCCGGCACCCAGGTTTGCCGATGCCTTCCAACCGCAAAAGACACCCTCTTTCTCCTTGCAGTCGTATCCGTACAGCAACCCCGCAGAGCAGAACCAACGAACCTTGTTGTCCGCAGAACAGGCCCCAACGACATTGTCTATCCAGGCGCACGCACCTCCCTCGGCAGGCTCACAAATCCCGGCCGCACAGCCCCATCCCTGAGGGCAAGTGCCGCAGGAGCCCCAACAACCATCATCCCCGCACTCCTTTGGCGTGTCATCAGCGAACATGCATTGAGGTTCACACATGCCTTCCAGCACGCAGCTGTACTTGCCAACGTTTTGATCCCATCCGCATTGCCTGTCGGGCAGCTTCTTGCAATAGGTTTCAATTAGTTGATAGTTAACGCACTCCACTAACGTGTATTTATCGGTGCATTTGCCCTTGTATGTAACGTCGCCGCAGGGATTAGGAACGCATTTGCCACCCTGGCAGATCTCCCCTTGCAGACAGTTGCCGCACGAGTGGCCGCAGCCGTCGTCCCCACACTTCTTGGTTCCACAAGAGCCGGCGCAACTCCCCGCGTAGCAGAATCCGTCGTCGCCACAATACTTGTCGTCCATGCAGAATCCGCAATACCCACCGCATCCGTTGGGACCGCACTCCTTGTAGGTGTCCTTATCGCCTACCACTTTTATGACGCACTGCGCCGGGCATCCGCTGGGCTCACACTTACCGTCGTCGCACAAGTAGCCATATTCGCAGAAACCGCAAACTCCGCCGCACCCGTCTGCTCCACAAATCTTACCCGTGCAGGAGGGTTTGCATGGGTCCGTGTCGATGACAACCTCCTTGTGGTCAGGAGCCTTGTCCTCCATCTCATCCTCAATGGCGTCCTCAACTTCCACCATGTCTTCAAGGTCGCCCACGTCCTCTCCCCCGTTGTCGGGCTGAGGCTTCTTGTCCTTGAGATCGGTCCAGGGAAAGATCTCTTCGGGCTCGCGGTTGTCCTGGAAGATAATGGAGGTGTCTCCCTCTTCGACCTCAACTACGTCGGCAACGTCCTGAGAGGTTGTTCCTGCCGAAGAGCAGGCCCCCAGCCCTATAGTCACCGTCAGCCCGACGAGCAGCAATGGGAAGCGCCTCATCTCAACCTCACAAATTTCTCCGGCGAAGTATACCCCGCTGCCAACCACGGCTCAAGCCGAATGTTGGAAACCCCGGCATCCACGCACGGGCCATAACCACAGCAGCGGCTGATAGATCGAATCCAACTGCAAGTCCGGCATCCCGCCAGCCTGCCACTTCAGGGCAGCGCCGGGGCGGGCCGCCACGTCAAGCTGTCCGACCTGGTGGCACGGTATTTTAGCAGTTGCCTGTCTGATGCCCCCGCCAACCAGGGTCACGACATGCGGCCCACGAGCAGAGAGTCGGCAAGCATTCTGGGGTCCGGAACCGTCCCCCTGGGCAGGCGCTGAAAAACGTTCTCCAGCTTCTTCACAGCCAACTCCATCAATGCAGCGGCAAACTTGTTCTGCTCCCTGTTGAAGAACTGCTCAACCGCTGCCTCGAAACGTGGGTTCACCCTCCGGCCACCTCCCTCGCTTTCTATGAGGAGCAGGTCCACCACCTTGGGAATGTCCACCGCCGGAACCGGAGTCAACCACGGCTCAACTCCAAGGATGCCGTTCACCAGAGCCGTGGCCATAAGCGTGGTGTGCGTTACCAGTGGCCTGAAGTCCTTGTCCACCTGCTTCGCCAGCCTCGCTACATCCAGCGCCAGGGCCCTTGTGACAAACTCCGCCACACCCTCGGCCTGCTTCAACGCTGCTCTGGTTCGCCGCAACTCCGCAAGACTCTCGAAGTCCCGAATGCGCTCCGAGTCATCGTCCCGTAGCCCCTCGAAGTACATCGGCACATCCATGGAGGCTGCTTTGATGCACTGGTCCAGAGGCGGATCAAAAAGGTAGAACCCGGCCGCCGTGCCCGAGTGGGCTCCAACCTCCACCGCCTTTTGCCGCACCATCAGGGCCAAAGAGTGCCCAATTCGGAACAGCGCCGTGGCAGTCACCCTCTGAAGCACTAACTCCCCAACCTCAACGCTCCCCTCGGCAACATACTCCAGGCCCATACCCATGATACGCATTGCCCGCTCAATACCCGCCGTTGCCACTTCCGCATTGCCAACATCATCCTTTGTCTCGTACATGACCACGTGATTGGCCAGCGCCACCATTCCACGTATCACCCGGTCGACTGGCCCACCACGCTCCGCAATACCGTCCAAAACCTGGCGCAAAAACTTAGGCTGGCTCTTAGAAAAATCCATTATGGCCGGCAGAAGACTCTCCGACCCATACTGAACCTCGGCCGCCCCGTCCAATTTGGACCTGATCTTCTCCCGAGCCTTTACAGGATTGGCGTACAGAAACAGTCGCTGCGACTCCGCCAACGTCGGAAATCCCATGCTTCCCAGCCTCGTCGCCCTGAATCCACGCTCCTCCGCCTCCAAAACATCCCCATCTTCGCCCGCTACCGAAGCCAGAATCCCCAGGATTCTCTCCCTGTCCAAATAGTAGAAGGCGTCAATAAATGATTTAAGAGACCCGTACCAAGTATTGCCCTGCGGAAGGATAAGATAGAATAGATTGTCCGGGGTAAGAATTGTCTCCCCCATGTCGTGAATCTCGTCCTCCTGGTCCGGATCACCCAACCGGGCCATTACCCTGCATCGTCGCAAAAGGTAGACCCCAATCTGGCTGTCCTCCAAGGTCTCAATTACCCGGGCGACTGTCTCATCACCCGTCGTCGCCGCAATGCCCATAAACTGTTCAAACTTCTCCGGGGAGAAACTGCCCGACTGCCACAGGTCCAGGTCCATAACCCCCTGCAACTGCTCCTCCGTGGCATACCGCAGTATCTCATAGGAGTCGCTCCGCCCAACCCACAACATCACCGAAAAGAGCTCCTCGGGCTCCAGCGCTGCTACTACCTCCGCAACATCACTGCGCTCCAGCAGTCGGTCCACAAAGGCCATGCCCGCTTCGCCCTTCGCCGGCCTGAGCAACTCCAGGGCCGCACGCCTCAGCTCAAGGTTCCGTGTTTCGCTCATTGTTTCTTTTCCATATGTTCTTGGACACGTTTGTAGTTGCCAAGTGTTTTCTTGTAGGATTCGTTAGAAGGCTCTTCACTTACTAGCTGGGTCATTATCTTGACAGCCTCATCATATTCACGCTTCTTGAAGTGCAAGTCGGCCAGAGCCTTCAGCAAATATCGCGCCGATGGATGCAACTCCAACCCACGCTTCACCCGCTCTGTAGCCTCATCCAATAGCACCCCGTGCTGCTGACAGAAAGTCGCAAAACGGTAAAATGATACTGCGTCATGGTCAGGAGTAGAAATTCGATTAAGCATTATGTCAGATGCTTTATCCAATTGTTTGTTCATGACAAAAAACATCGCCATGGAGTAGAGCGCCTCGGAGCCGTAGTAGGTGGTCGGAAATCGCTTAGCCAACTCGTCCAGCAGCGGAAACGCTCTTTCAGCATCCCTCATCTGGTCCAGATAAATGCTCTTCCCCAACAGAAACATCGCCTCGGGAACACGAACAGACTGAGCATCCTTATCCGTCTCCAAGACCCTCATCAAGAAAGGGATGGCCTCATCCCCTCGTTTCCTGATCGCCAACTCCTTGCCCGCCTTCATCTGTAATACAAGATCATCAGCGTTCTTCATGGCCTCTTCTTTGTACCATGAAGCGGTGCCTTTGTTCTGAATATAATCGGATACGATCTGTATAAATTCGTCTGTGGGATGGAACGCGAAAAATTTCTCTATTGGCTTTCCCCCAGGTTCACATACGATCATAGTAGGGTACGAATTGATGCCCATGGATTCAGCTATGGGTCGCTCCTCATCTGTGGCAGCATCGATCTTGATGGCGATGATATTCCTGGTCATATAGTCAATAAATTTCTTGTCAGGGAAAACTTTTGCGTCTAATTGTTTGCAAGGACCACACCAGGGCGTAAAGATGTAAAACATCATAGGCTTCTTGGTCTTTTCCGAGTACAAAACAGCCTGCGAATAGCTGAGCTTCACAAAGCCACCCTCGAAATCTACAACCTCGGGCAACTCCACGCTTCGGTCCACAAGCTCAGCCGGCGTCGGCTTCTGCTTTATTGACCCCACCGAGCCCACCCGATGGCCTGGAGCAGGGATCACGCTCCGCCCCGTGGTCGTCTTACCCGCCCCGTCAGGCTCAGGTATGGTCTTGGAAGGACACCCCGATGCCAACATGGCTGATACGACTAGTGACAACATTACTGTAATGGCTCTAGATCTGATAAATAGCCACTTTGTTGCGAAGCCAACCATAACACCCCCCGTATTCCCTTGTGTAGTGACCTTCATGCTCGACTCTACCCCTCGCCCCCATTGGTCCCAGACCCGCTCCAGGCTGGAGCGGGCTTGGGGTGCGGGCGAATTGAGATTCCGGGCCAGCCGTTTGGAGCCGTTCTTGGCCCGGTACATCCTGATGATTCTTGCCAACCCAGTCAAGGCCCCACTATCATCACACCGCAGTTGCCTCCGTCAACCGGTGCGCAAGGAGCCCCATGGTCCAACGAAGTGCAGAACTCTTCATCCCCTGTCTTGTGGACCGATTCCTGCCGGAAATCGGTGCTGCCACAGTCAATCTGCTCCAAATGGCCGGCGTTGATCTCTCATACAACCAGGAGCAGACCTGCTGCGGGCAGCCAGCCTTCAATGCCGGACACCCCGAGCAGGCACTGAAGTTCGTCCGCCACTTCATGAAGCTCTACGGAGACTCTGGCGATGTGATCATTCCCTCGGGCTCCTGCGTCGCAATGGTCCGGGAACACTACGGCATGGTGGGGCTCACACCCGACGAACTGCCCACGTGGCGCCGCATGCGCCGAAGGGTCTTCGAACTCTCTGAATACCTTGCCGCCAAGGGGCTCCTGAACAACCTCCGTCACACCTTCCACGGCAAAGTTCTCGTCCACCACTCCTGCCATCACCTGCGAAAGACCTCGGGGGAGAGTGACCTCTACCGCCTGCTTGGTTGCCTCTCCGGAGCTTCAACCATCGAGACCCCAGAGAGCCGACGCTGCTGCGGTTTCGGCGGTGTCTTCTCCGTCAAGCTCCCCGAGCTCTCTATCGCCATGGCCCAGTCCCGAATCCGCTCCTATCTGGCCTGCGAGCCCGACGTCATCGCCCTGGCCGACGCTGGTTGCATCCTCCAGCTAAGGGGAGTCATGGCGCAGATGGGCCCCTCATACAAGATCCCCGTGGTCCACTACGCCCAGCTCTTCTCAGTCAGAACAGCAGAGGAGTTGGCCGATGCCGCTTGAAAAGCAACGTCGCTGTGTGGCAGACCGCCTCGCCGACCAGACCCTGCAGAAGGCCCTGGCAAAAGCCCTGGCTCAAGTCAGGGAGAAGAGCGCCGTAGCCCTCGACGAACTCTGCGACCACGAGGGTCTCTTCCACGCATTGGCCGCTGAACGAAGGGCGTGCCTCGACTCTCTGCCCAGCCTTCTCCTGGAACTGGAAGCAAACCTCCAGAGCGGGGGTAGCCACGTCCTCTGGGCCGCAACCGCTCAACACGCCGTAGACGCCGTGGTTGAGCTGGCCAAGGCAAGAGGAGTCTCCCAGGCCATCTTCGCCAAGAGCATGGTCGCCGAGGAGATCGAACTGGAGAAGGGGCTGGAACGCTCGGGCGTAACAGTCACACAGACCGACCTGGGTGAACGCATCGTTCAGTTGGCAGGCCAGCGCCCATCACACGTCACAGCCCCCTGCATCCACATGAACAAAGAGACCATCGCCGAACTGCTCCACAAGACCGGAGGAATGCCGCTGCCCGCCGACGCTCCGGAGATGTGCCGCTTTCTCTCCCACAACCTGCGCCACGCATTCTGCGAGGCCGGCATGGGCGTCACCGGCGCCAATACCGCCGTTGCCTCCACAGGAGAGATTGTGCTCGTGGAAAACGAGGGCAACGTAAGAATGTCCTACACCGTACCTCGCCTTCATGTGGTCCTCCTGGGTATCGAACGACTCGTGCAATCCCCCGAACAGGCCCTTCACCTCCTGGACCTCCTGCCACGAGCCGCTACTGGACAGCGCAGCCCCGCCTACATCTCCTGGCTGCCTCCTACCCCTCTGCCCGGTCAGGAACGCTTCGTCATCTTCGTTGACAACGGTCGCACCGAACTCTACTCCACTGCCCTGCACCGAAATGTCCTGGCCTGCATCCGCTGCGGCCGCTGTATGAACATCTGCCCCGTCTACGAAAGGGTTGGGGGGCATGCCTACGGGTGGACCTATCCAGGACCCATTGGCCTCGCCCTGGCCCCCTTCCTTGCCCCCGGCCAAGCAGCAGAAGCCCTCAATCTCTGTACCCTCTGCGGCGCCTGTGCCGAGGCTTGTCCCGTGGAAATCCCCCTTGACTCTGCTATCGTCCGAAGCCGGGCCGTCGCCTCCATGGACCCCGACGACCGCCAACTGCAGGAGATCCTGCTGGCCCGCTGGGCTAAAGCCTGGGCAACACCCGCCCGATACAAGGCTACCCACTGGGCCCACAGAACCGCCAGAAAGCTCTTCCCAAAAAAGGTCGGCAGGATGGAAGAACGCTTCGGTTGGGGCGAAGGACGCCTGGCCCCAATTCCTGCCAGACAACTGTTCCGAATCTGGTGGAAAAGAAACCGCCGCAAGGAGGCCTGAAGAACATGCGCACTGCCCAAACAAATATGCAATCGTACCCAGCACTCAGCGCCCCTCCCCAACTGCACCAACTCCTCCGAGGCGGCAACGCAGCCCAACCAACCCCGAGGAACTTGGCCCTATGAACCATACCCGAAAGACCAGCCTCGAGGACCGGCGTGCCATTCTTGAGCGACTCCTGTCATCCCCGGGGCCCGCACCGCGGGCACCACTGAGGCCCCCACAAGACTCCACACCAGCAGACTCCGACAACCTCGATGCCAACCTCAGCGACTCAGATTCCGATGACCACATGCACCAGGTCGCTGCATGGCCAGATCACCCTCCCTACGCCAAGCCCGCCCCCGCAGACTCCTGGGTGGCCCTCCATGCCTTCGCTGCCCAACGCCTGGCCGAGGTCGGTGTCTCATCCCGCATGATCAACTCCCCCTGGGAACTCATCTCCACCATAACCTCCCAACTCTACTCCACCGGTGAGTCCGCAGCAGTGGCAGACCTCACCGCACTGCCAGGCGATGAGCCCTGGTTCCCAAGACTTCGCGGTCACCTGCCACCCGTGGCTACCCTCGTTGATGCTACCACCGCCCCACTTCACCATGTGGCGGCCTGTGACGTCGGCATCGCCGTGGCTTCCGCTCTCATCGCCCAAAACGGGACCATCCTCATAGAAGGAGCATCCCAGGCAGAACTGGCATGTTCACTCATGCCCCGGACCTCGTGGATAGTTGTCCCCGCAGAACGCATCTTCCTCGATGTATACCACTGGCTCGCCGTGGCAAAACCAAAGCCCGATCGCTTTCGAGTCTTCGTTGGAGGTCCATCCAGGACGGCCGACATCGAAAAGACCCTGGTTGTGGGAGTCCACGGCCCCTGGAACGTCAACGCCCTCTTCTTCAGGCCCGCATCTTTGTCGGATTCCTCCCTGCTGGCACCAGGTCGGGATACTGCCACGAACCTGCAACAAGAGTAGACAAATGGAAGCCTTTATGGTGACTATAATTGGCCAGATAGCGTTCGATTGTCGGAATAAACAGCGATGAACATATCAAACAAGCTATTCTTCGTCATGAAGAGATGTGGCAGGGCAGCATTTGATAATAAGATGGTGTATGATGGATGCAGGGCGCTGGTGGCGCTCTCGGGAGGGCCCGCATCATCCGCAATGCTCCTGGCCATGCAGGCAAGGATATCCCGTACGCCAATCAGCTACACCCTCGTTCCCATCCACGTCGCCGACGGCCTCAGGGGCGACGAGGATGCCCTCTCTGCAACTCTGAAAACCCAATGCGACAACCTGGGGCTTAACCTTGAGCTGCTCAACCCATGCCACGGCACTCCAGACGCCCCTATCCCCTACCGACACGAACTGCTGGCCGCTGCCCGACGCTTGCAGTGCACCACCATCCTCCTCGGCCACAACCTCCTCGACGCTACCGGTCTCTTGTGGGCCGGTATGGTCCACGAAAGTGCCGTGAAGAGGCTGCCGTGGGTCGAAGAGGCCGATGGCGTCCTCATTGGCCGCCCACTGCTCACCGTCCTTCCCGAACCCCTGCTGGACCTGGCCATCTCCGAGGGACTCAGTGCCATGAGGAGGCCCGGCTCACAAGATCTCAACCCCCTCACCTCTCTTCTGCGACGCTACGCCTCATCGGTCCCGGGACGAGAACTCGAGCGCCTCAAGAACCTCGCCTCGGCCCCCGGCAACGTGAAAGACGAATACCTCGCATAGCCCCCCGTTCCCGTCTCCATTCACGATAGCCCCCCGAAGCCGGAGCACCGCATACGTATCCATGTTTAATGGCAAAACGTGTTGGGTAATAGCCACATATACGGTTTGGCAAGATGTTGGTAGGTAATCTAATGGATAACGCGAACCAGTGGGAGATAGCTCTCCAGATTTAATCAACCGTAACGATATGTTTGCCCAGGCAGAATCGGGCCGGTGTCCCGTCCGGGTTGCTGTTGCCCGTGTGGATGAAGAGGCCTCCCTTTGCCTTGTCAGGCGGCACAAGCCATATTGCGACGTGCTCCGTGGGCAGGGGCTGATGCTCGATGTCAAGCGCCACCATGGCACTGTAGGCCTCCAGACCCTCCTCTGAGAGCGAGAACTCCTCGCCGCCCTCTCCCAGAAGCTTCAGGTCCGGTTTGGGCGGCGGCTGAGGAACCGGCCCCTCCCCCTGGACTGCATCCTTCGGTGCGGCAACTGCGGCCTCCCCATCGCCAGGTGTGCTCGGAAGTCCCTTGAGCTCACTCTTCGGTGTGGCAACTGCGGCCTCCCCATCGCCAGGTGTGCTCGGAGGTCCCTTGAGCTCACTGGTCAAACCTTTGCCTTCTGCGGCCTTGTTGGGCGTCGGCGCCCCGGATCCTTGGCCCGGTTCCCTCACCTTCACGTCCGGCTTCTCCTGCCCTCCCGCCTCCGCTGGGCTCTTCGCCGCCTCCTCCTGCTCTTCACCCGAAATGGCCGCCAATTGCTGCAACACTGGCTCTCCCGCTTCTCCCTCGGGCTCCAACAAAGCATCCAGGGGCGTGAAACTGTACCTGACTACGGCGAAAACCATCCCCTCAGGAGCCGTGGCCAACGGATTCTCACCGATGGCCGTGAAGAATCGCAAATCCTTCACATGCAGAACCCCCGAGGGGGTGGTCAGATTGATACTCTCCCCCCGAATCGGGCATCCCTCAGGCACCGTGGCCCTGGGGTCCACCTCTGTCTTGGACTTGCACCCCAACAAGGCCACAAACAGCAGGGCCACGGGCAGCGCATGCCGGGGGAGTATCATGGGGTGGGCGACCAGTCTGCATGAGCACATGAAACAACCTCCTCAACTGCGCTGCTTCCCCCCGGAAGGCAGCGATAAGGTGAACCGGGCTCCCTTGCCGGGGCGCCCCTCAACGGAGATGGAGCCGCCGTAGTGGTTCACAACGGTCTGGCAAACGAATAGACCAAGCCCCGTGCCCTTGCCGGGCTCTTTGGTGGTGAAGAAGGGGTCGAAGATGCGATAGGCCAGCTCTTCGCTGATGCCGGGCCCACTGTCCGTTACGGCGATGACCACCATACCCTTAAGCTCCCCCAGCCCAATCTCCAACAGCCCATCACCGTTCATGGCATCGGCAGCATTGAGGAAGAGATTGAGCAAGACCTGCTTCAAGCGGCTTGGAGGAAGCGAGACGCTGGTTCCACGTTCAAGAGTGTTCGTCACCCTGGTCTCAACGCTGCGAAAGCGCTTCTGAGGCGCCAGCAGGTCCAGCACAGATGATACCTCGGCTTCTGGGTTGGCGTCGCTGTCCTCGTCCTCGGCAGGGCGGCTGTAGTTCAGGATATCCTTGATGGTTATGTCGATTCGATCGATTGCCTTTCGAATCTGGCCCAACACCTGAGTACGCTTTGCTTCGGAAAGCGATGGGTTCTCCAGGATCTCGGTGTACCCCAGGATGATCCCCACGGGGTTTCCAATCTCATGGGCCATGCCCGCTGCAAGCTGGCCCACCGCTGCCAGCTTCTCGGTTCTTATGAGCTGCTCCTGGGCCATGCCCAGCTCCACGTTCATCCGCTGAAGCTCATCGGCGTGGCGTCGGATTCTGTCCCGGTCCTGGCTTATCCTTCGGGCCATGTCCCGCATTGACTTCCTGAGCATGCCGTACTCTTCCGAGTCCTCGCCCAGAGCCAAATCCGACGTTACGCCCGTCGCCATCGATGCGGCCTGCTCTATCAGCTTCTCAATGGGTCTGGTTACCACTCGACGAACAATGAGCGCTGCCAGCAGCCAGGATACAAGTAGCAACACCCCAGACCAGAGCAGGACCAGCCTGTTCATATCCGCAAGGCGCAACTCAAACATCTGGGCCCCACGCACCGCTGCTACGTACCCGCCGCCATCAAGGGGCCGGATGTGAAGAAACTGGCGGCCACGTACCCCATCTTGCAACAGCGTCACCGGCGCCTGCCGCAGCAACTCCTCCAGCCTCGCCGATCCCACCAGCGACGACGCAGGCATTCCCCCCAACGGAGAGACCGTCTCGCCAATAGAATTGAGCACCTGCAGCATGTCCAGACCAGCCGCCACCTGGGCCTGCCTCAACCCCATGCTGAGTTCGGCGGGGTCGTCCGCCAGGCCGATGACCAGCGGGGCCGTCAACGACGCTACTCCCTCAAGAGCAACACGCTCGTCCTGCTCCAGCGTCGACCGGGTTATCCTGGTCAGCGCAAACCAGAGCGCTACCATTGAACCCGCCAAGAGCAGGGCCAGCAGCACAAACAGCCTGCTTCTGAGTCCAAAATATCGCATACCGTCCAAACGACGTTATCCAAGACCGAAAAGCTGCCAGAGCCACGCACCAAGAGTGTCAGAGAAGAAGAGCCACTCCATTCCCGCCAGCGCCAGAAATGGCCCGAAAGGCAACGCCTGCTTCCACGGACTGCCCTTGATACTGCCTGCCAACATCAACGCCCCGGCATACAGCAAGCCCTGAAACGACCCCGCCAGAAAGATGAAAGGCAGGGACTTCCAACCGAGAAAGGCTCCCAGAACCGCCATCAACTTCGCATCGCCAAGCCCCATCCCCTCTGCCCCAGTAACCAACTTGTACCCGAAGATCAGGGCAAGCACGGCCCCTGCACCCGCAGCAGCACCTATTAGCGAGTCGATTATGGTGACCTGAGTCTGAAATGAAAACAAAAAATTCTGGATAAGTCCGAATGCAAGAAATGGATAGGATATAACATCAGGTATGATCATGAACTCAAGATCGATGAAGGTTATGGCAACAAGAGCCATCACCAGGAAGAACCGGAAGGCGAAGAGCGACAGCGCCGTGCCAAGGTCCGGCACCAGGGGGTTATAGGCCACACTGAACCAGACGGCCAGCCCCATGGCAGCACATACAAGCTCCACCAGGGGATACCTGATAGAAACCGGTGCCCGACAGTGCGCACACTTGCCGCCAATGATCATGTAGCCGAAGATCGGGACGTTGTGCCACGCCTTGATGCCGGTGCCGCAGTGAGGGCAGTGCGAGGGAGGTCTCACCAGCGACATACCCCTGGGCAGCCGGTGAATCACCACGTTCATGAAGCTCCCCCAGACCGCCCCCCACACGAAAGAGAAGACCGAGAAGAAGATCTCGAGAAGCGTCATCTTACTCATGGCAAATCCTTACCGGTCAATTGACCTCAAAGGAGCCTATATAGACCCTGTCATTACCATCGTGCTTGACTGCATTACCATTTATCTTAATCACCTTCAGCCGCTTATCCGATCCAGGAGTGTAAAACCCCATATTCATCGTGTACTGTCCAGACGGTGTGCCAAGCGGTATATCGGTCTTGAACTCATCAACGATAATGTCTCCAGGCAACCAATGATTAGTGCGCCAGCACCCGATGCAGTCCTTCTCTTCCGGATCATTAGAGAGGTTGAGAGGCCAGTGGTCACCATGAATTCTGTTCGATGATCCGACAGAGTCCATATGCAAAAATATCTTCCAGCTCGTGTCCACCTTCTTTAGCACACGGAAATAAAGTTTCACAGACAACTTCTCGTTTCTGCCAACTTTCGGTGCGTTGACCTGGTAGCCCAAGAAGGCAATCTGGTCGTTGTAAATAATCGAGCCTACCTTCTTCTTCGTCGCCGGATCGGTCCAGCCGCCCTTGAGTGGCAGCGTATCCAGGGTCTTCTCGTCAATGGTCGCCGCTGCAAAACGATTCTTGTTCTCTTCCCCATCGGTGAGGAAACTTGCTGCGAGCAAGAAACTGGATGTAGTTCCTTCGAGCACAGGGATATGAACACCTTTGGAGTGCTCTCTGTACGTGAAGTTGGTATTGGAGAACCCATCCTGCCCAAGCACCACATAGTTTCGGTACTGCATCAGAGCCGAAGCCTTGTGGTTCTTTGAGTCGGGAGAGTCCAGTACGTAGCGCCGAGCCTCCTCATTGTTCATGCCGGGGGTAGGGGGCATGGCCAAGGTCAACGAGGTGGCGTCGTTCTCAACCACCGGTATAGCAACGCCCTTCCAATCTACAAACAGCATCCCCTTCCACTGGTCTTGGCCCCACGCCTTGGTCTCGTCAACCACCTTGGTGCCCTCTATGGCCGTGGCAACGCCCGCATCACTCTTGAAGTCCCTGTGGCCGTCGCCGTCGGCGTCGTTGGCCGCATCGAACCCTCGAACCAGCACGAAGCCCGGACCCGGATGGGATGGCGATCGAGTGACCCGCACCAGCGCATCCTCGTTGGCCAGCAACACCCTGTTGAGGTCGTTCTGCCCCGCAAGCTCCGGAATGGGCGCAGTATAGAAATTGAGATCCTCCGTCGCTGCAGTCCCGGACTTCTGGTACTTGAAGATGTTGTCGCCCAGTTTCTCACGACCTTCCGAATTATAATAATAATCCAGGATGTGTTTCTGCGACACTTCCCGAGAGAAGGATGGCAGCACGCTTATAGAAAATAGCAAGCCACCAGTAAGAACAATAACCAGAAACACGGGCTGGAAGACCCTCTGAGTCTGCAAAGCCTCCGGCCAACGCACTGGATTGAAGTTACCCATACGATCAATGATACAACCGCCCCGCTTATCGGTAACGCAGCGACGGAATCGTCCAGCAATAAGCGGGAAGAGTCTGTTGAGCACCACAAGCAGCAGCAGACCCGCCATACCCAATGTCGTCTTGCTCTTCACAAACAGATAGGAGAGAAACGGCTCGTCGGCGTTGGGGAAGGCCACGGACTCGTACCAGGGCCACCTGACAACCATCGGAGCGATTAGCGAGAGCATCCCCGCAGCAAATAGCCCCAAGGAGGCCCAGAAGAAGAGCCTGGAACTCCGCAGGAGGAAGGGCAACCAGCACAGCACCATCAACCCGGCAGATACCATGGCCAGAATCGGTAGGTCCGGTGCGGTCATGTCCGTCTGGCGATAAGCGGAACCCGCAAGAATCCAGAGTGCCACTGACAACGCAGCAGCACCGGTCCCAATGGCAGTTCGACCCGCAGCGAGCTTTAACGTCCACATCAACAACCCCGACGCCAAACCAACCACTGCCACAGCTATTACAGTCATGCCCGTAGGTGACCACATAACGCCAGACCAGTAGCCCTGGGCCACAGGGATGGTCACCGCCGCCACAACCAGCCCCGCAGCGGAAACCGCCAGGGCCGCCAGAGGGCCGACACTACGGTCCCACAGCCAATTCACCCCCCTGGCAACAAACGCAGCAGGCATGCCAAGGAAGCGCAGTTGACGCTTAACCCATCTGCCCAAGGGCGTGAAACTCCACAACCAGGTGGCGGCTAGAATCCCCAGTACAACCAGCACGGCCAGCGACTCAGGCCGTCGTCCAAAAAGCTCCTCAACGAAGAGCAGGTCGGCCTGGTCGAACTTCTCTACCCCCTTGCCCGACGTGGCCATCTCGAAGCGAGACCTCAAGCCCAGAATCAGTCGGCCGGCCAACAGCGCCGCCGAAACCCAGAGCGCCCACCCGAACGGCGCCGGCTTCTGGAAAAACCTAACAATCAGCTTAAATATGTCTCCACCCTTGACGTAATAGTAGAAGGCGTAAAATATTGCCAGAACAAAGGTGGCATTGACCGCTGCCCCCATGCCCCACTCCGAGGGCCCCTTCAACGTCCCAGATCCCTCCGCAGCAAAATGCGGGTCCGAGGTCAACATGTTGAACATTGGAACAGAATTCTTGAACAGGTTCGCCATCAGCATTATGCCAATGGCCGCCAGAATGAAGGCCTGCGCCCTGCTGGTGCCCTCCTTCTCCTCCCTGCTCCACACAAGCGCCAGCGCCACCGCTGCCGCTGGAATCGCAGGGAACTGAACCTGGGCAAAACCCGGCATGAGCGCCGCCTGCAACGTAAACGGAACCCCGAACCAGAGCACCGTCAGCACCTCTAGTCGCACTCGCTCCGTGGATTCCTCCGAGGCTAGCGGAACAAGCCTGAAGAAGGCATAAGGGAGCAGAACCGCAATGGGCACCGTCGCAAATGCTATGTTGCGAATTAGATAATCAAAAGTGCGCAGTTCAGGCTGTGGACCGCCAAGAAAACCATGACTCATGAATTTGAAGTGCTCGAAAAAGGTCCATTCTGTTGGGAACTGAACCAGAAATGCAAGTAGAGCAAAAAGGCCACCAAAGATAGATATAGGCAGCCAGCTATGCTTGCGCCGCCAGTCGCCCAAAGCCAGGAAGTGTCCCCCGCTGATCAGCAGCAGCACCAGCAGGCCGAAAAGCCCCTTGGCAAAAAGCAACCCTACCAGCGAGACACCCCATGTCGCCCAAATCCAACGACTACCCTTCCCACTCTCCATGCGGGCAAAGCTCAGCACACCCAGCGTCAGAAAGAATACGTATGATGCCTCACCCATGAGGTTCTTGGCCTGCCCCCAGAAGAGCGGTATTCCAAGCAGAAGCACCAGGGCTATGAGGGCCTCCTTGTCCGACGTCAACCGCCGCAAGAAGAGCGCCAGGATTATCAGCGTGGCCAGAGCAAAAAGAAGCCCCGGAAGCCTGGCGCTGAACTCAGAGAAGCCAAATGCCGCGAATGAACCGGCCATGAGCCAATAATCCAGGGGAGGCGCCGACCAGGAGACGTTCTCAGGCGAGGGGTTATCCTTGCTCTTTGGTGACGCAAGCCCCTTATAAACGACCATGCTCCACTGTGACCCGGCAACACCCAAGGCAGCTTTCGAAAGAGCGGCGTCCTCAGAAAAACAGTCGAATCGAACTGTGAAGGGGTGGTTGCCCGCCTGGGCCTTGACCAAGTCCTCTTCATCTCCATCCTCGGGGACAAGCTTCCACTCCTTCTTCAGCGACTCCACCGCCTCCCGCGTTACCCCCTCGTCCACCAACCGCTGAAGCTCCTCGCAACTGAGGCCATCGGGAGCCCGCACAAGGATCGGGGCCCCTGGAGCCCTCACGCTCATCGTATCCAGCGCAGCGGCTCCACCCACGGGTTCATCTGCGATAAGTTGCCCGTCCAGCACAATGGCGTGAAACACCTCGGCGTCCAGACGCTCTTCGCACTGCCTCAGCAGCCGCAACGCCGCCGATGGTCGGTTAGGGACCTTGCCAAGGGAGCGCTGAGGTTCCTCGGGCGCGTGCAGCCCCACAACGAAAAGCTTGCTGGCACCACCCTCAGCCATGGCCTTCACAAGCCGCTCGGTCTCTTCCACCACCAGAACCTTGGCCTGCCCGGCTACCTGCTGCGCCAGATGGGCCTTGTTCATCTCCCACGGGTCCCAGATGCCCGAGTTTGCACCGACAACCAGTCCCACGCACCCTATCAGAAGCACCAGAGGCAAGGTAAGCCTACGAAGCCACGCCATATAACTCCACCTCCCATATGCCGCACGGCAGGTCACAACACGCGCACGAACCCTAGCGCAAAACGCACCCATGTACAAGGTTCAATGAGCCCGTTCGGCGCTCTCTTCGGAACGTGGAGCAGTTCGATACCGGCTGTAGCTCAGCCCTCGGACTTGCCGCTGGCTTCACCCTTCGAGGTATCTTCTGATGGAGACTCCTTCGCATCGCCGATGCGAGGGTTGCACATTCAGGTTCGAACCCCAAGCCTGGGCAGCACCACGGAATTGAGAACCACCCAGCCTGCGACAAGAAGGACAAATATCACAATATCGTTCATGAGAACCTCAACGGCGAACTATTTAACGATTTTCGCCGTATCGTGCTGGCTTATGCCCTCGGTAACTGTTCTGTAAACCCAGTCATAGGCACGTATAATGTTAGGAGGAGCGAGGCCGTCCTCGTAAGATATGTAGTAATCGGCTCGCATCAGACCGTCATCGGTGATATAAAATCTAGACACAACTAGCTGGACGTTCAACTTGTTGGCCAGAACCAACTTGTCCTGAAGCGGTGTGCCGTCTACAAATCCGAAGACCAGAATGAACTGCATCAGCTTCTTAGGGGGATCAAGAGCAACCAGCACATTGATAGGGGCCTTATCGATAACAACGATATCATCAACTATCTTGGATTTGTGCAGTGCGTTCTTGAAATACTCGTTAACCTTCTCCAGCGTCAGCTGCTCTCCCACCGCCGGCTTCTGTGCCTGAGGATCCACCTGCGCCGTCGCTGCCGACACCCCAAGCATCAGCACCGCTGCAAAACTGAATACAGCAATCCCCTTCAACATCGTCAACCTCCAGCTAGCCAAATTGATAAGTGCTATTGCGCTGCCACATCCACGGGCAGCGCACCAATGAGGGTCACCGGCGAGGAGGAAGTCAACAAAGCTGTTTGGCTAAGGGAACAAGGGCAAGGGTCACGGGGGTGGAAAACGGGGTGGCCGGCGGGCCTCTACAGCTCTTCGCACAGGGGGCAGGTGGCCATGTCAAGCGTCATCTCGACGCAGACCCAATCCCACTCGTACTCGCAGCAGTAGTCGTCGTAATCGCAAATCTCGGAGACGCAGTCAGAGCAGCCGTACTCCAGCGGGCCACCAGCCTCGCACACATCGTGGGCGCAGCCACCGCCGCATACGGCAGCGCATGCTGGCTCGGCCACGGCCGCCTCGATGCAGACTGCATCCCAGGCACCGGAGGTCTTGTTGCAGCAGAAAGCATCAGCTTCGCATACAGCCGCCACGCACTCGCCACAGGAGGGATCCTGGGCCGGGGCTTCGGTGGTACAGATGTCGGTGGCACAACCGCCCGAGCCGTCGCACGGCGTTGCGCAATACTCGTCAACCTCGGCAACGCACTGCTCGTCCCAAGCCGTGGTGCAGCAGTAGGCGTCGTAAGAGCAGACGTTCTTCACGCAGACGGAGCAGTCGGTGCTGAGCGGCCCACCGGTCTCGCACTCCTTGTGGCTGCAGTCGCCTGTGCCGGGGTCAGGCTCTGTCTTGCCGCAGGGCTGGGTGGGGTTGCCGCAGGGGGCACACACGCCGTATCCCAGAGCCACGGGCTGGCAGTAGAAGTTGAGGTCGTGGTCGGGGTTGTCGCCCCAAAGCATGTCGATAAGAAGAATGCCCGCAATCTGAGCCAGGGCATCTTCGGGGAAGAGCTTGGGAATCAGCGAATCCAGCGCTATGGGGGCGCAGTCCGAGTCCTCGTTGCAGGGAACGCAAACACCGCAGTTGATGTTCTCGGTAATCTTGATCTCAGCGCACTCGCTCATAGCATAAGAAACATTGGCGTCGCCAATCTTGATGCCGGCCACCTCGTCCACGCCGGCTACGTCACGAATGACCTTGCCCAGGTTGATGGTAGCGCCGACGTTGGCGCAGTTCTCGTCGCTGGAGCAGAGCTGCGTGTAGTCGCTCCAGGGCTCCGGAAGCACGGCAACGCCCTTGCCCAGATCCTCGCAACCCTCAGCCGGGGGCTGGCAGGAGCCATGCAGCGGGTCGTTGACGGGGGTGTTGCAGACGTAGGTTCCCGGAAGCTTGGGGTCACCACAGTACATGCAGTCCTCGTCCGTGGAGCAGGTGCCCTGCACCGGGCCGGGAATGCCGCAAGGAGGATAGCAGGAACCGTTGGCCAGGCAGATGAGGCCGGCGGGGCAGGGATAGCTGTCGCTGCACTCGGCGCACTTGTGCTTGTTGCAGGCGTGCAGCGGGTTCTCGGGCGGCCCGCAGAAGTCGCAGTCGGCGTTGGTGTCGCAGGTGCCCGGGCACTTGGGCGAGCACTTGCTGGCCTTGCAGTAGTCAGACTGCGAGCAGTAGCTGGTGTTGGTGGAGGTGCAGTTCACGCACTTATGGGAGTCAGGGTCGCAGACCTGGAACACCGGGCTGCAGGCCTTGCAGTCGGCGCTGGTCACGCAAACCACCTTGGGCTCGTTGGTCGCGGCATCTGTGGGGCATGTCAAAGTGGTCGGAGCGCAGAGGCCCCAGCCGGTGCAGGTTTCCCCCGCAGAGCAGCCATCGCCAGTGTTAGGATTGCAGGCCACGCAGCGGTTCTCTGCAACCAGGCAGGTGTTCCGCCCGTCGCTGCAATCCGTGCAGTGCTGGTCCTTCGTGCAGTTGTTCAACAGACACACATCGGGAATTACGATCTCAGGCTGAGGGGTGTTGTCCTTAAGGTCTTCAACCACCTCGGGTACTACTTCCTCAACTACCTCGGCCACGTCGGGAGTGGCTGTATCCTCTACGACGTCGGGCGTTACCGGGATGTCTTCGGCCGGCGGGCACTCCATGCACATGCCGTAAGCGCTGCCGTCCTCAAGACAATACTGCTTCCCTGTGCCACCGTCGGGGCAGTCGCAGGCTACCGGCTCGGCGTTGGGGTCGCAAAACTTCGAAGTGGTCGTACCCGAGCCGCCGCATCCGGCCAACACGAGCATTCCGAAAATGGCAAACAAGGTCTTTTTCATCTTGGATTCCTCCAGTTCGTTTCATATCGAGCCCCGGCAGCATCGCGCACCAACCCACCAATATCAATGAAAAATCGGCGCCGATCCTGGTTCACCTCGCCAGCAAGCGGCTCTCCGGCACTGCCCCCTTCAGGGCTGGGGGCCAGGCAGCGGCTCTCTCTCCCATAGAAACTGAGGCCTAATAACGCCCGAGATTGTGCTTCCATTAAGAGTGTGACGTATACTGCCGGGATCGCAATTGTCGATGATGACGAACCTTAACGCCCCATCGACGACATCGAAACTTTGATATCGTGGCCAGAAACTGCATATGTCGAAACCAACTCGAATCGGGCCCTCGGCAAAATGGTTGCCCGGAATTCGCAGACGGTGCCTCATAATCCCCGACGGACTCTCCTCTGGGCCCCCTTGGCCTACCTGGGCAGCAGAGGTGTCCACCGAGGAGAAGAGCGTGTTTCCCCACTCATCCTCGAACCAGGCCTGGCAGGTCACTGGCATACCGCAGCCTGCCATCTCCACGTCGGCCTCCAGCACCAGGGGCTCCCTGATGTCGTGGCTGGCCCCGGGACCGCTCACCAGCGCTCTGGCTCCCAGCAGCCTGGCCCCACCCTGGGAGTGCCCCTCGTAAACGGTTCGCCCTCCCCCCCAGCTTGCGGCGAGGTTCTTCGAGGCCATTTCACCGGCGTCGCCGGCCCCCAATAGTTCCCCCGCCTCCAACAACAGCGCCCTCCGGCACAACGTCGTTATTGCACTCATGTTGTGGCTCACGAACAACAGCGTCCGCCCCCCGGAAGCCAACTCTCGCATCTTGTCCAGACACTTCCGCTGAAACGCAGCGTCGCCAACGGCCAGCACCTCATCCACCAACAGCACGTCGGCACTCAGGTGCGCTGCCACGGCAAAAGCCAGGCGCATATACATCCCGCTGCTGTACCGCTTCACCGGCGTATCAAGGAAACGCTCCACCTCGGCGAATGCCACGATCTCGTCGAATCTCCGCCGTACATCGGACCTGCTCATGCCCAGGATAGCGCCGTTCAGGAAGATGTTCTCCCGACCCGTCAACTCGCCGTGAAAGCCAGTGCCAACCTCCAGCAGCGAAGCACAACGCCCGCGAACCTCCGCCCGCCCGGAAGAAGGCAGCGTTATCCCCGCCAGCACCTTCAGCAGCGTGCTCTTGCCCGAGCCGTTACGCCCTATCACCCCAAGTACCTCTCCCTCTTCCACATCGAAGGTGACGCCCCGTAGCGCCAACACCTCCCCACGTCCCTCACGGGACTTCCTATCTCTGCTCCAAAACCCTCTCATCTCCTCAACCAAGGTCAGATAGGCGCTGTCACGCCCCAATCTATACCGTTTTGAAAGATTATGAACCGATATGGCCTTGTTTTCCATTGTTCTATATCATGTCGGCAAAATAGTCTTCGGTTTTTCTAAAAACAACCACTCCAACGAACAGAAATGCAATAGTGGCTGGAATTGCCTTTACGATCATGAATGGTTCAGTTAATACATCGGGGCTAATAAAGGCCCTTGCTGAAGTAATAACCGTGGCCACAGGATTGGACCATAAGATTAACTCACGCAGAGTTGGATATGCATCAAGATAACTTAGTGGATAGATAACTGGAGTAACGAAGAGGAGCAGACTTACCAGAAAGCCAGTCAAAAATCTTGCGTCCCTAAATTTTACATTGAGGCTAGCCAATACAAGGCCCAGCCCCATCGCAGAGGCCAAAACAACCAGACCTAGAGGAATTATAAATAAGATAGATAGCAACGTAAAGTGGGCGTCATAGTAGACTAAAGCAACAGAGAGAAGGATAAGTGCCACTAAGAAGTCAACTAAGGACAGAATCGCCATGCTAAGTGGAAGCACGAGCCGAGGAAAATAGATTTTCTGAATCATATTGGCATTGCCGACCATTGATCCAGATACACTATTTAAAACCGACACAAAAAGTTGCCAAAAAACAAGACCGATAAGGATGAAGACTGGGTATGGCGTTGAATCACCCGTGCCGATACCAGACACCTTATGGAAGACAAAAGTGAAGATCCCTGTTAGCACCAGAGGCTGAAGAATAGCCCACGATACCCCCAACAGCGTCTGCCTGTAGCGCACCGTGAGATCTCTTCGCGCAAACGCCAACCCCAACTCACGGTAGCGCCACAACTCACCAAGCCCCAGCCCGGGCCAGCCCCTGCGTGGGGAAACAACCCTGATTGGTACCACCTGGCGCTCAGTTTGCTCTCCTGACAAGACAGACATCTACTCCTCAGGCATCAGGCCGCAGCAGGCAGGAAGGGCGGCAGAGGCAGACCAAGGCAGTAGGCAACCGCCCTGACCAACTCGGCCTCTTCGTTCGTGACCTCCCGGTCGCTCAAAACCGTCTGCGCACACGAGCGCAGCACAATCCTCCGCAACGACATGGATGTGGCCGCCAACACGCTCAACACCCTCGACAGCTCCCTCCCATCAATGTCCCCTCGACTCAGCGCCGGGGTTTCGGCCCACGAAACTCCCTTCAAGCCCGCCCGAAAGGCCCTCTCCGCCTGCTCCTCGCCCCCAGCCAGCGCCAGCAACGACAACAACGTGGAAAGCTCCCCTCCAACCTGCCTGATATCGTTGAAGCGCACTGCCGGCAGTGCAGCACCGGGCAATCGAACGCCAACAACCAGCAGCAGGCACGCCTCCCACAACGTAACCTCGCTGTCAGACTCGGCCAGCTCTTGCAGCAGCTTTCGAATCAACCCCGCCTGCCGCACAGACAGATGACCAAGGGCCGGCGTGGCGAGATCCACCAAGGGCAGACGCAACTCAGCCGGCAGCGCGGAGGTACTCTTCAACGCCCGCTCACACTCAACTACCATGCCCTCGCCAAGAGAGCGCCGCACCAACTCCATCTGCGCCAAACGCTTTGAAGCCGACGAGTCCAGCATCAACGACACAAGCAACGCCGTCGCAGACATAGGATGCTCCAGCATTTCCCTCACTGGGGCCGGGATGGTCGCCGATATGCCCCGGGCGCTGGCCAAGGTCTCCTCAGTTAGCCGACCCGTGCCGGCAACCGCTGCTTCCCCCCCTGCATCCCCGGCCATGAACCGCCCCCTCTTTGCACCCCCATCGCCTCCAGCTATCGCCTCTCCCGTACCCTCGGCACCCGCAAACCCCGACACTCCGGCCCCCACCCCAGGCCCCTTGCCACGGGCAGCGGCCCCCTTGGGCGACTTGCTACTGCTTCGAGCCATCGCCTCCAACTCAGGATTGAACCTCGGGTCCAGCCGCTTGATTCGCTCCTCCAGTGGCGGATGCGTCGCAAATACCCTCGCCGCAAAACCCGAACAGGCCTGACCAAAGAACATGTGGCTGGTCTCCGCTGCCCCTGCATGCCCCACCAGAGACTGCTCCGAGTGCCCGGCAATCCTCTTCAACGCACCGCCAATGCCAACGGGATTCCTCGTGAACTGAACCGCCGAAGCGTCCGCAAGAAACTCCCGCTGCCTCGATATCGCAGCTTGAATCAGCCGACCAACAAGCACTCCGGTGTACCCCACTATGAGCAACGCAAGCCCCGCTACCAGTAATCCGCCCTTTCCTTTGCTGTTCCTTCCGCCCCGCGAAGCACTGCTCAAAATGATCCGGCCGATGACCCCCAACACCAAAATCCCGGCAATGAGCCCCATCAACTTGATGTTCAGTCTCATATCGCCGTTCACAATGTGCGAAAACTCGTGGGCCACAACCCCCTGCAACTCGTCACGGCTCAGCTCCGTAAGAGCCCCCCTCGTCACAGCTACCGCAGCGTCCGAAGGCTTGTTGCCCGCCGCAAAGGCGTTTATTCCCGACTCGTTGGGCAACAGGTAGACGGCGGGCATGGCAATCCCCGATGCCAGCGCCATCTCCTCTACCACGTTCAAATAGCGACGCTCCAGCGGGTCCTTGGTCGAGGGCAGAACCTGAACCCCACCCAGACTCTCAGCGACCCATGAACCCCCTCGACTCAACATCGCAATCTTATATAGCGAACCTGCTATTACGATGGCGAGAACAAGTATTGATACCAGTGCGAAGGTCTCCAGGTTCCACCAACCGGGGTGAATCCCACTCTCTTTCTGCGCTGCGACTATAAACGAGAACCTCACAGCCAAATACAGAACAACAATCATGGAGAGGACGGCGACGCCCAGCAGCAGCAGCAGATTCCCGCTCTTCTTCCTCGCCTTCTCCTGATGCTCAAAGAAATTCATCGCCCACCCCAAACATGCAGTTCAGCGTCGAAAATCTGGCGCCCCAGCAAACCACAAGCGGAGCCAGGAACAGCAGCGCTATTTGAATGAAACCTTGGGAGCCTTCCGCTCCTCGGGAGACTCGGTAGACTGAAGCAACTCCGCAGAGGAGAACCCGAACATCCCAGCTACCATCACGCTGGGGAAACTCTCACGCTGATTGTTGTACGACGTGACCGAGTCGTTGTACGCCTGCCGGCTGAACGCAATGCGGTTCTCCGTGGAGGTCAACTCCTCGGTCAACTGCATCATGTTCGTGTTCGCCTTCAGGTCGGGATAGGCCTCAGCCAACGCAAAGATCTTACCCATGGCACCACCCAAGGCCATCTCAGCCCCCATCAGAGCCTGCATCGCCCCCGCCTCGCCGGGGTTGGCCGCCGCTACCTTGGCCGCAGCCATGGCGCTGTTTCTGGCGGCAATGACAGCCTCCAGGGTCTCACGCTCGTGGCTCATGTAGGCCTTGGCAGTTTCTACAAGGTTGGGGATAAGGTCGTATCGCCGTTTCAGTTGAACGTCAATCTGAGCGAAAGCGTTCTTGTAGTTATTGCGCAGGGCAACAAGCTTATTGTACATGGAAGCAAAAATAATAACAATAACGAGAAGTACACCAAGACTAATGAGCGCAGGAATCATCTTCTCCTCCCTCTCAGGTTCTCAAGACAAACAAAGGTTGATGCCAAACCAGTGCCCCTGTCAAGCGGTTTACATTTCCGCTTCAGCCGCCGGCCCGGAGGAGCGCTCTCCCAGGGAGATGCGGCTTTGTTCTTCGTGGGTCTTGACACGGGGCTCGTTAAGGGGATCTTATTACAGTTCGCCTCGGAGGGCCTCTCCGGGGCCGGCTTGGAGGTCCAATATGAAACGCTGGTTTTCGTTCAGAAGCTTTCTGGTTATCGCAGGTGCCCTGGTGTTTGGGGCCTGCAGTTCGTCCGACGATGGTTCCAAGAAGGACGTCGCCGATACGACGCAGGATACTGCTCCATCAGACATCGATGCCACAACCAATCCCGAGACCGTGGGAGATCAGGTTCAGACAGACCTGCCTGCGGATCTGCCCGGAGCCGACGTTGCCGACGTAGCCGGGGATACAGAGCCCCTGGACCTCGAGCAGCCCGACATGTGGGACAGCCTGCCCCGCCTGCCCCAGGACAAGACGTTTACTACGAAGTACGCAGCAGGCGTTGGCCGCACCGTCATCAACCCCGACCGTTCCATCTCCATGGGCGGCTTCGGCGCATGCCCTGGCAAGTACGAGGCGTGCCGAATGTCCACAGGCGTGCACGACGACATATACGCAACCGCCGTGGCCATTGCCGACACTTCTAGTGGCGAAGTAGTGATCTTCGTCGGAGTGGATACCGTGGGCATGTTCCTCTACGACATCCGCATAATCCATGAGCAGATCCAGAAGGCCCTACACGAGAAGGGGATCAAGTTTGAGGGCTCCCGGCTGGTAGCAGCCTTCAGCCACAGCCACGCCGGCCCCGACACCTGCGGCATCTGGGGCGCCATGGACAAAGAACTCCGTGATGAAGAGGACTACATCATCTTCGTACGGGAGCGGGTCGTAGAGGCGGCCTTGGCGGCCTACGAGGATCTTCAGGATGTGGAGATGAGCTGGGGCCAGGGAACTGCCCCCAACGTCCAGGACGATAAAGACTCCGATGACGAAGACCTCTTTGTTATCCAGGGCGTCAAGCCCGGTACCGAGGAGACGGTGTTCACCCTCACCAGATGGAGCGGCCACCCCACCGCTTATGGTTCCGACAACCACGCCATCTCCTCAGACTACCTGGGTACCTTCCGTCTCAAGATGGAGCAGGAGCTTGGCGGCACGGCGGTTTTCCTCAACGGTCCTATCGGATCTGTCTACACATCCAAACCAGAGGGCTGTGAAATGCCCGATGCTTTCCCCGATGGATTCCAGGACCCGGAGATTGAAGACAATCCCGGCATGGACTCCAAGGCCGCCTGCGTTGGCTTCAACCTCGCCGACGTGGCCATAGCTGCTCTGGCCAACGGCACCACCCTCTCCGATGCAGGGATCAAAGCTCGCCACGCCATATTCAAGTTCCACCCGACCAACGCCATCCTCATGGCCTTCGGCAAGCTGGGCCCCATCCCGCTGCCTGACATCAACCTGAAAGACCCGGAAGACAAGATGGACTCGGAGTTCTCGTGGATTACCCTCGGGGAGCTGAACTTCCTCACCACCCCCGGTGAGTCCTTCCCAAGCTTCTCAGAATCCGCCAAGACTCTGCTCCTGGAGAACGGCATCACCAACCCCGTGACCCTGGGCGTTGCCCAAGACTGGATGGGCTACCTCATGACCAAAGAGCAGTTCAACAACGGCGATCCCGACCTCGATTACCACCGAGGCCTCTCCCCAGGCGATGAGGTCCACCCGACCTACATGGCCAGACTTCAGGAAGTAATAGAAGAAGAGAAAGGTCAGCAGTAGCCCGCCCCACAGTACCACCCCCGCCCCATTCTGCTCAGCAAGTCAACATCAATGAAGTAGGCCACCTGCTGCGTTGCTCCGTAGCCGGCTCGGTCGCGCCTTGCAT
>CAZQHM010000010.1:27403-76007 GCA_964593355.1 uncultured Myxococcales bacterium
CTGGCACCGCCCTGGTGACCAGGGACGTTACGTTCAACAGCATTCGCCCGGCTCTGTAGCGCCTTGCATCTGGCACCGCCCTGGTGACCAGGGACGTTACGTTCAACAGCATTCGCCCGGCTCTATCTGGCACCGCCCTGGTGACCAGGGACGTTACGTTCAACAGCATTCGCCGGCTCGGTCGTGCCTTGCATCTGGCACCGCCCTGGTGACCAGGGGGGTACGCCGAGCACGGCATTCGACGCCTGACGCCGCATACGGGGATGATCGCTGGTCGAGATGACCCTGTTTAGAAGATGCCGCCAAGAAGGGAGGTGGGATCGAGGCAGAGGCCCGTGGCGGAGGGCACGCCGGTGCCGCCGCCCAGGAGGGAGGTCAGCAGGCTGGGATCGAGGCAGACGCCCTTGACGCACTCGGCAGAGGTGGGGCAGCCGCCCATGAGACAGGGCAGAAGGGCCATCATGTCACTGACGGGCTCGGTGCACTCGCAGGTGCCGCCCATGCCTTCCGTGGGCAACGGCATGCCGGGCATTCCGCCGCCGCCAGGCATAAGGATGTCCAGCAGGCCCTTGCAGGCCAAGCCGCCCTTGCACATGACCTCAACACTGTCGCATGAGCCGTTCACAGAGTCGTAGCAGCAGCCCGAGGCAGTGTCGCACTTGAGCGTGAGACCCTGGGACGAGGTGCACTGGGAATCGCTCGTGCATGTCCCGCAGGAACCCACCGGACCTGTGTCTTGACAGGAAAAGAGCGACGTATCGCAGGTGACGCCGGCAGGGCAGCCGGAGTCGTCCTTGCACTGCACGCAGGACCATATGCCGTTGATCTGCACGCATGCGGGGTAGGGGTCAACGCAGTAGGAGCACTCTGGGGGAGCAGTGCCGTCCTTGCAGACGTTGCTCTGGCAGGTGAAGCCGCCCTGGCAGTGGCCATCTTCGAGACACTGGACACAGACGCCGTTCTTGTCGTGGGGCTTCTCCGGCGGGCACGTCGTGCTGCCAGAGCAGACGCCCTCGCTGTTGCAGGTGCCGGTGGTGCAGTGGGTGTCGTTGAGGCACTGGACGCAGACGCCCTGGCCGTTGGAGTAGGGCTTGTCGGCGGGGCACTGGGAGCCCTCGCAGGTCTCGCCGTAGCAGCACTGGGCGCTGGCCGAGACGCAAACGCTCACCTTAACGGAGTTGACCTCCTGGCAGGTGGAGCTAGCCGGGCAGATGCCGCCTGCGCCACAAATCGGGGCGCAATACTTGCCTATCTGGTTGCAGCGATAGCCATCGGCACACTCCCAATCCTGCTGGCAGGCGCCGCACTCGGTCTTGGCCTCGATGCACTCGCCGGTGTCCTGGTTGCAGGCCTGGCCCTCAGCGCACGGGGTGTTAAGGCAGGTGGCCTCGCAGTTGAACTTGGTGGGGATGCACTGCTTGCCCGTGGTGGAGAGTGCATAGCACATCCAGCCCGTGGGGCAGTCATCGTTCGTCGTGCACTCTTCGAAGCAGAAGGTGCCGCCGCCAAGAGGCTTGCAGCTGCTGTTGGCGCAGTCAGAATCCTTCGTGCAGGGAATGCAGCTGGTGATCTTGTCGCCAGGATTTACCGTAGTGTCATCCTCTACGACATCCCCCGGGTCCGTGGTGACGTCCGTGTCCACGGTTCCGCCCGCTTCACACTGCTTGAACTGGTTGCAGATCTCACCAGCTTCCGTGTCGCAGTCTGTGTCTTTCTTGCAGAAGACCGGGGAGCAGTACTTCTTATCTGGTTCCGCTGGATTGACGCCCGCAGGAGCGCAGAACTCTGTGGGACACTCAGAATGCTTCGTACACTCGACCTGGGCGCAAGAGCCGTCAACACAGACGTTGCCCAACTCGCATTCCGTGTGGTCACCACATTTCGTTCCGCCAGAAGTTTCCGAGTCGCAGCCCCAATTAATCAAACCGACCGTCAAAACGAGCACAAGCCATCCAAGTCGCATGTAAACCTCCCTGAGAGGATAACCCCCCTGATTGCCAAAGCCTTCGAGATTGTACCGAGTGTCCGCAGGAATTCAAGCGCGTTTCTTGCATAGGCCAACGTCGCCCTAACGCCCCTTCTTCGGTGCCTTGGTGCCACTCTTCTTGCGGCTGCTGCCTGATTTCTTGCCGCTCTTCTTCTCCTTGGAGCGACCATCTTTGCCGCTGGAGACCTTGCCCTTTTTCTTCACGGGCTTGACAGCGTCTGCCAAAACCATCACCAGGTCGTCGATTAGCTTCCGGTGGCGAACGGCGCCGCCATCTACATTAACATATATGGCGAAGGCGACATACTGCCCCCCCTTTCGGTCGATGTAACCGGCCAACGCAGAGACATCGTCCAGGGTCCCGGTCTTGGCCAACACCGGCAACGGAGATTTGCGCAACCTGTCGTGCAGCGTCCCAGATTTGCCGTTCACCGCAAGGCTCTTCACAAAGGTGCGCTGGACCTCATCGTTGGTGAGCACGCTCAACAAGAACTTCACCGTGGCCCCCGGCGAGACCCGATTGGCGTCGTACAGTCCCGAGCCGTTCTTCAGCTTCAGGCACCCCTGCTCAACCCCAAACTCACTGGCAACCTTCGCAACCACCTTGAGCCCGCATTTGAACGAGTATTGCTTGCAGCGCCCCTCACTCAGCAGCTTCACCATCTGCTCGGCCATGTAGTTCCGGCTATTGCGGCTCATTTCCACTACATCCGAAGCCGACGAGTTCCCCGGCACCTGACCAACCACCGCTGCCGAGGAGGAGGCCCGACCGGCCGAGAAGGTGCCCTTCCGAAGCACAACGCCGCCCATCTTCAACTGCTCGGCAAAGTAGCACACCGTGAACATGTCCGGGTCCGGAAGGGCCAACGAAACCGATACCCCGTTGGTACGCTTCACGGGAATTCGACCACGGGCAACCACCTGAAGCCCGCCGCCCTTCTCGGCGATCGTGGCCGACAGCCTCTCATCAGCAGGAATCTTCTCCCCGGGCTCAGCCGTTGTCGTCTTGTTAACCAACGAAATGCACCCCGTGGGCGGGTCAGTCTCAAGCCGCCCAGGTTCCCCGGGCCGGGTGGGGTAGGCGTTGACCCACACCGCCCCGTACTCCATACCCAGAGCCCCCGTCTTGGCTCGATACCCCGCGTTGCCCTGCTTCTGCTCGTAGGCCGGTGGGAGATTCTTCGAGTCGAACAACGAGATGTCGTATTTCAGTTCGGCCGCACACTTCGTTCCAGTCTGGACCACCTGCCTGGCCAGTTTCCCAACCGCCGAGGCGCTCAGGCCTGGGTCCCCCGCACCTTGCAGTACCAGAGCCCCACACTCACCAGCCTCCTGAAAGACCTTGGTTGTATATCTTCGCCCTGTTCCCAAAGCCTTCAAAACTGCGACAGATGTAAATATCTTTGTTACTGAAGCAGGATTATACAATTGGGCAGCATTGTGAGCGAAGAGAACATCGCCCTCGGGGTAGGTCACGGCAACCATACCTATTTCATCCGACTTGAGCTTGCTGGTAGATATTACCTTGCTGAGCTTCTTTACCAGGGAGGTCTCTTGTTCCGGAGCAGGGTAGCAGGCACAACGATCGGGCTTCGCTTCAGCCTCAACCGCCACCTCCTCTTCTCCCCCTTCCTCGCCTTCCTCTATGGGCAACTCAGGCAGGGGCTTGGCCTCCTCCTTCTGCTCGTGACCATCGGGAGGCTCCTTGCCTGCCTCAACGTCGCCCTTTCCCTCAGACTTCCCCGATTGGGCGCTACCATCGCCAGGAACCGGGCCACCCGGCCCAGGCGTCAAACCGGGGTCCTCCTCTTCGGGGACGGGAGGAATGACTTTGGGCGGATCGCCCTCTTGACCAAATGATGGCGAAACAGAGAACGAACAACACAACAGCAGCGCCAGAATAACAACCCTTAGACGGTTCAACAGAAACTCCTCAAAAATTGATCACACGGTTCTACACGGCCGCTCACATATCTCGCTCCCACCAGCAGCCTCAGAGCCGAAGGCAGGCCCTTCGATGGGAGCCGGCCGAAGGACGAGTCGAGGGGTAGGGGCGAGAATGAAGGTCACTGGCCTAGTCAGCAGCAGCAGGCACAGCATCCCTCACCAAGCCGGCCCTCAACGCATGGGAGGCTAGCACAAAACGTGGTTGTCTTACCAGCAATGGCCGCCACAACAGGGTTTAGCAAACGTCGCTGGACCCGCTGGTCCACTCTGCTCAGTGGGCCCGAACCGGCTCGGGCGTCGATGCCGACGTGGGCGTCTGATCCGGCTTCTGCACCGCCTCGTATTCGTGCTGGAACCCCGCCTCCAGGCCCACACGCTCGGCCTCCTTCACCGCTGCCAAGGTCTCGTTTCGCAGTTTGGCCGCCTTCTCAGGATCACCGTTCCTCAGGTAGAGGCCGTAGAGTGCTATGGCCATATCGTTGCGCCCCTTGTTTCCCCGCAGGCCCTCCTCAAAGAGGTCCCTTGCCTGGGTCCAGAGACCAAGCCCCTCCAGGCTCAACCCCACATCAAGTCTGGCCTCACCGTTTCGTTCCTCAAGCTTCGCCAGGGTTGCCATGGCGGACTCCTTGGGCTTCAGCCCTTTGGCCTCCATCTGGAACCTGGCGATGGTGAGATAGGTAAGGGTCTCGTACCCGGTGTTACCCTCCAGGCGCTCGGCAGCGGCGAAAGCCTCTTCGGCCTCGGGGAACTCCCCGGCGTGCATGAAAGCCATGCCAGATGCTCGGCGAACCAGCACCTCTTCGGGGTAAGAGCCGGACAACTCCCTTGCCAGCGCCACGGCTTCCTGCTTCTCATCCCTGACCAGGTGCAGGCGCAACCGCTCCAGGCTGATCTCCATTCCACCAATGTCAATCTGCTTCAGCGTCTCCAAGGCCGCTTCGCTCCCTTTGGTTGCTTCCAACGCCCTCAGCCAGCCCAATGCCGATTCTTTCGAGGGCCGCAGGTCGTACTCTGCTTTCAGTGCCGCCAGACCCTCGTCGTACCTCTTGGATGAGAGGTGCCAGGCAGCAAGAACCTGGTTCAGGCCCGGCAGTCCAGGAGAGCTCTTGGCCAATTGATTCAGCAAAGGCTCTGCCTCGGCCAGCCGCCCCATGGACAGATAGGCTCTTGCCTGGCCCAACGTTACCTCCGGAGTGCTGCCTGACTCCCGCACGATGCGGTTGTAGATCTCAAGGGCCTCAGACCAGCGGCCAAGGCGTGAGAGCAGTTCGGCAAGCCTTGTTGCACCGGCAGCATCGAACCCGGCGCTGAGGGCCTTTGCCATATCCTCCGCAGCGAAATCAGGCAGCTTGAATCGGTATTTGGCCTCGCCAAGTTGAAAGCGGAACTGCGGCAGAGCGGCCAGCTCCATGGCCTCCGCAAAGAGTTCGTAGGCCTTGGCCGGCTGGGCCGCCGTTGCCCCTTTTGAGGCGAGCAGCCAGGCGACCGCCTCAGGGTAACCCATGATAACCAGGTCCCCGGGCTCTAACCCACTCTCGGGGGGCCAGATCGCTGCATCTCCTACGGCATCTCCCTCGGCCGTGCACAAACCGGCAGGGACCATATTCAGATCCTCGGTCAGCCCGACACTCTTGCGCCTGCACGGTGCGGCGAAACTACCGCCCTCGTTGAGGCAGGCCAAGCCCAGGGCCAGAATCTCAACAGGCAGCGCGGGCCCCCTCTGTTCCAGAAGAGCCGAGACACCCTTGACCTCGGACTGTAGCGAATCTTCCCCAGTTGGGGGTGGCTCGAACCCCTCAAGGAGCTGCTGAAAGCCCTCCAGCGAATTGCAGGTGGAGAGCAGAGCCTTGTCAGACGGCAACCCCACAGCTTCAGCGACCACCGGCCGCTGCAAGAGTTCGGGGAGCCCCCGGGACCCCTCCTGCGGTTCCAGCAGGGTCCAGACCAGGGCCGCGGCAGCGCCTCCAACAACGATGACGGCACCAACAACGGCCACGAGCCATGAGCGTCCCGAAGCGGCTCCGGCGAGTTGCTTTTTGGTATGGGCTCCCCCGGGCTTCCCTGGAATTCGAGAGGCTCCCCCTGCGACCAGACCAGTCTTCTTCATGCAGAGGGGGCAGCGGATCTCTCCGGGGTTGCTCTGGGGTTCAACCCCGAATTCTTGTTTGCACAAAGTACAGTACCATTTTGATTCAAGTTCCGGCATGACCCTCACCAAAGTCCCGAAAAGCAAACAAACGCGGAGCGCTGCCCATTTTTGGCGCATGCGGTATCCATGGCCGGGCAAAGGGCGGCACGGCTGAGCAGAACCACGGGGTAGGCCCCTTTATTTCGTGGGCTGGAACTGAATCAGCTCCAACTGGTAGAGAACCAGCAGCAACTGGTAGAGGCTCAGCTTCCCGTCATCGGTTGTGGCGGCCTCACGGAGCACCCGGCCAAAGGACTCGAGGCGCTGTATGGCTCCCCAGATGCGCAGCTCTCTTGAGCTCAGCGGCAACTTCTCAATAGAAATGAAAGCGTTCTTTTTCTCTCGTATGAGCGACGCCGCATGGGGCCTGAAGAAGGGCTCCAGCTCCTCGACGCTGGTGTATTTTCTTACCCCTTCAAGAAGGTATCTATAGACGTTGAAGTCTGATGGTGCCATCTCTACTGGACATGCCACGTTCTCGTAAAACTCATAGGTTCCCTTATCCCAGGCGAAGATCTGAACGAACTTCTCTCGGAACTGGAGGTCCAGCAGCCAGTAAAGTTCGTGGGGCTTGACGAAGCCCAGAGAGACGAGGGAATCTCCCAGACGTCCTGAGAACTCTCCGCACTTGGCCAGGGCCTCTTTCATCTGCTGTTCGGAGACAATGCCTCGCTGAAGGAGGAATGGTCCAAGGAGTTCCTGCTTGAGATTGGATGCGACGTGTTTGGGTCTGCCCTTATGGAAGTAGAACTCTTTCTGAGCCGATCCCCTGACGAACCTCAGCTTACCGCTCAACTGTCGGCTTGCGATCTGGAAGAAGACCCTGACCACGCCGGGTTTTGAGACCGTCCCGCTGTAGATTGGGGAGATGCCTCGGGCCCGAATAGCGTCGTTGGGGGAGAGGGTTCGCACTGCGGTGACGTCGCGCACGCGCCGCCAGTCGGCGCCGTCGATAGAGACGTATTCATCTTCGGAGACGGCCCCGGTCTGCACGAGGCTGACGAGGTTCTGGTAGTCAACGGGGCCGAAGACGAATCCGGCGGTGTTTTTGAGCCTGTAGTTTGGTCCGTCGGAGAAACCGGCTTCCTGGGACCCAGAGAGTTGAGCGCCCTTCTCGGCACCGGCTCCACGCTGCATCCAGGGGGATTCGGTGAGGGGCTGGTGTCCGGCGGAGGAGTGAACCGACTCGGTGCCGGCCCTGCTTCTGGAGTCTGCGCCGGTTCCATATTCGGCGATGCCACCGGCCCCTGGCGGGGCCCAGGTTCTGGGGGCAGATTGTCTGCCATCGGGGGCAGCGTAGGCAGGTCGTTGAGAGGCGTTTGCTGCCTCGCCTACCCGCTCATATCTGACGCCGTCCGGCGTTATTATTGGTCTGGAGGAGACGGGTTGGTCCGGTACAGCGAAGCCACCCGTGCCATCCACTGGTTGGCTGTCGGTCAGGGGGCGGGCCATTGCGGAGACCGTGGAGGCCTCCACGGATAAGCCGGTGATCGGTGAGCGGCGGTCGCTCAGTCCTTCGGGGGGAGCGCCGTCACCTTTGCTTGGCTCTTCGCCTTCCACGGAGGCATCCAACTCTACGCTTGGGTCAGTGCCCTCGTCGTTCTCGCCAGCGCCAGGGCTCCAACCGGATTGAGGGGCTGGTACCGCTGAAGAACCGGCAATGATGGCACGAGAGACCGGGGCTCCCGGCAGGCGCTCGCCGGCCTGGGCCACCTCGCCGTGGAAGAGCTTCTCGAGGAAAACCGACAGGCTAACCGAGTCTGACCTGGAACCCTTCTGGAACAGGTAGTCGGCCAGCGCCACCTGGAACTCTTGTGCGCTGGAGAAGCGCTCGTCGCGGTCTCTGGCGAGGGCCTTTCTGAGCACCGACTTCAAACCATCGTCAATGTATGGATACTTGCTAAGTTTCTTGTCGATATTGACGTCACGGATATTGATAAGGGTGTCGAGATCTGTCTTTCCCAGGAAGAGTCGCTTGAGGGTCAGGGATTCAAAGAGAACGACGCCGAGGGAGAAGACATCGGAACGGGCATCGAGTTCTTCGTTGCGCACCTGCTCTGGGGACATATACCCCAGCTTGCCGCGGAGAACGAACTTGCCGCCCTGGGTCTCTTCGGTCCGGGCCTTGGCGACGCCGAAGTCCATAACCTTGACGTGGCCATCCCAGGACATAATAATATTAGATGGGGAAACATCTCTATGTATAATATTTAGCGAGTTTCCATAGATATCCTTAGCACGGTGTGCATAGTGTAGCCCCTTACACACCTCTGAAGCGATGAAGCAAACCACCTCTGCGGGGAGCAGTTGGCGCCTGTCGGCACAGCGTGTCAGAATCTTGAGGAGGTCCTTACCGTCGACTAACTCCATGGCAATATAATATTGACCATCGACGTTATCGAGCTCAAAAATCTGTACAATATTCGGATGCTGTAAAACGGAGGTAAGCTTGGCTTCCTGGATCAACATCTGAATGAAGGAGAGGTTCCTGGCATAGCCAGGAAGTATCTTCTTCACCACAACGATCTTCTCAAACCCCTCCACGCCCGTAAGCCTGGCCATATAGACCTCGGCCATGCCGCCGCTGCCTATCTTCTCGAGAAGCTCATATTTTCCAAGAACCCTTAGTGGCTTCATTTCCGTTCCGAAGAGGCCCTATTGTTTCACTCCGCTGCGATAAAGAATCAGAGAACGCTCGCACAACGACTGTCGCGGCCCTGCCTTACCCTTTGATACCTCCGCCGGGTCGCGCTTGCACTCCGGCGCATCGAGCTGCTGTTCGTCACACGCTACCCGCCTGAGCTCAAAACAAGGGTCTGCACAGCCAACCAGCAGCGCAAGCCCGGTGAGAGTCAGCGACCACGTTATCCGGCGGCCGAGAACCATCTATCGCCCCCTTGACGCGACGCTTTGTTTACATGCAGTCGCACCGGCGGAATATATCACCCCATCCGGCGCGTATGGAAGCGCTTTTTTCCCATTTTTCGCGAGGCAGACCGAAGCCCGTGAGAAGGGCCCACTGCGGGCCTGGTCACCTGCGCTCCTCTGGTATTGGGGGCGTGAGGTACAGGGACAATCCCCTTTTTGACCGAAGCTTCGATTAGCTGTATGCTCTATTCCATCCGCTATGCGAGGGAACATGGCAGAGTACCGCTTGGTGAGTGGGAAATCCCGAGCCCTTGGAGTCTCCTCCGGATTGAAGTGCTGGAGCGAGCCAGGTCTCTACACGCTGAATGTCTTGCACGGATGTCCTTTTGAGTGCGCCTACTGTAAATATCGAGCGGTATCGCATTTGAGGGATGAATACTATGAAATATACCAGAATCTGCATTCACAACTACTGGATGAGATAATTCTTCTGAGGAAGAGGAACCACCCTATCAGGGCTGTGCTCATGAACAGCGACACCGATGCCTTTTGCGGCGATCGGAGGGTGGAGATGGTGGCCACGAGGTGTCTGGAGGTGCTTGCGTATCACGGTGTGGCCGTTGTGGTTCAGACCAGGGGAATAATTCCCGAGTCGTGCCTGGATATCCTCCAGTCCATGGGCGATTCTGCCAAGGTGGTTTTCAACGTTCCCTCCGTATCCAGAGAGTACACTGACGCTTTTGAACCGCGTGTTCCATCGCTGAGTGGGCGTCGGGCCATGCTCTACGCTTTGCAGCAGCGCACCATCCCGGTACGTGGCCGCATAGACCCGCTTGTCCCCATGGAGACCGACGACGACGAGTCGGTGCGCTCGGTTCTGCTGGAGTTCGCCAGGGCGGGGGTGACCAGCGTTGCCGTTTCGTACCTGACCTGGAGCAGCGAGGTCTCCAGGAGGGTTGCCCAGAGGATCGACGAGCAGCGCTGGGCCCTTCTGAACCAGTGGTTCAAGAACCACGAGGGTGTTAGGCGACCGCTGACCGCAAGAGAGTACCGTCTGACGAAGTACCGAAGATTGGTGGCTCTGGGCAAGGAGCTGGGGCTGAGCATATCTGTCTGCGCCTGCCGCAACCCGGACCTCTCACGGACGGCCTGCATGGGCGAACTGCCCGAGCTGCGTTCCCCCACCCGCAAAGGGAATGAGCTGCCGATTCACTGACGGTGCACCGACGATCGGCGACGAAGCGCTCAACAGGCCCATCTCCTTGCGCACGCGAACCCGTATCCCGTTGCGCTCGTGCCCCCGGGCGTGTAGACTCGCTCCCGCGTCGATTTGGAGGTATCCCATGAAGCAGAGAATAGGACTGTTGTTCGCACTTAGCCTGCTCACTCTGGCAGCCTGCAGCCAGGGCGGGGCGGTGGAGAACACCGAGGATGGCCAGGATGGTGCAACCCAGGATGGCTCCCAGATTGACGCTCAGGGGGAGATCGTCGACCCATCTGGAGATGGCACTGGTCAAGGTGACGGCACTCAGGGAGATGTCAGCGATCCCGATTCACTGCCACCTGATGATTCTGTGGAGCCCGGTGATGCTGGTGGCGATGGCAGCGATCTTGTTGACGACCTGCCTGTCTATCCTGGCATCACGGTTGGAACCTACGCCGACGCCGACACCGTTCAGGCTGGATTTCCCCTCCCGGTTACCTGCATAGTAAAAGGGCTTCCTGAGGGCAGCTATGCTACTTATCTATTTCTTTCCGGCCCTGCTAATGTGACTGTAGAAAATCTAAATGTGACTTTTACCAAGATTGGTGTATATAAGATAGGATGTGCAGTGAAGTGGGCCGAAGGGGAGCTCAAGGATCCGACGCCAGTGTCGGTGAGGGTTGACCCGGGCCCCACGGCCAGTGTTCAAACGAAGCTCTCGGACAACGACATCGTCGCCGGCGAGAGCGTTGTTGCCACCTGCACCTTCCTGGACCAATTTGGCAACGAGGTCTCCAATACGCCGAAGGTCATAGCCAATCCCTCAGCCGGTCTGGACATTTCGGGCCTGAACATCATCGGCGTGAAGAGCGGCAATTATCAGGTGACCTGCTTCGACCCCGTGGGGCAGATTTCGGACCTCTCCCCTGAGACCCTCACGGTGAGATGGGGCATGCCCAGGAGGATCACAACGGACCTCACGACGGATACCATCGTGGCTGGGGGCACTGCTGGTGTAACCTGCACAGCGCGCGACGCCTATGACAACCCGATTCCCGATTTTCCCATCGCTGTCTTTCTCTCCAACGGGCTCAATATTGACGGCTTCAGCGTCACCGGAACCAAGGCTGGAATGTATCAGGTGGTCTGCGTCCCGCAGTTCGAGAACTGGGACCTCTTTGCCCTGACGCCTAAGGCCCTCAGAATCACCGCTGGCGACCCTGTGAAGGTCCATCTGGAGGTCCAGCCTCCAAAACCTGCCTACCGGATGTTTGAGACGCTGACCTTCAAGGCCTCTGCACTGGATACCTACAATAACCTTGTTGATGGAGTAGAGTTCCATCCAATGGCCGTTCAACCCTACAATCCGGCAGTAATACAGATTTCTCAGTGGAAATATAAGTTCGAGGTTGAGGGCACTTTCCTCATGAGCGCCTGCCTCAAGAACAATTCGGCAGTGTGTGGAACCCAGACAATTATCGTTGACGGCTTTGGGCCGGTAATCACCATCAAGTACCCCGAGCGTGGCGCCACCTTGAACGGCAAGCCAGCCGTGACGGTCATCGGCAACGTCGTTGACCCGGTGGGAGGGGTGGAGAGCTTCATGATCAACGGGCAGTACGTGCCCCTTAGCCCCACGGGCGACTTCACCTATGTGATTTCGTCGGCGCAGGGCATGAACCTCCTTGTGGCTGTGGCCGAGGATGTGCACGGGTTCAAGTCACTTCACGTGCAGTCCTATTACTACTCGCCGGTCTGGTTCAAGGCCGACCCTGCGGACATTCCAGGCTCCAGAACCAAGGATGGGCTGCTCTTCTTCCTGAGCGGGAAGCTGCTTGACGACAAGGACCACGACAAGAGCAACCCCAACGACCTCTCCACCATTGCCGAGATGGTGCTTGCGACGCTCAACATAGGTTCCTTCGTGCCCAACCCTGTGGCCTCAACGGGGCCCTACAAAATCTACCTGGGTCCCTACTCTTACAACCCTCCGAAGATCAACTTCGGTATCCAGGACGAGAAGCTGAAGCTGGAGGGGTGGATATCCGGTCTATCGGTGGGTGTGAAGGCCAAGGGTGAGTGCAAGGTGCTCTTCATCGACTTCTGCCCCGACGTCTCGGGCACCGTCTCTGTGGACGTGGTAGAGATGGTCGAGGCGTTCAACGTGTACGCCCAGAACGGCAAGCCCGTGTTGGATCTGGTGCAGAATGAGGTCTCCATACACGGGGTCCACGTGGACATCGACGGCATCCTTGGCTTCCTTCTGGGTTGGCTTGTGGACTGGATCGTCAGTGGCTTCACCGACACTCTGGAGCAGACGGTCATGGAGGCCATCGCCGATCAGGTCACATCGTTGACGGCGGGCATCTTCGACACCCTGGCACTTGACCAGCAGCTGAGCATCCCCAACCCGCTGGACCCAACGGCGCCTCCTGCGACCATCAGCCTCGACGCCTACATTGGCGAGATCGATGTTCAGACCCACGGCATCCTTGTGAAGTTGGACCCGGCAGTGGTGGCGGAGAAGAACGTCAACCACAACACCCTGGGTTCAATTGGGAGGGCTTACTGCCTGGCCTTCAGCCCCGAGGTCTTCGAGCCCAACACCCAGGCCATCGCCGAGGTGGCCCTGCTGGACGACTTCGTGAATCAGTTGCTCTTCTCAGCGTGGAACTCCGGCCTGCTCAACATGACAATCCCCGCCGACCAGTTCCTTACCCCCGAGTCCCTGGAGGGGCTGGGAATTGGAAGTTTGGAAGAGCTGGGTATCTCGGATCTGGTCGCGAGAACCGACTTCTTCCTCCCGCCCATGGTCACGTCGTGCACCGAGTTCGAAGCTTTCGAGATGCAGATAGGCGACATTTACGTAGAGCTCAACATGAAGATGTTGGGGCAACCGGTCACAGTAGGTATGTTTGCTTCAATGGCAGCGGAGGCGGATATTCAAATTACGAATGGGCCTTTAGGTCCAGAAATATCATTGGCTCTAGGCGATATTGACCCAATGATAGCCCAAATAACATACATCTCGGACAACCTTGCCGGTGCCGAGGGCATCATGACCATGCTCATTCAGGGCTTCCTTCTGCCCTCACTCCTGGGTGAGTTTGCCAACAACTCCCTGGCCTCCTTTGCTCTGCCTACGATAAACATTTCCAGCCTCTCACCAATGCTGCCTCCAAATATTATTTGGAAGTTTGTGGTGGATCAGTTCTACAGGTATCTTGGCTATACGACATTGAATGCGCACATTGAAGTGGTGAAATAAGCTACATAAGGAACGGAAATCCTAGTCCATGGGCATTTGGCTGATTCGGTGCTTATTTAGTCTTTAAGAAGCAGGTCTAGACTCTAAATACTTTCCCGAACTCCAGGCTCTTGGAGAATGAGACCAGGGCTGAGGAGGCGAACTCTCCGGCTCGTTTCCAGGCCAGCATCTTGCCGTCCATGTTCAGCAGCCAGGCAAGTGCCGGTGCGGGCAGCTTTGTAACGAGCTTGTGGCCTGAGGGCAGCAATAGGATGCGCTCTGCCAAGAGGGAGAGGGGCACCATCTCCTCGTACTTGAGGAAATTGGCGGAGGCATCGACATAATCGCTCAGGCTCTTGGCTTCGGGCAAAGAGAGAGCCATGGCAAGGGCCAGCCACGAACTGCCCACGCGCTCCCCAACGGCGGGAGGAAGCTTCCCAGCCAGCCGCGCCAGCTGCTCCATGGCTTGAGGCGGGACGGGCGTTGGGGTCTTGAGAGGCAGCTTGAGGTAGACGGTAGAACCGGCTTTGAGCTCACGTCGGACCTTCTTGAAGAAGAGCGCCGGCTCCATGCCCTGGGGGATGCCGCCCCAGCAGAAGACCAGGTTGTAGGAGCTGGCTTGGTACTCGATGCCCTGGTAGCTGCGGGCGTCCACGGAGACGTTGCGGTCAAGCTTCGCCTCACGAATCGGGGCCATGAAGGCTTCCAGGCGCTCGGTGGAGTGTTCCACCACGGTGACGAACAGCCCCTGCTCCACGAGCCTGATTGCTACTTCGGGAAGGTCTGCGCCAACGAAGAGGACGTTACCCATGCGGTTGTTGAGTTTGGGCAGCAGTTGCTGCATGGCCCGTTCAACGAGTCCGGTCTCGATGACCTTGAGACTTGATGCTTTCTGCATGCTACTCTCCGGTAATGGAGCGCTGTTCAATCTCGGTTTTGGCCAGGTTCAAGAACTCTTCAACGGGCATAGTGCCCAATTGCCTGTTGCCCCTGGTTCTCACTGAGACGGCGCCAGCGTCTGCCTCTCTCTGCCCTACGACGAGTTGGTAGTTGACCCTGTCGAGCTGTGCCTCTCGGACCTTCTTGGAGACGGTTTCGTTTCTCTCGTCGAGTTCCACTCTAAGGCCGCCGGCTTTGAGTTGGTCCACGACCTGCTGAGCGTAGTCAAGGTGGTCGAGGCTTATGGGCATGACCCTCACCTGGCGGGGAGAGAGCCACAAGGGCAGCTTTCCTGCGGTGTTTTCGAGGAGGATGCCGATGAATCTCTCGAGGCTTCCTAGAATGGCGCGGTGGACCATGACGACTTGGTGCCGCTTTCCATCGGCGCCTTCGTAGGTGGCGTTGAATCGCTGCTCAGAAGGAAGAGAGAAGTCGACCTGGATGGTGCCGCACTGCCAGGATCGCTTCATACAGTCTCGCACATGAAAGTCTATTTTGGGGCCATAGAAGGCACCATCACCGGGGTTGAGCTGGTACTTGATCTCCAGGGATTCCAGAGCTCTGATCAGGGCGCCCTCGGCGCGATCCCAGATCTCATCATCGCCCAGTCTGCTTTCCGGGCGTGTGCTGAGCTCCACATGGACCTGGTCAAATCCGAAGGTGCGGTAGATCTCCAGCACCAGCTTGACTACTCCGATGATCTCATCGGTGAGGCTCTCTTCGGTGCAGTAGATGTGGGCATCGTCCTGGGTGAAGCATCGGACCCTGAAGAGGCCATGGAGCACGCCGGAGAGTTCGTGGCGGTGGACGAGCCCCAACTCGGCGATTCTCATGGGCAGGTCCCTGTAGCTGCGCCTCTTGGAGGTGAAGACCAGCAGTCCTCCGGGGCAGTTCATGGGCTTGACAGCAAAGGGGCGCTCATCGATCTTGGTGAAGTACATGTTCTGGGCGTAGTGGTCCCAGTGACCCGAGCGGTGCCAGAGCGATTCATCGAGCATCATGGGGGTCGAGATCTCGACGTACCCGCTGCGCTTGTGCACCTGTCGCCAATAATCAACGATCTGCTCTTTGAGCACCATGCCGTTAGGCAGCCAGAAGGGGAAGCCCGGGCCCTCCTCATGGAAGGCGAAGAGTTCCAGCTCTTTGCCAATCTTGCGATGGTCCCGCAGCTTGGCCTGCTCCAGCATCTCGATGTGCTCGGTGAGCAGCTTCTTGTCGGGGAAAGAGATCGCATAGATGCGCTGCAGCGCCTGTTTCGAAGCATCGGCGCGCCAGTAGCTTCCCCCTACCTTAAGGACCTTGATGGCCTTCACCAGCCCAGTGCGCGGCAGATGGGGGCCCCTGCAGAGGTCCACGAAGGTTCCCTGCTTGTAGGCCGAGACCATGTCGCCTTCGATGTCGTCGATGAGTTCCAGCTTGTAGGGGTTGGCGGCAAAGAGTTCCCTTGCCTCAGCCTTGGTCAGCTCCAGCCTCTCTATGGCCTGGTCCTCTTTGGCCAGTTCCTCCATCCTCTTCTCAATTTTTGCCAGCTCTTCGGCGGAGAAGGGGGGGTGGTCGAAGTCGTAGTAGAAGCCCTCCTCAACGGGGGGCCCGATGGTTGGTCTGGCCTGGGGGAAGAGCTGTGTGACCGCCTGAGCCAGCAGGTGCGAGCTTGTGTGGCGGAATACCTCCACACCTCTCGGGTCGTTGAACGTCAGGATCTCCAGAGAAGCGTCCTGAGTGATTGGCGCCAGGAGGTCCGCCTGGGTACCGTTGACCACCGCTGCCAGAGCATTTCTAGCAAGGCCGCGGGAGATGGACTCCGCAATGGCCATGGGGGTGGTACCCTGAGGAAACTCCCTGGAGGAGCCGTCGGGAAAGGAAATCTGAATAACGATAGAGGAGTTCATGTCTGCTCCCTGGTTGCAAAGCCGCTGCCTTTTATCACGCTGATCCGAAGCTTTCAAGTTACAGCGAACGGGGGGTGGACGACAAGACCACTTGTGTGTAGTATTGGCGCGGCTTGCCGAAGTTTCAAGGAGGACGAAATGAGACTACGTTATCTGCCCGCTCTGATGGTAATGGCTCTCTACCTGGGCGCCACGTCGGCTGAAGCGTCCGAGAAGGGCCGCACGGCTCAAGATTCACAATTCTCACAGGCAACAAGTGATTCAGAAGAGGCGGCTCGAGATGGTCGCTTGCCTCCTCCCACTCCTCCCAAGGCTTTGGGCGGCAGCGGTGGCAGCACCGGCAGCACTGGGGGGGAGAGCACGGGAACAGCGGGTACTGGCGGCACAGGAAAGCTGAAGCCACCTCCCGGCGTGAGGAAGTCGGACACCTCGTCCGATGATGACTCGGCCACGAAGCCCAGGCCCCCCTCCAAGAAGAAGAAGACCAAGAAGAAGACCACGACGAAGAAGGAAGTTGAGAAGGAGCCTACCTACGGTTTCGGGGCGAAGTTTGGTCTGATGCCCTATTCCGCAATGTCTGCCACGATGAAGGACAAGACCAATCGTGACTATGACATGACCATGAGCTATGGTCTGGGCCTTGACGGCCATTACAGACTTGCCAGCAGGTTGTATCTGACAGCAGAGTTGATGTACTGGTGGGCCGAGATCGAGGAATATAAGGGCTCTACTGGCAGTGGCGACTACAACGCTAACTCCAATGATGCTATACTTGACCTTGGAATAGGGGCAAAGTTTATATTTCTTGGAAGCGAGAGGACATCGGATCGAGTATATGGTAGAGGCTACTTTGGATACTCGTATTACGTTTCTTCGGATGAGAACAACGATGCGGCAAGCGGCCAGGTTGACGACAACCGCGGCGGGCTCTACTTCGGCGCCACGGCGGGAATTTTGCACAAGATGGGCCGATCTTTGAGTCTCTTTGCCGAGGGCGGGGTACTGTACAGGAACTTCACCAACACGGGTGACGTAGAGAAGGACGCCTATCTCTGGAGCCTCCAGGCGACGGCGGGCTTCCATTATCACTGGGACTAGGGGGTTCCTGGTCCTTCCGCTCGCCGCAATATCCTTCACACCACCTTGAATTTGCAATGTAGTTGGGGCAGAATCGCCCGGACCTTCTAGGGGGGTGTCCTTTGACTAGATTTCTGCTCCTTTCTTTGGCTTTGCCGGCCCTGCTTGTGGTCTGTCCAGGTTTGGCTCAGGCCAACAACACCAAGACCCTGGTGTACACCGGGGCGATGCAGGATGGTACTGGGAGGCCGGTAGGCGGCATATTCGCCATTCGATTCGGTCTCCATCAGAAGATTGATGAGCCCAAGCTGATCTGGTCCGAGGATCTCTTCATAGCCATTGAGAAGGGCACGTACCAGGTTGAGTTGGGGAAAGAGCGTCCGATTCCGCAGACCCTGCCTTTGACGACTCTGTTTCTATCGGTTCAGGTTGACGGGGTTGAGATCCAGAGGGTGCCAGTGGCCGAGACCATGGTTTCTGGGGGCCAATCGGGACCAGGGCAGCCGGTGCTGGCTCCAACGGGTGATGCGGTTCCTTCTGCTCAATGCACCGCTTGTATGAAGGCACAGGACAGCGAGAAGCTGGCGGGGATGACCTTACCTCAACTGCTTGAGACCTTGGCCAAGAAGCAGGTTGCGCTTGGCTCCTCTCTTCACATGACCGAGGCTGTGGGCAACAAGGAGGGTGACATGTTCTTCCTGACCTGTCCTCCTGGGTATGTGGTAACGGGAATCAAGGGCAGCGCAACGGACAGCATACGGTCGGCGCAGCTGGTCTGCTCCCCACTGGAGAACAAGTGATGCAGACGGGCCATCGACCATTGACCATTGGGATAGCGGGCGGCACGGGTTCTGGGAAGAGCACTGTGGCGCAGAAGATCAACTGTGCCGTGGGCCGGGAGAACGTGGCCACCTTGGACCAGGACTCCTACTACAGGGATCTGAGCCACATGCCCATCGAGGAGCGTCGAAAGCAGAATTTCGACCACCCTGACGCGTTGGAGTTCTCGCTTTTTAGGGACCACATAGCGGCTTTGCGGGAGCGGAAGCCTGTCTGCAAGCCGGTCTATTCGTTCAAGACCTCCACTCGCACGGGGGACACGGTACTCATCGAGCCCCGGGAGATCATCGTGGTGGAGGGAATCCTGGCCCTCTGGGACGACTCTTTACGTTCTCTTATGGATGTTAAGATATTTGTCGATACCGATGACGATATTCGATTAGTCAGGCGTCTTTTGAGGGATACTCAAGAGAGAGGGCGTTCGCTCGAAAGAGTTATTGATCAGTATACCCATACTGTTCGTCCAATGCATCTTACATTTGTGGAACCAACCAAAAGATATGCTGATATCATTATCCCAGAGGGTGGGATGAATCAGGTGGCCATTGGCATGGTGGTAGCCACCTTGAAGCACTGGCTTAGGAACGGGGAGTATCCCACCTTCGAATTCTGATGTAAGCGGCGTCACTGCCACGAGCCGCCATGCCGATCGAGACGCGGGGGCCTTGGAGCGCGGTGAGGTGAGGGTCATGTTTCCTGCTTTGGGCGATACACTTCTTGGAAGGTACCGTGTCACGGGAGAATTGGGGCGAGGTGCGCAGGGTGCTGTGCTGCATGTGTGGGGTCCTGGGAACCGGGCGTTCGCTGCCAAGATATCTGGTCTGGATCCACGGTTCCAGGCCCGATTGAGGGCTGAGGCTAATGCCCTTGGAAGGGTGGCATCGGAGCACGTGGTGAGGTTGGTAGAGTCTGCCGTGGACGAGCGCTGGGGAGTTGTCATCGTCACCGAGGTTGTTGGAGGGGTTCCACTGGTGCGAATGAAGCCGGGACCGCCGTTGTGGGACTGCGGGCGGTTGGTAGCGTTGTGCAGTCAGGTTGCCGAGGGATTGGAGGCTATTGCCGCTGCAGGTCTGGTGATGCGAGACCTTTCTCCGGCGCAGGTTATGGTGGCCCAACGTGGGAGCCAGCTATGGGCATGTCTGGTGGACCTGGGCTTGGCCCGTGAGTCGGAGCAGTGGTCTGACGTTACTGGGCCCGACGAGATCCCTGGCACTCCCGGTTTCCTGGCCCCGGAGTGGATCACGGTTGGGGTAGGTGACGCCCGGTCGGACGCCTATTCGCTTGCGGCGTTGATGTTATGGACCATGCGGGGCAAGGGTCCCTTCGGCAACGTGGTGATTCCTGAATTGACTCTGGGGTTACAGGCCAGTGGTGTAGCGGCGGACGTGGATGTTGGTCCTTATGCGGCGCTATTTGCTGATGCTAAGAGGATGAAGGAACTGCTGCTTTCCACTCTGGCTCAGGATGCGAGCCGACGGCCTTCCAGTCCGAGGGTGTTCTCCCAGCTGTTTTCCCGTCATGCTGTGGGCTGAACGGGCCGTTAGGTTTTTGGTGAGATCCGTTCCAGCCCTCCCAGGTATGGTCTGAGTGCTTCGGGCACGACTACGGAGCCGTCTGCCTGCTGGTAGTTCTCGAGGATGGCCACCAGCGTTCGACCCACGGCGAGGCCTGAACCGTTGAGTGTGTGCACGAACCTTGGCTTGGGTTGTTTGTTTCCTTCGCCGGCGGGGCGGAAGCGGATGCTGGCACGTCTGGCCTGAAAGTCTTCGAAGTTAGAGCAGGACGAAATCTCTCTGTAGGCATTTGCACCGGGGAGCCACACCTCGAGATCGTAGCATCGGGCAGCGCTGAAGCCTATGTCTGCTGTGCAGAGGCTGACGACGCGATAGGGGAGGTTGAGGAGTTTGAGGATCTCTTCGGCATCGGAGACCAGGGCTTCGTGCTCGTTGTAGGAATCTTCGGGTTTGCAGAACTTGACCAGCTCAACCTTCTGGAACTGGTGGACTCTGGTGATGCCCCGGGTGTCTCTGCCAGCGGCACCGGCTTCACGGCGGAAGCAGGAGGAGTAGGCCACATACTTGATGGGCAGGTTGCTCTCTTCCAGAATCTCTTCTCGGTGGATATTGGTGACGGGGACTTCTGCGGTGGGCACCAGGAAGAGGTCGTCCACTTTGTAGGCGTCCTCTTCGAACTTGGGCAGTTGGCCGGTGCCTTTCATGCACTCAGCGGTAACGAGATAGGGGGGCAGCACCGGTGTATAGCCTCGCTTCTCGGCCACGTCCATCATGAACATTGCCAGGGCCAGTTCAAGCTTTGCCCCGGCGCCCTTGTAGAGCACGAAGCGAGCCCCGCTTATCTTCGAGGCAGCTTCGAGGTCCAGGATGCCGAGCTGCTGACCGACTTCCCAGTGAGGCAGGGCCTTGAAGTCAAAAGAGCGTGGTTCGCCCCAGGAGCGAAGGACCACGTTGTCCTCCTCGCTGGTTCCTACGGGAACGCTCTCGTGGGGTATGTTGGGGACGTAAAGGAGGAACTGTTCCAGGGCCTGCTCAGCTTCGGCCACCTGTTTCTCCAACTCTTTGACCGAGTCAGAGAGGGTCTTGAGTTCTTCCCTGAGCTTTCCCATGGCGGCCGGGTCTTTTGCAGCGGTTTTGAAGCCGTCGGAGAGCTGTCTTTGCTTGAAGCGGTTCTCTTCGAACTCTTTGAGGGCTTTGCGGCGGCCGTCGAAGAGTTCGGAGAAACGGTCCCAGTCAATATTGGCTTTTCGTTGAGCCATCTTCTCTTTGACTGTATCAATATTTTCTGAGACCCACTTGTAATCCAGCATTATATTCTCCTTATTGCGACTTTCATTTGAAAAAGCGGTTCAGCTCACCACTATTTGGCCAGCCTTTGTGCCAGGGCGGGCAGGAGCTTCTCCATGGGCAATTCCGATAGTTGGTCTACCTCTGCTCTGGGGACGCCTCGTGCTTCGGGGCCCAGTCCGGCCTTCTTGCGTTTGTCAAGGAGGTCGGCCACGAATCTGGCCGGGATGAGCCTGGCTCCGCCGAGATTGTGTGCAGCAAGATGAACCTTGGCAAGGTGTTCGACCAGCTCAAGTCTCAGGTATGCCTGCTCCACATCGTTGCCGCCGGCGATGAGTCCGTGGTTGCCCAGGGAGATGACGTCGAACATGTTACCCAGCGAGCGAATCTGTCCTTTGGCCTCGGGTGTTCCGGGCAGTGCCGGGGGGGCCAGCGGCACTCGATCTCCGATAGAGACCACGGCTTCCGCTGTTATCCGCGGGTCAACTTCGATTCCGCAACTTCCCATAGCGAAGGCTGCAGGGGGGTGGGCGTGTACAACGGCATTGAGGTCGGGTCTGCAGTGGTACCACTCCTGATGGAGGGAGAGCTCTGAGAAGACCTTTCTGCGGCCCGAGAGGACTTTGCCCGAGGCGAGTTCAACGACAAGGAGGTCTTCCTCGGTGATATCGGCTTTGCTCATGGCCGTGGGTGTAAGCAGGAGCCTGCTCTTGTCGATTCGGCAGGAGATGTTGCCGTCGTGGTTGGCCACGTAGCCCTGCTCCCAGAGGCGGCGGCAGTACTTGACCATGGTTCTCTTGAGGGAGTGGAGTTCCATAACGACCTCCGCGGGGTCTTAGGCAGCAGGGGCCGCCAGCAGGAAGAATATGATAGTGATGAGGATGAACATGGGGACGAGAATGGCCACGGAGTATGCCATGTATCCGAAGAAGGATGGCATCTTGACCTTTCGTTCCTGGGCACCCTCGCAGATGGCCTTGACCATGAAGTTGGGGGCGTTGCCGATGTAGGTGTTAGCACCCATGAAGACAGCACCGAGGGAGACGGCCTTGAGCAGTTCGATGCCTACGCCCTGGGCGGACATCTCGGCCATGCTGGCCGCACCGCTCTGGGCCATGGCCGCTGTGGCGAAGACCAGGTAAGTGGGGGCATTATCCAGGAAGGAGGAGAGGGTCCCTGTGGCCCAGAAGTACTGCCAGGGCTCGGTAAGGCCTAACTCGGCTCCGTGAATCTCCAGGAGGGCCAGGGCGGGCATCATGGTGATGAAGATGCCAATGAAGAGGACGGCAACCTCGATTATGGCGTCAAAATTGAAGCGGTTTTCTTCTCTGAGTGCTTTGGCGGTAAACTTCATGGAGAGGAGCCCCATGGCGATCATGATAAATTCTCTCCAGGGGCTGCCTTCCATCCAGCCGAAGCCTGTTGCCTCAGTTACTGACTTGAGTTTAGCGCTGAGGAGGGTGCTTGCGAGCACGCCGGCGATGAAGACGAAGTTGATGAGACCAGAGACACGCAGGCTGGTGCTCTCACCGGCCATCTTCTGAACCTCAGGTTCTTCTTTGGCGTAGGCACGTTTGTCCCAGATGTAGTAGGCCGTTAGGAGCACTGAGAGCATGAGTATCCACTCTGGGAAGAGCTGAAGGGTCCAGGTGAAGGGTACTCCACGCAAGAATCCAAGGAAGAGTGGGGGGTCGCCCAGGGGCGTGAGGCATCCGCCAATATTGGCGACGCTGAAGATAAAGAAAATGAACGTATGTTTCTTGTTCTTTCTGTGCTCATTTGATTTGAGCAAAGGTCTAATGAGAAGCATGGCAGCGCCGGTTGTTCCGAAGAAGTTCGCAATAACCGACCCGATGACAAGAATCAGTGTGTTTACTCCAGGGGTGCCTTTGAGCTTACCTTGGAGAACGATACCTCCAGAGATTGTGTAAAGGGCCCAGAGCAGCACTATAAAGGAAAAATACTCCAATATGGTGTGCTCTACAGCATAGGGATTGTTGATAAGGTAATATACTAGCACCGGTAAAGATAGTGCTCCGGCTATTATGCCCTTGTTCTTGTTATGCTCCCACCAGTGTTCGAAGGTTAGGGGCAGGACGGCGATGCTGAGGAGCAGCACGACGAAGAAGGTTACGAACGCTGGATGAGGTTCGAAAGATCCGGCACTGGCTAGCAGACCTGACAACGAGTAGAGCATGGTGGCCTCCCAACAAAACGTGGGGTTTATCGCGCCATAGCGCCCTTAGCGTCAACGATTTTAGGCAGACGGCTGGTACTACTGGTCCCTGCAGATCGAGGTCGAACGGTGCCCATGCGGCGTAGGGAAGGCGGGGGGGCCCTCCGGAGAGGGGGGGGCTACTGTTTGTGGAATATGAAGGGATATCTGGTGACCTGGACGGGGCGACCATCTTCTGGTTTGGGGAAGATGAAGGTTCGGACCGTGTCAACCACGCAGCTTTTCATTGCGTCGTTGGGGATTTCGGAGTTGTCGATGGTGACCTTGATGACCTTGCCGTCGGGCGAGACTACGAAGGTGACAATCATCTTGCCCTCAAGTTTGTCATCCGCCTGAATTGCCTTGCTGTAGCAGGCACGGAGTCTTGGGGCTTCTCTTCGGAGGACCTGCATGACGAGGTCTTTGCTGAGTTTTCCAGAGGAGCTGACGCTATCGGGGAGGCGGAGGCCGGGCTTCTTCTCTTTGAAGCCGCCGGCCTTAGCGGCACCCTTCTGAATGTTGCCCTTGTCGAGTTCAGCGAGGTAGCCACCGCGGATGGGTTGTCGGCCACCACCGACGACATTACCGCTTCCGTCAACGGAGTCGCCGTAGGGGTTAGCAGCGCCGAAGCCATCTGCACCGTTGCCCTTGTCTGCGTAGCGGTCCATCTCGAAGATATCTCCTGAGCCTCCGGAGTCAGCCCCAACGAAGACCGAGTCTTCGCCACCGGGGCCACCCTTGACGGCGAGGCCATCGATATCGGTGAGGTGGGGGGCCGCCATTGCTTCTCCGTGTTTGGAGGAGATGGCCCGCATGCGGTCATCTTCGAAGGCTGCAAGGACGCCCTTGGGGCGTTTGGATGAGCTCTTCTTTGGGGTGCTCATGGATAGGAACTTTTTCTGGGACTTGGGGTTAGTGAGGGTGGTCTTCACCGTTTGTTTAGGAGCCTGCTTCACCACGCGCCGTTCGACTTTGACCGGCTCGTTTTTGACATCCACGGGCTTATCCTGGTTGGTTGGGGCGGTCTCGACTTCCGTAGGCAGCACCTTCTCGTCGGGTTTCTTCTCTTCTTCTTTTTTCTCTTCCTCTTTTTGTTCTTCTTTCTTCTCTTCCTGGAGCTGTTTCTTCTCTTTTTCGGCCCTGATGAGGGTAGCGAAGGTCTTGGTATTGACCACACTGGTTCTCTTGATGGGCTGATTCCTTGGGGCCGCCATAACAGCGAGGAGGAGGAGGATCACGACAAAGAAGCTGCCTGAGGCGGAGACGAACATAGGCACATCAACGTGATGGAGCAGGGCGCCTTTGGGGGCTACCAGCTGCGGGTCCATATGGACGAGGAAGCTGGTCTGCCCGATCTCAAGTTTAGCTCTGGTTTTGAGGTTGAGGGGGAGATAGTGCTTCTCTTTGATAAGCGACGTCTTCATCAGCTCATCGATTGAGAGCACCTGGCCGTCGATGAGGACTTTGCCTTTGATTGCGGGAGAGGAGAGGTCGAGGGCTGGTTGGCCTTTGTATAGGGTGACGAGTTTGTGGGATGGGGCGCCGAGCATCTCTTCGGGGACGAAGAAGTCTTGCTTGCGACCTGCCCCGATGGTGACCGATTTGAGCTGTGCGTTCCTGGGCCATTTGACGATGTCGAAGGTCATGAGGAGCGCTGCGATATCTGCCAGAATGAAGACGACAACCGCAGAAACGAGCTGTGGCGTATAGTCATCAATTACGCCATCCATATATAGCGACTTCAGGCCAAAGTAAAAATTCCAAAGGAATAATACCTGAACAAAAAGAAGCCCTACAATAAGGGCGGCGGTAGGTACGAGATGTTTTGCCGTATTCTCGAATTGGTTGACAGCGAGAATGCGGTCTCCCCAGAGCTGCATGACGTGGAGAACCGGGCGACGTTTGTGTTGTGCTTTGGAGCTCTTTCCGGTTCCGGCCTTGGCGGCGGCCTCCTGTGGCCGTTTTATCTTGAGGTCGATGGTTGTCTGCCCGATGGCGATGATGTCGCCGTTCTGTGCGAGGAGCTGTTTCTCCACCCGGTTACCGTTGAGCAGGGTGCCCACGTGTGTGCCGAGGTCGTGGAGGCGGCAGGTTCCTTCGGGTGAGACTTCGAGTCGGCAGTGTTCACGGCCGGCGGTGGCCTCTTCGAGCACGACGTCGCACTCCGGAGCCCTTCCAAGGAGGATCTTTTGCTTGCCGAGGGTGACCTTTCTATCGGCGGTGCCCGGGGAGCGAATAACTAGTGTGACTTCCACATTGTTGGTTTGGCTCATGTAGGTATCCTCTTAGAGGTCTTCGGCAGAACGAATGAGCTCGTCAACGAAATCCGGGCGGATGTACAGGAGGCTGGCCCCTGTGTCCGGGGTGCCGATGACGATGGAGTCACCTCTGGGGCGGAGCACTTTTGCTCCTACGTCGAGGCCGGTCCAATCGGTGAGCTCCTCTACTTCCTGGGTGCCCTTCTTCGGTTTGTTCTGGGCATGCGCGTCAGCGGCTAAGAAGCCGAAGGCCATTGAGACTGCCAAGAGCGTGAGAGAAAGCCGTCTAGTCATGTTGCACCCCCTGCACAGCGGATAACAATAGCACAATTGCCGTCGAGATCCAGAGCTAAACCCAGTGAATCGGGGTTCAACTACGGAGCCCTTTCTCCAGTGAGGTGCCACTCAGGGATGCCCCTGGTGGCGCTCCTGGCCTCATAGCACCGCGGTTGGGCGATGCCAGCGGCGTCAAAAAGGCACAAGGTAGCCCAGACACACGGACCTGCCAAGGGTTCCAGCGCGAGCCTCCTTGCGGCGCAATTTTTCAACAAGGGCACCAAGGCTCCCCGACTATGATGAGGCATTCGGGGGACCGCGGTGCGCACTACTTAGGAACAGCCTCGCCACCCTCTCCGTCCGCCGGCTTCTCGGCTTGCGGGGCAGCGGCTCCGTCACCGGTGGTTTCCGGTGCGGGCTTCTCGGCGGGCTTCTCTTCGGGTTCCTTGGGCTGACTCTCTTCGGGGACTGTTGTATCCGGAGGGGCGCCCGGTTTCCCTGGGTCTGGTTGTGGTGGTTCGTCCTGCATGAACTTCAGGGTGTCCTGGATACCGCCCACCCGTCGGGTCATTTCGGAAAACTTGTTATGGCCTTTACTAATTAGGCTCAGGGCATTTGCGCAGGGCTCAAGGGCTGCTTTCCAGTCTTGTACATAATCATTAAAAAGGATGCACTCATTGTAGGCGATTTCGAAGTTCTTGGGGTTTGCGGCCCGAAGGGCTTTGAGTTGAGCCTTAGCATCATCGAGGCGGCCGAGGCCTCGGAGGGCCACGGCGCGACTCATGCGGAATGCCAGGTTTTCGGGGTCAAGCTTGAGGTACTCATCGATTCTAGCGAGGGCAGTATCGTAGGACTTGTAGTTGAGTTCCACTGCGGCGAGGTTCTTGAGTGCGTCGACGTATCCAGGGTCGTTGGCATAGGCCTGCTCGAAGTAGCGGAAGGCAGCTCGGACGTCGTTGCGTTTCAGTGCTACGATGCCGCGGAAATTGAGCAGTGGGGCTTTTGAGGAGGGGTGGACAAGGCCCTCTTTGATGACGAAGTCTGCCAGTTCGAGGTTGCCTTTCCTGAAGTAGGCCAGGGCGAGGTTGAGGTAGACGTTAGTATTGGAGGGGTCACCAAGCAGGGCGATTCGGCAGTGTCTGATAGCCTCGTCGAAGTTGCCGTCGGCGATGGATTTTCGGGCGAGGTAGTTACGGGCGGGGGAGCAGTACTTGTTGACCTCCACGGCCTTGTTGATGAGGGCCTCACCGTCAGCGGCCTTTCCTCTGGAGATTTCGATGACACCTTGGAGTGCCATGGCCTCGCAGAAGTCTGGGGAGACCTCCAGGGTCTTCTGGAAGTAGCCCCAGGCCCGGTCGAGCATTCCAGCTCTTACATAGACAATTCCGAGGTTGAAGTAGGCCTCGGGGAGGTTCTGTTCCTGGGCCGCCTTGAGCAGTTCCTGCTCCCCTTGAGAGCCCGGCTGGACTGCGGCAGGCTTGGTGTTGAGGGTTATGACCAGCAGGTTGAAGGGGTCCTTCTCGGTCTCGACTTCTGCAGCATCTCCGCCGACTTCGAGGGGGGCTCCGCCTTCGGATGCGCCATCGGTAGCGGCCTCGGGATCTTTGTCCGGGGCGGACTGGGCCAGGAGGAGAGTGGGGCAGATGAACGACAGTGCAATGAGTGCTGTGAAGATGGACTTTTTCATCTCAGGTCACCTCCCTCAGAAGCGGCCACTTCCCACAGGGGGATCTTGATTGCGGTCAGCCATGTGGTCGAGGGGCTGGTGCTGGGGGCTTGGGACTCATCCTGGGGTACGAAGACCTTGACCTCTCTGCCCTTGAAGAGGGGCATGACGGCGTTGAGGTCGAGATGGTCGGGTCTGATGCGGTATTCCGACATACCGGCGACTCCGCCCCCGGTTTCAGCCAGCCTTGCTTCGGCCTTTTCGGTGAATTCGTTGAAGATCTTGGCTGACGTGGCCTCGTCGAGGCATTTGGAGTAGAAGGCTGCGGCGGCCTGCCGGTATTGATTTGTGAAGTCAGCGAGTTTCTGCAGATAGTCGGCCCGTTCGTCATCGCTCATGCCACCGGGTAGGGGCGATTTCTCCAGGTCGTAGGCGAACTTCTCATTGGCTTGCCCCTGGCGGTAGTAGGAGAGAACCGTCCAGTAGGGGGAACCGAGGTCTCTCACCACTTTGAAGTATTGGTCACCCTGGTCAACGAGGGTGAGCTTCTGGGTGGTCGCGGCCTGGAGGTTGGCGCGGGTATACTTGATTTTTGCGGCCTGATCATAGAGGTCGTCGCCAAGGTTGAAGTAGGCCCAGGCGAGGGCAAAGACTGCTCTGCCTGAGAGTTTGCCGCGCTCTTCCTTGGGGATTGTTCCGAAGGCCTTGATTACCTCGACGAAGCTCTTTCGAGCGTCGTCGTATTTGCGCTGGGCAAGGAGCACTTCACCAAGGTTGCGGTGTGCTTCGAGGAGCAGGGAGTATCCACCGGTCTTGCCGAAGGATTTAATATACTTTCTGAACTGAGTATCGGCCTTTTTGTATTCCTGCTTAAGTGAATACATTGAACCGATATCGAGCACCATGGCGGGAATCCTGGAGTCTTTCTTGAAACTCTTAAAAATAATCTCATAGTTCTTGATAGCCTGGTCATACTGTCCCAAGGCTCGGCGCAGGGAGGCGGCGCGGAAGATGGCCTGTTCCGCCACGGGCTCTTTGGGGTGCCGTTTGAAGAACTCTTCGAAGTACTGGGCGGCGGTATCGTAGACACCTGCTGCCTGGTAGGTCTGGGCGATGTTGTAGAGGGCTCTTGGACCGAACTTGCTGCTCTTTGCGCAGCAGTTGTAGAGGTATTCGTTGACTTTCAGGGCCTGCTCATACTTGCGAGCCTTGCCGAAATTTATACCTGCGTTGAGGTAGGCCTTGTCGATGAGGTCGGATTTGGGGAAGAGGCGTGAGTATTCCAGGAAGCATTCAGCCGCAGACTCGAACTCCTTGCGGAACTCGTACTCGAAGCAGCGGTTGAACTTGGCCTCGTTGCGGATCTTCTGGATAACGATGAGCACCTTGCCTTGAGCGAGGTCGGGCATGGCGAAGATCTTATCGGCCCAGGTGTTGAGGGATGGGATATCTTTGGCCAGTGCGTAGGAGGAGAGGAGTACCATCGCGGCGTCGGTAGCTTCGGGGGATTTGGGATAGGCCTCGATGAAGCGAGCGGAGCGTTGGCCTGCTTCGGGGAACTGGTTCTTGTTGTAGTAGACGTAGACGGGGGTGAGCATGGCCTGGACCATATCTTCGGGGTCACCGCCGCCGTGCTCAAGGAGGCGGTCGCAGGCTACTATGAAGCCCGCTTCGGCCTCAGTGAGTTCGGACCGTGGCAGGTCGTCGCTATCGGCCACGGCTTTGGCGGCCAGGGTTGCTCCGAACTGCTTGAAATAGCTTCGTACGGAGAAGGAGATGGCGTCTCCGGCGTATTTGCCTTTGGGGTCGGCCAGGTAGAGGGCATCGAAGGCTGCGGCGGCCTTTTCGAACTTGCCGAGCTGATAGAGGAGGGTGGCGTGGTTGTACTGGGTCTCGTAGTTGCCACGCCCCTCTGGGAAGAATTTAATAAGGTACTCGTAGGCCTTCTGTGTAAGCTCCAGCGCATCGGTTTTCTTGGTTGTCTCGAATTCTTTGTGATATGCAATGGAGATCTGAAGGAATAAGAACTGGACCTTCTCTCCCATCTTTGCCGCCACTTCGGGGTGGGCGGTAACGAAGGAGGAGTAGGTTGCGGCAAGGGTGTCCAGTTCTCTCTCCAGGAGCTTCTTGTCGTTCTTGGAGAGGATTTCGGCAGCAGTAGCAATGAGGAATTGGTACTCGAGAACCTTGGGGGATGCCGGCTCTTTGGAGATGACCTGCTTGAAGAGGAATATGGACTGTTCGGCCCTGCCGTTCTCCAGGTAGTTGGCGGCCAGGTTAGCGGAGAGCGCCATGTAGTTATTGGGTGAGATCTTCTTGAAGAACTCCATGGCCTCTTTTTCGCTGCCTATGTGGGTGTAGGCGAGGACGATATCTTCCAGGGCCTGCTCTTTGAGGGAGAGCTTGGGGACTCCGCCTTTCGCTTCAATTTCGTCCTGGTAGTTGATTACGCCGATAAACTTCTTAAACGATTCCTGGTAGTCCTGCATGTTATAGTACGCCCATGCTTGTCGATAAAGGGCATAGCTAAATATCTTGTGGTCTTCAAACTTCTCAACTCTCTTGTAGAACTCTATGGCAGTGGGAAACTGGGCTTGGTCGAAGTAGTAGTCGCCGAGGTTGACGAGGCCGTCGGGGATATATGTGGAGCCAGGGAATTGGGTTACGAGCTTCTTGAAGTACTGGAAAGCCTCTTCGTATTCTTCTACTTGGTTGAGAGAAACGCCCAAATAAAACAGGACCATATCAATTTTGGGGTAGGTGCTATATTTTTCCTCGATAGCCTTGTAGACCTTGATTGCCTTTCGGCGCCACTCGACCTGGAGGTCCATGAGCTTCTGCTGTTCGCCCTTCAGGCGCTCCAGCTCCGCCATGTTGTCCGAGTCGACGGCGACCAGCATGGCTTTGCGCATCTCATCGGAGTTGGCTTGGTTGTAGTAGGATTCGGATTTTTCCCAGTAGAGGAGGCCAAGGTTTCCGTATGCTTTGGGCTTCTCCTCGTCGTCGTCCTCGGAGTACTGGATGATTGCCGAGAGCTGCTTGATGAGGTCTTCGAGCTCCACGTCGGTTCGGGTGGTTCCTTGCCTGTAGACGTCGGAGCCTCGAACCCCGGGCTTGCGCGCTGCGGGCTTCTCGTCGGGCTTTGGGGGATTTTGGAGGGCCGAGTCATCGAGTTTGGGGCCTTTGTCGGCACTTTGGGCCAAGGCTTCAATGCTGCCCGACAGCAGCAAGAGGGCTGCCAGGAAGAGGGTCGTGGTTTTGTTCATCTTTTACTGCTCCGTCTCCACCGGTCGTGTATCCGGACAAAGGTTTTCGACCTTAAAAAGGTAGGAATCTAGTTCGTCCTTCCAATACTCGCCTTCGAAGGGCCAGGCGAGGTATCGGCTGTCCCTGACGGTTTTGAAGCCTTTGCTCTCGCCGGTTTCTTTGGTGAGCTCCCGTTCTCCGCGGTTCATGAGGTTGAGGGCTCTGCTGGCCTCGAATTTGACCTTCATGGCGTTGACGATGAGGCGCTGGAGCTCTTTGCGTTTGGAGTTGAGGCGGTCTTTGGCCTGCTCGCCCACCTCACCGATGGCCAACTCCCTGTATGTTATGAGTTCACCCAGGAGGTTTTCGGCGAGGTCTTTCTGAACGGCGGTCCTGCGCATGTTTTCGAGCAGCCCCTCTTCGCGCTGGAGCGAGACGATGAAGGTGAAGAGGCGGTAGAGCTTCCTGTCGGCGAGTCCGATGTTGAAGATCTTCTTGAGTTTTCGTGAGAAGCCAGCGCCCTTTTGGCCAAGGGAGGAGAGCCAGTAGTAGAAGTCGGCGGGGTCTTCGTTCTCCTGGAGCTGTGTGTCGAGTTCTTTGCGCAGGTCTGAGTACTCCTTTTCGAAGGCGTCGACCACGGTTATGACGTCATCATAGCGGCAATTGGTGTAGAGGATGACGGCCTGTAGGAAGTGAGACTCGGGGAAGAACTGTTCTTCGAAATAGGGAGAGTTGAGGGTGTGGAGGTTACCCATAGCCCGTTCGTAGTCACCGATACGGAACAGTGCCCAGCTCTTCTCGAAGAGGGCTTGCAGCCAGTAGGTGCTATATCGTTCGATGCGGTTGTAGAGGCCAGCGGAGCGCCGGAACTCTTCCCTGGCCTCTTTCCCTTGGCCTTCGAGGACGTTGCCCACCGAGTAGAGAACTCGGGCAGCGGCCAAGGAAGCCCTGGCGGCCATCTGGTTTAGGAAGGGGGTCATAGTCTCTTTCTGTTCGATGTAGAGGAGGATCTCCCTGAATGCGTCCATGCTCTCTTTGGCGCTGTTCTTTCTGGCATGGACGACGCCCTGCAAGTAGAGGCTCTTGAGGAAGAGCTCTTCGTCCCCTTTCTCCACGAGGCCCAGGGAGACGAGGGCAGCGTCGAGGTCATCAACGCCGTAGTAGTACTCTCCCACCACGTAGGCAATCTCGTTGTGGAGTTGCGGGGGGTAGAAGCCGAAATCGTAGCCGGCGAGGTACTGCCGTGCCCCCTGGAAGCCAGGCACCTCCCTGGCCATGGCGAGGAACCAGGGGATGGCATGGGTGTAGAAGGGGTGCTCCTCGCCGCTGTCGGCGATTCGGCTAAAGTACACGAAACTAGAGTATACCAAGCCTAACTTATGTAGGTTTGCTGCCATATTATACTCGGCCTCTTTGTAATAGTCCTCTTCGGGGGCACCTCTCTCGAGGATCCCGTTGAAGGCCACACAGGCGTCGTAGTAGTGGCCGCGCTCGGCAAGGGAGCGTCCCTCCGTGAGGAGCCCGAGGAAGAGTTGGCTGCGCCCGTCATCCTGAGCAGTGGAGGTGGCAGGTATGGCCGCTACCAGAACAGATGCAACAAGAAACGAAGTGAGAGCTTTCATCGGTCAGACTCTCCTGTTACAGGTCGTGCGGCGCCAGGCCGCCCAGAACACACAAATTCCTACCAACCTTTAGGACACGGCCCCGCACAAGTCAAGGAAAAATCCCGTGGGCCTGAGGCAAGGCCAAGCCTCAGCGACGCAGGGGAGGGGTGTTAGTACCTGTGAGGTTATGTTAGTGAGAAGCGACTGACCTAAATGCTAGAAAAATATGCGAATTAGGAGTGATAATGCTGAGTGTCAGAAGTGAGGAGGACCTTTGGGTTGGGTCGACCACCAGCGTTGGGGGCCTCGGCCGAAATGATCGAGAGCGAAGGGGTGGGGCCTTTTCGGAGGCTCGACAGCGGGGAGGAGGTGGGTTAGGCTTGAGGCGATGGGCCTTTGTTGAATCGAGGTGTTGAATGTATTTCGAATGTATCAGATGTTCGCAAAGGTATGAGTGGACATGGCCGATATACCGTTGTGGGTGCGGCGGGAACCTTTGGTTGGAGCTGGACTTCGATGCGCCAGCTGCGGGGTGGCTTTGGCCGAGATGCGTGGAGGTGGCCCGGTCTGGCATCTTCGCCTTTGGCGATCTACTGATGCCGGGCCTGGAGGGCTCTCCGTTCAGGCAGGTGGTTGGTCCGTCGCCGCTGCTTGAGATGGGGGATGTGGCGCGGGAGATGGGGCTTGGGGGGGTCTGGTTCAAGGATGACACCCGTTTACCCTCGTGTTCGTTCAAGGACAGGGGGTCCAGCCTGGTTATTGCAGCCACGGGGCGTGGGATGCCGATAACGACGGCCTCTACGGGAAATGCGGGGTGCAGTCTTGCCTGCTTGAGCGCCGATGCCGGTTTGGATGCCACAGTGTTTGTGCCTTGGGGGGCGCCAGTGGCGAAGGTTCAACAGTTGCAGATGTATGGGGCGAGGGTGGTTCGGGTCAAGGGCAGCTACGACGACGCATTCGACCTCTCTTTTGCTGTGTCACGGGAGATGGGTTGGGTGAATCGAAGCACAGGTTGGAATCCGTTGACCAGGGAGGGCAAGAAGAGTTGCTCGTTGGAGATTGTGTGGCAGATGGAGATGGCGGTTCCAGATATTGTATTTGTCTCTACGGGAGATGGTAATATCTTGTCGGGTATTTATAAGGGTTTTTATGATTTAGCTAAGGCCGGATTGACCACGAAGCTGCCGAGAGTTGTTGCAGTGCAGAGCTCGGGCAGTAGGGCCATAGCAGACGCTTTTGAGAGGTATCAGGGGGGGCAGTCACTGGAGGAGAGTGTTGTTGGCGTCACCGCCTCGACGTTGGCCGACTCAATCTCCGTGGGTTATCCCAGGGATGCCGATGGTGCCTTGCGGGCACTGAGCGAGTCCGATGGGTGGGTTGAGGTGGTGAGTGATACGGAAATACTCGAGTCCATCAGGGTATTGGCAGGGCGATGGGGGCTCTTTGTTGAGCCTGCGGCGGCAGCGGCGCATGCGGGGTTGGTGGGGGCGAGGCGTCGGGGTGCTATAGGGGGGGGGGAGAAGGTGGTCGTACTACTGTCTGGGAACGGCTTGAAGGATCCTGGGGCGGCGGTAGCGGGGCTGGCACCGACTCTGGAGGTTGAAGCTGATGTTGAGGCTGCATTGGCACTGTTCACGAGCTGATTTCTGAAGGAGCGCTACTGCCTGATTTCTGAAAGAACGCTACCGCATTGTTCGTAGCTGCTGCATGAAACGCCAGCTCTTCATGGGGCCCACGAGTTCCTGGGTATGGCGTATCAGGTCATCGAGGAATGCCCAGGCGAGGCCCGTTCCGAAACGACGGAGCAGCGGTGCGGTGGATGTTTCGAACTCAAGGAAGTTGTCTGCGCCGCTTGCTGCGAGGTGGAGTGCCAGCTTTTCGGGTGGCCAGGCGATGGTGTGACCTTGTGTAACGTTATGGGTGTTGCAGGAGACTTCACCGCTTTGGGGGTCAAAGCGGGCGGGGCTTTGGAAGAGAGGGGCAGAGCAGATTGGGCAATTGGTCTGGGTGCTTATGAACCCCAGGGTGCGAGAGGTGCGGTGGAGTGCGTAGGCAGCGGCCAGGGCTGGGTGAGGTCTGAAGGAGGCGAAGTGGTCCAGGAGGGTTTCGGCCAGGAGGAGCAGTGGTGTGGCCTCTTGGGGGCCGATGGTGGAGCGAAGAAGGAATTCGCAGAGGAGCGCTGAGGCAGCGGCCAGTCCCAACTCCTGGTTGATTTCGGGCCAAGTCTTAAGGGGCTCGACTTTGGATGTTTTGTGGGGGGCGCCGGGTCGTGGTGGCGAGTACTCGATGTCGGCTAGGGTTAGGCGGTCTGTGCCTGGGGGGAAGAGCTTGGGGTGGTGAGCGGCGAAGGGTGCGTTGAGGCGGATGAGCCCAACGCCCTGCACCAGGGCTGAGATCTGCCAGTTGGACTTGGATTTGTCGAGGTCAAGGATGATGGAGCGATGGAGCGTCGAGGATTGGGGGGCCATCTGTTAGCGTGGGGCCGCCTCAGAGGGTGGACCCAGGGGGGTGAGGGCTCGTGTAGTACCCAGGTCTACGTCTGTGTTTGCTGCGCCGCTCACCTGGGTTGTGTCGGATCCTGCGTTGCCCGAGAAGTACCAGGCACCGGCCACGGTGAGGGCGAGTATAGCGGCCACGATGGCCACGAACCGTAGCTTGGAGGAGCTGCGCTCTGCGGCGCGTGCCATCTCTACTTCGAAGGGTGAGGCGGGGGTCTCGGTTTCACCTGTGGAGCGCATGTCGAGGAGTTCCAGCGGTCGGTCGGATCGGATCCCTACGGCGTCCGAGTAAGCCCTCACGTAGCCGCGAAGGAAGACGCCCTGTGGGAGATGCTCGACTTTATCATTCTCGAGGTCTTGAAGGATTGATAAGCGGATCTTGGTATTATAAGCGACGGTCTCGAGCTTGATGCCCGCCTTTTCGCGATGGGCTTTCAGGTAGCGCCCGACAGTTTCCATGAGCAACCTCCAAAAAGCGGGTAAAAGAACCCCGCATGGTGCAATAGCTTAGGGTGGGCAGAATGTCAACGTTTACCTTTCGAAGGAGCGACGAAGGGGGATGGTTGGACCTCCGGGTCTTCATGGGCCACCTGCCGCAAGATGACCCAGCGTCCGTCGCGCAGGCTCCAGTGTTGAATCTCAACGCCATGGTGGAGGGTAAGGTCTCCGTCTCTCATGAAAGAGAACTGGACGGTAGCCAGCGCCGACTTGCCATCTTCGTTGGGGGAGATAGCAAGGACCTCGAAGTCAAGGATTTCGAGGCCCTTCATACCGCTCTGGGCGCCCTTGATGAAGAGGTCACGGCCGTCGGGGGCGACGAAGTTCATGGCCACGGGCATATGGCGCCAGCGGAGGGCCTCGGTGAAATCTTGAACGCACTGCGGCAGTTCGAGTCTTGCCGTGGGATCAGCTGAGCAGGAGGGGTTGAGGAGCGAAGAAAGGGCAAGAAGCACCAGCAGCGTGGCGTGGGAGTTGGGCCTCTCTCTGAGTGGGCTTGTGCCCTTTCTCTTCTTAGCGAAGGTGGCCCAGGAGGATGGTGTTGGGCTGGGGGTTGAGTCTGCCATCAGCTACTTGTTCTCTGCTGCCGGCTGTTCCGCAGCGGGCTTCTCTGCCGGCTCCTCAGGGGCTTTTGCCGGCTCCTCAGGGGCGGGGGCTGGGGCTTTCCCCTCTTCTTTGGCTTTTGGGGCCTCCTCCTTGGCCTTGGCCTCGGGCTGCGCTTCCTTCTTGGCTTCTTCTGCCGCCTTCTCGGCCTCCGCTCTTCGCTGGTTGTAGCGCTCCTGAGTGGTCTCCACGACAGCGGTGATCATCATGGAATAGGCGGGATAGTGAGTTTTCGCGAAGGCAAGGGCTTCGGGGGCTATCTTCTTCTCAGTGGCAGCGGCGTCCCAGACCTTGTCGACGCTCTTTCGAATCTCAGCGGCGACGATCTTGAACTGGTCGACCTCTTCCTGGGAGAGGGCCCAGGTTGCCCGAAGCTGGTCATCGGGTCGATTCTGCTCCATGTCAGCCAGGACGTGGAAGGCCTCCTGGACGTGGTCCGCCAGGAACTCGAGCATTTCGGGGTTCTCCTTGAAGAAGGCCTCTTTGGAGAAGCGTGCTTTGGCTTCGTCCTTGAAGAGGTTGACCTCTTTGACCTCGCCCTTCTCACCAGGGGCGGTGGGGGCCAGTGTTTCCCGGTACTCGATTCGGTAGTAGACAGCAAAGAGCTTGGCCAGGACGAAGCCGTCGGGGGATTCAAGGGTCTGCTCGTACTCGTCGATTTCTGCCGGGAGGACTCTGAAGGGGTCCTTGGTCTCTTCGGCCTTCTTCTGGTATCCCTCACCCCTGAGGTATCCGAAGACGGAGTTTTTGATTTCCGTTACTTTGGGGGTCATCTCTTTGGAGACCTTGCCGTCGGCAACGAAGCTCTCTTTGGCGCTCTTGATGAAGTCGGTCATGCTGCGGGATTTGGGGTCTTGCGGGGTGAATGTGTCCATGGCTACGGAGCCGAGGTATGCGCGAAGCTTCTCTTTGGCGAGGTGTTTGCGGAGGAGTTCACGCTGGTTTACGCCGACGGTGACGGCGCTACGGCACAGGGCATCTGTGAGTTTGTAGACATCGAAGGGGTGTTTTACGCTTGGATCGATGTTGTCTTTTACGTTATTATAAAGTTCGGTCCAGCATTTCTTGGTTATATCGTTTATTGTGATTTCCAGCTTTGTTTTATCTCCAACCGGGACATGTTCCTTGACGCAGTTGATGCAGTACATTCTGGCATCTCTGGCCAGCTGCTTCTGCTGCTGAGCCTGCAGCTCTTTGATTTCCTTCACTTCCGCCTTTTTGACTTCTATCATTGCGTCGTATTTCTTAGCCAGTTCGGCGGGGTTGAGGAGGAGGTCGGCCTGCATCTCATCACGAACCGCCACAATATCGGCCTGGCGGATGACCTCGGCGTTCTGGTTCTCTCGTTCCAAGGCGACGAGTCTATTGCCGTATTCGATAGACTTGGCGGCGTAATCGGCGAGGGTTGCGGTAGTCATGCCTTTGCCGAAGTAGTCCGAGAGGTCTGTGGTGTCCTTCTTGAGGGCGGTGAGTTCGGCGTCGGCGCCGGGGGTGGCGAGGAACCGCAGGCCAGCGACGGCAAAGGCCTGGGAGAGCTTGACGGGGTTTTTGCTCCAGCTGCCCACGAGTGGCGTAATGTTTTTGTCTATTCTCTTGTGAAGTTCTTCTCTGAAGGCTGGGTCAAGGGGGAAGTCAGGCTTGTCGGCGGGTTTGGCCTCTGGGTTTGCGGCTTTGGCGGCGGCCTGTTCGGCTTCCCATTTGGTGGTGAACTCTTTGGTGAGTTGCTCGAACTCTTTGTCAACCAGTGGGGTAAGGTAGTCTTTGGTCATGCCGAAGATGAAGGTATGGAGTTTGAAAGCCGGTCTGAATTTCCCGGGTTCGCCTTCCACGGGCTCCCACTTCTGGAGGTAGGGTTTCCATGCCTTACGGATGACCTCTTTGCCGTCCTTGTCGGTGGACTTGGTTTTCACGATGAGTTCGACCTTGTCCATTCCGGGGATGCCAACTTCAGAGACGATGAGGAGGGCCTGAGTCGAGACCAGATTTCCGGACGGGTCGCTGAGCTCCTGGAGGAACTTGGTCTTGAGGCCCAGGACGATGTCGGCGTACTTGTGGTATTCGGTAGCTGGGACTGCCTGCTTAAGGAGGGCTTCCAGGGGGGCGATGAGGGTGGACTGCATGGTGAGCCGCTGAGTAAGGGAGAGGCTCTTGAGCGCGTTGACTGTGTTGATGAACTCCCGGATGTAAAGTGCCGAGTCGACGTCTTTGAAGAGGCTTATCAGGGCGATCTCTTTGACGAAGTCGGTATCGAGGGAGTCGTTGGCTTTCATATGGTCCATGGAGGCCTGGAACTGTCTGACAAGGGCTTGCCAAGCCATCTTCTTGAGTTCGGGGTCGTTGAATTCGAGGTACCAGGTTACGAAATCGACCAGGCCGAAGCCTTCGACTTCTACGCTCTTCTCAAGAAGGATGAGGGCCTTTTCAGCGGCGTGTTTGCCAAGGTCCTTGAGGCGGTTGAGGTTCCCGATGCGTTCACCAACGCCCATGCGGCCGCCCTCGACGGATTCCCAGATGGCGGCTCGGTCCATGGTGGGTTCTACGCCTTGGAAGATCCAGTTGACGAGTTCAACCTGGGCCTTCTCGAGGTGAGTCTCTTCCAATTGGCCCATGAGGGCGTAGACGCCGTCGCGGGCCAGGAGGGCCTCTTTGCCGGGTTCGGTCTTCATGGTCTTGATGAGTTCGCCGACGACGACATTGGCCAGTTCTTTGGAGTCCTCGTATTTGTCGACGATGCCTTTTATGCGGCTGGACCAGCCTTTGGAGACAAGGATCTGGATTGCGCGAACCTTCTTGTCAAAAGGCACCTCACCGTCCTGCATCATCTCTTCGATGCGGGCCAGGCCTTCATCGTTGGCCGACCATTTGATGAGGTCTTCCTCGGTGATGGCCCCACAGGAGGCCAGGGTGAAGGCTGCCATAAGGGGGGCAAGAAAGCCCATGAGTGTAGCGGTGGACAGTAGACGGGCACGCATAGGACTACCTCCTCGTTTCCAAGCCTGCGAAACTGTAGCACTTGGCCCGGGTAAGTCAAGGATGCGTTGGGGCCCTGCGAACTGATTCGAGGGGGCGGCTTCAGGGGGGGCCAGCCCCTTGGCTGCATGGGCTGCTGCCAGCGAGGCCGTTGAGGGTGATTGATATGGACTTTGGGGAGGCGACGAGGGTTCCGCATCCGGCGATGTTGAGTTCAAAGGAGTCGAACTTGAGGGTCAGGGAGTGTTGAAAGTTAATTTCGCTATTACGGTCATTCCAGGGGGCGCCGTCAATCACAATATCTGACGTAATATCCGTGTAGAATTCGAGAACAGACTTGTTCTCCTTGTTCTGCATACGTATGGAACGGTTTCTTATCTCAAGCCCGAAGGTGCGATCGACGTAGGCGATAACACCGGAGACCATGCGAGAGCAATCGGGGAGCATGAAGGTAACGCCCCGGGCGCTGTAGTATCCGTTGCCTTTGGCGTTCAGGGTGAGGAGGAATCGGAATTCGCCCTGTGTGGGCCATTTCTCCAGGACCTCTTTTTCCGATGCGAGGTACTCGGCGATACGGTTCTGGACGATGGTTTGCTGGTCCTGGGGGATGTTTGTGTGTTTGTCGATGTTGTCTTGAGTGACTTCGGCCATCCTTGCGGCGAGGAATTTGAGAGCGAATCGGAGGAGGCACGAGTCTTGTGAGCAGTAGTCTTTCCACTGGTTCAGGTTGAGTTTGTCGAGGGCCATGGCAAGGGCCAGGCCGGTGCGGTAGTACTTCCATTTCTGGAGGCTTCTCGGGTCAAAGGAGGCGAGGTAGTTGAGGATGGTCCTGGTGGCCTCTTCTTCGGAGGACCAGCCAGCGGCGGCGGCGTAGCTTTCTTCAACGTAGCGTGCGGTTCCCTCCATGACCTCTTCCCAGTCTTCGAGTTCACCGGCAACGGCCCCATCGGGGGAGTCGAGCCTCTGTTTTCGGAGGGCGAGGTATTCGATGAAGAGGGTTTCGAAGGAGTCACCGTCATCGTTGGCCAGGGTGAGGATCTTGGACGAGAGGATGTCTTCTGCGCGAACGAGGGCAGCGTGGCTGGTGTTTTCGTAGGGATAGCGGCACTGTTCGGGGTAGGTTCGTTTGGCGAACTGGGTGTGCTGGAGGTGGTGGAAACGTTCATGTACGAGGAGCCTGAAGAAGGCTTCGGGCTGGGATGCATCGTCGTGGCGGACGAGGAAAGCCTTGAGCTGTCCCAGGGGGAAGTCTTGGGAGAAGGGGGTCCTGGGGCTCGTGTGGATTTGTGAGGAGGGCAGGGCATAAGCGGGGATGTGGATGCCGGCAGCGGAGAAGGGCTTGGCATTGGGGGGCACGGCATGCGGCGGTGCCATGAGGAGGAAGCTGCGTTTTCCTGGTCTGAATAGGAGTATCGGCACCTCTGCAACATGGAATCCGGGCCAGATTTTTTCACCGAGGTCATCGGAGAGTTGGACGGCCAGTTGGACCTGCTTAATGGCTTCGGCTTCCTTGGCTGTGAGCGGGGGGACAATTGGGGGCCCCAGGGATGGGGGACCGCATGCGGTGAGGGAGAGAGCGGCCAAAACAATAACCAGGTGGAGTCCTTTGCCCATGGTTCCCTCGGTCCCTGCACACAGCGGGATAGACTGTAGGCGACGAAACATGATAAGTGATGCTTCTTCCGCTGCCACTGGGGCGTTAGGATAGCCAGCGGGGGCGGAGTTGGCCAGGGATTGTTTGGGGCGTGACCGGTTGCGTGGCGGATGTCCGGTTTGCGAGGGTGGCCTGTGCCCCCGCTTCTTCGGCAGTTGGGGCATTGGTGGTGAAAGGTTGTGACAAGGAACATGTGGGGGCGTGAGTGAGCATATCGAAGGTAGCAGTAGCGCAGTTCAATCCCAGGCCGGGGCGTTTGGGGGAGAATGCCGAGCGGGTGTTGGAGTGGATAGGGAGGGCAGAGGCGGCGGGTGCGGAACTGGTGGTGTTTCCGGAGGACTGTATCAGCGGATACTGCATCGGTGATCATCAGCGGAACCCGGCGATAGTTGAGTCGAGCTACGGGGTTTTGATGCGGGATGTGGTGCCCCGGGTGGGGAACATTGTTGCGGTGGTTGGTTTGGTGGCGCCCGCGGCAGGGGCGGTTCAGCCAGGGGCCAGGAACACCTATGTGGTGATGAGCGGGGGTAGAGTTCTGCGGGTGGGTGCCAAGACTCTGCTGGTTAACGAGGGGGTGCTGGAGGATTCGAGGTATTTCACGGCTCAGGAGCCCAGGGATGTAGTGCCCGTGGAGCTGCCTGGGGGTGCGGGGCGGGTGGGGGTGCTTGTCTGCCAGGACATGTGGGATGACGACTCGCTGGTGAAGCCGTCGAGGATGTTGGCTGGGGCTGGGGCTGAGCTGCTGGTGGTCATCAACTCATCGCCGTTCCACGTGGGAAAGTTTGATGAGCGGCTTGAGGTAGCAAGGCGGCGGGTGAAGGAGACGGGGTGTCCTTTGTTGTACGTGAACACCGTAGGGGCGCAGGACAACGGGAAGAACGTCATTCTATTTGACGGGGCGAGTTTCTATCTGGATGCCGCTGGCCAGTGTGGCATGAGGTGTCCGGCGTTTGAGGAGGGGCTCTTCTATCTTGGTGAGGGGCCTATGAGCGGTGGCATGGCGCCCTTGGACGAGTTGGCGGCTGGGCTGGAGTTCGGCATCAGGCAGTTCTTTGCCCGAACGGGGCAGACCGGGGCGGTTGTTGGGCTGTCCGGCGGGATTGATTCGGCGTTGAATACGGCCTTCTTAGTCCGGGCGTTGGGGCCCGAGTCGGTCTTGTGTATCAACATGCCTTCCATGTTCAGCAGTGCCACGACCCGGGGGCTTGCGGCGAGGATGGCTGAGGGATTGGGGTGCGAGTACGTGGTTTCTCCCATCGAGGAGGTGGTGAGGCTGAAGAAGCGGGTCTATGAGGAGGCGTCGGGGGTGGCCATGGGTGGGCTGACATTTGAAAATGTTCAGGCGCGCGAGCGAGGGAACGTGTTGATGACGTGGGCGCAGGAGCGGGGGCGTCTGGTGGTGGGCAACGGGAACAAGACGGAGTTTCAGAGGGGTTACGCTACGCTGTACGGGGATCTGATAGGAGCGGTGATGACCATCGGGGACATCAGCAAGAGTGATGTCTACCGGCTGGCAGGGTGGGTGAACGATCGTTGGGGCGAGGTGATTCCCCGAGGAATCATTGACATTACGCCGTCGGCTGAGTTATCCGATGCGCAGGATGTCAACCTGGGGTTGGGAGATCCGTTCGATTACGATGTGGAGTCCCCCATGGGGGTGGAGCTGATAGAATTCGGCCGAACCCCTGAAGAATTGCGTAACCTTTTTGGATTACGGAAGCTCAATGCGTCACGGTGGGGTCCGGTCCGGGGGAGCAAGAGTGTGTACGACAAGATGACTGCAGGTGAATTCGAGGCTTATGCCGTGGAGTTACTAAGGGCCATTGAGAGAAGTGTTTTTAAGCGTGTACAAAGCCCGCCGGTGTTGAAGCTCTCCAGGCGTGCATTCGGGTTCGATTTACGGGAGAGCCTGTTTTCCAGGGTGAATTAGGGATTGTGATGTGGTATTGACGGGCAAATGGGGCAGGAGTTGGTGTGGGGCGTAGTGAGGGGCTTTGCGTGAGGCACTATGAGTGCGAGCTGGCCGGAGGCTGGCAGTTCGGGCTCGGGAATGGGGGTTTGAATGCATAGATTGAAGCAGGGATGGGTTCTGGCTGTTCTTGTTGTGCTGCTGACAGTGGCTGCGTATGCCATCTGGTTTGCGCCGGGGCTGCCTCCGACCAAGGGTCCAGGGCCGGATTTCACCCGGACAGTGCGACCTCATCTGAATCATTCGGCGTTCTTCACCGAGCCCTTTGAGTCTCCCGAGCAGGTGACCGCTGCCTGTTTGGAGTGCCACCCTGACGCTGCGTCGGAGGTGATGAAGACATCTCACTGGAACTGGCTTGGGGATGAGGTGGAGATTCCTGGCCGGGAAGGGAAGATGCGGATAGGTAAGAAGAACCTGTTCAACAACTTCTGTCTGGGTATCCGTGGCAACTGGGCTTCTTGCACGAGTTGTCATGCCGGCTATGGCTGGAAGGACGCCAGCTTTGACTTTGATGACAAGCACAAAGTTGACTGTCTTGTATGCCACGATGGAACAGGTGGCTATGTCAAGGGCCAGGCAGGAATGCCTAAGCCAGGGGTTGACCTGTTGGCGGTGGCAAAGGGTGTTGGCTGGCCAACCAGGAGAAACTGCGGAGTATGCCACAGTTTCGGAGGCGGAGGTTTGGGGGTCAAGCATGGGGACATGGATGATACGTTGGACAACCCCAAGGAGGAGGATGACGTTCATATGGGGCGAGCCGGGTTGACCTGCATTGATTGTCACAAGACCGAGAGGCACCGAATCCGTGGGCGCTCCATGTCTTTGGGGGTTGATGCCATCAACAGCGTTGGTTGTACGGACTGCCACACGAAGGCACCGCACGTGGATGAGCGCCTGAACACGCATCTGCGGAGTGTCTCATGCGAGACATGCCACATACCAAACTATGCAAGAAGAGTAGCGACAAAGATGTGGTGGGACTGGAGCAAGGCGGGGAATGATAATAGAGAAGAGGATCCGCATCATTATATGAAGATAAAGGGCGAATTCTCCTATGATCAGGACGTGGTGCCGACATATTTATGGTGGAATAAAACAAATGAAAGGTATCTATTGGGCGATAAGATTGACCCTGACAAGGAGACTGCGCTGAATGCTCCTGGTGGAGATATCATGGATCCTGAAGCCAAGATTTATCCCTTTAAGCTTCACAAGGGACGTCACCCTTATGATCTGGAGCATAAGACTTTCTTGCAGCCCGTGACCTCGGGGGAGGGGGGCTACTGGAGGGAGTTCGACTGGGACAAGGCGTTGCGGTTGGGCTCAGAGTTTGTTGGGATTCAGTATAGTGGTAAGTACGGTTTTGCCGATTCGGTGATGTATTGGCCTCTCTCGCACATGGTTGTAGAGAAGCGGAGGGCTTTGAACTGCAATGATTGTCATGGCGCCGGTGGCAGAATGGACTGGAAGGCGTTGGGGTACTCCGAGGATCCGATCTTGAGTGGAGGCAGGCCATGATTATCAGGGGTAGAACTCTCACAGCGATGACACTGGTTGGCCTCTTCCTTGTGTTGGTGGGGTCGGCGTGGGGCAGTGACGAGGCTGAGCCCAGCGGACCTGTGGAACTGGTCCCGGATGTGAAGTGGGGCAGTGGGATGCACCCGGCCTTTTTGCCGCTGGGGTCGGACGGGAAGGTTCTGGCTCCTCCGGCCGAGGGGGCCGATGCCAGGAAGACCTGTGGTCAGTGTCACGATGTTGGATTCATAGAGGAGACCTCGAGTCACCATGCGAAGGGGGTTGAGGCGGACTGCTTCAAGTGCCATTCGACGCAGGGGGCCGCTGGTTGGCCTGAGGAGGCCTTTGACGAGAACGGGATGGTGAAGAGGGGGCGGTCGATGCTGGTTGGTACGGACCCGGCCAGTTGTGGTCGGTGCCATGGCATTGTTCACACTGGGCGGGAGCCTCTGGCGCTGCCCAAGGAGCTGGCTATTGAGCCGGTGACGGACAAGTTGGGGCAGCGGTTCGACCTTACGAAGCTGACGGGGGCGATCTTTTCTGGGGAGTTTGTGAGGGCCAGCCACGTGAATGTGAGGGAGCGTGGGGATTGGCTGGAGCCGTGGGATGTGCATGCTCAGCGGCAGTTGACCTGTGCAGCGTGTCACCATTCTGCCAACGACCTCGGGCAGGCCAAGCGTCAGCAGGGTGCATTGGCGCACTTGAAGTACGACCCGCGTAGGCCTGCGGTGGGGGCCTATCTTGATCGTCCGAACCATAGTCTGGTGACGGAGACATGCACCTCGTGTCACAACCCGGGGGCCGAGCACGATTTCCTTCCACAGAAGGAGCGGCATATGGCGGCGGTATCGTGCACCGTGTGTCACGCTCCGAAGATGAACGCTCCAACGCTGAAGAGCGTGGACGAGACCGTGGTGACGCTGGAGGGCAACGGGGTAGCGTCGTGGCGTTGCGTCGACGAGGCGGACAAGAGCTGTCTGCATGAGAAGGTTGTGCACGGCTTGGTTCCGTACGTGCTTCTTGAGCGGGAGGGTGATGGGGCTGCGGTTCTTGATGCTTTCAACATGGTTACGAGGTGGCAGTGGCGTTCCGGGGGTGAGGTGGTGCCTTTCGAGAAGGTTCGGGAGGCGTGGTTGGTGGATGGTAAGTATCCGGGTGATCTGCTGGCATTGTTCGACGGGGATGGGGATGGGACGTTGAGCGAGGCGGAGTTGTGGCTGGACAGTGAGCAGAAGGTGGCGGCCATTGCTTCCCGGCTTGCGATGGTGGGTGTTGAGGGGGCGGAGATAGTGGGGCTGGTGGATGCCCATGCGGTTTCACATGGAATAATGGGTGGCGAGCGGGTAGTCAGGGAGTGTTCAGCCTGCCACTCATCGGATTCCAGATTGACGTTAGATGTTCCGCTATCGCCCTTCGTTCCGTCGGGAGCGACGTGGGTGGCGGGCGAAGGGGCGTCGAAGCTGCTGGGCGGTGAGGTACAGGTTGTGGAGGGAGGGCTCTCGTGGGTGAGATCGCAGAGCGTCAAGGATTTATATGTTCTCGGGTACAGCCGTGCTGGGTGGACAGATCTTATCGGATTTCTGCTCTTAGGAATGGTACTCTCTGGAATTGCTGTTCATGGTGGTTACCGATTCATCACAAGGAAGCGACGAATCGCAGCGCACGGTCCAATGGAGCGAGTGTATATGTATTCGACATACGAGCGAATCTGGCACTGGCTTATGGCCATAAGCGTTATTTTCCTTATTCTCACTGGTATGGAGATCCACACTGGTGGAGAGTTTGGGGTTCTTGGATTTGCCTTGGCCGTGCGTCTGCATAACGCTTTCGCTGCCGTGATGTTGATCAACGGATTTCTTGCCTTATTCTTCCATGTGGCGAGCGGTTGGATTAAGAATTTCATACCTGATCCTAACAGCTTTGCACGTCGGTTCCAGATGCAGATCAGTTACTATACTCGTGGAATATTTGAGGGAGCTCCGCATCCGGATAAGAAGAGTCCCGAGAACAAGCTGAACGTGATGCAGCAGATGACCTACCTGGCGTTGCTGAACGTGCTGATGCCCTTCCAGGTTGTGACGGGGATTCTGATGGGGGTTGCTTCGTGGAAGCCGGAGTGGGTGGAGTGGGCCGGGGGTCTTGGTATGCTGAGTCCGCTGCACAATCTTGGGTCTTGGTTGTTCCTGGTTTTTCTTATTCTACATATGTATCTCATAACGACTGGACACACCGTTTTCTCTAACCTTATGGCGATGATTGATGGTCATGAGGAGGTTCCTGTTGAGCATGAAGGCGCTGTGCGCCCGGGAGGTAGCCATGAGTAGTGGAAAAGGGCCCAGGGCCCACATCAACCCATACGTTGCCGGTGTATTGCTGGGGGTCGTGCTGTTCGCTGCGTTTATGTTGACGGGTGCGGGGTTGGGGGCTTCGGGGGCGGTGTCGAACGTGCAGACAGCGGTGATGAAGGTGGTTGCTCAGGACCATGTAGACCGGACGAGGATACTGGCTGAGAAGGGTGGTGGAGAGCGGAACCCGCTGTTTGACCCATCTGTGTTCATGCTGCTTGGGACATTCCTTGGGGGCCTTGCCTCGGGGCTTATCAACCGTCGTGTGAGACCGGAGGTGAGGAAGGGGCCGAGGATAAGCAATGGGACGAGGCTTATTCTGGCGCTGGTCGGCGGTGCGATTATGGGGTATGGGGCGAGGATATCCAGGGGGTGCACGTCAGGTCAGGCCTTGAGTGGCGGGGCGGTATTATCTGCGGGCAGTTTTGCATTCATGTTTGCGGTCTTCGCTGGCGGCTATCTGCTGGCGTGGTTCGTTCGTCGGCTTTGGGTATAGGGGGGTACCATGGCACCATGGCATATCAGCGAGATTGCGGGGACCATCCCTTATTACCTGGTATTTTTGGGACTGGGGTTTGCTTTCGGGTTTGTGCTTGAGCTGGCGGGGTTCGGCGATTCCCGGAAGCTTGCGGGGCAGTTCTACCTAAGAGAGATGACGGTGCTGAAGGTGATGTTCACGGGCATCGTGGTTGCTGCGGGGCTGGTGCTTCTGGCCAGTTCGGTGGGCCTGCTGGATTTCGATCGAGTCTTTGTGCCGCCGACCTTCCTGGCGCCGGGGATCATCGGTGGCTTGATCATGGGGGTGGGGTTCATTGTGGGTGGCTTTTGCCCGGGTACATCGGTGGTTGCGGCATCTACTTTGAAGCTGGATGGCGTGATGTTCCTGCTTGGCGTGGTTCTTGGGATAGGCGTTTTTAACGAGACTTTCAGTGCGGATTCTCTGACTCAGTTTTGGTACTCAACAAGTTTTGGGCGAATGACTCTCGATGAGGTATTTGGAATACCAATTGGGGTTGTGTTTCTATTGCTGGCAGTAATGGCTATCGTTATGTTCTATGGGGCGGAGCTATCCGAGGCCTTCTTTGGGCGAAGAGTTGCTGCATCAGAGATGAAATACAAGCCGTCTAACAAGTTCTACATGGCCGGGGCTGGGATGCTTGTTGCATTGGGATTATTCCTGACGGTAAATGGCCAGCCATCACCCGACGAGAAGTATATGAAGGCAGCGTTAGCGAGCGGTGTGACGGTGGATAACAGGGATCCATACGTGAGTCCTGCAGAGGTTGTGGAATGGCTTTGGGATACGTCGGTCTATGTTACCGTGATCGATATCAGGACTGAATCCGACTTTAATGATTTTAATATCTATGGCTCCAAAAGGGTTGATATCAAGGAACTTGAGAGTGAGCCATTTGTGCGACAACTGAAAGCACTCCCAGAAAATAGTATAGTGTTTTTGGTGTCAAATGGGGAACGTATGGCTACCGATGCCTACAGGATTTTGGTAGGACGCGGTGTGGCTAATGTTTACATTATCGAGGGTGGAATCAATAATTGGTTGAGCATCTATCCTCCGGCGTCCGAAGTAGCGAAGAGACTGCCTGAGATCCCTGAGGACGAGGAGCGTCTGCGTTATGTCTTCGAGCGCTCGGTGGGTTCCGGATGCTACGCTGCCCATCCCGACGGGGGCTTTGTTGAGCCTCCGCTTGGCGGTAAGGCGGAGATGGTGAATGGTGGGCGGCTGGCGAGGCCCAATCCGTTGTCTGGTGTGGCGGTTCCTCCTCACGAGAAGAAGGTCAAGGTCAAGAAGAAGGCCGGTGTTTCAGGGGGGTGTGGGTAGTTCTTGGCGCTGGTGGCCCTCACGCGGCCCTCACCCGGCCCTGCGGGCCGACCTCTCCCGGGGCGGGAGAGGTGATTCAGTGCGGCGGCCCTCACCCGGCCCTCACGCGGCCCTCACGCGGCCCTCACGCGGCCCTGCGGGCCGGCCTCTCCCGGGGCGGGAGAGGTGATTCAGTGCGGCCACTTTTCCACTTGGTGCTGTTCCCGAAACGTCGTGGTCCGAAATGTCAGAGATTGAGGGTCTGCGGCATTGCGCTCGGTGCCTGGTGCGGCTTGACTTAGTGTCAGTGGGTGCCATAAACTCGGTCCCCGAGGTGGTGGTGGTGTTTCGGGGTGGTTGGGAGCTGACAGCTTCTGTTTAGCTGGGGGTGACTTTGCGAGTTTCTCTATTTCCATTTATTTGCATTGGTGTGGTTGCTATTGGTTGTGGGGGGAGTGGTGAGGGGGGCCCGGGGGACGTT